>NZ_WUWN01000018.1:46263-70046 GCF_009846865.1 Puerhibacterium puerhi
TCTCCCCGTTGTGGTGAGCTCGGCCCGTGGTGGTGCGCTCGGCAGCTCGAGGTGCCGAGCTCACGACAAGGTGCCGAGCTCACGGGTCGGAGAGGGCATCAACAGCGGGCGAGCCCTCACCGCCGTGTCCGAAACCCGCTAGCCCTCGCGCTGCCGGCCAGGTCAGGATGGCGACATGGCAGCGATCACGGTTTCGGCGCCCGAGCCGACGGCGGGCGCGCCGGCGCCCGAGCCGACGCCCGGCGACCTGGCGCCCGACCCGGTGCTCGGCGACCTGGTGTTCGCCGAGCGGTACCGCGCCATCGCGGCGCGCGACGCCCGGTTCGACGGCCAGTTCTTCACCGCCGTCAGCTCCACCGGCGTGTACTGCCGGCCCTCCTGCCCGGCGCGGACGCCGAAGCCGCAGAACGTCACCTTCTACCTCACGTCCGCCGCGGCGCACGAGGCCGGCTATCGCGCCTGCAAGCGCTGCCTGCCCGAGGCCGCGCCCGGCACCCCGGAGTGGAACCTGCGCCGCGACGTCGCCGGCCGCGCGATGCGGCTCGTCGCCGACGGCGTCGTGGACCGCGAGGGCGTGGACGGGCTGGCTGCCCGGCTCGGCTACAGCGCCCGGCACGTGCACCGCCTGCTGGTGGCGGAGCTGGGCGCCGGGCCGCTGGCGCTCGCCCGGGCGCAGCGCGCGCAGACGGCGCGCGCCCTGCTCGTGGGCACGGACCTGCGGCTGGCGGACGTCGCCTTCGCCGCGGGGTTCGGCTCCATCCGCCAGTTCAACGACACCGTCGCCGCGGTCTTCGCCGCGACGCCGGGCGAGCTGCGCGCCCGGGCCCGGCGTGGCGAGCGGCCCGCCGCCACCCCGGCGGGCGCGGCCGTGCGCCTCGAGCTCGCGCTGCCGGTGCGCCAGCCGTTCGACGCCCCTGGCGTGCTCGGTTTCCTCGCGGCCCGCGCCGTCGCGGGCGTGGAGGCGGCCGCGACCGACGACGACGGCACGCTGCGGTACGCGCGCACGCTCGCGCTGCCGCACGGCCCCGGCGCGTTCGAGGTGGCCGCGACGCCGGACGCCACCGGTGCGCACGGCCCCGGCGCGCGCTGGGCGCTGCGGCTGCGCCTCGAGCTGACGTCGCTCGCCGACGTCGCCACCGCCGTCGCCCGGGTGCGCCGCCTGCTCGACCTCGACGCGGACCCCGTCGCCGTCGACACCGCGCTGGCGGCCGACCCCGCGCTCGCCCCGCTCGTCGCTGCGACGCCCGGCGTCCGGGTGCCGGGCACGGTGGACCCCGAGGAGCTGGTGCTGCGCGCGATCGTCGGCCAGCAGATCTCGGTGGCCGCGGCGCGCACCCACCTCGGCCGCCTGGCCGCGGCCGTCGGGCGCCCGTACGCCTCGTCGCTGCCCGGCCTGGACCGGCTGTTCCCCACCCCGGCCGAGGTCGCCGCGGGCGTGCCGGTGCCCCCGGACGCCGCCTCGGCCGCCGACCCGTCGCGGCCGCTGCGGCTGCCCGCACGGGGCGTCGCCGCCGTCGTCGGCGCCGCCCGCGCGCTGGCCGACGGCGAGCTCGCCGTCGATGTCGGCACCGACGCCGGCGCGCTGCGCGACGCGCTCGTGGCCCGGCCCGGCGTCGGGCCCTGGACCGCCGCGTACGTGGCGATGCGCGTGCTCGGCGACCCCGACGCGTGGCTCGCCGGCGACGTCGCCCTGCTCTCCGGCGCCGTCGCTGCCGGCGCGCTCGACCTGCCGGCCGGCACGCCGAAGGCCCGCGCGCACCGGGCGCTCGCCGAGCGCGCCGCCGCCTGGGCGCCCTGGCGCTCCTACGCCGCCCTGCACCTGTGGCGGGTCGCCGCCCAGCGCCCCGCCGGCCGCGCCCCCGCCCGCCCACGCACCCCCGAGGAGACCCGATGACCACCGCCCGCACCGCCACCCTCGCCACCCCGGACGGCCCGTTCACCGTGCTCGTCGGCGCGCCCGGAGGCGACGCCCCGGGCGCCCCCACGAGCGTCGCCGCGGCGGGTGCCGTGCTCGCCGCCGGCTGGACCGAGGACCCCGGCACGCTGCTGCCGCTCGTCCACCCCGGGCTGCGCCCGGTCGAGCTCACCACCGGCACCGACGACGGCCTGCGCGCCGCCGTCGACGCGGTGACTGCCTACTACGACGGCGAGCTGGCTGCGGTCGCGGCGGTGCCCGTGGTGCAGCGGTCCGGCGAGTTCCGCCAGCACGCGTGGGAGGTGCTGCGCGGCGTCCGGCCCGGCGAGCGGGTGACGTACACGCAGTACGCGGCGCGGGCCGGCCGCCCCGCCGCGGTGCGCGCCGCCGCCGGGGCCTGCGCCATGAACGCCGCCGCGCTGTTCGTGCCCTGCCACCGCGTCCTGCGCACCGACGGCTCGCTCGGCGGGTTCCGCTACGGCCTCGGCGTCAAGGAGAGCTTGCTGGCCCGCGAGGCCGCGGCGGTCACGGCCGCAGCGACGGCTCCTCCGGCGTCGACACGGTGAACACCGCCCCGGCCACGATGGGCAGGGCCGTGACCCGGCGCTCGAGCGCGTCGAGCCGCCGCGCCACGGCGGTCTCGGACTCGTCGCCGCGCAGGTCCACGCTGGCGACCAGGTACAGCGACCGCGGCCCCACGAACTCCAGGCGCAGGTACGTCACCCGCTCCACCTCGGGCATGTCCAGGAGCGCCTGCAGCGCCGCCTCCCGGGTGGCCGGCAGGGCCGTCTCGCCGACGAGGAACCGCCGGTTGCGGTCGATGAGCACCACCGACACGACGGCGAGCACGAGCCCGACGACGATGGAGCCGACGGCGTCCGGCACGGGCGACCCCGTGAGCTGGTGGGCCAGCACGCCGCCGAACGCGATGACCAGGCCGGCGAGCGCCGCGGCGTCCTCGGCGACGACGGCGCGCAGCGTGGGGTCCGAGGTGACGAGCACGTGGTGCAGCACGTCGCGCTCGGCCGAGCGCGCCTCGGCCCGCGCCTGCCGCGTGGCCTGCAGGAACGAGATCCCCTCGAGCACGAACGCGACGCCGAGCACGACGTAGGCCACCCCGAAGCTCCCCGCCGGCTCGGGGTGCACGAGCTCCTGGACGCCGTGGGTGATCGACACGCCGGCGCCGACGGCGAACAGGCCCAGCGCCGCGAACATCGACCAGACGTAGGCCTCGCGCCCGAAGCCGAGGGGGTGCGCGCGGTCGGCCGGGCGGCGCGAGCGGCGGTCGGCGAGCAGCAGGAACACCTCGTTGCCCGTGTCGGCCCAGGAGTGGACGGCCTCCGCGAGCATCGAGGCCGAGCCGGTGATCGCCGCCGCCACCGACTTGGCGACGGCAATGAGCGCGTTCGCGCCGAAGGCGACGAGGACGGTCAGGGTGCTCTCGGTGCGTTCGGCGGGCTGCGCGACGCGCGGGCTGCCGGTGTCGGGGAGGGTCATGCGCCCGGTCTACCAGCGCCCCGCGGCGCTCACCCGAGCAGGTGGCGCAGGTAGCGCCCGGGCGCGTCGAGGAACGCGCGCCAGTGCTGCACCAGCTCGAGCTCCTCCCACGCGGCCTCGCGCAGGCCCCACGGGCCGACCTCCAGGATCGTCGCGCCGGGCAGCGCCGCGAGCACCGGGGAGTGCGTCGCGCACAGCACCTGCCCGCCCCGCCCCGCCAGGTCCGCCAGCACGCTCATGAGGCTGAGGGTGGAGGCGAAGCTCAGCGCCGCCTCGGGCTCGTCGAGGCAGTAGAGGCCCGGCCCGTCGAACCGCGTCTCCAGGACGGCGAGGAAGGACTCGCCGTGGCTCATCTCGTGGAACACCGGGTCCCGCGGTCCCGGGTGCTCCTCGAGGAACGTGTACCAGCCGTGCATCGTCTCGGCACGCAGGAAGAAGCCCCAGCGCCCCGACCCGACGCCCCGCTGCAGCCGCACGGCGCGGTGCAGCGGCGACTCCGTCGCGCGGGTCGAGTGCCGCCCGTGCGCGGTACCGCCCTCGGGCGAGAGCCCGTAGGCGACGGCCACCGCCTCCACCAGCGTCGACTTGCCGCTGCCGTTCTCCCCGACCAGGAACGTCACGCCGGGCGCCAGCTCGAGCCCGTCGCGCAGCACCTGCTCGACGGCGGGCACGGTGCGCGGCCACACGCCGCCCGGCAGCGGGTGCTCGCCGTCGGGCACGACGCGGACCACGGGCGGCTGCGAGAAGTCCACGCGGGCATCATGCCGCGCGGGCCCGACGCCCGGGCCCGACGCCCGGGCAGGACGCGCCGGCAGGACGCGCGCGGCGCGGGCGACGCGGCCGGGCACGGCCTACCGCGGCGCCGTCGGCTCCTCCGGCAGACGCCGCGGCTCCGCCTCGTCGCCGCCCAGCTCGTCGACCTCCAGGTCGGCGGGGTCCACCTTGCCGGTGCGCACGCCGGCCCGGCCCACCATGTGCGCCGAGACGGGCGAGGTCAGCAGCTGGAAGGCGACCACGAGCGCGAGCATCGTCACCGTCGGCCACGACCGCACGCGCAGGGCCACACCGATCAGCAGCAGGATCAGCCCCAGCACCTGCGGCTTGGCCACGGCGTGGGTGCGGGCCAGCAGGTTGCCGAAGCGCAGCACGCCCACGCCCGCGGACAGCGAGAAGTAGGCGCCGAGCAGCAGGCACGCAGCCGCCACGACGTCGGCCAGCGTCGTCCAGACCCCGGGATCGGCCTGCGTCATCGGACCTCCCCCTCGGCGCCGCCGCCGTGGTGCTCGGCGTCGTGCGACGCCTCCGCGGCGTCCAGCGCCTCCATGCGGCCGGCCTCGCCGGCAGCGATCTCGTCGGACGAGCGCACCACGCCCTCGCCCTCGGGCTCCACCGACGCGAAGCGCGCGATCGCCACGGAACCCACGAAGCCGACCAGGGACAGCACCACGAGGATCGGGATGGTCTCGGTGCGGCGCGACCACGCCGCCTCGACGGCGATCGCGCCGACGAGCACGCTGGTGAGCACGTCGAACGCGATGCTGCGGTCGAGCATCGACGGGCCCCGCTCGATCCGGACGACGGCGAGCAGCGCCGCGACGGCCAGCAGCCCGGTCGCGACGAAGACGGCGACGATCACGCGCGTCCCTCCCTTCGGGCGGTGCTGCGCACCAGCCGGTCGCCGGGCGTCGCGAGGCCGAGCCGGACGAGCTCGTCGTCCGACGCGAACGCGCGCAGCACCCGGGCCTCGAGCGCCAGCGTCGTCTCCCGGACGCCGTCCGGGCCACCGGCGCCGGCGAGGTCGAGCACGTGCAGGTAGAGCATGCGGGTGCTGCGGTGCGCCTCCACCACCACGGAGCCCGGCACGAGCGACGTCATCTCCGCGGTGATCGTGAGGAACACCTCCGAGCTCGACGCGAGGCACACGCCGACGATGCCGGACCGCGGCGGCCTGCCCGGCCGCAGCGCCAACCAGGCGACGTGGAACGACGCCGCGAAGAGGTCGACGAGGAACCGCCCCGCCAGCACGAGGAAGGGCCACGGCCGCAGGCGCCCGTGCGTCTGCACCGACGGCAGCGGCAGCACGGTGACGACGACCGCGCCCAGCACCGCGCCGGCGATGAGGTTGGCCCACGACAGGTCGCCCCACAGCAGCACCCAGATCACGGTGAGCACGACGATGGTGGTCCACTGGGCGCGCAGGCGGCGGGCGCGGCGGCGCCACGGCCCCGGCCGGGCGGTCTTCGTGGTGGTCACGGCGCTCACGGGTGCTCCTCCCCCACGACCTCGTTGGACGATCCCGTGCCGCGCTCGCCGCCGCCGGGGAAGACGGACTCGACGTACGTGCGCCCGTCCATCGACGTGGCCGCCGCCCGCTCCGAGTACGCGTAGAGCGGCCCGGCCACCACGGTCAGCGCGAGGCCGACGGCGACCATCGCCGCCGTCGGGCCGACCATGCCGCGTGGCAGCACGGCCTGGCCGGTGGTGCCCTCGACGATCGCCTCCGGCGGCGCCTGCCAGAACGCCTTGTTCCACGCCTTGACCAGCGCGTACAGCGTGAGCAGCGACGTGACCACGGAGCCGACGACGGCGACCCAGGCGAGCAGCGAGCCGTCGGCGACGCCGGACTCCAGCAGGCCGACCTTGCCGAGGAACCCGGACAGCGGCGGGATGCCGGCGAGGTTCATCGCCGGCACGAAGAACAGGACGGCCAGTCCCGGCGCCACCTTCGCCAGGCCGCCGAGGCGGTCCAGCGACGTCGACCCGCCGCGCCGCTCCACGAGCCCGACCACGAGGAACAGGGTGGTCTGGACGGTGATGTGGTGCACGACGTAGAAGATCGCCGCGGCGGTGCCGGCCTCGGAGGCCAGCGCGATGCCGAAGACCATGTAGCCGATGTGGCTGACCAGGGTGAAGGACAGCAGTCGTTTGACGTCGTCCTGCGCCACCGCGCCGAGGATGCCGACCACCATCGTCAGCACGGCGAGCACCATGAGCACCTGCTCCACCCGCTCGTGCCCCGGGAACAGCAGGGTCTGCGTGCGCAGGATCGCGTAGACGCCCACCTTGGTGAGCAGGCCGGCGAACACCGCGGTGACCGGGGCCGGCGCCGTCGGGTAGGAGTCGGGCAGCCAGGCCGACAGCGGGAAGATCGCCGCCTTGATGCCGAACGCGAGGAGCAGCAGCAGCTGGATGCCCAGGCGCACGGCCGGGTCGACGTCCGGCATCCGCTCGGCGAGCTGGGCGATGTTCACCGTGCCGGTCGCGGCGTAGGCGAACCCGACGGCGGTGAGGAACAGGATCGAGCTCAGCAGGGCGACGACGACGTAGACGCTGCCGGCGCGGATGCGCTCGCCCGTGCCGCCCACGGTGAGCAGCACGTACGACGCCGCGAGCAGGATCTCGAAGCCGACGTAGAGGTTGAACAGGTCCCCCGCGAGGAACGCGTCGGCGACGCCCGCGGCCAGCACCAGGTAGGTGGGGTGGTAGATCGCCACGGGGATGACGTCGGCCTCCGACTCCTCGTCGGCGTCCGGGTCGTCGTCGCGGCCGGGGCTGTCGGCGACGCCCTGCGCCATCGAGTACAGCAGCACGCAGAGCATGACGACGCCGCTCACGGTGAGCATGAGCGCGGCGAGGCGGTCGGCGACGAGGTCGACGCCGACCGGCACCGCCCAGTCGCCGATGTCGACGACGACCGGGCCCTCGTCGGCGGCGACCAGCAGCGCGACGGACGCGGCGAGCGCGACGGCGATCGCCGCCACCGAGATGGTGCGCTGGGCGCGCACGTGGCGGTGCAGCGCGAGGGTGAGCCCCGCGCCGAAGAGCGGCACCAGGACGGGCAGCGGGACGAGGGTGTCGACCGACCACATGCTCATGCGCGGCCCCCGTCCCGGCCGTCACGGCCGTCCCGGCCGCCCTGCGACCGGTCGCGCCCCATGCCGGGTGCGGGGTCGCGCCCGTCGTCGGGCGCCTCGGGCGCGCGCACCGTCGTCACCTGCGCGACCTCGTCGTGGATCTCCGCCGCCTCCTCGTCCAGGGACACGCCGGGCTCGCCGGCGTCCGCGTCGTCGTACGACGGCGCGTTGCGCGCCGCGAGCCGCGCGATGCGGCGGTCCTCCACGTCGTCCTGCACCTCGTCGTGGCCGTTGAGCTGCCAGGAGCGGTACGCCATGGCCAGCACGAACGCCACCAGGGCCAGCGTGATGACGATCGAGGTGAGGATCATGGCCTGCGCCAGCGGGTCGCTCATCCGCTCGTCCTCGGGGGCGTTGCCGACGATCGGCGAGGCCCCGGCGCGGCCGCCGGCCACGAGGATCGCGAGGTTCGCGCCGTTGCCCACGAGCACGAACCCGAGCAGCACCCGGGTCAGCGACCGCTCGAGCAGCAGGTACACGCCGGCGGCGAAGAGCACGCCCACCGCCAGCACCAGCGCGCCGGACGGGACGGTGTCGAGCACGATCATGCGTGCTCCTCCTCTCGGACGCGGGCGACCAGGGCGGCCTCCTCGGCCTCGTCGGTGTCGGCCTGCCGGTCGATCTCGGCCCCGAGGGTCCGCAGGATGTCGAGCACGAGGCCCACGACGACGAGGAACACACCCATGTCGAAGAACAGGCTCGTCACCAGGTGGACCTCGCCCAGCACCGGCAGCTCGATGTGCGGGGCGAAGCTCTCCAGCGCGTCGTGGCCGCTCAGCAGCGCGGCCAGGCCCACCCCGGCGGACAGGAACAGGCCGGTGCCGAGCAGCAGGCCGGGGTGCACGGGCGCCGCCTCGCCGAGCTCGTAGCGCCCGCCGGCCAGGTACCGCACCGTCAGGGCGATGCCGACGACCAGCCCGGCCGCGAACCCGCCGCCCGGGGCGTTGTGCCCGCTGAACAGCAGGAACAGGGCGAACACCACCATCACGTGGAAGATCACGCGGGTGATCACCTCGAACAGCACCGAGCGACGCTCCGGGGCGAGCGTGGGCACGGCCACCAGCCAGCGCGCGTACTGCGGGCGCCGCGGCGCCTTGGCGAACGCCTCCGCCTCCCGGCGCGTGGCCTCGGCGTCGTCGGACGCGCGCAGCACGGTGCCGCTGCGCTGGCGCAGGAACACCAGCGACGCGACGCCGGTCGCGGCCACGAGCAGCACGGAGATCTCGCCGACGGTGTCCCACGCGCGGATGTCGACGAGCGTCACGTTGACCACGTTCTTGCCGCCGCCCCAGCTCAGCGCCTCCTGCGGGAAGTCCACGGAGATCGGCAGGTGCACGCGGGCCAGCGGCGCCGCGACGCAGAACAGCATCATCACCAGGCCGGTCACCACGCCGACCGCCAGCCGCAGCCAGCGGCTCGCGGGCAGCGGCCGGTAGGAGAAGTACGGGGGCAGGCGGCGCAGCACCAGCACCATGACCACCAGCGTCACCGTCTCGCACAGCACCTGGGTCAGCGCCAGGTCGGGGGCGCCGTGCAGCAGGAACAGCGCGGCGTTGCCGTAGCCGGCCACGCCCACCAGCAGCACCGCCTTGAGGCGGCGGCGCGAGCGGGCGGCCAGCACGGCCGCCACGGCGACGACCACGACGATCGCCAGCTGCGCCGGCCGGTCCCACAGCGCGACGGCGAGCGGGCCGATCCCGACGACGCCGGCGCGGCCCGCGGCGTCGGCGGCGACCGGCAGCACGCCGGTGCCCGTGGCGGGGTTCAGCAGCCCGAACGCCAGCGCGAGGCCGGGACCGACGGCGAGCACCACGAGGATCGCGCCGAGGTAGAACGGCAGGGAGCCGCGCTGGGTGCGGCCGGTGACGTCGGCGGCGAGGTCGTCCAGGCGGCGCATCGAGCGGCGGTAGACGGCGTCGGCGCCGCGGGGCGACCACAGCAAATCCTGCCACCGCTCGACCCGCGAGCGCTGCCAGAAGGCCAGGAAGCCGACGGCGAAGACCACGAGCGTCACGCCGAGCGGCGGGGCGATGCCGCCCCACAGGGCCAGGTGCCCGGGCTCGCCGGCGGGATAGGTGTCGGCGTACGGGGCGAGCAGCCCCTCGCCGAAGTTCGGCAGCAGGCCGGCGAGGAGGCCGAGGGCGCCGAGCACCACCGGGGGGACCACGAGCCACAGCGGCTGCCGCTCGGCCGGCGTCGGGCCGGCGACGGGGCCCTCCTCGTCGGCGGGCAGCGGGTGCTCGGCGTGCCAGCGGCGCTCCCAGTCCCGCTTGGTCCCGAACGCTCCCCACAGGAACCGCAGCCCGTAGGCCAGGGTGAGCGCCGAGCCGAGAGCGATGACGGCGACCATCCACCAGCCGAGGGGGTCGCCGTGGTGGGCCTCGGCGACGAAGGCCTCGAGGGCCGCCTCCTTGGCCACGTAGCCGGCGAACGGCGGCAGGCCGACCATCGACGCGGTGGCGAGCACCGCGGCGGTGCAGGTGATCGGCAGCTGCCGGGCCAGGCCGGACAGCCGGCGCAGGTCACGGGTGCCGGTCGCGCGGTCGACGACGCCGATGACCAGGAACAGCGACGCCTTGAACATCGCGTGAGCCCCGAGCAGCGCCAGCCCGGCGAGCGCCGCGGCGCGCGTGCCGTAGCCGAGCAGCAGCGTGAGCAGGCCGAGCTGGGAGACGGTGCCGAAGGCGAGCACGAGCTTGAGGTCGTGCTGGCGCATGGCGCGGTAGCCGCCGAGCAGCAACGTGGCCGCCCCCAGCACGACGAGGGACACCCGCCAGGCGGGGACCTCGCCGAACGCGGGGGCGAACCGCGCGACCAGGTAGATGCCGGCCTTGACCATCGCTGCCGCGTGCAGGTACGCCGACACCGGCGTGGGGGCGGCCATCGCCGCCGGCAGCCAGAAGTGCGTGGGCACCAGCGCGGACTTGCTGGCCGCGCCCACGACGAGGCACAGCGCGGCGGCAGTGACCGCGGGCCCGGTGAGCCTGCCCTCCGCGCCGGCGGCGATCACCTCGGACACCCGCCAGGTGCCGGCGTCGACGCCGAGGATCACGAGGCCGACCAGCATCGCCAGGCCGCCCGCCGTCGTCACGACGATCGCCTGCATGGCGGCGCGCCGCGACGCCTTGCGGTCGGCGTAGTGACCGATCAGCAGGTAGGAGAAGACCGTGGTCAGCTCCCAGAACACGAAGGTCAGGAGCAGGTCGTCGGAGGTGACCAGGCCCGCCATCGCCCCGGCGAACGCGACCAGGACGCCGCCGAACCGGCGCAGGCCCTGCGCGTCGCGGGAGAAGTAGGCGCTGCAGTACAGCAGCACGAGGGCGCCGACCCCGCCGACCACCAGGAGCATCAGCCACGACAGCGTGTCGAACCGGAAGTCCAGGGCCAGGTGGAGGCCGGGCACCCAGGGCACCTGTTCGACGACCGTCTCGCCGGCGAGCACCGCCGAGGTCTTGGTCAGGGCGTACCCGGCCGCGGTCGCGGGGGCGAGGGCGAGGGCCCAGAACGCACGCCGGCCCCACCACCCCACGAGGGTGGGGGCGGCGAGGGCCAGCACGAGGTGGGCGAGAAGTACGAGCAGCACGTCCGCTCCGTCCGGTCGGGCGCCGTACGGAACGCTTCGAGCCTCAGACAGGCAGGGTCGACGACGTACCGCGTGACGCGGGCGGGTGGGCGATTTCGCGACTCATCTTACCCGTTCTTGACCGTTACCTGCCCCGGGCATCCAGCACGCGCCGAGGTGTCAGAGGTCCTCGGGGTCGACGAGGAAGTCCGCCTCGTCGGCGATCTCCCCGCCGACGGCCTCCCACAGCGCCCGGGACATGCCGGCCACCACCTCGGCCGCGCGCCGGCGCGCGGCCACGAGCACCGGGTCCGGGCGCTCGCGCTGCGCCTCCGCCACGTCCGGCGGGTCCCAGCGCACGTGGTAGGCGACGCAGCCGTCCGCGGCCCACGGCAGGTCGCGCAGCAGCAGGGGCAGCACCGTCTCGCCCATGACCTCGACGGTCACGTACCCGTCGGGGCCCAGGTCGGTCACGACGCCGTAGCCGTCGAGCACCTGGGGGGCCTGCAGCGCGGCGATGTCGACGTCGTCGGCGCGGGCGTGCAGCGCGCGGCGCTCGTCGTCGTCGAGGTCGTCGGCAGCCAGGAGCCCACCCTCGGCCAGGCCGGGCGGCGGCCCCTGGTACTCGGCGCCCTCCGTGGCCAGGGCGGCCGCGGGGTGGACCGCCTGGGCGACCTGCTGGCAGGCCTGCGGGTCGAGCCAGACGTCCGAGAAGACCGCCAGGTCCACGGCCGCCGCCGGGTCGGGCGTGAGCACCGTGCCGCTGCCGCGCCGGTCCGCGGGCACGGCCGGGTCCCACAGCCCCGCGACGTCGAGGCGCACCGAGCCGCCGAGCCGGCGCGCGGCGGCGATCAGCCACGACACGACGCGCTCCTCCTCGCGGTTCGGCAGGCCGCCGGGGAAGGACCGCGCCAGGCCGTCGCGGTCCCCCTCGCCCGGCACGGGCGGGTCGTCCCAGCGCTCGCGCGGGGTGACGACGTCGAACACGAGCTGGGTGCCGGCCGGCAGGCCGGGGTCGAAGCCCTGGCCGGCCGGGGCGTACGGGCCGGTGAGCGTGGAGTGCCGGCTCAGCCGCAGCACGCCGGGCTCGCCGGGGCCTGCCATGCGGCCGACCGGCACGTCGGCGCCGGGCAGCTCGGCGGGCACCACGTCCCAGCGGGTGCCGACGAACCGCGACATCGCGAGCACCTCGACCTCGTCGACGACGACGTCGGCGGGCAGGGCCAGCAGGTGGCGCGCCTCGTGCCCGCGGGTCACGGAGCGCGGCAGCGCCGGGAGCGCGGCCGTGGCGGTCTCGGCCATGCGGAGCTCCTTCCGGGTCGGCAGGGCACGACGGCGGGTCGCGCCGGCGTGGCGCGATCGAGCGTAACGGCGCGGAGCCTGCCCGCCTAGCGGCACTTTGCCCTTTTTGCTCTCACCGTGGCTCATGCCACGCCTCCGTCGCCCCTCGGTCCTGGCGCGTCAGATCGCGGTGCGGTGGAACGACTGCCACGACCGGCTCGCCGTCGGGCCGCGCTGGCCCTGGTAGCGCGACCCGTACGCGGCCGAGCCGTAGGGGTGCTCCGTCGGCGAGGACAGCCGGAAGAAGCACAGCTGGCCGATCTTCATGCCCGGCCACAGCAGGATGGGCAGCGTGGCCACGTTGCTCAGCTCCAGGGTCACGTGGCCGCCGAAGCCCGGGTCGATGAAGCCCGCGGTGCTGTGCGTGAGCAGACCCAGGCGGCCGAGGGACGACTTGCCCTCCAGGCGCGCGGCGACGTCGTCGGGCAGCGTGACCGTCTCGAACGTGGAGCCGAGCACGAACTCTCCGGGGTGGAGCACGAACGGCTCCTCGGGGCCGACCTCCACGAGGCGGGTGAGCTCGGGCTGCTCCTGGGCCGGGTCGATGACCGGGTACTTGTGGTTGTCGAACAGCCGGAAGAACTTGTCCAGGCGCACGTCGATGCTCGACGGCTGGATCATGGCCGGCTCGTACGGGTCCAGGAGGACGCGCCCGGCGTCGAGCTCGGCGCGGATGTCGCGGTCGGAGAGCAGCACGAGGACACGGTAGTCCCCGCGCGGCCCCGCCCGCGGGCACCGTCCGGGGCGTCGGATTCGGCCGACCCGCCGCGGGCGGTTATGATCGGGACGCGCGCACCGCCGACGGTGCGTCACGCGGGTGTAGTTCAATGGTAGAACTTCAGCTTCCCAAGCTGACAGCGCGGGTTCGATTCCCGTCACCCGCTCCAGCACAAGGCCCCTCGCCCCGCGGCGAGGGGCCTTCGTCGTCAGCGGTGGGCGCCGGCGGCGCGTGCACGCCCGCGGCGACGACTGTCGTGGACGACTGTCGTTGACGGCGCTCCCGTCATCGCGTGAGCGGTCGTACGGGGGTACCCATCGACCGGACGGGCGGCGCCGTGAGGGAGCGGAGCGCCTCCGTCGGCACGCTCGGCGATCCTGCGGCGACGTCGGCGTCGTTGCCGTCAATCGCGCCTTCTCCTCTGGCACACTCCGATCGCTCGCCACGGCTCCGAGCCGTGACGACGGTCCTTGCCTCACTTCTCCTCCGGGGGTCCCCTTGCCACTCCGCCGCCCGGCGGTGACCGCGCTCGCACTGGCCGTCTCGTGGGCGCTCCTGCTGCCCGCCGTCCCGGCCTCCGCAGCCCCGTCGCCCGACCACGAGCTCGACGCCGAGCACCTGCCGCGGCCGGAGCGTCCGGACGACGCGACGGAGCGCGACTTCGCCGCCGACGCCGTCCTCGTCCGCTTCAGGCCCAGCGCCGCCAGGGCCGCGAAGGACCGGGCGCTGTCCCGGCGCGACGCCCGCGCCGGCTCGGCCGTCCCCGGCACGGGCTGGGTCAGGGTGCACGGCGAGGCCTCCGCGGTCGACCTCGTGGAGAGCCTCCGGGACGACCCGGCGATCGCCGAGGTCACCCTCGACTACGCGCGCACAGCCACCGTCGCGCCGGACGACCTGGCCTACGCCTACGGCGAGCAGTCCTACCTCGACACCGTCCGGCTGCCGCAGGCGTGGGACCGGACCAAGGGCTCGACCAGCCAGGTCGTCGCGGTGGTCGACAGCGGCGTCGACACCGCCCACCCGGACCTCCGGGGGCGCACGGTCGCCGGCTACAACGCGCTCACCCCGGGCAGCGCGCCGAAGGACGACAACGGGCACGGCACCATGGTCGCCGGCATCGCCGCCGCGAACACCGACAACGGCGAGGGCGTGGCCGGTGCCGCTTGGACGGCTCGCGTCATGCCGGTCAAGGTTCTCGACGCCGAGGGTTCGGGGTACGACTCGGACGTCGCCGAGGGCGTGGTGTGGGCCGCGGACCACGGCGCCAGGATCATCAACCTGTCGCTCGGCGGTCCCCACGACGGCGCGGTGCTGCACGACGCCGTGCGGTACGCCACCGGCAAGGGCGCAGTGGTGGTGGCGGCCGCCGGCAACGACGGCGACGGCCGCGCCCAGTACCCGGCGGCGTACCCGGAGGTCGTCGCGGTCGGCGCGACCGACGCCACCGGACGCCTCACCGACTTCAGCTCGTACGGCGACTGGGTCGACGTCGCCGCGCCCGGTGCCGGCATCGTCTCCACCGGTCCGGGCGGGGGCTACTACGTCGGCGACGGCACCTCCTTCGCCGCCCCGATCGTCGCCGGCACGGTCGCGCTGGTGCGGACGGTGTACCCGTCGCTGACCCCGGCGCAGGTCGCGTCCCGGCTCCGCAGCACCGCCCGGGACGCCGGCCCGCGCGGCATCGACCCGT
Source organism: Puerhibacterium puerhi (assembly GCF_009846865.1). Classification (GTDB taxonomy): domain Bacteria; phylum Actinomycetota; class Actinomycetes; order Actinomycetales; family Cellulomonadaceae; genus Puerhibacterium; species Puerhibacterium puerhi. The sequence continues at coordinate 60,901 of NZ_WUWN01000018.1, forward strand.
ACTACGGCTACGGCGTCCTCGACGCGTACGCCGCGGCGGGAGGCTCCTGGGCGAAGGACTTCCCCGCGCCGTCGCTCGGCGCGAACGAGCCCAACGACGTGCCGGCCCGGGCCACCGCGCTCGGCGCTCTCGCCGCCACCACCACCCGCACGGGGACCATCGGTGCCGAGGGCGACGTCGACTGGTACGCGTTCTCCGTCGACGGCCTCAGGGCCGTCGACGTCACGGTGACGCCGCCCTCGTACGACGCGAGCCGGTCGCAGAACGTGGACCCGGTCGTCGCCGTCTACGACCGCGACCTGCGCCTGCTCGGACAGGCCGACGCCGGCGCCGGTGGCGTCCGGGAGAAGGTGTCCGCCCGGCTCCCCGCGGGCTCCTACCTCGTCGCGGTGAGCAGCTACAACGGCGCTCTGGACACGCGTCCCTACACCGTGACGCTGGCGTCCGGCCCGACGTCGTCGCCCGCGAGCCCGGCGGGCGAGCAGGCCTGGGTGCGCGCGGCGGCCCCGGCCGACTTCGCCGCGTCCGTCCCGGTCACGACGAGGCCGACCGTGACCTTCGCCCGCGACGTCGATCCCGCCTCGGTGACGCCCTCCACGGTGCGCCTGCTCTCGGGCCGCACCGGGGCCGCGGTCGCCGCCCGCGTCTCGGTCAGCGGGAGCACGGTGACCCTGACCCCGGCCGCGGCGCTGCAGGACGGCACGCCGTACCGGATCGCCGTCAGCGGGGTCGCGGACCGCGCGGGTGCCGTCCAGAGGGGGCGCTTCACGTCCACGTTCCGGACCGTCGACGTGGCGCCGCCCGCGGTCTCGGGCCTCAAGGCGCAGGGCGCCTACCAGGGCGCCACGCTGACCTGGACGCTGCCGAGCATCACCGACCTGGACAAGGTCGTCGTGCGGGCCGGCGCGGGCACCACCGCACCGTCCAGCCCCAGCCAGGGCATCGCGGTGTACTCCGGCACCGGCAGCTCCGCCAAGGCCACCGGCCTCACCGCGGGCACCACCTACACCTTCCGGGTCTGGGTGCGGGACCGGTCCGGCGCCTACGGCCCGGCGTCGACCGTGACGCTGCGCGGCACCCAGGTCTCCCTGGGCTCCAGCACCACCGCCCTGACCTCCGGCGGCTCGGTGACGGTGACGGGCAAGCTGGTCCGCAAGGACACCGGCGCCGGGCTCGCCGGGGTGCCCGTCCAGCTGTACGGCAGGTACAAGGGCGCCACGTCGGACACGCTGGTCGCCACGGTGACCAGCGGCACCGGCGGCGCGCTCACCTACACCCACAGGCCCACCAAGGGCGTCACCTACACGTGGGTCTACCGGGGCTCCAGCACGCTCACCGGGAGCGTCAGCCCGCTCCGCGGGGTCACCGTGGCCACCCGGGTGACCGGGACCCTGTCGAGGACCTCGTTCCCGCTCGGCAGCACCGTCACGCTCTCCGGCTCGGTCGCGCCCAGCCACGGGGGCCGGACGGTGTACCTGCAGCGCCACGTCGGCGGTCAGTGGAAGAACGTCGCGAGCCGGACGCTCTCGTCCTCGAGCACCTACTCCTTCTCGATCAAGCCGACCACCCGCGGCACGTACACCTACCGGGTGCACATGCCCGCCGACACGGACCACGCGGCCGGCTACAGCCCGCTGCGCAGCTTCAAGGTCTCCTGAGCCCGCGCGAGCCGGCCGGCCACCCGCCGCGACCGGCCTGCGGGCGCTCGGGTCGGTGCTCGCGACCTGCGTGACCGACCCGCGCTCAGCTCAGGGCCGGCGGCTCGGCGACGCCCGGCGCCGGCGGGGTGACCGGGCGCGTGCGCGGCTTGAGCGTGACGTCGGGCAGCACCGGCGCGCGCAGCGGCCCGGAGGCGTAGCCGTCGACCCGGCCGAAGCGGCGCCCCGCGGCGCCGTCGGCGTAGGCGGTGGCGCCGTCCGGGGCGTCCGCCACCTGCGCCATCCACTCGGCGCGCGCCCGGGCGACGTCGTCGTGCGTGCGCCCCACGAAGTTCCACCACATGACGATGTCCTCGTCGAACGGGACCCCGCCGAGGAGCACGGCACGCGCCGGGCCGCCGGGGCCGGCCTCGACCACGAGGCGGTCGCGGCCGGGGGCGGCGTACGCGAGCTGGTCCTTCGGCACCGCGGCGTCGGCGAAGGTCACCTCGCCGGCGTCCACGAGCAGGGCGTGCTCGAACGCCGGGTCGGCCTCGACCTCGAGCCGCGCACCCGGCGCCAGGTCCACCTGTGCGCCGACCAGCGGCGTGTAGGTCCGCGCCGGCGAGACCAGCCGCCGTCCCGCCACGTCGAGAGCGCCCATGAACACCTGGACGCGGGCGCCGTCGGCCTCGTGCACCGGCAGGCCCTCGTGGTGCTCGAAGTGCGGCGCGTCGCCGAGCGCGGACGCCGGCAGCGCCGTCCACAGCTGCACGCCGTGCAGCCGCGGCGGCCGGCCCTCGCGCGGGGACTCCTCGGAGTGCGAGATGCCGGCACCCGCCGTCATGAGGTTGAGCTCGCCCGGCCGCACCGTCTGCAGCGACCCGACGGAGTCCCGGTGCAGGATCTCGCCCTCGAACAGCCAGCTCACCGTCTGCAGGCCGGTGTGCGGGTGCGGCGGCACCTGCATGCCCTCGGACCGGGACACGTCGTCGGGCCCGTAGTGGTCGCAGAAGCACCACGCGCCGACCAGCGAGCGCACGCGCTGCGGCAGGGTGCGCCGCACGCTCATCGCGCGCGGGCCGCCGAGCGGCACGTCGCGGGCCGTGAGCAGCTGGACACCCGGCGCCACGTCGCCCGCGGCGCACACCTGCTCGGCGGGGCGGGTCTCGAGGTTGCTCATGCGGCGAGCCTAGGGCCACGGCCGCGGGCGGGCACCGGCCGTGGTGAACGGCCCGGCGGAGGTGGGCGGCCGCAGAGTCGGCCGCAGAGTCGGCCGAGGCCCCCGGGGCGGCCGGGGGCCTCGGCGAGACCGCGCTCCCCTGGCCTGAGGGCCAGGGGCGCCGTGTGACGTCACGACCCCGGCAGGACCGTCGGGCGAGGAGCCGTCGCGCACGTGCTCGTGCGCGGGCCCCCAACCCGTTCTCCACGGCCCCGCCGGACGCGGGTGGTCTTCCGGCCCCGCTCGAGCACCTGCGTCGTCATCCGCAGCCCGCACCGCGGTACGGGAGGCTCGTTCGTTCTCCGGTCGACCGGTGTCTCGTCCGCGAGCCCGGCACCTCCTGCAGCGAGGCGCCCGGTGTTCGTCGTCGAGACCGGTAGCCACGTTTGTAGTGCGGGCGTCGGGCCTGGTGCAAGACCCTGCCGGGGTGGATTGCGGCCGACGCGCCTGACCACAGACTCGTCCACAGGACGTGCGGCGGAATCCCCACATCACCCACAGCCCTGTGGACAAAATTTGTGGACGCCGGGCGCCGCGGCGGGAGCCCGGACGGTCCACAGGTCGATCCTCCGGCCCGGCAGGCGGGCTCGGTCACACCCTCCGCAGCCCCCTCGCGGCGGCCCCGGGCGCCCGCGCGCGGCGCCCCGCGCCCCGACCGGCGACGGGGCCCGCCGGCGTCGCGTCACCCCAGGTAACAAGTCGGAAACGGTGTGTTCTCGCGGCCGCCACGGCCCGAGTAGCATCCCTCGGCGGGTGCTATATGGGCCGCCCGTGGCCTCCGTCACGACGCCCGCCCGGGTTCCGCCCTCGCGTGCCGTGCGAGGCCCGTCGCGCCGCCGCGGAGCGGGCGCCGGTCGCGATTCACAGGCGGTGAACAACGCGGTGGAAATCACACCCTTGTCCACAACTCCCTGTGGACGGGGGCTGTGGATACCGCTGTGGACGTTCGGCGCGCGGGCCCGGCGCGGCTACTGCGCGGGCCCGGCGCGGCGCCCGCCGGGCGCAGGCTCACACCCAGGCGCCCGTGCTCGCGGCCCCCGGCTCGAGCCGCGCCCGCAGCTCCTCCGGCGTCGCGAGGAACCCGCCGTCGTCGACGATCGCCCCGCCCACCCGCTCGTGCAGCAGCAGCGCGAGGCGGGCGATCGTCGCGCGCATCCGGCTGCGGGCGAGCACGTGCAGCGTGGACGGCCGCTCCACCTGCAGCTCGTACGGGTCGGGCGCCAGCCAGCGCAGGCGGTAGGCGAAGGGCCCGTAGTCTCGCCACTCCAGCGCTCCCAGGGCGCGCGGCACGCGGTCGACGTGCTCCACCTCGACCCGCAGCGCGCCGTCGTACGGGGTGCCCGCCGTGACCTCGTACCGCAGCGGGCCGCCCGGTGCCGCGGCGACGGGCTCGGCCGCCGCCGCGAGGCGGCGGACGGTCCGGAGCAGGTCGTCCGGCGCCAGGGGGTGCGTGGCGTACAGCGCGACGTCGACGGCGCCGGCGGGGTCCGGCGCCAGCAGCACGCGCCCGTCGGCGAGCACCGAGCCGCCTGTCTTGCGCGCCACGGCCGCCGCCCACTGCACGGCGCGCAGCTCCGCGCCCTGCGGCAGCCCGGCGGCGAACGCCCGCGCGACGCCGTCGCGGTCGTCGTACGACGTCGGGCGCGGGCCGCGCGCGGGCGCCGCACCGTCGGTCGGGGTCACGGCGTACGCGTCGGCGGCCGCGCCGCCGCGCACCTCCAGGGCCGCGGCGTCCTCGGCGGCCACCGGGAACGGGCCCACGACCACGTGCTCGCCGTCGATCCGCAGCACGCCGGGCGAGCGCTGCTCGGCCGCCGCGACGCGCACCCCGCGGAACCGGGCCCCCACGGCGCCCCGGGGCACCGCGGTCACGACGGGCTGGCGCACCCAGACGACCTCGGCGAACCAGGCCGCCGCGAGGGACGGCAAGGACGGCGCGCCGGCGGCGGGCACCAGCAGCAGGTGGCCCCCGACGTGCTCGACGGGCACCGACGGCGGGGCGGTCGCCACGACCGGACCGCGGCGTCAGGCGGCGACGTCGTGCAGGTGGTGCACCACGTCGTGGAGGAAGTACTGGCCCAGGGTCCGCACCGTGAACTCCGAGCCGTTGGACCGGCGGCCCGGGCGCTCGAGGTCGGCGGCGGTGATCGAGTCGAAGCGCTCGGCCACCTGCTCGCCGGCCGTCTCGAGCTCGCGCGCGACGACGACCGGGTCCTGGCGGGCGTACCCCTCCGCCACCGCGGTGGCGTCCTGGTCCCAGTTCGCGAACAGCGGGTCGTCCTCGGCCAGCATCGCGGCGAGCCGCTCGTCGAAGAGGCGGAAGACGTCGCGCACGTGCGCGCCGTACTCCAGCGGCGACCAGACGTCGGGCCGGGGCCGCTCGCGGGCGTCGGCCCGCTCCAGGGCGGCGCGCCAGCGCGGCAGCGTGGCCCGCACGGCGTTGCCGACGCCCAGCGGGTCGGCGTCGGCGGCGACGAAGCCGCACTCGGGGCACGGGCGCTCCAGCACCCACGTCCAGTCCTTGGTGTCCGGCAGGATGGGGTCGGCGCCCGGGGGCGTGGCATCGGTCACAACGCCGAGGGTAGCGCTCAGGGTACTGACGGCGAATGCCTATGATGTCAGCATGCCCAAGATCATCGGCAAGAGCCTGCACGAGCACCGCCAGATGACCCGGCACAAGCTGTTCACGGCCCTGTCCACGCTGATGCAGGAGCGCGGCTTCGACACCATCACGCTGGCGGACATCGCTGCCGCGGCCGGGGTGGGTCGCACCGCCGTCTACAACCACTTCCCCGACAAGGAAGCGTTGCTCCTCGGCTTCATCACGCACGAGACGGAGCAGTACGCCCAGACGCTCGAGCGCGCGCTCGACGGCGTGGACGACCCGGTCGAGCAGCTGCGCACGTACATCCGGCAGCAGGCCCAGCTCGCGCGCGTGTTCCACCTGGCCCCGGGCCCCGACCTGCGCACGGTGCTGTCCCGCAGCACCCAGCAGCGGCTGCGCGAGCACGCCGAGATCGTCGAGTCGATCCTGCGCCGGATCCTGCGCTCCGGGATCGACAGCGGCGAGTTCCCGGAGCAGGACATCGACCCCACCGTGCAGCTCGTCAACGCCTGCCTGTCGGGGCGGCTCATCCCCGAGGACGCCGCCGCCCGCGAGCGCGCCGTCCGCGCCACCGAGGCCTTCGTGCTGCGCGCCGTGGGCGCGCGCGACGTCGCCGCCTGACGCGGGCTCACCGGCGCGACCTCACCGGCGCGGCCTCACCGGCGCGGGCTCACCACGCGTCGGCCGGCAGGTGCCGGTGCTCCGGGGCCGGCGGGTGGTACTCCTTCGGCTCCGGCTGCAGGTAGGAGCGCGCGTAGGTGAGCGACGCCTCGAGGTCGGCGCGGCGCTCGTGGGGCGAGCGCGCCTTGCGCGTGGCGATCTCGACGACGACGTCGCCCCGCCAGCCGCGGGACACCAGCTCCTCGAGCACGAGGTCGCACGGCTGGCGGCCGCGGCCGGGCACGAGGTGCTCGTCGCGCGCCGCCCCCGAGCCGTCGGCCAGGTGCACGTGCCGCAGCCGGTCGCCGAAGACCTTGACCAGCTCGAGGCCGTCCTGGCCCGCGCAGGCCGCGTGGGACAGGTCCAGGGTGACGGCGTCGTAGCCGTGCTCGGTGGGGTCCCAGCCCGGCAGGTAGGCCATGTAGTCGCGCTGCCCGCGGTGCTTGCGGGGCCGCCACGGGTACATGTTCTCCACCGCGATGGTCACGCCCGTCTCGGCGCTCAGCTCGCGCACCTGCTCCTGGAAGTCACGCGCGTACTTGTACTGCCAGCGGAAGGGCGGGTGCACGACGACGGTGCTCGCCCCCACCTCCAGCGCCAGGTCCACGCTGCGGCGCAGCTTCGGCGCCGGGGCGCGGCCCCACACGCGCTGGCTGACCAGCAGCGTCGGCGCGTGGACCGACCGCACCGGCACGCCGTACTGGGTCGCCAGGTGCCGCAGCGTCCGGGCGTCCTGGGTGGCCGGGTCCGACCAGACCATCACCTCGACGCCGTCGTACCCGAGCTCGGCCGCCGCGCTGAACGCGTACGCGGCGCGGCGGGGGTACACCGACGCCGTGGACAGCGTCACGGGGATCTCCGGCAGCCCGCGGCCGTCGGGTGACGTGCGGTCCGGTGCCGGGTGGTGCAGGGGCTGCGACTCCTCGGTGCCGTCCTGCGGGGTCCGGGTCTGGTCCGCCATGGCGTCACCCTAAGCCTGAGCCCTGGGCACTGGCTGGGCGAGAGCGTGCCGGGCGCCGCACGGTCGCGCGATCCAGGACGTGCCCCTATGATGCGACGACTGGTCCAGACCAGTGGACCCACGGCAAGGGAGCGCCCCATGGAACGGTCAGTCGTCGTCGCCATCCGCGAGGGTCTGCACGCCCGGCCCGCCGCGCTGTTCGCCAAGGCCGCGGGCGAGCAGCCCGTCCCGGTGCGGATCGCCAGGCCCGGCGGCGAGCCGGTCGACGCCGCGAGCATCCTCGGCCTGATGACGCTGGGTGCCGGCGCGGGCGACGAGGTCGTGCTCAGCACGCCGGCCGACGGCGACGACGACCGCGCCGCGCTCGACGCCCTGGTCGCGTTCCTGGAGCAGACCGAGGTCGCCTGACCCCGGCCCGCCCCGCCGAGACGGTCGCCGCGGACCATCTCGCCGGGAGGAGCGACCACCTCGGCGTCAGAGGCCGATCTCCGCCAGCACCGGCCGCAGCCGCTCGCGCACCGCGTCGCGGGCGGCCTCGGCGTCGGGCGCCGCGAGCGCCGCCCGGGCGAGCTCGCGGCACGCGTCCGACGACGTCGCGGCCAGCACCGCGCCGACGTCGCCCAGCGCCCGCGGCGCCATGGACAGCGACGTCACGCCCAGGCCCACGAGCACCGGGGCCAGCACCGGGTCGCCCGCAGCCTCGCCGCACACGCCCACCGGCCGCCCCCGCTCGGCCGCCCCGTCGCAGGTGGCGCGCACCAGCTCCAGGACCGCCGGCTGCCACCCGGTCGACAGCACGGCCAGGTCCCCGAGCTCACGGTCGGCCGCCATCGCGTACTGGGTGAGGTCGTTCGTGCCGAGGCTGCCGAACGTGGCGTGCTCGAACACCCACCGCGAGCGCAGCGCCGCCGCGGGCACCTCCACCATCACGCCGGCGCGCTCGAGCCCGTGCCGCGCGCACGCCGCGACGAACCGCTCGGCCTCGTCCGCGGTCGCGACCATCGGCGCCATCACCCAGACCTCCGCCTGCTCGGCCGCGGCCGCCTGCGCGATCGCCTCGAGCTGCCGGTCGAGCACCTCGGGGTGGCGGGCGGCGGTGCGCAGCCCGCGCACGCCCAGGGCGGGGTTGGGCTCGCTCGCGGCGGTGACGAACGGCAGCGGCTTGTCGGCGCCGGCGTCGAGCGTGCGCACCACCACCTTGCGGCCACCGAACGCCGCGAGGACCGGCCGGTAGGCCGCCACCTGCTCCTCGACGCTCGGCTCCGCGGCGCGGCCGAGGAAGCAGAACTCCGTGCGGAACAGGCCCACCCCCTCGGCGCCCGCCTCCACGGCAGCCTTGGCGGCGTCGGCGTCGGCCACGTTGGCCAGCAGGTCGACGCGCACGCCGTCCGCCGTGCGCCCCGGCGCCTCGAGGGCCCGCCGACCGCGCGGGCCGGCGTCCGCGAGCGCGGCGACTGTCGCGGCGTCCGGGTCGCGCTCGACGACGCCACCGGTGCCGTCCACGAGCACGGTGTCGCCGTCGGCGAGGTCGAGCGCCCCGGCGACGGCGACGACGGCCGGGATGCCGAGCGAGCGCGCCAGGATCGCCGTGTGCGACGTCGGACCGCCGCCGGCCGTCACGACCGCACGGACCTGCCCGGGGTCGAGGGTCGCGGTGTCGGCCGGGGCCAGGTCCTCGGCCACGAGCACGAACGGGTGGCCGGGCGTGGGGACGCCGGGCGGCCGCACGCCCGTGAGCTCGGCGACGATGCGGTCGCGCACGTCGCGCACGTCGCGGGCGCGCTCGCTCAGCGGCGGGCCGAGCGTCTCGAGCTGCGCCGCCAGCGCGTCGGCGGCGTCCCAGACGGCGCGCTCGGGCGTGGCGCCCTCCTCGCGCACGCGGCGCTCGGCGTCGCGGGCCAGCGTGGGGTCGGTCGCCATGCCCGCGGTGACGGTGAGCACCTCGGCGGCCGTGCCGCTGGCCCCGCCCGCCCGGGCCAGCAGCGCGTCGCTCACGGCGCCGGCGGCGGCCGTCAGGCGCGCGACCGCCGCGTCGGCGTCGTCGCCGGCGGGCCGCGCCGC
>NZ_WUWN01000019.1 GCF_009846865.1 Puerhibacterium puerhi
GCAACGTGCGCCACGAGCACGAGTGGCGCGTGTGGGCCGAGCGCACCCTGCCCGAGGGCAAGGTCATCCTGCCCGGCGTGGTCTCCCACGCGACCAACGTCGTGGAGCACCCCGAGCTGGTGGCCGACCGCATCGAGCGGTTCGCCCGCCTGGTCGGCCGCGAGAACGTCATCGCCTCCACCGACTGCGGCCTGGGCGGGCGCGTCCACCCCCAGATCGCCTGGGCCAAGCTCGAGACCCTCGCCCGCGGCGCCCAGATCGCCTCGCGCCGCCTGTGGGGCTGAGCGCGCCACCGGCCCGAACGGGCGGACGAGGCGCGAGGAGGCGGCCACGTGACCGACATCCTGTGGTACATCCCCAACCAGGCCCGCCCGGGGCACCGCGGCGAGGACGTCGTCGAGCACCACAACAGCCTCGACACCCTCACCGAGCACGCGCTCGAGCTCGAGCGCCTGGGGTGGGAGGGCGCGCTGCTGGGTACCGGGTGGGGGCGCCCGGACACCCTGACCGTGGCGACCGCCCTCACCGCGCGCACGACGACGTTCCAGCCGCTGGTCGCGACCCGCCCGGGGTACTGGCACCCGGCGAACTTCGCCTCGGCGGCCGCGACCCTCGACCGCCTCTCCGACGGCCGCGTCCGGGTGAACGTCGTCTCGGGCCAGGACGGCGGCGCGCAGTACGGGGACACCGCGACCGACCGCGGTGCCCGCTACCGCCGCACCCGGGAGTTCCTGCACCTCGTCCGTCGCCTGTGGACCGAGGACGACGTGACCCACCACGGCGAGCACTACCACGTCACCGGTGCCACGCTCCCCCTGCGCCCCGTGCCACGCGATGGCCGCCCCCACCCGACGCTCTACTTCGGGGGCGCCTCGCCCGAGGCCGAGGAGGTGGCGGCGGCCGAGGCCGACGTGCAGCTCTTCTGGGGCGAGCCGCTGGACGACGTCGCCGAGCGCATCGACAGACTGACCGCGCTGAGCGAGAAGGTCGGCCGCGGGCACCCACCGCTGCGGTTCGGGCTGCGGGTGACGACGTTCGTCCGCGCCACCACCGAGGAGGCATGGCGCGACGCCGAGGCCAAGGTCGCCCGGCTGGCTCGGACCGCAGGGCGCGACGGCTGGTTTCGCGACGCCGACCCCCGCACGAGCGCCCATCCCGTCGCGGTCGGGCAGCAGCGGCTGCTCGACCTCGCCGAGCGCGGCGTCGTGCTCGACGAGAACCTGTACACCGCTCCGGTGCGCGTCGGGGGCGGGGGCGCGGGCAGCACCTGGCTCGTGGGGTCGCCCGAGGACGTCGCCGGGGCTCTGCGCCGCTACCGGGAGCTGGGGATCACCCACTTCGTGCTCTCGGACACCCCGTACCTGTCGGAGATCCGCCGTCAGGGCGAGCACCTTCTCCCGCTGCTGCGCTGATCACCCCTTCCGAACCGACCGCGCACCCCGCGGGCAGGCGCGTCGTCGGGGCCGCGGGCGGACTGCCGCCAGACGTTCTGGCTGCGCCGCGGCCTGTCGCCGGCCCGCAGGGACGGCCGGGCCGCCTCGTGGCCGACCACGTCGGCCGCCCGGTCGAGGCGGCGCCAATGCCCGCGCAGGTGCGCCGGCACCTCAGCCCAGGAACGTGGTGACCACGTCGTGCAGTGCGGCCGTGGTCAGCCCCAGGGATGCCACGTCCACGCGCTCGTCGTTGCCGTGGAACAGCCCACGCCAGGTGCCCGGGTCCCAGCCCGAGGTCAGCAGCCCGAATCCGTAGGCGGGGATACCGCGGCGCCGGTAGAAGCGCCCGTCGGTGCCACCGGTGCCGAGCGTGGGCAGCAGCGGCGCCCCGCCGGCGTGCCGCGCGACCGCTTCCTCGATGACGCGGAACAGGTGGGTGTCGGTGGGCGACAGCGAGGGCTCGCCGAACCGGTCCCCCACCACCTCGACGTCCTCGGCCAGATCGCCCAGCGCCTCGGCGAGCAACGCCTCGACGTCGGCGGGCCGGGTGCCGGGCAGCACGCGGATGTCGAGCGTGACCTCGGCCAGGCCGGGGATGACGTTGGGCTTGGACCCGCCCGCGATGACGGTCGGCGCGAGCGTGGTGTGCGTGGTGGCGTGCGCGACCGCGCCCAGGGCGCCCAGCTGGGGCAGCGCGTCATCGAGGCGGTCCGGTCGAGCAGCGCCTCACGCAGCTCCGGGGCCGGGCCGAGCGCCTCGACGTAGCGCCGCCACAGGTCGCCGACGACGACGGGACCCCGCGCGGCGGCGATGCGCCGCACCGCCTCGGCGGCGATGACCACGGCGTTCTTCGCGCCCCACGGGCCGGACCCGTGGCCCGGCGTGCCGTGCACGCGCAGCAGCCTCCCGGCGCCGCCCTTCTCCCCGACCGCGAGGGTCCGGGCCCCGCGCGGGCCGATGGGCACCCCGCCGGACTCGGTCAGCACGTTATCGACGGCGACGAGGTCCCAGCGGTGGGTGGTCAGCCAGTCGACGCCCCACACCGAGCCGTGCTCCTCGTCCGCGACCGCGGCGAGCAGCAGGTCGCCGCGCGGCGGGCGGCCCGACGTCGCCATGGCCCGGGTCACCACGGCGTACGCGGCGGTCAGGCCCAGCATGTCGATGGCGCCGCGCCCCCAGACCCAGCCGTCGACGAGCTCGCCGCCGAACGGGTCGCGGGACCAGCCGTCCGGCTCGACCGGCACGACATCGGTGTGCCCGACCAGGCCCAGGCTCGGGGCGGTGGGATCCGTGCCGCGGACGCGGGTGATCAGCGAGGTGCGGCCGGGGCGCGGCTCGACCTGCTCGAGCTCCAGGCCGGACCCGTCGAGGAAGTCCGCGATGGTCTGGGCGTTGCGGTGCTCGTGGCCCGAGCCCTCGGTGCCGTCGTTGACGCAGGCGTTGCGGATGAGCGCCTGCAGCAGCTCGACGGTCTGCCCGGTCAGCTCCACCCGTGCGGCGTCGTCGAGGGCGAGGCCCGCGCGGGTGGCGGCCGACGTCGTCGCGCCGGCGGAAGTCGTGGCCGTCATGCCGTCTCCAGCTTCTCGAGGGCCCGGCGGCCGGGGATGGCCGCAACGAGCTCGCGCGTGTATGCCTCCTGCGGGTCGAGCAGGATGCACTCGGCGGGGCCGGACTCCACCAGCCGGCCGCGACTCATGACGCCGACCTGGTCGGCGACCTGTCGCACGACGGCCAGGTCGTGCGAGATGAACAGGTAGGTCAGGCCGTGCTCGGCCTGGAGGCGCACGAGCAGGTCGAGGATCTGCGCCTGTACGGACACGTCGAGGGCCGATACCGGCTCGTCGAGCACGACCAGGTCCGGGTTCAGGGCGAGCGCCCGGGCGATGGCCACCCGCTGGCGCTGGCCGCCGGACAGCTCGCGGGCGCCGCGGCGCAGCACGTCCCCCGGCAGCGCGACGTCCTCGACCAGGGCCCGGGCCCGGTCGGAACGCTCGGACGCCGAGCCGACGCCGAAGGCGCGCAAGGGCTCGGTGACGATGTCCTCGACCGTGAAGCGGGGGTCGAGCGACGCGTACGGGCTCTGGTAGACGACCTGGAAGCCGCGGCGTAGCCGTCGTAGCTCGCCGCCGCGCGCGCCGGTGATGTCGGTCCCCTGGAACAGGACGCGGCCGGCCGTCGGCTTCTCCAGTCGCAGTGCGAGCCGCGCGGTCGTGCTCTTGCCCGATCCGGACTCGCCGACCAGCGCGTAGGTCTGCCCGCGCCCGACGGCGAGGCTGACGCCGTCGACGGCGACGAGCCGCCGGGCCCCCGCCCCGCGCGGGAGGGCGAACTCCTTGCGGACGTCGTCGAGCTCGAGGACGGGGACCGTCTCGCGAGCCGCCCGGGCCGGCGGTTCCGCACCGAGCCCGGTCGTCGACCCTTCGTCGCCGCTCGTCGCGCCGTCTGTCGCGGCGTGGTGGCTCACCGTCAGCCGTGAGCTCGCCAGGCTCGGCGCGGCGGCGATGAGCTTGCGGGTGTACGGGTGCTGCGGGTCGGTGAGGATCCGTGCGGCCGGCCCTTCCTCGACCACGACGCCCTGCTCCAGCACGACGACGCGGTCGGCGCGGTCCGCGGCGACGCCCAGGTCGTGCGTGATGAGCAGGACCGCGGTGCCGGTCTCGCGCACGAGCGAGCCCAGGTGGTCGAGGATTCGCCGCTGCACGGTGACGTCCAGCGCGCTGGTGGGCTCGTCGGCCACGATCAAGCGGGGGCCGGCTGCGATCGCGATCGCGATGAGGGCGCGCTGGCGCAGCCCGCCGGAGAGCTGGTGCGGGTACTGCCGGGCCCGCGCCTCGGGGTCGTCGATGCCGGCCTGGGCCAGCAGCTCGACGGCGCGGCGGCGGGCTGCGGCTCGGCGCGCCAGGCCGTGGATGACGAGCACCTCGGCGACCTGGTCGCCCACGCGCACGACCGGGTTGAGTGAGACCGTCGGGTCCTGCGGAACGAGCCCGACGTGCCGGCCGCGCACGCCCTGCCAGTCCGAGCCGGTCAGCGCGGACAGGTCGCGCCCGTCCAGGCGCAGGGTGCCGGCGGTGACCCGGCCGCCGCGCGGCAGCAGGTGCAGCGCGGCGTGCGCCGTCGTGCTCTTGCCGGAGCCCGACTCTCCCACGAGGGCGACGACCTCCCCGGCCCGCACCTGCAGGTCGATGCCGCGCACGGCGCGGTACGTGCCACCGCCCGGTGTGCGGTAGCCGACCTCGAGGCCCTCGATCTCCAGCACGGGTGCTCCAGTCACTGGTCCTCTCCCGTCTTCTCCAGCGCCCGCGAGAGCCGGTTGGCCGCGAGGACGACGGCCACGATGACGAGGCCGGGCAGGGTGGTCAGCCACCAGGCGGTGGCGAGGTAGTCGCGTCCGCCGGAGACGAGCGCGCCCCACTCCGGGGCGGGCGGCGGGTTGCCGTAGCCGAGGAAGCTCAGCGCGGAGACCGCCAGGACGGCCGTGCCGAAGTCGAGCGCGACCAGGGCCAGCACGGGTCCGGAGGAGTTCGGCAGCACGTGCCGGGCCAGTACCGCGGGCCAGCGCAGGCCCGATGCGCGGGCCGCCTCGACGTACACCGACGTCGAGACGCGCAGCACCTCCGCGCGCATGACGCGCGCGAACGTGGCCACCGAGCCGACGCCGACGGCGATCGCGACCTTGACCGGCCCGAAGCCGAGGGCGGTGATGATCGCGAGCGACAGCAGGATGCTCGGGATCGCGAGCAGCACGTCCACGACCCGGCCGACGAGGTCGTCGACCCAGCCGCGCAGGAAGCCCGCGAGCAGCCCGAGGAGCGACCCCACGACGACGCCGACGACGACGGCCAGCGCCGTGGTCCGCAGCGTCAGCGAGGCGCCGTGCACCGCGCGGGTCCAGACGTCGCGGCCCAGGTGGTCGGTGCCGAACCAGTGCGCGGCCGACGGCGGCTGCAGGCGGTCGGCGGGCACGCCGTTGAGCGGGTCCTGCGCCGTGAAGGCGTGCGGGGCCACCGCCCAGGCGGTGACGAGCAGGAGCACGAGCCCGGCCAGCACGAGCCCGGGGCGGCGGGACAGGTGGCCCGCCGCCCGCCGGGCGCGGCCGGCGGCGCGGTCCTTGTCGCGCGGCACCCGCGTGAGGCCGTGGCGCTGCAGGAGGCGGGCGTCCTCGCGGTCGGTGACCCCGGACGCACCGCTCGCGTGCTCGGTCGTCGCCCGGGCGTCCGTCGTCGCGCTCATGCCGCCACCGCCGTCGATCGTCGGGACTCGGTGATGCCGCTGGACTCGATCCGGGGGTCGAGCAGCGGGTAGACCAGGTCGACCACGAGGGTGACCACCACGAAGACGAGCGCCGAGAACACGACGATCGCAAGGACCACGGGCACGTCCTGCTGGTTCACCGACTGCACCGTGAGGCGCCCGAGGCCGACGCGGGAGAACACGGTCTCGGTCACGACCGCGCCGCCCAGCAGGCCGCCGACCATGATGCCCAGCACCGTGAAGGCGGGGATCGCGGCGTTGCGCAGGGCGTGTGCGAGGAACACGCGCCCGCGCCCGGCCCCCTTGGCCCACGCTGTCTCGACGTAGGGCTCGCCGAGCGTCCCGCGCAGGGAGCGGGACAGCACCTGGGCGAGCTGGGCGCCGGCGGGCACGGCGAGGGTGACCGCCGGCAGCACGAGGCTGATCGCGCCCTCGTTGCCGATGGCCGGGAAGACCGGGACGCGGAACGACAGCCACTGCAGGAGCAGCAGGCCGACGAAGAACGTCGGCAACGCCACCCCCAGCGGCGGCAGCGCCGAGAGCGCCTGGCGCAGGGCCCGGGCGCGCGGGAAGACGCTCGCGACGGCGAGCAGCGCGCCGCCTGCCACGGCGAGCGCCAGGGCGACCCCGGTGAGCTTGAGGGTCTCGGGCAGGGCCTGTGCGACGAGGGAGGTGGCCGGGGCCCCGCTGAGGTAGGAGGCGCCGAAGTCGCCCCGCACGGCCTGCCACAGGGCGTCGCCGTACTGCACGATCACGGGCCGGTCGAGGCCGTGCTGCGCGCGCAGCTCCTCGAGCAGCGCCGGGTCGATCTGGTCGACCTCGCCGCCGCCGCCGGCCGCGATCAGCGCCGCCGGGTCGCTGGGCAGCAGGTAGAGCACGAAGAACGCGATGGTGAACGTGGCCCACAGGACGAAGACGCCCTGTCCCACGCGTCGCAGGATGTACCGCGCCACGGCGGTCCTCCCTTCCGTCGGGGTCCGGCGCCCGGTCACCCGGGTGCCGGACCGTGCGGGCGTCGTCAGGCCGCGTCGACCCAGGCGTCGTAGAAGTCGAGGCGCGAGGAGGCCTCGAACTTCAGGTCGTGGACCTTTTCGGAGGCGGCGATCGTGGTCGACAGCTCGTAGACCGGGATCGCGTGCGCCTTCTCCACGAGCAGCTGCGAGGCCTGCGTCACGAGCTCCTGGCGCTCGGCCTGGTCGGTGGTGGCGGCGGACCGGTCGAGCAGGTCGTCGACCTCCTCGGCGTCGCGCTGGTTGATGTTGCGGGCGTTCGCCGAGAAGATCGTGCGCAGCACGTCGGGGTCCGACCGCGTGAGGTTGTAGTAGTCGAAGTCGAAGTCACCCGACTCCTTGGCGGCCTGCGACTCGGCGACCGTGACGAAGTTGAGCTGCAGGTCGAACCCGATCTGGCGCAGCTGCTGCTGCACGAGCTCCAGCGCGTCCGGCGTCTGCCAGAAGGTGACGGTCGTCGTGAGCTTCTTGCCGTCCTTCTCGCGGATGCCGTCGGCGCCCTCGACCCAGCCGGCATCCTCCAGCAGCTTCTTCGCGCCCTCGGGGTCGTAGGCGAGCGCGTCGCCGAGCGACTCGTACAGGGGCGTCGAGTGCGACAGCACGGCCGTCGCCGGTGCGTCCTGCGCCGACAGGACGGTGTCGACGATCTGCTGTCGGTCGATCCCCTTGAGGATCGCCCTGCGCACGGCCTCGTCGGCGGCGAGCTCGCTCGACTCGTTGGGGAACAGGTTGTACACGACGCCGGGGTTGGCGCGCTGGTTCAGCGAGAAGCCGTTGCCGTCGAACTGCGGCAGGTCGACCGTGCTGATCGCCGCGGTCGCGTCGATCTGCCCGGACTGCAGCGCGCCGGTGCGCACGCTGGC
Organism: Puerhibacterium puerhi; assembly: GCF_009846865.1. Classification (GTDB taxonomy): domain Bacteria; phylum Actinomycetota; class Actinomycetes; order Actinomycetales; family Cellulomonadaceae; genus Puerhibacterium; species Puerhibacterium puerhi. Next base: position 7,561 of record NZ_WUWN01000019.1, read on the forward strand.
CTCGGGGATGACCTTGAACGTCACCGTGTCGAGGTAGGCCTCGCCGGTGTGGCTGTTGGCCTGCGAGCCCCAGGCGTACCCGGCGACCTTCTCCAGGACGACCTCCTGGTCCTGGGTGTAGGACTGCACGGCGAACGGCCCGGAGCCGACGAACTTGCCGGCGCAGCGCTCCTCGGCGCTGAGGCTCGCGGACTCCGGCGCAAGCAGGCCGAGGGAGAACGTCGACGTGGCCTGGAGGAACTGGGCGCTCGGGGCGGAGAAGTCGACTCGCACGGTGCGGTCGTCGACGACGGTGGTGCCCTCATAGCCCACGAGGTACTGCGAGCCGAGGGACGCGGTGGCGCCGAGCGCGACGATCGCGTCGAAGTTGGTCTTGACCGACTCCGCGTCGATGGGTGTGCCGTCCGCGAAGGTGGCGTCCTCGCGCAGGTGGAAGGTGTAGCTGGACGCGTCGTCGTTGACCTCCCAGGACTCGGCGAGCCACGGGACGATCTCGGCCGTCTCGGGGTCCTGGGCGGTCAGGGAGGCGACGGTCTGGCGGGCGACGGCGATGGCGTCGTTGTTGCCGACCTGCTGCGGGTCGATGCAGTGCGAGTCGACGGTGATCGCGAAGGTGAGGTTGCCCCCAGCAACGGGCTCGCCGGCGGCTCCGCCTGCTCCGGCGGCGGAGCCGCCGGCGGCTCCGCCGCCGGAGCAGGCGGACAGCAGCAGCGCGGCGGTGGCGGCGAGGGCACCGCCGGCGGCGGTGTGACGGCGGCGATGGGAGTGTGATGTCGTGGTCATGCGGGATGGGTCCTCATGGCTCGCGGCGTGCCGGGCGTGGGCCGCGCCACCGGGCGCACCGGTGGCACGGGCACGCGCGACCGGTGCCGTGCTTACCCCGCCGCGGTCGCGGCGGGGTCAGGTCGATCCCGGAGCACCCCGTCACGTCGAAGGGTTGCTGGCCAGCGAGCCGGGCCTTGGCGCTGGCACTCGTCACCTGGGCGGCAGGGAAGCCTGCCGTGACGGCCCCGTCAAGGAAAGAGACGGGGGTCTTGCATCCTGGACACCGCTGTCTCCGGCGTCACGCCGGCGCGGCGACGACGGCGTCCGTCCGCTGCGTGGCAGAGGCCGTGAAGCCCTTCGCCCGCCGCTCGTCCGCCTCGGACCACAGGTCGGTGGTCACCTCCTGCTTCACGAGCGGGATCACCTCCGCGGCGAAGCGGCGCACCACGTCCTCCTGCTGCGCGGGCGGCAGCAGGTGGTTGACGGACACCGACTGCAGCACGTGGCCGAAGTCCCGGTGGTAGTCGAGGATCTTCGCCGCGACCCGCTCCGGGGACCCCACGAGCGCCGGCCCGCGCTCCACCGCCTCCTCGATCGTCTCGAAGGCGAGCGCCTTGCCGACGTGCGTCGCCGGGTCGTACCCCCGCCGGCGCATCGCGGCGACCTGCCCCTCGTACAGAGGCCGGTACTCCTCGATCGCGGCCTCGGTGGTGTCCGCGAGGAACAGCCCGCCCGACCCCGAGCCCACGAACCCGTACCGGGGATCGTGCCCGTGCGCCGCGTACAGCGCCCGGTAGCGGTCGATGAGGACCTGGTAGTTCTCCCGCGGCTGCAGCGCGTTCGCGCTGACGATCGGGTCCCCGTACCGGGCGGCCAGTTCGACGGCGAACTGCGAGGTCGCCGACCCGTGCCAGACGCGGAACGGTCCGGCGTAGGGCCGCGGCAGCGTGGTGGCGTGCTCGAGGCGGTGGCGGTGCCGTCCCTCCCAGGTCACCTCCTCCTCGCTGAGCAGGAGCCGCAGCAGCGCGTAGTTCTCCTCGAGGTACTCGTACTGCTTGGTGATGTCGAGGCCCATCAGCGGGTACTGCAGCTCCTCGTTGCCCTTGCCGATGGTGATCTCGAGCCGGCCGCGGGAGAGCTGGTCCACCGTGGCGAGGTCCTCCGCGACCCGGACCGGGTCGAGCAGCGAGAGCACCGTGACGCCGGTGCCGAGCAGGATGCGCTCGGTGGCCTGCGCGCCCGCGCCGAGGATCACGGTGGGCGCCGACGACAGCACGTCACCGGCATGCCGCTCCCCCACCGCGAACGAGTCGAAGCCGAGCTCCTCCGCCAGCACGGCGTGCTCCACCACGCGCGCGAGGCGGTCCGCCGGGGGGACGGCCTCGCCCGTGACCGGGTGCGGCGGGTTGAAGACGATGTCGAGCAGCTGGAAGCGCACGGCTCAGGCCGCCTGCTCGCCCGCGCCGGCCGCGCCGGCCGTCGTCGCGGCCGCGTCCCGCTTGGCGACCTCCTCGCGCACGATCGGGATGACGTAGCGGCCGAAGTCGATCGCATCGTCGAGCAGGTCGTAGCCGCGGGCCGAGATCACGCGCACGCCGAGGTCGTAGTACCGCAGCAGCGCCTCGGCGATCTGCTCGGGGGTCCCCACCAGGGCGTTGGAGTTGCCCGCACCGCCGGTGGCCTTCGCCGTGGCCGTCCAGAGCACCTCGTCGAACCGCTCGCCCTGGGCAGCGATCTCCAGCAGCCGCTGGGAGCCGGCGTTCTCGGGGTTGGTGATCGGGTGCCGCCTGGAGAGCTGGCCGCCCGACGCGGCTTTGCGTGCCTCGATCCGTTCGAGGACCCGGTGGGCCTTCTCCCAGGCCAGCTCCTCTGTCGGGGCGACGATCGGGCGGAACGCCGCGTGGATGCGCGGCGGCGTCGCGCGCCCGGCGGCGGCGGCCTCGGCGTGTACGCGCGCGATCTGCTCGGCGGTCCGGTCGCGCGGCTCGCCCCACACGGCGTAGATGTCCGCCTCGGCGGCCCCGACCCGGAAGGCGGCGTCGGACGACCCGCCGAAGGAGATCGTGGGCACGTGCCCCTCGACCGGCTTGGTGTCGAGCACGAAGTCCTCGAAGTCGTAGAACTGACCGTGGTGGTCGAACGCGTCGGGGCTGGTCCAGGCCTTCTTGACGATCCGGATGTACTCGTGGGTGCGGGCGTACCGCTCGTCCTTGGTGAGGCGGTCGCCCTCGCGGCCCTGCTCGTGGTCGTTGCCGCCGGTGATGAAGTGGACGCTCAGCCGGCCGCCGGAGAGCTGGTCGAGCGTGGCGAAGGTCTTGGCCGCGTACGTGGGGTAGCTGACGTTGGGGCGGTGCGCCAGCAGCAGCTCGATGCTCTGCAGGCGGGCGGCGGTGTACGCCGCGAGCGCCGCCGGCTCGGGGCCGGAGGACCCGTAGGCGAAGAGCACACGGGTCCAGCCGTTGTCCTCGTGGGCGCGGACGATCCGCTCGAGGTAGGCGGGGTCGAAGGCGGCGGTGGTGCGGGCCGACGCCTCCGAGGCGTCGTTGGTGGTGGCGATGCCGAGGAACTCGACGGGCATGGGACTCTCCTTGGGGGTGGTGAAGGGGCGAGGTGCTGTGGTTCACGCCGGCGACCGGGGCGACTGCTCCGGCCCGGTCGCCGGCAGGCCCGCGGCCTTCCACGCCGGGAAGCCGCCGTCGACGTGCGAGACGTTCGTGTAGCCGCGGGCCGCGAGCGCCTCGGCCACGGGGCCCGAGCCGTCGACGGACCCGCACACGACCACGACCGGTGTGTCGAGGGCCACCGCGGGGTGGTCGGCGGGGCCGAACAGCGCGTCGAGGTCGCCGCGGTCGGCGTGGGTCGCGCCGGGGATCTCACCGGCGGACGCCCGGCCCCCGGCCGAGCGGACGTCGATCAGCAGCGCACCGTCGGCCACCTTGTCGGCTGCGGCCTGGGGCGTCTGGAGCTCGGGGGTCTGCGAGGTGGCGGTCATGGTGGATGCCCTTCGGGTTGTCGTTGCCGGGTGAAGTTCGGGATGGGGTCGGGTCCTGCCGGCCTCGGTAAGGTCGAGACCGTGCGGGCGCCGTCTGGCGAGGGCCGGGGTCGCCCGGACGGACGAGGTGGGCGACGGCACGCCCGTCCATGCCTCGGCGAGGAGGGCGAACGAGCGGCGGACGTCGGCTGGGTCGTGGGCGGCGGTCGTGACGAGCAGCTCGTCGGCTCCGGTGGCCCGCTGCAGCGTCTCGAGCCGCTCGACGACGGTGGCGGGGTCTCCGACGATCCGGGTGTCGACGCGGTCGGCCACCACGGCGCGCTCGTCCTCCGGGCGCCGGGCCCACGGCGTCGCGTCCTGCGGGCGCGGGTAGGCGATCGCCCCGTCGGCCCCGCGCCGGATGGACAGCACCCAGTCGGCGAACGGCGTCGCCAGCTCGCGCGCGCGGTCCAGGGTGTCGGCCACGAGCACGTCGGCGGAGACGACGACGTACGGCTCGGCCAGCACGCCCGGGCGGAACGCGTCGCGGTAGGCCGCGACGGTGTCGAGCGTGGTGTGCGGGCTGACGTGGAAGTTCGCGGCGATCGGCAGGCCGAGCTCGCCGGCCACGCGCGCCGACTCTCCGCCGGAGGAGGCGAGCACGAACAGGTCGAACGCGGCGTCCTGCACGGGTGGGGACACATAGCGGGTGCCGGCGGCATCGGCGTACGTCCCGGCACGCAGCCCGAGCACCAGCTCGAGCTCCTCGCGGAAGCTCGACGGCGTGCGCGCCGCCCCGACGACCCGCTTCTGCGCCAGGATCCGCTCGCGCAGCGCGGAGTCGGTCAGGTCGACCGGCGGGGCGGGCGGCACGAGGAGGCCGTCGACGACGCGGGCGCTCGCCGCTGCAGGCCTCGGCCGCGGGTCACCGAGGAGCCCCGGCTCCTCGCCCGGTTTGCTCGGCGTCGTGAACGCCCGGCCCAGGCCCAGGTCGACGCGGCCGGGGTGCAGCGCGGCGATCGTGCCGAACTGCTCGGCGGCGATCAACGGGCTGGTGGTGCTCAGCAGCACGGCCCCCGACCCGACGCGGATCTGCGTCGTGCGCGCCGCCACCGCCGCGGCCAGCACGGCCGGCGATGCCGAGGCCACGCCCGGCGACAGGTGGTGCTCGGCGTACCAGATGCGCCGGTAGCCGAGCCGGTCGAGCTCCACGGCGAGCCCGACGGCGTCGCGGATCGCCTGCGCGCCGGTGCCGCCGTCGGGCACCAGGGCGAGGTCCAGCACGGACAGGGGTGCGCGGGCTGCGGTGGGGTGCGTCATCGTGCGTCTCTCCAGTCGTGCGGACGGTGTTGGGTGCCCTCGGCCTCCACGACCCAGCGTTGGAGCACCTCGCGGTACGCCCGGTCGGCGGATGCGTGCTCGACGACGTCCGGCCGGGCCGGCGGAGGCTGCAGCAGGAGGGACTCGTCCTGGTGCGGGACCCACGGGGTCATGGCGTCACCAACCACTTCTCGAAGGCGTGCGGACCGATCGACCCGGGATCCGCGGAGGGGTTGAACAAGGGCGTGTAACCGGTCGCCAGGTACAGGCGGACCGCCTCCGGCTGCCGAGGACCCGTGGTCAGGTACACCCGGCGATAGCCGCGCTCGCGGGCGCGCTGCTCGAGCTCGGTCAGCACGATCCGGGCGAGACCGCGGCGGCGGTGCGCCGAGTGCGTCCAGATCCGCTTCAGCTCGGCCGTCGGCACGGCGGGCGCACCGTCGTCGCGGCGGGTGCCGGGACGGGACAGGCGCGCGGGGTCGCCGAGCTCGGCCTCGGTCCGGTGGCGGAACGCGCCGCCCGCGACGGGGTGGCCTGCGTCCGCGCCGTCCTCGCCCGCGCCCTCGAGCAGCAGGAGCAGCTCGCCGTGCGGCGGGGAGAACTCCCGCTCGCCGTAGTGGTCCATCTCGTGGCGCAGCTCCTCCTCGGACAGCACCTTCCGGTAGCGCGTCCAGTACTCGTGGGCGAGCTCGTCGAGCAGGGGGCGGACCAGAGGATCGCGCAGGTGGACCGACCGGATCTGCAGCGGCCACGTCGTCGCGCCGGCGGAGGCGCCGGCGGGCTGGTCGTGCGTCGTCGTGGTGGCGGGCGAGGACGTCATCGTGGCGCCTTCTCCCCCGCCGCGACCGCGAACGGGACGTGGTTGCCGGGCGCCGGCGCCGGGCACGTGCCGTGGTCGCTGAAGGCGTAGGGCAGGTTGAGCACCCGGTTGAGGTCGAGGCGGAGCGTGCCGGAGGCGCCGGGCGGCACGTCGTCGGGCAGGTCGACCCACAGTGCTCGCCACGGCGCGACGCCGTCGGCCTCGTCGCTGAAGAGCAGTGTCGCGGCGCCGCCCTTGCCGGTCAGCGTCAAGGTGGCGGTGCGCCGCCCGTCGGCGTCGGCGAGGTCGATCTCGCCGATCGCCTGCACGCGGTGGACGAGGCCCGCACGAGCGGCGCCGACGACGAGGTCGCTCGGCTCGGCGTGACGGCGCAGCGGCACGTCGCGCACCCAGGCCTCGTCGTACCCGAAGGTCGGCACACCGGTGAAGCCCAGGCGTGCGGGGGCGAGCGGGTCGCGCAGCCGGATCGCGTAGCGGCCGGTGCGCCGGACCAGCTCGACGGCGACGGCGGCCGTCTCGCCGCCTGCCTCGCCGTCGACAGCGCCGCCCTCCGGCGCCCGTCCGAGCGGCAGGTACGTGCCGACGACGCTGCTTCGCCCCTCCTCGAGCAGGGTGTCCGTCGCACCGTGCCGCAGCGCCTCGCCGACCAGGGTCGGCGCGCCGTGCCTGCCCGGGTCACCGCCTCGCACGTGCGCCCCCTCGGTGTCCGCCCACCACACGCCGGGCACGCCGGGCAATGTGCCCGGCTCGGCGGGCAACCAGTGATAGCCGACGAGGGTGAGCCAGCCGTGCGGGGCGGCCAGGTCGCGCTCGCGACCGGCGCGCCAGGCGGACCACGCTTCCGCAGCGTGGCCGCCCGCCGCGGCCGGGAGCGACGTCGCATGGGTAGGGGTGTCGGTGGTCATGGTCACCTCGGATCTCGTGGGGAGGGCGGTCGGGTCAGGCGTCGACGAGCTGGTCCGGGGCGCGCCGCTCGAGCGGCGGCCGCGGGATCGTCGTGGCACGCCGCGGCCGCCCTTCACCGTCGGCGCCCGCACGGGCACGCGGTGCGCCGCGCAGGCCGAGGCTCTCGCGCAGGGTGCCGGCGCTGCGTCCCGTCCGGAACAGTCCGGCACGCTGCAGCTCCGGCACCAGGTGGTGAGCGATCGCGTCGAGGTCCGGGCCCAGTGCCGACGGCCGCAGCACGAACCCGTCGGCGGCGCCCGCCGCGTGCCAGTCGGCGATCACCGTGGCCAGCCGCCCGGGGGTGCCGGCGACCATGAGCGCGCCGGTGGCGCCGGAGCCCTCGGCCTCGACCAGCTCGAGCCGCGCCTGCGCGCTCTCGCGGTCGGACGACAGCACCACGACGGCGTCCACGACCACGCGCACGGCGTCCGGGGCACGAGCCGCCGCGACGGCGGCCGCGCGCACCGCCGTGCGCAGCTGCGCGGCCTGCGCGGCGTCAGCCGCCGCGACGCGCGCGACGTCGGCGACGCGACCGGCGAGCACGGTGCAGGCCTCGGAGCGGACGCGCACGACCACGGGCGGGCGGCACTGCGGCGGCACCCCGCCACCTCCCGCGGCGGCGTCGCCGGCCGCCACGCTCTCGCCGCCCCAGGCCCGGGCCACGGCCACGACCGCCGGCTCGGCTCGCGCCGCCCAGGCCTCGTCGGGCTCGGCCGTCGCTGAAGGCGCCGCGACCTGCCAGCCGGCCCGGCCGGCGCTGGCGCGGTCGATCCTGGCCACTGCCGCGGCCACGTGCGCCGCATCGAGTGCGAACGGGTCCACGGCGGCGACCAGACCGATGCTCCGGGTGTGCGGCACCGCCCGAGCGGCGGCGACGGCGGCGTCGAGCCGCCCGGCTGCCCGGGGGCGACCGGGATGCAGCACGAAGCCCTCGTCGAGGGCGACGAGGTCGAGGAGGGCCCGGTCGGCGGTGCGCACGAGACCGACGAAGCGCTGGCCGTCGAAGGGACGGGGGCCGACGGCGCCGCGGGCGCGGTGGCCGGCCGAGCCGGCGCCGGCAGCGGTGAGGTCGACACCGAGGATGACGCGGCGGGTGGCCCCGAGGGACGTCCGGTGCGGCGTCGAGGCGGGCAGAGGCATGGAAGGGGCTCCGTTCGGGGCGGCCGACGGCCGCCCCCGCGCGTCGAGGCGGCGGGAGCGGTCAGACGGCCGCAAGGCTGAGCGGGTCGAGAAGGGCCCAGGGCGGGCTAGCGGTCACCGGGCCAGGTCGGGTCGGGTCGCGGTCAGCGACAACACTCGAGCGGGCGCGCGACGTCGCGCGGCGTCCGCGTCGTGGCCGTCCCCGCACCCTGGGAGGACTCGGCCGCAAGGCCGTCGAGCGTCTCGCTCGGGCTCATCGTCGTCTCCTGGTGTGCCCGCTCGGCGGGCGTCGCGTCTTGCCCGGCGCCGGACGGCGACGAGCCTGGTCCTCACCCGGGGCACCCGCCCACGCGGGGGTTGCCGTCCGACCAGCCGGGGCTTCGCGTCGGAGCTCATGACCTACCGAGGCGGCGGGCGCGCCGATGTGAAGGACCGCTCACCGCGCCTCGGTGCGGTGGAAGGTACGAAGCGAGCGTGCCGGCGTCAACGGATCGCAGCTGCGTCTCACACTGCGAGAACCGCTTCTCGACGCGGAGCCGCCGACGCTTCGCGGTCAGGCGTCCGGCGCGCAGCCGAACGTCTCGTCGCTCGCCGCGGCTGTCGCGAGCAGGCCGGTCAGGCCCACGCCCTCGGGCACCGGCCGCGGGTCGTCGGTGACCACCCACAGGCCGTCGACCACGTCGTACCCCGCCCGGGGTCCGTCCGTCACGAGGGCGCGGACGGCGTCGAGCAGCCGCTCGACGTCGGACCCGGGCGTGCTCAGGCCCACGGAGACGCGCACGGCGCCGGCGTCGAACCCGAGCCGGCCGAGCAGCGGGTGGGCGCAGAACCGCCCGTCGCGCACGCCGATGCCGTGCTCGGCCGAGAGGTAGGCGGCCACCAGGCCGGGGTCGTAGCCGGCGACGGTGAACGTCACGACGCCGATCGGGTCGGCGGCGTCGTCCCAGATCCGCAGCACCCGGACGCGGTCGACCTCCTCGAGCCCGGTCACGAGCCGGCGGCGCAGCGTCCCCTCGTGGGCGCGCACGAGGGCCGGGTCCAGGGCGGCGAGCGCCTCGCACGCCGCGGCGAGCGCCGCCGCGCCGAGCACGTTGGGCGACCCGCCCTCGTGGCGCGCCGGACCGTCGAGCCACTGGGTGCCCGAGGTGCGTACCCGACGCACCGCCCCGCCGCCGGCCAGGTAGGGCGTGCCGGCGTCGAGCCAGTCGCGACGGCCGACCAGGGCGCCGGCTCCGAAAGGCGCGTACACCTTGTGGCCGGAGAACGCGACGTAGTCCACGCCGGTCCGCTCGAGCGAGAAGCGCCGGTGGGCCACGAGCTGGGCGCCGTCGAGCGCCACCCGTGCCCCGGCCGCGTGGGCCGCCGCGACGACCTGCTCCACCGGGAGGGACTCCCCCGTGACGTTCGAGGCGCCGGTGAGCGCGACGAGCGCGTAGGGCACGCCGGCCGCGGCGGCGTCGGCGAGCTCGGCACGCAGCTGGGCCAGCGTCCCGGCGACGGTGCGCGCCCCGGTGAGCGCTGTGACGTCGGTGCCGCGCTGCCAGGGCAGCAGGTTCGCGTGGTGCTCGACGTCGAGCACCAGCACGCGCCCCGGCGCGCCGGTGGCCGGGTCGGCGGGGACGCACCCGGCCAGGAGGTTGAGCGCGTCCGTCGTGTTGCGCACCACGACGGTGAGGTCGTCGGCGCGGGCGCCGACGAAGTCGCCGATCGTGCGGCGGGAGTCCTCGTACAGGGCGGTGGAGACCTGCGAGAGGTAGCCCGCGCCCCGGTGGACGCTGGCGTACAGGGGCAGCAGCCGCCCCACCCGCTCGGCGACCACCGCGAGCGCCGGGGCCGAGGCCGCCAGATCGAGGTTGGCGTACGGGACGCGGCGCCCGTCGACCAGCGGCACGTGCGTGTCGGCCCCGACGACCGGCAGCAGCGGGTCCAGGTCCGCCACCCGGGCGACGGCGTCGGCCGGGCCGGCCTCGCCGCGGTCGTCAGCCGGGGCCGACGGCCGCGCGTCGGAGCGGGGGTCTGTCAGCGTCGTCATGCGTGTCCTCCTCGGTCACCGGGGAGGCCGGACGCCGTCCCCGCGCTTGCCGCGCGCGGACGGCCCGGGCGCGGCCAGGTCGTCACCCGGGGCACCCCGCCGCGAGGGGAGGGTTGCCGTCCAGCCAGCCGGGGCTTCGCGCTGGAGCTCATGACCTGCGCACACCGTGCGACGGTCGGTCACGACCGTCAACCGCCCGCTCGAGGCGTCTCGGCATGCAAGACGCGCTCCTGGCACGCGGTGAGCGGCCGGCCCGCCGTGCCTACGATCACGCCGACCCATCCCGAGCGGCCGAGTGACGTGGCACGACGACGCCGCAGCAACCCGCCGAGCGCCACCCCCGCACCAGGAGCGGCGCCGGCAGGGTGCTCCCGCCACGACCGATGGAGGAACGATGAGCACCGAGTCCAGGGCCGCCGACGGCTACACCGGCGACATCACGCCCGAGCAGGCGTGGCAGCTGCTCGCCGACGACCCGGGCGCCGTCCTCGTGGACGTGCGCACCGAGGACGAGTGGCGGCGCGTCGGCGTGCCCGACGTCGCCGCGACCGGCCGCCCCGCCGTCTTCGCGCAGTGGGTGCTGGCCGACGGCACACCCAACCCCACCTTCCTCGCCGACCTGCGCGCCGCGCTCGCGCGGGTCGGCGCCGACCGGCCGTCCGCGCTCGTGCTCCTGTGCCGCTCGGGCCAGCGGTCCGTCGCCGCCGCCCGCCTCGCGTCCGCCGCCGGCCTCGGGCCCGCCTACAACGTGCTCACGGGCTTCGAGGGTGCGCCCGGGCCGGACGGCGTCCGCGACCGCGAGGGCTGGAAGGTCGCCGGCCTGCCGTGGCGGGCCACGTGGGACGGGCGCGCCGTCGTCGTCCCGGAGCCGGCCGCGTGACCGACATCCCCATCCCCACCGGCCCCGCCGGCACCGACTCGCCCTACGGCGGCGCGGGCCGCCGGCCCCTGCCGCAGGGCGTCCGGCCGCGCACCCTCGCGGTGCGCGGGGGCCACCGGCGCTCCGACCACCTGGAGACCGCCGAGCCCGTCTACCTCACCCAGGGGTACGTCTACGAGTCGGCAGCCGAGGCGGAGGCCGCGTTCGCCGGCGAGCGCTCGCGGTTCGTCTACTCCCGGTACGGCAACCCGACGGTGCGGACCTTTGAGGAGCGGCTGCGGCTGATCGAGGGGCCCGAGGCCGAGGCGTGCTTCGCGACCGCCACCGGCATGAGCGCCGTCTTCACCGCGCTGGCCGCGCTGGTCCGCTCCGGCTCGCGGATCGTCTCGGCGCGCGCGCTGTTCGGGTCCACCACCGTGATCTACGAGGAGATCCTCGCCAAGTGGGGCGTGACCGTCGACTACGTCGACGGCCACGTCGTCGAGCAGTGGGAGGCGGCCCTCGCCCGGCCGGCGGACGTCGTCTTCTTCGAGACGCCGTCGAACCCCATGCAGGACCTCGTCGACGTCCGCCGGGTGGCGCAGCTCGCGCACGCCGCCGGCGCGGTGGTGGTCGTGGACAACGTGTTCGCCACGCCCGTGCTGCAGAGGCCGCTGCAGCTGGGCGCCGACGTCGTCGTGTACTCCGCGACGAAGCACATCGACGGCCAGGGGCGCGTGCTGGGCGGGGCGATCCTCGGCCCGCGCGACTTCCTCGAGGGCCCCGTGCAGACGTTCGTGCGCAACACCGGGCCGTCGCTCAGCCCCTTCAACGCCTGGGTGCTGCTCAAGGGGCTCGAGACGCTCGATCTGCGGGTGCGGGCCCAGGCCGCCGCCGCGCTGGAAGTGGCGACGGCCCTGGAGCACATGCCCGGCATCGCCGCGGTGCGCTACCCGTTCCTGGCCAGCCACCCGCAGCACGCGTTGGCCCGAGCCCAGCAGGAGGGGGGCGGCACCGTGGTGACCTTCGAGCTCGCCGTCCCCCCGGGCACCGACCCCGACACCGCGAAGAAGCGAGCATTCGCGTTCCTCGACGCGCTCCGCCTCATCGACATCTCCAACAACCTGGGCGACGCCAAGTCGCTCGTCACCCACCCGGCGACGACGACGCACCGCAAGCTCGGCCCGCAGGGCCGAGCCGCAGTCGGCATCGCCGAGACCACCGTGCGCCTGAGCGTCGGGCTCGAGGACCCGCAGGACCTGATCGACGACGTCGAGCAAGCGCTCACCCGATGACCAGACGCGTGCGGTGATCACCCGGCCTCGTCGGGACTCGCGAGCGAGTCGGCGGCGGACGCCTCCGGGGAGGCCGCGCCGGCGCGTCGCGAGGACGGTCAGCGCGGCGACGACGACCACGCCGACCGCGCCGAGGACCTCGCCGGCACTGGTCGTCACCCCGCGCGCGCTGCCCGCCGAGGACGCGGGCATCGCCGCCGGGGACCGGACGTGGACGACAGCACCGAGGCAGGGGAGCCCCAGAGCAGGTCGGCGGTGATCGACCTCGCCTGGCGCTCGCCCAGCCCAGCGCCGCCCCCGCCCCGACGACGAGTCCGCAGGCCACGGTGAGGACGAGCGCGGCGAGCCCGCCGCGCACGGCTGCCCTCCGACGCAGGCGGCGCAGGCGGCGCTCCGGCCCGACGGACAGCATGAACATCTGGGTGCCCCTCCCTACCGACGCCGAACCAGTGGTGGCCTCCATGCAGGCCAAGGGCTGGATCGTGCGCCTCGGCAGCGTCTTCAGCTCCAGCGGGGGCACGCCGGCCGCGATTCGTGTCACCGTGGCGGCGTTCGACGACGAACGATCGGCGACGTTCGCCAAGGACCTCGTCGACACGCTGGCATCGCTCGAGGCCTGACCTGTCGGTCGACGCGCCAGCCCGCCCGGCCGCCGTGCTACCGCAACCCGGCGAACGACCGCCGGCGCACCTTTCCCGCGTCATCGCGCACCGGCTCGCGTACTACCCGTACGCGAGCCGGACGTCTCGGCCGGTCGAGCAGGGCCGAGGCAAAGGCGCGCAGCGTCTCCGCGTCCACGTCAGCGTCCCCGATGTCGACCACGGCCTCGATGCGTTGGCCGTGCACCTCGTCCGGGACGCCGAAGGCCACCGCCGACCGCACGGACGGGTGCTCCTCGAGCACCCGCTCGACCTCGACGGGGTAGACCTTCTCCCCGCCTCGGACAATGACGTCGTCGTCGCGGTCGGTGATCCAGAGGTAGCCGTCGGCGTCGAGGTGTCCGACGTCGCCGAGCGTGTCCCACCCGTCGTGGGTGCGTCGGGTCGGCGCCCCGAGGTACCGGTAGGTCGAGGAGTCGCCGCGTCGCATCCAGACGAGCCCTGGCTCGCCCGGCTCGGCCTCGGTGCCGTCGGGACGCCGTACGCGGATCTGGGTGCCGCCGATGGGCCGCCCGACGCTGCCGGGCTTGCGCAGCCACTCGTCGCCGCGGATCATCGTCAGCCCGTTGGACTCTGACCCGGCGTACACCTCGACCACACGCTCGGCGCCGACCCACGCGAGGAAGCGCCTCTTCAGCCCCGGCGGGCACGGGGCACCGAGGTGCAGCAGCGTCTCGAGCGACTCGAGGCGGTCGGCGCCGCGCTCGGTCTCTGGGAGGCGCAGGAGCCGGTGCATCATCGTGGGCACGACCAGGCTCCACGTGACCCGGTGCTGCTCGACCGCGTCGAGCCAGGCGTGCTCGCCGAACCGCGGAAGCAGCACGAGCCGGTGCCCGGTGAGCAGTCCGCGGAAGGCGTAGGTGAAGGGGGCCGAGTGGGTCAGCGGCCCGCTGACGAGCTGCGTGGCCCGCGGAGGCAGGAACGCGGCGACGGGGGCGTCCGGGTCGAGCAGTGCCGGCGCGGTGGCGACCACGACCTTCGGGCGGCCGGTGCTGCCGGAGGACGTGGGCGCCTTCCACGAGCGCGCCCAGGCATCGGGCAAGGTGCTGTCGTCGAGATCCGCGCCGGGTTCGTGGCCTTCGAGCAGCGCGGGCACGCCGTCGACGGCCAGGCCGATGGTGAGCGCGGGGCGCGCGGTCGCCACGACGGCTCGTTGCTCGTCGGGCGTCAGCCCCCGCGACACAGGTTGCGGCGTCGCGCCGGCCTTCCAGATGGCGACGCAGACGATCAGCATCTCGAAGCCGTTGGGCAGCGACACCGTGACGAGGTCGTGCCGGTGCACGCCGCGGGCCAGCAGCTCGCGCGCGTAGCGGTTGCTGGCCCGGTCGAGCGCGCCGGCGGTCAGGGTGTGCGGTCCCATGACGGCGACGACGCGGTCCGGGTCAGCGTGCGCCGACCGGGTGACGATCCGTGAGATCGACTGCCGCGCCACCGTCGCCTCCCTCCCGCACGACGTGCTCGTAGAACCGCTCGTGCGCTGCGGCGGCACCGTCCCAGGAGTGGCGCGCGGCTAGCGCCCGTCCTGCGGCGGCGTCGGCACCCGACCCGCCGTCGACGGCCGAGGCGAGGGCCGCCGCGATCGAGGGGACGTCGTGTGCGTACCGCACGCAGTCGCCGAAGACCTCCCGGGTGACGGGAAGATCGCGGGCCACCACGGGCACCCCGGCGGCCAAGGCTTCCATCGCCGCCAGCCCGAAGCCCTCCTTCGTGGACACCATGCCCAGCACCGATGCCGCGGCGACCAGCGGCGGGACGTCGTCGTCGTCGAGAGTACCGAGGATGACCGGCTGGATGCCGAGCTCGGCGGCGCGCTCCTCGAACCGGGCGCGGTAGGGGCGGTAGTCGAAGAGGGTCTCGCCGCCGCCGAACACGAGCGACAGCCCCGGGTGGTCGCGGCGCAGCCGCGCGAAGGCCTCGAGCAGATCGATGGACCCCTTGCGCGGTTCGATGCCGCCGAGCGCGAGCACGTAGGAGCCGAGCCGGTCCCGCCAGGCGGTTCGGGCGGCCGCACCGGCGGGCGAGGCGGCGCGGACGAACCGCGCGGCGTCGACCCCGTTCGGGATGACCGTGGGCTCGAGCCGGTAGGCCGCGCTCACTTCGTGGGCGACCGCCTGGGAGACGCACAGCCGGGCGACGGGCTCGGTGATCGCCAGGCGGTGGCACTCCACCAGGCGTGGGGTGGTGAACTCGTCGAGGTGGTGGATCGTGCGCACGCACCGGGCGCCGGCGGCCACGACTGCGTTGGCGGAGATGCAGTCCTGGGCGTGGACGACGTCGAACGCGGGTCCGCGCTCCGGTCGGAAGGCCTCCTGGAAGGCGGCGGTCATGGTTCGGATGGAGCGTTCGATCCGCTGGCCTACCGTCTCGTCGTCGCGCGCCTCGAACGGCACCACCCGCACCTCGACGGCGGGGTCGACGGGGCGGAAGAATGCCTGGTCCCCGCCGCGCCCGAGCGTCCAGACGGTCACCTCGTGGCCGCGTCGCGCCAGGGCCTCCGCCAGGGCGAGGGTGTGCACCACTCCCCCGCGCGGTTTGGTCGAGTAGGTGATCTGGGCGATGTGCACGCTCGGCCTCCACAGTGTCAGGCGTCGGCGAGCGCGCCGAGGGCGTAGGAGCCGACGACGCGGTCTCGCAGGTGGTTCATGGTGCGACGGGCCCGGGCGACGTCCGACTCGACGTCGGCGGTGGCGACAGCGAGCCCACCCTTGGCCCAGGTCTTGGCCAGGATCTCGCCGGCGGGGTCGACGACCTTCGCCTGCCCGAGGAACCGCAGGTCTCCCAGCACGCCGGTCTGGTTGGACGAGACCAGGTACAGCTGGTTCTCCGCGGCTCGCGCGCAGTCGTACAGGTCGAACAGGTGGGCCTGCCGGTCGTTGCGGATGCGGTCGGAACGGTCGGTCACGCTGGCCGGCCAGGCGCTCAGGCAGGCGAGCACCACGGCGCCGTCGAGCGCGAGCGTCCGCGCCGCCTCCGGGAACGTCTTGTCGAAGTCGATGAGCATGCCCAGCCGTCCCAGCGGGGTGTCGAAGGCGGCGAACGAGCCTCCCGCGCGGTAGGCCTCGTTCTCCGCCAGCGGCAGGTGCACCTTGCGGTGCACCCCGAGCACGCCGTCACCATGCACGGCGACCGCCGTGTTGTACCGGACCTCGTGCCCCTCCTCGACGGCCCGCTCGGCGATGCCGAAGCAGACCACCATGTCGCCGGCCATGCGGGCGATGGCTGCCACCTCGGGCCCGTCGAGGTCGACGACGGGCGGCAGCGCCTCCGCGCCCGGTCCGTCGGTCGGGTGGTACAGGTCGTGCAGATACCCCCCGATGGTGGCATCGGGCAGCACCAGGAGGTCGACGCCGCGTCCGCGGGCCTGCTCGACGATGCCGGGCAGCTTGGCGAGGGTGCGGTCGATATCACGCCCGAAGTGAGCGGCGACCGCACCCATCGTCATCGTGGACATGGCGCCCAGGGTATGCGCGATGCCCTCACGCGCCCCCCGCCACGGCGGTCGCGAGCGCGACGCCCGGGCCCTCCCACGCGCCGGCCAGGCGATGGGCGGCCAGGGCTCCCGCCAGGTGCGCGGCATCGTCCGCCACCCCGAGGAAGCGGCCCGAGCCCCACGTGTGCAGCCAGGGCAGCCCGAGAAACGCCAGCCCCGGGACCGGGCTGAGCCCGCGCACGTGGCGCGGGTGGCCCTCCCCGTCCAGGACGTCCGGCGCGTGCGGGCCGAGCCACGACCAGTCGGCCCGGAAGCCCACGGACCACACGACGGCGCCGATCTCGTCGAACGACAGTCGTTCCGGCTGGACCTGCGGCCGCCACACCGGGACGTACCGTTCCTCGGGCGGCGCGTCGATGCCGTGCGCGTCGATGTAGCGGTCGATGTCGTTCTTGATCGACTCGGCCACCGAGTCGGCATGATCCAGGTCCGCCTCGAGCGTCGGCGCGAACGTGATCGCGCCCCCGCCCGCCCCACCGACCTCGACACCCGTGGCACGCCCGTACAGGTGCATGCCCCGGCGGGCGAAGTCGCGCAGGTCGATGTCCCGCCCGCCGTCGCGCCCGGTCACGTAGTGGTTGGTCGACTCGCGCTTGGCCAGCCCGCGGGCCGCCACGGGGATGTCGTACACGCCCATCTCCGCCAGCCAGGTCATGCAGTCCTTGCCGCGGTAGCGGCGTGCCACGCGCGGCGCGCGGCCGGCGGCGAGGTGGACCTCACGGCCGGCGAGGAACAGGTCCTCGGCGATCTGCGTGCCGGACTGTCCGGTGCCGACCACGAGGACCGGCCCGTCCGGCAGCTGGTTGGCGTTGCGGTAGGTGTGGGAGTGGATCTGCGCGACGTGGTCGGGCAGGCCGGACGCCCACGCCGGCACCACCGGTCGGTGGTACCCCCCGACCGCGGCGACCACCGCGTCCGCCGAGATCGTCCCCGCCGTGGTCGTCACGTCGAAACCACCGCCCTCGCGCGGAGCGAGGTGGGTGACCGCCACGCCTTCGGCGACCGGGGCGTCGAACGAGTCGGCGTAGCGGCGCACCCACGCATAGACCTCGTCGCGCTTCATGAAGCCGTCGGGGTCGGGTCCGTCGTACGGGTAGCCCGGCAGACGGCAGTGCCAGTTCGGGGTGACCAGGGTGAACGCGTCCCAGCGCCCGTCGCGCCACTCGTGGGCGACGGTGTCTCGTTCCAGCACGAGGTGGTCCACGCCGGCGGCCACCAGGTGGTGGGACAGCGACAGGCCGGCCTGCCCGCCGCCCACGACGACGACCTCGTGGTGGGCCCCGTCCACGACACCGGCGCGGATCATGCGGCACCCCCCGTTGCGGCCGTGGCGGCCTGCGCCGCGGGCAGCGGCGGGGCCATCCGCAGCACCTGCACCTCGCCGTCGTCGGCGTACCGGGCGGCGACCTCGCGGATCTCGGCCTCCTGCGCCATGGCGGAGGTGCAGGCCACGCCGTACCGGGCACGCACCCGCTCGCTCGCCTGGCCGAGCGCGCGGGCGGACCGCTCGACGAAGTCGCTCACGGGGTAGCGCGCGCCGACCTCCAGGTGGTCCCACATGACCAGGCTGGGTGAGTAGCAGACGGTGTCGGTGCCGTCGGGCCAGCGCACCTCGAACGTCATCTCAGGCATGGGCCAGCTCCCGCCACCCCTGGGCCTGCGGGGAGTCGGCCTCGGTCACCGGGCCGTAGGCGTCCGGCCGGCGGTCGCGCAGGTGGAACATGCCGCCCCGCATGGTGCGGAAGGTGCCCTCGACGTCGATCTCGGCCACGGCCAGCCCGGCGCCCAGAAGGGTGGTGGCCAGCACGTTGCCGCCCGGGTCCACGACCTTCGCGTTGCCGACGTACCGCAGCGACCCGAAGGTGCCCGACTGGTTCGAGGCGATCCAGAAGACCTGGTTGTCGAGTGCCCGGGCGGTGTCGAACAAGTTGAACCGGTAGGTCCATCGGTCGTCCTGGAGGTTCTCCGCGGTCGCGGTGCGCGCGGCCGGCCACGCCGACAGCGACACCACGATCTCCGCCCCGTCGAGCGCCAGCACCCGAGCCGCCTCCGGGAACGCCTTGTCGTAGCAGATCTGCAGGCCGATCCGGCCCAGCGGGGTGTCGAACGCGTGGTAGCCCGGTCCGGCCGCGTAGGACATGGCCTCCCCCAGCGGCTGGTGCACCTTGCGGTAGGAGCCGTAGATCCGTTGCCCGTCGAGGCAGACGGCGGCGTTGTAGCGGGTCTCGCCATCATCGTCGAGCTCGCAGAACCCGATGACGACGACGGTCTCGCCCGCCAGCTCCTGGACGCGGCGGATCTCGGGGCCGTCCAGGCGGATCGCCGGCGGCAGGGAGCGGGTGGTGGTGCGCACGGTGTCCCCGTGGTTGCCGAGCGACGAGAGGTACCCGCCGATCGACGCCTCGGGGAAGGCGACCAGCTGGGCGCCCTGGGCCCGCGCGTCCTCGAGCAGCTGCTCGATCAGCGCGTAGTTCTGCTCCAGGTCGCGCGTGAAGTTCGCCGATACGGCGGCAACGGTGATGCTCACGACGGCGCTCCTACAGGTTGTAGGTGGAGTTGATGATGGCGCCCTTGCGGGCGTAGTGGATCAGGGCGTCCTGGACGTCCAGCGGGTGGGCGGGGATCACCCCGGCGATGAGGTCCTCCTCGCGCATGCCGTGCAGCGCCATGCCGAACCGGCAGCAGAAGACGGTGCCGCCCTCGGCGATGAACGTCTCCAGCGAGCCGTTCATGTTGAGCTCGCCCGGGAAGCCGGAGTCGCCCGTGGTGGGGAAGCCGCGGTTGGCCGCGCAGGCGAGCGCGCCAGGGCCGTAGAAGTAGATGGCCGACTCGAAGCCCTTCCGCAGGGCGCGCGTGGCCTGCAGGATCGCCACGAAGCTCACCGACGACTCGTGCGGGATGCCGTGGACCAGCGTGAAGTATGACTCGCCGTTCTCGGCCTTGTAGTCCGGGAAGATCTTGGTGGAGCCGTACAGGTTCGTGCCCTTGGGCAGCGAGGGGTGCGGGATCTCCGCGAGGGACGCCTCGATGTTGGCCTGGATCTGCTCGTCGAACGGCATTCTTCGTGCTCCTTCTCGTTGGGGTCGTGCGGGTCGTGGGGCGCCGGTCGCTCCGGCGGGTCTTGGGGCGCGGGGGCGGTCAGCCGGCGGAGGGGCCGGCGGCGCCGAGGCCGGTAGCAGGATCGACGACGGCGTTGGTGGTGACGCCGTCGGGCCAGCGCAGGCGCACCCCGGGCTCTGCGGTCAGCCGGCCGCACTCGGCCGATGTCGCCAAGGGGCCGACGGCGGCAGGCAGGCGTGACCGCCCGGGGGCGTCCGCGGTGAGCATCGCGTAGCCGGGGAAGCAGGTCAGCCAGTCGCCTGTCGCGGCGGTCGACGGGGTCGGCACGTGCGCCACGTCGATGACGGCCCCAGTTCCCGATGCCTCGGCGAGCATCGCGGTCGTCCCGACGACGCCGGCCATGGACACGTCCTTGGCCGCGCGGGGGGCCGCGGTCGCGACGGCGCCGGCCAGGTGGCGCAGCTCGGCCGACGTGCGGGCGGACGTCGAGTCCCACTGGCGGCCTTGGAACCCGCGCCGCCAGCGCCCGGAGAGATCTGCCGTCAGGGACAGCGCGTCACCCGGCCGCCCTCCGCCGCCCGGGACGGGGCGATGGGTGCGGCCGAGGGCCGTGACGGACAACGCGGCCGGTACTCCGAGCTGTGTGTGGCCGCCCAGCACCGGCAGGCCCCAAGCCTGGGCCGCGCTGTGCAGACCGTTCATCATCCGGCGGGCGAACGACAGGGTCGGCGCGCCGAGGGCGTCCAGGAGCCCGACCGGCCGGGCCCCCATCGCGGTGAGGTCGTTGACGTTGACCAGCACGGCGCACCAGCCGGCCCACTCGGGGTCCCGGTCGAGCAGGGCCGGCAGGATCGCGTCGCACGCGGCGACCATGTCGGTGCCGGGTACGGGTGCGCCGTCGTCGCCGACAAACCCGGCGCCACCGAGCGTCCCGCCGGGCACCAGGGTGCCGGCGTCCTCGAGCAGCGGCCCGACCAGCGCGGCCAGCGCCGTCTTGGTCGAGGTCACCAGGTCGGCGATCCGCGTGACAGGCCAGCGCATGCGCACGTGCGGAGTCCCCTGCACGTCGCACGAGTCCCACGCCTGCCAGCCGAGCCGCTCGAACAGGATGCGGTTGCGGGCCTGGACCGTCGCTTCGAACCGCAGGACGCCGAGCTCGGCGGCCCGGGCGCACGCCGCGCGGACCAACGCCGCGCCGATCCCCCCGGCATGCCGCGCCGAGCGCGCGACGACGAGACGGCTTCCAGTCCACCAACCGATGTCGCGGCCTGCGGCGTCCAGGGCCTCGGGTGCCGGGGCGAGGCGCACGCCGCCCAGCACCCGGTCCTCGCCGTCCACCGCGACCAGCACCTCGGTGCGCGGGTCGTCGTCGACGCGGTCGTGGTCGTCACCGGCGAACAGGCCCTGCTCCCCGACGAACACGTCGCGTCGCAGCGCCCGGTAGTCGGCCACGTGCCGAGGGCCGGCCGGGCGGACGGTCCACGGTCGGGGCGCGCCCGGCACGGCCACCGTCCCGGTGAGGGCGGGGACGTCGAGCATGTCAGCCCCCGACCGCGGCCAACGCGCTGCACGCCCCGCAGGCGGCGCAGCCAGCGGCCTGGTCGGCGCCCCGCATCCCGGCGTTCCGCAACAGCACCCCCACCCGGCGGGTGATGTCCGCAACGGTGCCACGGTGCGGCGCCGGCACGTGGTCGACGTCGGTGGCGAGCGTGCCGGCCAGAGGCCGGAACGGGACCACGAACGGGTACACGCCCATCTCGATGAGCTCACCAGCCGCCGCGACGAGCTCGTCGGGGTGCTCGCCGAGGCCGACCAGCAGGTAGGTGGAGACCTGGTTGCGGCCGAAGACGCGCACCGCCTCGCGCCACGCCGCCCGGTACTCGTCGAGCGAGACGGTCGACTTGCCCGGCATCCACCGGCGTCGCACCTCGTCGTCCATGGACTCGACGTGGATGCCGATGGACCGGGCGCCGGCCTCGTACAGGTCGGTGATCGCCTGCAGGTCAGCCGGTGGCTCGCACTGCACCTGGATCTGCAGCTCGGGCACCGCCTTCTTCACGGCGCGGACGCAGCGGGCCAGGTGCTTGGCCCCGCGGTCCCAGCCGTTGGAGGTGCCGGTGGTCATGACCATCTGCGAGACGCCGTCGAGGTCGCGCGCAGCCCGCGCCACCTCGGCGAGCATCGCCGGCGTCTTGACCGCGATGGTGGTGCCGGACCGCAGCGAGGACTCGATCGCACAGAACCGGCAGCGCTCGCTCTCGTCGTAGCGCACGCAGGTCTGCACCACGGTGGTCGCGAGAACGTCACGGCCGTGCAGCTTGGCGATCTTGTCGTACGGGGTCCCGTCCGCGGTGGTCAGGTCGTAGAATCGCGGGCGGGTGACCGGCTGCACGTCCATCCCGAGGTCCGCACCGTCGAGCGTCAGGCGACCCTGGCGCACGAGGTAAGGACTGTCGGGGTTGAGCGGGATGGCGGCACCCGTACCGCCGATGACGAAGTGTCCGTCGTCGCTCGGCCCCGCGCCGCCGTTGCGGCGGACCGGAGCGTCGCTGCGCACGCCGAGGAGGGCAAGGCTCACTCGGGTCGAGAGCTGGTCGGTGGGCGACATGGCTCAAGTTAAGGCGCCCGTTCTTTCCGAGTGGTTTCTGGCGGAATAAGAACGTGTGACAGCACTCACGACTTTCTACGACGATCTGGCCACACCATATGGGCTGGGTCTCGCTGTCACGGAAGTGGTCGGTGGGCTGGGAATACGCCTCTACCTCCGTGATCCCGGACGCTTCCGGTGACCGGTCGGTTCCGCGTGGCTCCATCTAGTTCGTGACAGGAACGTGCGATCGCGGGCCATTCAACGCAACGGATTCGCCCGTCAGGCATCAATGACCACGGGTCTTTGGTCGGAGGAGGGCCAACTCCGGCCACCTCGCGGGACCGCTGACAGGGGCACGCCGACCTGGCCAGGACTGGCCCAGCTGCCCTCGCGGACCTGCATGGGCTTGGCGATGGTCGTGGCGCCGTTCGTCACCATCGCCTTCGGCCCGCTCGAAGGCGTGGTGCTCGCGAACGTCTGGAGCGAAGTGGCAGCTGCCCTCACGTGGTGGCAAGTGCGCCAGCACGTCGACTGGAGAGCGTTCGCGGTGCTCACCGGAACAAGCCTGGTCGGGGTCGGCCTCGGGACCGTCGTGGCCCGTTCCGGGCCGGAGGCGCCGTTGCAGGTCGTGCTTGGCGTCGTGCTTGGCGTCGCGCTTGCCGCTGCGGTGCCGGCTTCGATCGCCGTCGCGCGTACCGAGATCCACGGGGCGGGCAGAGGTTGGCAGGCCGTCACGGGTGCCGCGACGGGGACCCTCGTAGCTTCGGCTGGCATCGGCGGCCGCAGTGCTTTCCCGCTGGGATCGCCGTCGCAACCGCCGTCGGGATCTCCCCTGACAGCTGGCCTCAGATCGACGCGGTCGCATGGGGGCGCTCACCGGTGCTTTCGCTCTCGGACTCGTCGCCGGAGCACTCCTTGCTCGCCGAGTCCCGCCGGCGGACGATTCACCGTGATCGCCCTGGCGCTTATCGGGTCGGCACTGAGCGTCGCCCACGGGCTCTTGCACTGGTGACGTGCGGTCGAAACCTCTCGCCGCGACGCCGATCGGGCGCGCCCCTGCGTCAACGCTGTCGGACAAGGCGGCGAAGCCCTGAACGTTTACCAGCGTCCTGAGTGACCCCGCACCTCGGTGCGCGCAAAGGTGGTCGGCCACCATGCCTGCCCGCGCCCGCGGCCGCGACGTCATGTGGCGTTGGCGCGGGTGACCCTTTCGTCGGAGGCCGCGCGGGTCGATGATGGTGTAGCAGTTGGTTCGGCAGCGCGGCCGGAAGGGCGGAACGATGCGCGTCGAGTCAAGGGTGATGTCGCTGTCGTGGATCCCGTCGGAGTCGTTGAGCGGGTATCTGCGACTGGGATTCGAGATCGGCCTGGGCAGGTACGACGACCCACCACCAGAGACGGCGCCAGGCCACGAGCACATCGATCGAATGTGTCGCGAGAGCCGCTTCCGCTTCGCCAACGTCCTGCATGGTTGGGCCGACTTCGAAGATGGCGGACGGCCCGTCGCATGGGGCTTCGGCGACGAGTCGTTGGGATACGTGAGTTCGAGCACTGTGCACATCTCCGTGGCGCGCGCGAGGGTCACGTTCGACGGGTTCGCCCTACCGACTTTGCGCCCCGACCCGGAAGTAAGCGCCGACGGCGTGCGCTTCACTCAGACGGTGGGAGGCCGTACCGGCTCGCCTCTACCTCGTCCCGTGCCACACCCTCCGTTCGTCCGCTGGCACGCGCCCATCGTCTGGACGACGCTGGCGCTCACGCTCCGCCCCGACGGGAGCACCATCGTCGAGCTGCCCGGCGCCAGCGCGTTCCCTCGCCACTGGGTGTACGGAAGCGACGGGCAACTTCTCCTTAAGAGCGGCGTGACCGACTTGGAGGCCTGGCAGTCGCACTCCTTCGGCTCCAACACTCCCTGGGGCGCCCACGATTCACCGACCTTGGTTAGCGGGTTTGAGAGTGCTTTGGAGCGACGGTTGTCCACCCGGGTGATGCGCGGCGAGCGCGTCCCCGAGTACCGGCGCCTTTCCCCGGGGACCACGGTCACGCGCCAAGGAGACCGGGCCGCGGAGCTGTACTTGGTCTTGGACGGAATACTGCGCGTTGACGTCGATGATGTTCCCGTGGCAGAGCTTGGCCCCGGAGCCGTGCTGGGCGAGCGCGCCATCCTGGAAGGCGGCGAGCGCACCGCAACCGTCGAGTGCCTCACTCCGACGCGCATCGCGGTCGTGCCCGTCGATGCGATCGACATCGAAGCACTGCGGGCTTTGTCACAGCTGCACCAGCGCGAACACTCCACCGGGTGACAGCCACGCGGCGAGGAGCCAACCGTGCCGCCACGGACCTACTACGCGCGTAACGACGGCCTGTACATCGCGTACCAGGTGGTCGGCTCCGGGGACGCGTGCATCGTGCAGTCCTTCGCCGGCCCCACTCATCTGGAGGCGCTGTGGGACCTACCCGAGCTTGCCGGCGGCGTGGAGCAGCTGGCCCGCGTCGCCCGGGTGATCATCTACGACAAGCGGGGGGCCGGGCTCTCCGACCATCAAGGATCACCCGTCACGCTCGAAGAACGTGCCGCTGACCTTCTCGCGGTGATGGACGCTGCTGACGCTCCACGCGCGATGCTGACCGGGGCAGCAGACGGCGCGGCCGCCTCGCTCGTAGCCGCGGCGCTGGCGCCGGACCGGGTCACAGGCATGGTCGTCACGGAGATCATGGCGACCTTGACGGCTCGTCCTGGCCACCCGTGGGGGCTCACCGAGGCGGCGAGCAGGATGCTGACGCAGTCGCGATGGGGCGAGGCGGATGTCCTCTCCTACCTTGGTCTCGCTGCCGACCCGCGCCTAAGTGAGCTCTGAAGCCGTTGGGAACGCATGGCCGGCACACCCACGATGGCGATGCAGTCCTTGCGTTCCATGCTCCAGATGGACCTGCGCCCGTACCTGTCCGGAGTCTCGGCGCCCGTAATCGTCGTGCGCCCGAAAGACGGCAGCCTGGTGCCCCTAGAGGGCGTCCGGTGGCTCGTCGACCACCTGCCCGACGCGCGGCTCATCGAGGTCGACGGCAGCCTCGCTGACGCCGCCCTACCAGGGGGCCCGGTGCTGGCAGAGCTCGAAGAGCTCGTCGCCGGCACCCGCACCGCCACACCGGCGCGACGCGAGCTGCGGGCCATCCTAGTCACCGACCTCGTCGGGTCAACAGCACTGCTCAGACAGCTTGGTGACGAGGGATGGCGCCGCCTCCTGGCCAGTCATCGCGCCGTGGTCCGAACCGCGCTCGCCCGATATCAGGGAACTGAGATCGACACTGCCGGTGACGAGTTCCTGGCGACGTTCACGCTCCCTAGCAACGCGCTGCGGTGTGCGATGGAGATCCGCGACGTCTCGCGAACACAGGGCGTTGCCGTGCGGCAGGGTCTTCACGCGGGCGAGGTCTCCGTCCTGTCCGACGGCATCGCGGGAGGCACGGTTCACGCCGCAGCCCGCGTATCGGCCCTCGCGGGAGCCGGAGAAATACTGCTGACCGAGACCATCCTGCAGATGTTCGCCGGTGATACCCCATCGTGCGAGCCGGCCGGGAGCAGGGTCCTGCGCGGCCTGCCTGGGCGCTGGCGACTGCACCGAGTTGCGGACGCTTCACACACCAACTGACGTTTTCGCCGTGGGCTCGGGATGGCACGGCCGCAGGCGACTGCCCACTTGACCGCGGTCGGGATGGCCGCCCCGCAGTCGCTCACCGATGGCAGCGGGGCACCAGGGACCACGGAACGCTCCTACCGCTGCCATCGACCTGTGGGGACCCAGAGCGCGGGTTCCTTCGGCATCGGGCACGGGCTTGCAACTAGCAGCCGCAGACCACGGACGTGTGCGGACGCCGGCTTCATCAACGCTTTGGGACCGTGGTGGGTCACGACGCTCGAACGAGCCGCGCGACCGATCGCCGCGATCGTTCTCGCACCGCGTGCAGATCCGCGGCCGATACGCCCAGTGCCCTTCCCTCGACCGCTCCAGCGCCTGGCCGTACCGCGCTTGGCACACTATTGCTTGGACCGCGTCGCCGGTTATGAACCAGCAACGCCGAACTCCGTGCGCCGCGCCGACGCCCTCGATTTCAAGCCATGGGCCTGAGGTGGCGCTAAGAGCCCAAGGGACGGCGAAGTCGTTCGGTGACCCCCGCTGAGCGCGCACCTCGCAACCGGCGCTCAGCAGGGACTGTCATGGCAGGCTGCATCCCACTGGGGACCGACGTTGAGGCACATCGCGTACGTCGAACCGACCCGCCCCCCTTACGGTGAGGGGAAAGCCAGGAGCCACACCGATCAGAGAGGCCGCCCGATGGCACGAAGCTCGCGGACTGTCGACGCCTACATGTCTCAGTTGCGGCACCCGCTCAAGGCGGGGATCGAGCAGCTGCGTTCCGCGATCCTGGCGTCCAACGACCAGATCACCGAGCAGGTGAAGTGGAATGCCCCGAGCTTCTGCTACGGCGGCGTCGACCGCGCCACATTCCGGCTACAGCCAGGCGATCGGTTCCAACTGATCCTGCACCGCGGCGCCAAGCCACGGGACGACAGCGCGGAGTTCCAGTTCGAGGACACCACGGGCCTGCTGGATTGGCGCGGCCCCGATCGTGCGGTCGTCACCTTCCGTGACGTCGCCGACGTCGAGGCACGCCAGACCGCGGTCGTGCGCCTCGTCAATCGCTGGATGAGCACGTGAATCGTCCGGTCTCGGGGCCGGCTGAGGGCACACCGGCCGCGTGCTGATGCCGTTCGTGATTGCACCAAGATGACGATGCGGGGCGACTCCTCAGGCCTCAACGGAGCTTAGTAGGAGCGCGCCGCCGTCCCACCGGATCAGCGCATCTGTCCGGTCACCGGCTTGCACCCAGTCCCGCCCATGATGCTGCGGTGCAGCGATGCCGGGTCCCTCAGCGTCGTGGGACTGCGGTGGGCCCTGCCCCGCTCGCCTGCTGGGCGGAAGTGCTGGGCAGGTGAAGGCCTCGGGCCCAGATGTTGTCCAGTCGCCTAGCGGGCAACAGGGTTTTCATGCCGAGGATGATTCGGGCGTCGCGCCCCACCATCGCGCGCGGGCGCGGCCGACGGCGACCGAGCGCCCGCTCGACCGCTTGCGCCGCCCGGTCTGCCGGCAACGCGCCCTTGCGGATCTTTGCGACCAAGAGCCGCTCGCCGGTGAAGTGGTTGGTGTAGAGCGCACGCATCTCAGGGGCGAGCGCGGCCTCGAGGTGGTCGATCAGCGCGTCCATCCGGTGCCATGGCTCGGTGTCGATGACGCCGGGCTCGACGAGCGCGACCGATACGCCGAAGGGCCGCAGCTCCACCCGCAGGCAGTCGGCGATTGCCTCGACGGCGTACTTGGACGCGTTGTACATCCCAGTGAATGGGAAGGACACACGCCCGTTGATCGAGGAGATGAACACGATCCGGCCGTGAGCCCGGCGCAACCGCGGCAGCACCGCGCGGGTAACCTCGAGGGGACCGGCGAGGTTGACGTCGAACTGGTGGTGCACCTCCGCCCGGGACAGCGTCTCGACGGGGCCTGCCACCGCGATCCCGGTGTTGTTGACGAGGCCGTCGAGGTGGTCGGGCAGGACGTCGTCGAGTGCGGCCACGTGCTCGGGGACGGTGACGTCGAGCTCCACGGGCACGATCTGGTCGGACTCCGTCGTGAGCTCCTTGGCGGCGACGTCGGAGCGGACGCCGCCGTAGACGGTCCAGCCCGAGCGGGCCAGGCGCATTGCGGTGGCGCGGCCGATACCGCGGCTGGCGCCGGTGATGAGGACTGATCGAGTAGTCATGGGCCCACGCTCGCCTGCTTGTGCCGCACGGTTGCAAGTAGCGCACTACTCGTCTCCTGGCGCCGGCCTACCTAGGCTGCTGTCATGGAGCGGCCGTGGTCGCTCACCGGGCGCGACGAGGAGCTGCGGGCGATCGCGGCGGCCCTCCGGCCCGGTGCGGCAGGAGTGCACGTGGCGGGCCCGCCCGGGGTGGGCAAGACCCGCCTGGTCCGTGAGGCCCTCACGCGCGGCCCCGCCCGGCAAAGGCGGGTGGTCTGGGCGCACGGAAGCACGGCGGCTCGTCAATACCCGCTTGGGGCCTTCGCCGGGGTCGTGGCCGAGCGCGTCTCCGTCGAGCCTCAGGGACCGGCGCACGCCGTGGCCGACACGATCCAACGTCTCGTCGAGCCGGGGCCGGTTGTGCTCGTCGTCGACGACGCGCATCTTCTCGACGAGCTCTCCGCCATCGTCGTCCACCGCGTCGTCGTCCAGCGGCTCGCCCCCGTGATCGCCACCGTCCGCACCGGCGAACCGGCGCCCGACCCCGTGACGGCGCTGTGGAAGGACGACCACTTGCCCCGGATGGACCTCGGGCCGCTCGACCTGGGCGCCACCGCGACGCTGCTCGCGCGCGTCCTCGGTGGGCCCGTGGAATCTGTGTCCGCGCGCCGGCTGTGGGCGCTGACCGAGGGCAGTCCCCTGTACCTGCGCCACCTCGTCGCCGGCGAGCTCGACGCGGGCCGGCTCGCCCCCTCCGCGGGGATCTGGCGCTGGACCGACCAACCGACGATCTCTGCTGGCCTCGCCGCGCTCCTCCAGCACCAGATCGGAGCACTACCGCCCGCCGTACGCGACGTCGTTGACATCCTCGCCCTCGCCGAGCCCGTCGCGGCGCCCGCGCTCACCCGCCTAACGGCCGCGAATGCGGTGGAGGGCGCCGAGTCGCGCGGCCTGGTCCGTGCCGATGCGGTGCGCGGAACGCTCGTCCTGCGCCTGGCGCATCCCCTGTACGGGGAGGTCCGCCGAGCCGTCATGGGCAGGCTGCGGGCGCGGCGTCTCCGCGGCCTGGTCGCCGTAACACTCGTCGAGCCCGCCGACCTGATCCCCCGAGCGGTGCTCGTGCTCGATTCGGACCTCGACCCTGACCCACCGCTCTTCCTCCGTGCCGCCGAGGCCGCGCTCCGGCTCCACGACCTGCCCCTCGCTGAGCGGCTGGCGCGAGCCGCCGCCACGACCGGCGACCGGGCGGCGCTGCTCCTCCATGCCTCAGCGCTGTCATGGCTCAGCAGGGGCGAGGAGGCAG
Source organism: Puerhibacterium puerhi (assembly GCF_009846865.1). Classification (GTDB taxonomy): domain Bacteria; phylum Actinomycetota; class Actinomycetes; order Actinomycetales; family Cellulomonadaceae; genus Puerhibacterium; species Puerhibacterium puerhi. Next base: position 36,606 of record NZ_WUWN01000019.1, read on the forward strand.
AGGCGATCCTCCGTGTGCTCGCCGACGGCGCGCTCGATCCCGCGACCCGGTCGATGGCGCACCTCTATCGCGCCGGCAACCTTTTCTTCACGCTGGCCCGGCCGGGCGACGCGCGCGCGGCGCTTGCCGCGGCACACCATGCTGGCGGTGCGCCGGTCCACACCGCGGCCATGTCCGCCGCGTTGTCCGTCGGGCTGGACGACATCCGCGAAGTGCTGGATCACGCCTCGACGCTGCTCGACGCGGACCATCCCGACGAGCTGTCACGGCTGCTCGCCGCCTCGGCCGTCTCGGGGGCGGCCGCCGTCACGGGCTGCGCCGACCTGCTCGCAGGTGCGGCGGCGCTCGGCGGGCTCACCTCCGACCACGTACCGACCGCCATCCCCGGCTTCGGGTTGGCGGACTTCCAGATCCTCGGTCACCGCCTGGCCGGAGACTTAGGCGCCGCCGACGAGGTCGCCCGGCACATGCAGGTCGCCTCGGCCGACCTACCGGGCCCCGCGCGCCTGATGGGACAGGTCCTCGCCGGGCACGCCGCGCTCGCCCGTGGTCTCGTCCGGGAGGCGCTCGAGCAGCTGCGCGAGGCCTGGGCAGGCCTGGCGCCTACCGGCCACGAGTTCCGCTACCGCGCCCGGACACTGCTGGCCGCGGCCCTGTCGCTCTCGGGTCGCGCGCAGGAGGCCGGTCTCCTGCTCGACGGCGTCACCACGGACCAGCATCCGGCCTACCGGCTCTACGCCCCCGACGACCTGCTCGCCCGCGCCTGGGGCGCCGCCGCGGACGGTGCCCCCACCGAGGGCGCGCGGCTCGCAGCTGCCGCCGCGCACCTGGCTCGCCGGCAGCAGTCGCCGGCCTACGAGGTGCTCGCATGGCAGACCTGGGTCCAGCTCGCCCCCGCGCCGCAGACGCCGGCACGGCTCGCGGAGCTCGCAGCCTCCAGCCACCGAGCCGAGTGCGCGCTCACCCACGCCCTCGCGCTCGCGGAACGTGACGCCGACGGACTCCTCGCAGCAAGCGGCGCATGGGCGCGCCTCGGCGACCTCATTGCCGCCGGGGATGCCGCCGCCCAGGCCGCTACCATGCACCGCAGGGCCGGACGCCCAGGAGCCGCCCTGACCGCCGCCGCCGAGGCCGGGCGGCTGGCGCAGCGTTCCGGTGCACACACCCCCGCCCTCGCCGCCGCGACACGGCCGCTCCCCCTCACCGCCCGGGAACGGGAGATCGCCACCCTCGCCGCGCACGGACTCTCCAACCGCGCCATCGCGACCCGCCTGACGGTGTCCGTGCGGACGGTCGAGGGCCACCTCTACCGCGCCAGCCACAAGCTCGGCGTGTCCGACCGCAGCGAGCTCGGAACAATCCTGGCGTCTGGCGCACCCGGTCTTGAAGTGCCAGCGAGACACAGTCCGATCTGAGGAAGTCCCCGGCCGTCGGAGCAGTTGCGCGCATCGCTCACCGACGGACACGGCGGTCAGGCGCGCCTTCACGGCACCCGGGCGCCTCGCGCGATCAAGGCCTCCTCGCCGCGCAGGAATGCCTCGGCGTCCGCCTTCGTGGTGAAGGTGAAGGAGTATCGGAACCCGTCGGGCCCCTCGTACCGGGCTCGCCAGCCCGCGGTCCTGCCAGACCTGCCGTTCTTGCGGCGTTCGGTCTGGCCGAATCCGCGCCTCGTTCCAGCCATCGTGCTGGTACCTCCCCGGTGGTCAGGTGTTCGTCTGGCACCGACCTGTGGGTCTCTGGTGGGTCTTAGGAAGACCCACAGGGGCCATATCTGGCCCCTTCCGTCCATCTGCATGGACAAACAGAAAGGCCCCTGACCTGCGTAAACGCTGGTCAGGGGCCTTCTCGGGAAGGTGGGCGATACTGGGTTCGAACCAGTGACCTCTTCGGTGTGAACGAAGCGCGCTACCACTGCGCCAATCGCCCGAGTGCGTGGACGATATTAGCCACAGATCGGACGCGAACTCAAACCGGCTCTCGACGCACCACCCGAACCATCCCGATCACCGCCGTCGGCGGAGCCGCAGGTCAGCCCTCCGCACCGCGACAGCGCGGGAGGTTCAGGGATCCACGCGCTCCCGGTGCAGCCTGTCGAACAGCTCCCGCGCGGCGCGCGAGACCTCTCCGACCGCCACGTCCACACCGTCGAGCCACGTCACCGGCTGCACGTTGCGGCCCGAGCTGGTCAGCACCAGCTGCGCGTCGCCGCGCGTCACCTCGTCGAGCACCGTGAACGGCAGCTCGCCCTCCTTGGCCTCGCGCACCGGCAGGCCGGCCTCGGCCCCCCACTCGAGCACCAGGGCGCGCGTGATGCCGGCGAGGCAGCCCGACGCGAGCGTCGGCGTCACCAGCTCGCCGCCGCGCTCGACGAAGACGTTGGTGCCGGTGCCCTCGCACAGGTCCCCGAGCGTGTTGGCGAACAGCGCCTCGTCGCCGCCCTTGGCCACCGCGTCCGCGAGCGCCACCACGTTCTCCGCGTACGACGTCGTCTTGAGCCCGGCGATCGCGGAGCGCTCGTTGCGTGTCCACGGCGAGCGCACCGCGCGCCCCTCGGGCGCCATGGCGCCCGCCGCCGCGGCGACGACGACGGTCTGCGCGGCCGGCGCGCGGTTCGAGCCCAGCGGCCCGGGCCCGGCCGTCACGGTGATGCGCAGGCGCCCGTCGACCCGGCCGAGGCGGCCCAGCACGGCGGACACCCCGTCGCGCACCTGCTGCTCGTCGGGCAGGTCCAGGCCCAGCCCGGTCACGGACCGCTCGAGCCGGCGCAGGTGGCGGGTCAGCGCGAACGCCTGCCCGTCGACCACCGTGCACGTCTCGAACGCGCCGTCGCCCACGGTGATGCCGTGGTCCACCGCGCTCAGCGCCCGCTCGTCCTCGCCGACGAACGCGCCGGCCACCCAGATCACCGTCCCGGTCATGAGGGCCAGTGTGCCGGAGGTCTCACCTGCGGTACACCAGGTGCGTGACCTCGGGGGTCCACCGCCCCGAGACCGCCGTCCAGCCGACGGGTCCGACGCCGTCGAACAGCCGCACGCCGGGCACGCCGGCGACGTGCGGCACCACGTGCAGCCGCAGCTCGTCGATCTGCCCGGCCGCCAGGTACTCGTTGACAGTGGTTGCGCCGCCGGCGACGGCGACGTCCCGCTCCCCCGCCGCCTCGCGGGCGCGGGCCAGCGCCGCCTCCGGCCCGTCGGTGACGAAGTGGAAGGTGGTGCCGCCGGCCATCTCGAGCGGCTCCCGCTCGTGGTGGGTGAGCACGAAGACCGGCGCGCGGTACGGCGGCTCCGGGCCCCACCAGCCCTTCCACGACAGGTCGAAGGGTCCGCGGCCGGGGTCGAACATGTTGCGCCCCATCACGAACGCCCCGGCGGCGGTGATGGCGTCGGACTCGGCGCGGTGCTCGGCGGCGTGCTCGAGGTGCCAGCCGTGCAGCGTCTCGGCGTCGAGCGCCCCGAACGGCCGCTCGAGCGACTGGTCGGCCGTGGCGGAGAGGCCGTCGAGGGTGACGGCGAGGTCGCAGGTGACGATGCCCATGCCCCTGCGACGACGCCGGCGCCACGTTCTCATCGGCGCCCGTGCCGGTCAGCCGCTCGCCAGGGCGACCAGCCGCTCGGCCTTGAGCTCGGTCTCCCGCCACTCCGCCGCAGGGTCCGAGCCCCAGGTGATGCCCGCGCCGGTGCCGAACCGCAGCACGCCGTCGGCCCACCAGAACGTGCGGATCCCCACGGCCAGCTCGGCCCGCCCCGCGTCGCCGTCGACCCAGCCGACCGCGCCGCAGTACGGCCCGCGCGGGACCGGCTCGAGCTCGGCGACGACCCGCAGCGCCGACGACTTCGGCGCCCCGGACACCGACCCGGGCGGGAACGTGCCCGCCAGGAGCCGCGCCCACAGGTCGGGCGCGGCGGCGACGTCGTCGGCGAGCACGCCGCGCACGCGGGAGACCAGGTGCACCAGGCCGGGGTGCTGCTCGACGGCGAGCAGGTCCGTGACCGCCACCGTCCCCGGCCGGCACACCCGTTGCAGGTCGTTGCGGACCAGGTCGGTGATCATCACGTTCTCGGCGCGGTCCTTGGCGCCCAGGCCGGCGGCCGTGCGGGCCGTGCCCTTGATCGGGCCCGAGCGCACCACCGTGCCCCCGGGCCCGGGCCCGAGCGCGAGGTAGAGCTCGGGCGAGGCGCTCACCACCCACACCGGGGCGACGCCCGGCAGGCCGGCCGACACGTGCACCGCGGCGGCGTGCGGCGCGGGGTTGCCGGCCGCCAGGCGCGCGGCCAGCGCGTCGGCCGCCGGCTCCGCCCCGTCGCCGGCCACGGCCAGCGGCGCCGCCAGCACCCGGCACACGTTCACCTGGTAGACGTCGCCCTCGCGCACGTGGGCCCGCACGCGCTCGACGGCGGCGAGGTACGCGTCCCGGTCCATCGAGCTGCGCCAGGCCGACGGCGCGGGGCCGCGCCACGGCCCGCCCGGGGCGCCGCCCCGCGCGCCGCCGTCGTCGGGCCGCACGTCCGCGAACCGCCACGCGTGCGCCCGGCCGCCCGCCCCGGCCTCGAAGTCGGCGACCACGAACCAGAGGCCGGCGCGCAGCCGCTCGGGCTCGCGCAGCACGTCGACGCTCTCGACGACGCCGGTGGCGAGGCGGCCGGCGAACCGGGCCCACGCCGAGGCCGCCACGGGACGGTGTCGTTGGCGCACGGCGGCACGCTATCGGTCCGGCCCCGCCGCCCGGGGGCGCACCCTCGCGGCGGATCGCCGCCGCGAGCAGGGGCGATTGGACGCCGCGGCCCCGGGACGGCTAATGTTTGGGACGCGCCGGAGCGCGGGGCCACCGCCCCGAGTCACCGGCCGCGCGGATGTGGCTCAGTTGGTAGAGCATCACCTTGCCAAGGTGAGGGTCGCGGGTTCGAGTCCCGTCATCCGCTCGGAGGCCCACTCTCTGATCGTCTCCCTCGGTGCAGCACCGCACGCGGAGCGGAGGGAGAGAACGTCTCGCTGGTGGGTTGGCCGAGAGGCGAGGCAGCGGCCTGCAAAGCCGTATACACGGGTTCGAATCCCGTACCCACCTCTCAGCCTGGCTCTGCTCAGGCACGGGCGATTGGCGCAGCGGTAGCGCGCTTCCCTGACACGGAAGAGGTCACTGGTTCGATCCCAGTATCGCCCACGCGGACGCACGAAGGCCCCGGACCACGCGGTCCGGGGCCTTTCGCGCACCACCGAGGGGCGACCGCGAAGGCGGACCGCACGCCCGCCTCCGTCGTCGACGGACGCAGGATGCTGCCCTACGGGGCTCCCTGCTGACCCACCCCCAGCTGCGCCATCATGCTCATCACGTCGTAGTAGCGCCGCTCCTCGGCGATGAGCCCCCGATCGTCGAGCGTGTCGAAGACCGCGAAGGCGAACCGGACGCTCCGGCCCGTCGGCGGGATCTCGCCGGCGGGCAGCACCAGCGCCCCGGTGTGCGTGCCGGTGCCCACCGCCTCCACGGCGACCTCCGCGCCGCCGACGACGGTGCGCGTGACCTCCATCCGCAGGTCAGGGAACGCCCCGAGGAAGCTCGTCATGTCCTCCTCGATCGCGGCGCGGCCGCGCAGCGGCTCGGGGTACGACGGGTCGACGAGGACCGTGTCCTCGCTGAAGAAGGCGGCGAAGCGTGGCGCGTCGTGCGCGTTGAGGGCGGCGATCTGGTCCGCCACGGACCGGAGGGTGGTCTCTCGGGGGACGGCGTCTCCCCCGCTCGTCTGCGTCGACATGAGCGACTCCTTCCTCGTCGGACGAAGACGTCCGTCCAGTGTCCGCCGCCGGCGCGGCCGCCGGACAGGGGCCTTGGTCCTGGTCACGACGGTCAGGTCACGACGGTCACGGCGGCGCAGGTCACAGCCCTCCGGATTGGACCTCCGGGCCGCGGGTCCAGTAATGTTCCTCAGGCGCCGGGAGCGCGGGAGAGATCCCGAAGAACCCGGTCGCGCGGATGTGGCTCAGTTGGTAGAGCATCACCTTGCCAAGGTGAGGGTCGCGGGTTCGAGTCCCGTCATCCGCTCCGGAACCGCCCGGGGGCTGTCCCCGCAGGGCAGTGCCTCGGGCGATTGGCGCAGCGGTAGCGCGCTTCCCTGACACGGAAGAGGTCACTGGTTCGATCCCAGTATCGCCCACCAGCATCACCGCAAGGCCCCGGACCACCCGGTCCGGGGCCTTCCGCGTGCCCGGGCCGGCACGTAGCGTCGAGGCATGTGCCGGAACATCACCACCCTGCGGGGGCTCGAGCCGCCCGCGACCGACGAGGAGATCCGCGCCGCGGCGGAGCAGTTCGTCCGCAAGGTGACGGGGGTGCAGCGCTCGGCGTCCGAGGCCGTCCGCGAGCCGTGCGACGAGGCGACGGAGCAGGTCGCGGCGATCGTGACGCGGCTGCTGGCCGAGCTGCCGGCCCGCCGACGGCCGCCCCAGACGGTGCCCCCGCTGCGCCGCGCCGAGGTCCAGGAGCGCATCGCCGCGCGCATGGCGGCGCGCGAGGAGCACGAGCGGCTGCACGAGCTCGGCATCGCCCACACGCACTGAGGTCCGCCGCAGCGCGGGGCCGACGGCCGCGGCGCCCGCGGCGCCCCGCGACCGCTAGGCTCGCGGCGTGGATCTCGCAGAAACCGCCGTCAGCGCGAGCATGCACCGGGCGAAGGCCAGCGCTCGCGCCTCCCACGTCACGGTCGGCCAGGTCCGGCGCGCGGCGGGCGGCGTCGTCGAGATCGACTGCTCGTGCGGCATGGTGCTGACCAACGGGCCCGACTGGTCGCTCGACGAGCACATCCGCCTGCACCGCGCCGAGGCGCGCTACCTGGCCCTCAGCGAGGTCGCCCCCGCGGGCATGCCCCGCCTCATCCCCGTCGGGCTCGACCGGCGCCCGCGCTGACCGGGAGACCCGGCCTGGGCGTCACAGCTCCTCGGGGTCGTCCCAGGCCACGCCGCTCGAGTCGAGGTCGGTCCAGTCGCGCTCGGCGTCGGTGAGCGACCGGGGCGCCCGCGTCGCGTCACCCCCGGACCGGGGGTCGGCGTCGGGCGACGGCCGGTACTGCGGCGGCGCCACCCGAGCGCTCGACGCCATCGACTCGTCCAGCAGGTGCCGCGCGCGGTACCGCCGCTCGCCGGTGCCCGTGGTGTCCGTGCCCGCGGTGTCCGCGCCGGTGCCGTCGGTGCCACCGGCAGGGGGCTCGACCTGGGTGGTGGTGCTGTCCTCGCTCATGCGGCCATTGTCCGCCGGACCCGCCTCGTTCGCCCGGGCGCGCTTGGCACACTATTCCCTGCCGAGGTGGTCGGGGCGCCGGCGGCCGCCGGACCCACCGCGCGCCTGCAGCGCCCGTCGGTGTGATGATTCGGCGCATGCAGACCTGGCCCGGCCGCGCCTATCCCCTGGGCGCCACCTTCGACGGCACCGGCACGAACTTCGCGATCTACTCCTCCGCGGCCGAGCGGGTGGAGCTGTGCATCCTCGACGACGACGGCGGTGAGCAGCGCTACGAGGTGCGCGAGGTCGACGCCTTCGTGTGGCACGTCTACCTGCCGGGCGTCGTGCCCGGCACCCGGTACGGCTACCGGGTGCACGGCCCGTACGACCCGGCGTCCGGCCACCGCTGCGACCCCTCGAAGCTGCTGCTGGACCCGTACGCCAAGGCGATCGACGGGCAGGTCGACGGCGACCAGGCGCTGTTCTCCTACCCGTTCGACGACCCGGACGCCTCCGTGACGGGCACCGAGCCGCACGCCGAGGACTCCGCCGGGCACACGATGACCTCCGTGGTCGTCAACCCGTTCTTCGACTGGGGTCACGACCGCCCGCCGCAGATCGACTACCACGACACGGTGCTGTACGAGGCGCACGTCAAGGGCATGACGATGCTGCACCCGGACATCCCCGAGGAGCAGCGCGGCACGTACGCGGGCATGGGCCACCCGGCGATGGTGGAGCACCTCGTGCAGCTCGGCGTCACCGCCGTCGAGCTGATGCCCGTGCACCAGTTCGTCCAGGACCCCGTGCTGCAGGACCGCGGGCTGGCGAACTACTGGGGCTACAACACCATCGGCTTCTTCGCCCCGCACAACGCCTACGCGAGCACCGGCACGCGCGGCGAGCAGGTGCTGGAGTTCAAGGCGATGGTCAAGGCGCTGCACGAGGCGGGCATCGAGGTCATCCTCGACGTCGTCTACAACCACACCGCCGAGGGCAACCACCTGGGCCCCACGCTGTCGTTCCGGGGCATCGACAACGCCGCGTACTACCGGCTGGTCGACGGCGACGAGGCGCACTACTTCGACACCACGGGCACGGGCAACTCGCTGCTCATGCGCTCCCCCGCCGTGCTGCAGCTGATCATGGACTCGCTGCGGTACTGGGTCGAGGAGATGCACGTCGACGGGTTCCGCTTCGACCTCGCCGCGACTCTGGCCCGGCAGTTCCACGAGGTCGACCGGCTGAGCGCGTTCTTCGACATCGTCCACCAGGACCCGGTGATCTCCCAGGTCAAGCTCATCGCCGAGCCGTGGGACGTGGGCGACGGCGGCTACCAGGTGGGCGGCTTCCCCCCGCTGTGGACCGAGTGGAACGGCCGCTACCGCGACACCGTGCGCGACTTCTGGCGCGGCGAGCCGGCCACGCTGCCCGAGCTCGCCTCGCGCCTGACCGGGTCCAGCGACCTGTACGAGCACTCCGGCCGCAAGCCCATCGCGTCGATCAACTTCGTCACCGCCCACGACGGCTTCACGCTGCACGACCTCGTGTCGTACAACGAGAAGCACAACGAGGCCAACGGCGAGGACAACAACGACGGCGAGAGCTTCAACCGCTCCTGGAACTGCGGCGCCGAGGGCCCCACCGACGACCCGGAGGTCCTGGAGCTGCGCCGGCGCCAGCGCCGCAACTTCCTGACCACGCTGCTGCTGAGCCAGGGCGTGCCGATGATCGCCCACGGCGACGAGCTCGGCCGCACGCAGGGCGGCAACAACAACGGCTACTGCCAGGACAACGAGACCACCTGGGTGGACTGGGACCTGCAGCCCGACGAGACGGAGCTGCTCGAGTTCACCCGCCGGCTCGTGCGCCTGCGCCTGGAGCACCCGGTGCTGCACCGGCGCGGGTTCGTCGGCGGGCACACCTCCCCCGCGGCCGACGGCGACGGCGAGCTGCCGGAGATCGGCTGGTTCGACCTCACCGGCGCCACCATGGACGGCCAGGACTGGGAGAACACCTACGCCCGCTCGCTGATGGTCTTCCTCAACGGTGACGCGATCTCCGAGGAGGACCGGCGCGGCGAGCCCATCGTCGACGACTCGTTCCTGCTGCTGTTCAACGCCCACTACGAGAAGCTCGACTTCACCCTGCCGGCCGCCCGGTACGGCGCCGCCTGGACGACGGTGCTCGACACGGACGGCTCGAGCGAGCCCGGCACCGAGCACGCCGCCGGGACCACGCTCACGGTGATGTCGCGGTCCGTCGTCGTGCTGACGCGGCCTCCGCTGCGGGACGGCGCCTCCGACGCCGGCTCCGCGGCGCAGGCGCCGTGACGGCCGGCGCTCCCGCCCTGCGCCCCGGCCCCGCGACGCCGTGGCCGGACCTCCGGCCCCGCGTCTGGGCGCCGCGCGCCGCCACGGTCGACGTCGTCGTCCTCGGCCCCGGCGGCGCGGCCGAGCGCCGCCCGCTGCGGCTGCTCGGCGCGGACCGCCCCGGCTGGTGGAGCGCCGACCACGAGCTGGCGCCCGGCACCGACTACGGCTTCTCGGTCGACGGCGGGCCCGTGGTGCCCGACCCGGCCGCCGCGTGGCTGCCGCGCGGCGTCCACGGACCGTCGCGCGTGCTCGACCCCCGGTTCGCCTGGAGCGACGCGGCCTGGGAGCCGCCCGCGCTCGAGACGGGCGTGCTGCTGCACGTGGACGTGGCGACGTTCACCCCCGCCGGGACGCTCGACGCCGCCGCGGCGCACCTGCCGGCGATCGCCGCCACCGGCGTCCAGGGCGTCGAGCTGGCGCCGCTGGCCGCGCACGACCCGGACACCGGGCCGGCGGCCGGGGTCCGGCTGTTCGCCGTGCACGAGCCGTACGGCGGCCCCGACGCGCTGCGCCGCTTCGTCGACGCCGCCCACGGCGTGGGCCTGGCCGTCGTCCTCGGGCTGCCGCACCGGTGGGCGGTGGAGCCCGCGCTGGGCCTCGAGGCGTTCGGGCCGTACGCGGGTCCGGGCGGGCCGCCGGCCCGGATCAACCTGTCCGGGACCGGCAGCCGGGGCCCGCGCGACGTCCTGCTCGCCGACGCGGCGCGGTGGTTCGTCCAGTTCCACGTCGACGGCCTCATGCTCGACGTCGAGGCGCTCAGCGACGGCGCCGGGCCGCCGCTGCTGTCGGAGCTCGCCGAGCAGGCTGCGGCCGCCTCCGCGGAGCTGGGCCGCCGGCTCGCGCTGCTGGTCGACGGGCCCGGCCGCAGCGACCGGCTGACCACGGCGGTCGCCGCGGCCCTGGCCGCCGGCCGCGCGGGCGCGCCCGTCGACGTCGGCGGGCTGCGCGTGCTCGCCCGCACGGTGACTCCGCTGACCCGGCTGCCGCTGGTCGGCGACCGCACCGCGCGCCGCGCCTACCCGGCCACGCCCCGGGCCGCGTCCCTGGTCGTCGGCGACCTCACCCGCCTCCCCGGCGCGACGCGGTCCGTGCCGTGGCCGGCCACCGCGCCGCTCGCGCACGACGAGGACGAGCGCGCGAGCCTGCTGGCGTTCGCCGTCCTCGCCGGGACCCCGCTGGTCCTCGACGACGACCACCTGCCGGTCGGCGGCGCCGGCACGCCCGGCGGGCGGCTCGTCGCCTGGTGCACCAGGCTGCTGGCCCTGCGCCGCGCCGTCACCGCCCAGATGGGCTCGCCCGTCGACGTGCAGGTGCACGGCACGGCGCTCGTCGTCCGCCGCGGCGACGCCGCCCTCGTCCTCGCCACCCGCGCGGCGCCCGCCGCCGTGTCCCTGGGCGACGCGCTGCCCGGCGGGGCGGGCGCCTGGGAGCTCGTGGCGGCCTGGTCGCCCGCGACGCGGCGCGACGACGACGTCGTGACCGTGCCCGGCCGCTGCACAGCGGTGCTGCGCGCCGCGGGCTGAGGCGCCGGCCGCGGCTGGCCGCGCGCACGCGGCGGGGCCTGGCTAGTCTCCGGCCATGAGCGGCAAGCACACCCGGCGCGGCGACGAGGCCGACGCCCAGGACCGGCTCGGGCGGCTCGTCCGGCGCTGGCAGGTCCCGGCCACCGAGGCGCTGCGCTGGCGCCCGGGCACCGACGTGCGCTCGCTGGACTGCTCCGCCACCCCCGGCTGGGACGGCGGCCGCGACGCGGGCGAGGAGCTGTTCGAGGGCCAGGCCGTCGAGCTCGCCGACCTGCAGGAGCGGCTCTTCGCCGACGGGCGCACGGGCGGGACCCGCAGCGTGCTGCTCGTCCTCCAGGGCCTCGACACGGCGGGCAAGGGCGGCGTGGTGCGGCACGTCGTGGGGCTCGTGGACCCGCAGGGCGTCATGCACCGGTCCTTCGGTCCGCCGACCGCCGAGGAGGCGGCGCACGGATACCTGTGGCGCGTGCGGAACGCCCTGCCGCGCCCCGGCTACATCGGGGTGTTCGACCGGTCGCACCACGAGCAGGTGCTCGTCGTGCGCGTGGCCGGGCTCGAGCCCGAGCCCACCTGGCGGGCGCACTACGACGAGATCAACGAGTTCGAGGCCGAGGTGGCCGCGGCCGGCACGACGATCGTCAAGTGCGCCCTCTTCGTGTCCGCCGACGAGCAGCGCTCCCGCCTCGCGCAGCGGCTGGAGCGCCCCGACAAGTACTGGAAGTACGACCCGGGCGACGTCGACACCCGCAAGCGGCTGCCGGAGTACCTCGACGCCTACCAGGAGATGCTCGAGCGCACCTCGACCGACGTGGCCCCGTGGTACGTCGTCCCCGCGGACCGGAAGTGGTTCACGCGCCTGGCCGTGGGCGAGCTGCTGCTCGACGCGCTGCGCTCCCTCGACCTCGGCTGGCCGGAGCCGGCGTTCGACGTCGAGGAGGAGCGGCGCCGGCTCGCGGCGACCTGACGCCCCGGGCGCCCCGGGCGACCCGGCGCTCCGGGCGCCCCGGCGCTCAGCCGGCCGGGGTCCCGGCCGCCAGCGTGCGGCCCTCCTCCGCGAGGGCGCCCAGCCGGGACAGGGCACGGAAGTACTTCTTGCGGTAGCCGCCGCGCAGCATCTCCTCCGAGAACAGCCCCGCCTCGCCGGCGCCCGCCAGCAGCACGGGCACGTCCCGGTCGTAGAGGCGGTCGACGAGCACCACCAGCCGCAGCGCGACCTCCTGGCGCGTCACCGGGTGCACGTTCGTGAGCCCCACCATGCCGACGCCGTCGAGCAGCGCGCCGTAGCGGCTCGGGTGCACGGTGGCGAGGTGGTCGAGCAGCGCGTCGAAGTCGTCCAGCGTCGCGTCCGCCCGGGCGGTCGCGACGCGCTCGACGGTCGCGGCAGGCAGCGGCTCGGACGCGGTGACGACGGCGCGGTGCCGGTAGTCCTCGCCGTCGACGCGCAGCACCTCGAACCGCTCGGCGAGCGCCTGGATCTCGCGCAGGAAGTCCTCCGCGGCGAACCGGCCCTCGCCGAGGGCCTCGGGCAGCGTGTTCGACGTGGCCGCGAGCGCCACGCCCCGGTCGGTCAGCTCGCGCAGCAGCCGGGACATCAGGGTGGTGTCACCGGCGTCGTCGAGCTCGAACTCGTCGATGCACACCAGCTTCCTGGTGGCGAGCGCGTCGACCGTGGGCAGGAAGCCGAGCGCGCCGACCAGGTTGGTGTACTCCACGAAGGTGCCGTACGCGGCGACGTCGGTGCCCACGGCGTGCACCAGCGACGTCAGCAGGTGCGTCTTGCCGACGCCGAAGCCGCCGTCCATGTACACGGCGGGCGGCGCGGCCCGCCGGCGCGCGAACAGCCCCTTGAGCCCCGACGGCGCGGGCGCGGCGATCTCCCGGGCCACCTCCTCCAGGCGCGCGAGCGTCGCGGCCTGGCTCGGGTAGGCGGGGTTGGCGCGGTAGGTCGCGAAGCGGGCCTGCGCGAAGTGCCGCGGCGGCACGAGGTCGTCCAGCAGGCGCTGCGGCGAGACGGCGGGGCGCACCGACGTCAGGGACGTCGGGGCGGTGGTGCTGCGGGTGGGCGCGCTCGTCACGGGGCACCACCCTACGCTCGCGGCCGCCGCCCCACCGCCCGCGCGGGGGCGGCGGGGCACGCCCGCCGGCGGCGTGCGAGGGTGACGCCATGACCGCTCCCGCCCCGCCGCCCGGCCCCGCGACGCACCCGGAACCGCAGCCCGAGCCCCGCCCGGCGGCCCTGCCCGACCTCGACCTGCTCCTGCCCGCGGCGCGCCCGGTGCCGCTCGCCGAGCGCGAGGTGGACCTCGCCGCGCTGTACGCGCACCCGGCCGGCCTGGTGCGCGCCAACATGGTCGCCTCGGTCGACGGCGCGGCGTGGGGTGCCGACCACCGCTCCGGCACCATCAACGACGCGGCGGACTTCCGGGTCTTCCGCGTGCTGCGGGCGCTCGCCGACGTCGTGGTGGTCGGCGCGGGCACCGCGCGGGCGGAGGGGTACACGCCGCTGGAGCGGCCCGCGGGGCTCGCGCACCTCGCGCCGCGCACGGCCGACGGCTCCCCCGCCCCGCTCGAGCTGGCCCTCGTCTCGCGCACCGGCGCCGTGCCGCCCGCCCTCGCCGACGCCGACCGCCCGCCGCTGGTCGTCACCGGGGACGCCGGCGCCGCCGCCGCGCGCGCCGCGCTGCCCGCCGACCGGGTGGTCGTCGCGCCGAGCCTCGAGGCGGGCGAGGTCGACCTGGGGGCAGCCCTCGCCGCCCTGGCCGAGCGGGGGCTGGCGCGGGTCCTCACCGAGGGCGGGCCGCGGCTGCTCGCCTCGCTGCTCGCCGCGGGCCTCGTGGACGAGGTCTGCCTGACCACCACCGCCCGGCTGGAGGGGCCGGGGGCCGGCCGGATCGTCGCCGGCGCCGCCGGGGGCCCGGCCGGGCGCACGCGGCTCGGGCACCTGCTCGCCGACCGGGCGACGGGGACGCTGCTGGCCCGCTGGGTCGTGGACCGGGGACCGGACCCGGGACCGGACCAGGGACCGGACCCGGCGCCGGAGCCTCGGACGGCGGCGGGCGGGCAGGCTGGCTAGGTTGGTCGCATGCCGAACCTGCCAGTGGTCCTCGTGCTGACCGAGGACACCCTGACCTCCGCCGACGTCGACCACATCACGCGGCTGCACGCCGAGGACCCGGTCGCCTACCGGGTGCTCGTTCCGGCCGACACCGAGCGCAACGTCGTCACGTCGATCATCGACCACCTGGGCATGGGCGAGCTGCGCCGGGCGTGGGACGACCTGCTCGGCAGGGAGCCCGACGCGCGGCAGGCCACGGCCACCGCCGCCGAGCAGCTCGAGGGGTCGGTCAAGGCGCTGCGCGCGACCGGCGCCGAGGCGGACGGGTTCGTCACCGCCGACGACCCGCTGCCCGCGCTGCGCGCGGAGGTGGAGCGGCTGGGCGGCGAGGCCGCCGCACCGGGCGCGGCGGCCGGGCCGGCGGCGGGCGACGCGCCGGCCGGCGTGCGGGAGGCGGTCGTGGTCACCTACCCGCACGCGGTGGAGGACACGTTCCACTCCGACTGGGCGTCGCGGGCGCGCGACGAGCTGCACGTGCCGGTGCTGCACCTCTACCTGGGCACGAGCGAGCTGGGCTGAGGCTCAGCGCACCTCGTGGCCGGCGGTGACGATCGTCGCCTTGACCAGCTCGTCCATGGAGTCCAGGAAGGGCGGCTCGTCGAGCAGGCCGTGGTCCACGGCCGCCACCGACAGCTCGGTGCAGCCGAGGACCACCACCGACGCCCCGCGCTCCACGAGCCGCGCCGCCACGGCGCGCAGGGCGTCCACGTCGGCCGGGCGCCCGGCCTTGACCTGGTCGTAGATGACGGCGTTGACGACGTCCTGGTCCTGCGGCGTCGGGGTGAGCACCTCCACGCCGTGCGCCGCGAACGCGTCGTCGTAGACCCGGGAGGCGACGGTGCCGGCCGTGGCCAGCAGGCCGACGCGTTCCAGGCCGGGCACGCGCTCGCGCGCCGCGGCGACCGTCACGTCGATGATCGACAGGAACGGCGTGCTGACCGCGTCCAGCACCTGCTGGGTGAAGTAGTGGGCGGTGTTGCACGGCATGACCAGGAAGCTCACGCCGAACGCCTCGAGCCGCCGGGCGTCGCGCGCCAGCACGGGGCCCGGGTCCTCGTCGGAGCGGTCGAGCACGAAGGCCGTGCGGTCTGGGATCGTCGCGTGGTTGAGCACCACCATGTCGACGTGGTCCTGGTCCCGCTCCGCCCGCGTGCGCTGCACCACCCGCTGCAGGAAGTACGCGGTGGCCAGCGGGCCGACGCCGCCGATGACGCCGACCGGCGGCCGCTCGGCGCCCTCGGTGCCCCTCGCCTCCGGCGCCGTCATCAGCGGCCCGTCCAGGCCAGGGCTCGCGCCGCGGACACCGGGTAGAACCGGGCGTACTTGCGGTAGTGGTTGAGCTGTGCCACCACCAGGTACGCCACGCGTCGCGGGTCCCACTCGTGGCGGTACCACAGCGGGTTCGTGGCCCGGCGGCGCAGCAGCAGCCCGCGGGTGCGGGCGCGCAGACCGGGGTCGAGCACGTAGCGCAGCAGCAGCGGCCCCGGCAGCACGGTGTACAGGTGCTCCGCGGCGAGCTCGCCGTCGGCGGTCAGCGGCACGTCGGCGCCGAGCACGGCGCGCGGCTCCGGGTCGAGGCCGCGCAGGTGCTCGTGCACGTAGAACCGCACGGCGTTCGCCCCGGCGCCGGTGATGTAGAAGTTCGAGCGCCCCAGGCGCGGGTTGAGCTCGAAGAACACGTACCGCCCGTCGCGCGGGTCGTACTTGAGGTCGAAGTTCGCGTACCCCGTCCAGCCGACGTGCTCCAGCAGGCGGCGCGCCTGCTCGACGACCTCGTGCTGGACGCCGGTGATGATGCCGGCCGGGTTGCCGAGCGCGCCGGGCGCGTGCTCCTCGAGCAGCACGTGGCCGAACGAGGCGAACCGCACCTTGCCCTGGGCGTCGCTGTAGCAGGTCAGGATCCGCATGCCCGAGTCGTCGCCCGGGATGAAGTCCTGGATGACGAACGTCCCGGTGTAGCCGGCGTCGCGCACCCGCCCCAGCAGCTCCAGCAGCTCCGGGCGCGAGCCCACGGTGAAGACCTTCTTCTTCCCCGGGAACTCGACGTCGTGGTACGCGGCGGTGCTGGCCGCCTTGGCGATCACCGGGAAGGTCAGGCCGCTGGTGTCCGGCTCGCCGCCCGCGGCGACGTCGTGCACCACCGTGGTGGGGTGCGCGATGCCGAGCTCGGCGCACAGCCGGCCGAACTCCTCCTTGTCCGTCAGGCGCACCAGCAGGTCCCGCGGCACGTACGGGATCGTGTACCGGTCCTCGAGGCGGTCGCGGTTCTCGACCAGGGCGCGCACGAGCCAGTCCGCCGAGCCGACGGCGATCAGGTCGGCGTCCGCGTGCCGGTCGGCGATCGCGCGCAGCCGCGCCACGAGCGCGTCGGCCTCGTCGATGCGCGGCTCGGCCACGTGCTCGAGGATGCGCGAGTGCCGCACCAGGCCCGTCGCCACGCTCGAGACGACGACCGGGCGCACGCCGTAGGCCTCGTGGAACGCGCGGGCGAGGCTGTAGGCGCCGATGTCGCCGCCCAGGACGACGGGCTGCAGGCGGCGGGCGGGGGCGCTGGCGGGCGCGCTCACAGGGCCTCCTTCACGGCCGCCGCGCGCGCCGCGTCGTGGTTGCGGCGCAGCTCGGCCGGCGGGTAGTAGGTGCGGTACTTGCGCCGGTGGTTGGTCAGCGCGGTGAGCACGTACACGGCGCGCTTGAGCGTCCGGTCGGCCTTGTAGCGCAGGGGGTGCACCACCTTCCCGGCCCGCATCAGCCCGACGACGCGGGCCCGCAGCGCCGGGTCCAGCACGTAGCGGCGCAGCAGGCCGTGCGGCACCACGGCGTAGAGGACCTCGCGGTCGGCCACGGCCGGCTCGCGCCGCACGCCGCGCACGACGTCGTCCACCAGCACCTCGGCCACGTTCACGCCGCCGGCGGTCACGTAGTAGTTGTTGCGGCCGATGCGCGGGTTCTGCTCGAAGAACCGGTATACGCCGTCGCGCGGGTCGAGCTTGACGTCGAAGTTCGCGAAGCCGCGCCACCCGGTGTGCTCGTGCAGGCGGCGGGCCGCCTCGAGCAGCTCGGGCACCGGCTCGACGATCATCGCCGAGGGGTTGCCGCGCGCCGCCGGCGTGCGCTCCTCGAGCAGCACCCGCGCCGAGGCCACGAGCGTGACGCGGCCCGAGGTGTCGGTGTACGTGGTGACCGAGCGCATCTGGGTGTCGTCGCCCGGCACCATGTCCTGCACCAGGAACCGCCCGCGGTAGCCGGCCTCGCGCAGGCTGGCGTACAGCCGGTCGAGCTCCGCCTGCGAGCCGATCTCGTAGATCTTCTTCTTCCCGGCGAACCGCACCGCGTGGTAGTCCGCGCTCGAGGCCGCCTTGGCGATCACCGGGAACGCGAACGGCACGGGCTCGGGCTGCCAGCCCGGCTCCTGGGCGCCGGCGAAGTCCTGGACCACCGTCGCCGGCACCGGCACGCCGATCTCCGTGCACGCCGCCAGGAACTCCGCCTTGTCGGAGATCCGGTCGATCAGCGCGGCGTCGGCGAACGGCACGACGTAGCCGGCGGCCTCCAGGACCTCGCGGTGGTGGACGAGGATGCGCACCACCCAGTCCATGTTGGTCAGCAGCACGAGCGTCTCGGCGCCGGTGTGCTCGGCCGCCAGCTGCAGCAGCGCGGCGACGATCTCCTCGTCCGCCGAGCCGCACAGGCGCAGGTCGATGATCCGCGACCCCGCGATCGGGCCCGGCTCGGCGAACGCCACCACGGTGGTGCGCACGCCGTAGCGCTCGTGGAACGCGCGGGCGAGGCCGTACACGCCGATGTCGGAGCCGACGATGACTGGCCGCACGGCGGCGTCGGTGGTGCTCACGGGGTGACTCATGCCTCGCTCTCGGTGCGGTCGCCGGACCACTCGGTGTGGAAGGTGCCCTCGGCGTCGACGCGCTTGTAGGTGTGCGCGCCGAAGAAGTCGCGCTGGGCCTGCACGAGGGCGGCGGGCAGGCGCTCGGCGCGCACGCCGTCGTAGTAGGCCAGCGACGAGCTGAACGCCGGGGTGGGCACGCCGTGCAGCGCGGCCTGGGCCACGACGCGGCGCCAGGCGGCCACGCCCTCGCTCACCGCGGCGGTGAAGTACTCGTCGGCCAGCAGCAGCGGCAGGTTCGGGTCGCGCTCGTAGGCCTCGGTGATGCGGTCGAGGAACCGGGCGCGGATGATGCACCCGCCGCGCCAGATGCGGGCCATGGCGCCGCGGTCGATGTCCCAGCCGTTCTCGGCCGAGGCGGCAGCGATCTGGTCGAAGCCCTGGGAGTAGGCCACGACCTTCGAGGCGTAGAGCGCCTTGCGCACGTCCTCGACGAACGCGTCGCGGTCGGTGACGTCCCAGGGCTGGGCCTCGGCCGGCAGGGCGGCGCGGGCGGCCTCGCGCTGCGGCACCGAGCCGGACAGCGAGCGGGCGAACGTGGCCTCGGCGATCCCGGTGATCGGCACGCCGAGGTCCAGGCCGTTCTGCACCGTCCAGCGGCCGGTGCCCTTCTGCTCGGCCTGGTCGAGCACGACGTCGACGAACGCGGACCCCGTCCTGGCGTCCGTGTGGCCGAGCACCTCGGCGGTGATCTCGATGAGGAACGACTCCAGGTCGCCGGTGTTCCAGCGCGCGAAGATCTCGCCGATCTCCTTGGCCGAGGCGCCGAGCCCCTGGCGCAGCAGGTCGTACGCCTCGGCGATGAGCTGCATGTCGGCGTACTCGATGCCGTTGTGCACCATCTTGACGAAGTGGCCGGCACCGTCGGGGCCGACGTAGGTGCAGCACGGGACGCCCCCGACCTTGGCCGAGATGTCCTCGAGGATCGGGCCGAGGGAGGCGTAGGCCTCGCGGGTGCCGCCGGGCATGATGGACGGGCCGTTCAGCGCGCCCTCCTCGCCGCCGGACACGCCGGTGCCCACGAAGTGCAGCCCGCGCTCGCGCAGCGCCGCCTCGCGCCGGATCGTGTCGGGGAAGTGGGCGTTGCCGGCGTCGATGACGATGTCGCCCTCCTCCAGCAGCGGGACGAGCTCGTCGATCACGGCGTCGGTCGGGCCGCCGGCCTTGACCATCACGATGACCTTGCGCGGCCGCTCCAGCGAGGCCACGAAGTCGGCCATCGACTCCGACGGCACGAACGTTCCCTCGTCGCCGTGCTCGGCCACCAGCGACTGCGTGCGGGAGTACGAGCGGTTGTGCAGCGCCACGGTGTACCCGTGGCGGGCGAGGTTGCGGGCCAGGTTGCGGCCCATGACCGCGAGCCCGGTGACGCCGATCTGCGCCTGCGCGGCGCCGCTGGTCGTGTCGCTCATCGTGCCTGCTCCTTCGTTCGGTCTCGCGTCCGGTCTCGGGCGCGAGGCGATCGTCCCCCGTCCGCCGTCCGGCCGCACCAGCCGTCCGCGCACCGGTCGGGGCGCCCGCACCAGCCTAGGGGACGGCGCCGACCGACCCGGGCGAACCGGGACGATCCGGTCGCGCGCGACACCTGCCCGCCGCGCCTGCGCCGCGTGCGCGCGCGCAGGCCCTAGCGTGGCACCGTGAGCTCCGCCCCGAGGGACGTCCCCTCCCGGTTCGCGGCCGCGCTGGCGTCGCTGCGCCACCCGCGGCTGCGCCCCGAGGTGCACCTGGTCGAGGTGCCCGGCCCCACCCGCGTGGCCCCCTGGACGGCCGCGCTCGAGGGCGAGGTCTTCGTCGGCGGCGACGAGGTCGCCACCGGCCGGTTCGTCGTCCTGCACGACCCCGCGGGGCAGGACACCTGGCAGGGTGACTTCCGCGTCGTGACGCTCGTGCGCGCCACCCTCGAGCCGGAGATGGCGGCGGACCCGATGCTCGCCGAGGTCGCCTGGACGTGGGTCACCGAGGCGCTCGGGTCCGCGGCGGTGGAGGTGCGGGCGGTGGGCGGCACGGTGACACGGGTGCTGTCGAGCAGCTTCGGCGCGCTGGCGGGCACCCCCGACGCGGTGGACCTCGAGATCCGGGCGTCGTGGACACCGCTCGACACGGCCCTCGGCGAGCACCTCGCGCTGTGGGCCGACCTCATGACCACCGCGGGCGGGCTGCCCCCGCTGCCCGAGGGCGTCACGGCCCTGGCCTCGCGGCGGCATACCGTAGGACAGTGATCGCACCGCAGTCCCCCTCCGCGTGCCGGCCCGCGAGGGCCGCCGCATGAGCGCAGCCCTTCCCCCGGAGACCGCCGCGGCCGTCGTGCCGCTGACCGAGCCCGCCGACGGCGTGGGCGAGGTCGTCGCCACCGAGCCGGGGCTGCGCCGCGTCGTCGAGGCGTTCGCCGCCGGCACCGGCCCCGTCGCCGCGGACGCCGAGCGCGCGTCGGGCTACCGGTACGGCCAGCGGACCTACCTCGTGCAGCTGCGCCGCGCCGGCGCCGGCACCGCGCTGATCGACCCGGTCGCGCTGCCCGACCTCTCGGCGCTCGGCGCGGCGGTCGGCGACGCCGAGTGGGTGCTGCACGCCGCCTCGCAGGACCTGCCGGGCCTGGCGGAGCACGGGCTGCACCCGGCGCGCGTGTTCGACACCGAGCTCGCCGCCCGCCTGCTGGGCATGGAGCGGGTCGGCCTGGCCGCGGTGGTCGCCGAGGTGCTCGGGCTGGGCCTGGCCAAGGAGCACTCGGCCGTGGACTGGTCGACCCGCCCGCTGCCGGTCGACTGGCTGCGCTACGCCGCGCTCGACGTCGAGGTGCTGGTCGAGCTGCGCGAGCGGCTCGGGGAGCGGCTCGAGGAGGCCGGCAAGGCCGAGTGGGCCGCCCAGGAGTTCGAGGCGGTCCGCACCGCTCCCCCGCCGGCGCCCCGCCCCGAGCCGTGGCGCCGCACGTCCGGTACCCACGGGCTGCGCGACCGCCGCCAGCTCGCGATCGTCCGCGCGCTCTGGCACGCCCGGGACACCTCGGCGCGCGCCCGCGACATCGCCCCCGGCCGCGTCCTGCCCGACCGGGCGATCGTCGCCGCGGCCGCGGCGACGCCCCGCACGGTGGGCCAGCTCGTGACGCTCCCGGAGTTCGCCGGCAAGGCGGCCCGGCGCCGCGCGGCGGTCTGGCAGCGCGCGATCGACGAGGCGATGGCCCTGCCCGCCGACCGCCTGCCGTCACTGCGCGGGCCGCGGACCGACGGCCCCCCGCCGCCGCGCGCCTGGGCCGACCGCGACCCGGTCGCAGCCCGCCGCCTGGCGGCGGCGCGCGAGATCGTCGCCGGGCTGTCCGAGCAGCTCGCCGTGCCGGTCGAGAACCTGCTGCAGCCGGACGCGCTGCGCCGGCTGTGCTGGACGCCGCCGGAGCCGGCGACGCCCGACGCGGTCGCCGAGTTCCTGCGCGGCCGGGGCGCCCGGCCCTGGCAGGTGGGGCTGCTCGCCGAGCGCCTCGCCGCGGCGTTCGCGGCGGTGCCGGGCGAGGCGGCGTAGGGCAGGCGTCGGGCCGGGCCGTCGGGGCGTCACGGCTGAGACGCCGTCTCACCCGGCGCTGGGCAATTCCCGGTACCCGGGGTAGCGTGTACTGCTGTGGCCCGGCTCACGGCGCTCGTCGTGCGGGCCCGCCGAGCGGCGTCGCTCTGCCCGGACGCCGATGTCCCGACCCACGGATGGAGCTGCCATGACCGCAGCCACACAGGCCCCGCGGACCGCGCGCCCCGGCACCCCGCGCCGCCCCCGCCTGCGCGACGTCGTCTTCGTCGAGGGCGTGCGCACCCCCTTCGGCAAGGCACGGCCCGACGGGCTGTACGCCGAGACCCGCGCCGACGACCTGATCGTCAAGGCGGTGCGCGAGCTGCTGCGCCGCCACCCCGAGCTGCCGCCCGAGCGCGTCGACGAGGTGGCGATCGCCGCCACGACCCAGCAGGGCGACCAGGGCCTGACGCTCGGCCGGACCGTGGCCGTGCTGGCAGGCCTGCCCCGCACCGTGCCGGGGTACGCGATCGACCGGATGTGCGCCGGCGCCATGACCGCGGTGACGACCACCGCCAACGGCATCGCCGTCGGGGCGCAGGACGTGGTGATCGCCGGCGGCGTGGAGCACATGGGCCGCCACCCGATGGGCTTCGACGCCGACCCCAACCCGCGGTTCGTCGCCGAGCGCCTGGTCGACGCCGAGGCGCTGAACATGGGCGTGACCGCGGAGAACCTGCACGACCGGCTGCCGCACCTGACCAAGGAGCGCGCCGACGCCTACGCCGTGGCGAGCCAGGCGAAGTACGCCAAGGCCCTCGCCAACGGCGACGTCGGCCCGGAGCTGGTGCCGGTCGCCGTGCGCTCGGCCGAGCGCGGCTGGGGCCTGGCGACCGAGGACGAGCTGCCGCGCCCCGGCACCACGCTCGAGGCCGTCCGCGACCTCAAGACGCCGTTCCGGCCCGGCGGCCGGGTCACCGCCGCGACCAGCTCGCCGCTGACCGACGGCGCGACCGCCGCGCTGCTCGCGGCCGGCGACGTCGCCGCCGAGCTCGGCCTGCCCGTCGGCATGCGCCTGGTCGCCTCGGCCTACGCCGGCGTCGACCCCGCCGTCATGGGCCTCGGCCCGGTGCCCGCCACCGAGAAGGCGCTCGCCCGGGCCGGCCTGACGATCGACGACATCGGCCTCATCGAGATCAACGAGGCCTTCGCCGTCCAGGTGCTGGCGTTTCTCGACCACTTCGGCATCGCCGACGACGACGAGCGGGTCAACCCCTACGGCGGGGCCATCGCGATGGGCCACCCGCTGGCCGGCTCGGGCGTGCGCCTCATGACGCAGCTGGCCCGGCAGTTCGCCCAGCACCCGGAGGTCCGCTACGGCCTGACCACCCTGTGCGTGGGCCTGGGCCAGGGCGGCAGCGTGATCTGGGAGAACCCGCACCACCCCGACTACTCGGGCCACACGAGCGACGACCCGGCCGAGCACACCGCCGAGCAGGAGGACTGAGACGCGATGACCGACTCCCCCACGTCCACGACCGCCTCCCCCGACGGCTCGGCCGGCGAGGGCCCGCGCGTCCGCCCCGAGCGCGTCACCCACGCGCTGGTGCGGGACGTCCGGCTGCCCGGCGGCGCCGGCACGATGGCCCTGGTGACGCTCGACAACGGGCTCGACCACACCAAGCCGAGCACCCTCGGCCCGCAGGGCCTCGCCGAGCTCGCCGAGCGCCTGCGCGAGCAGCGGGCGCGCGCCGAGCGCGGCGAGATCGCCGCCATCGGCGTGACCGGCAAGCCGTACGTCCTGGCCGCCGGCGCCGACCTGCTCGGCGTCGGAGCCGTGCGCACCCGCGAGGAGGCGCTCGAGCTGGGCCGCGCCGGCCACCGCGCCTACGAGCTGCTGCACGAGGCAGGAGTGCCGACGTTCGCCTTCGTCAACGGCGTCGCGCTCGGCGGCGGCCTGGAGGTCGCGCTGAACTGCGACTACCGCACGGTCGCCGCCGACGCCGGGGGGCTCGGCCTGCCGGAGACCGGCCTCGGCCTGGTGCCCGGCTGGGGCGGGGCGTACCTCGTGCCGCGCCTGGTCGGCATCGAGAAGGCCGTCGACGTCGTGCTGCGCCGCCCGGCCGCCAACAAGCCGTTCACGCCCGCCGAGGCGCTCGAGCTCGGCCTGGTCGACGCGCTGTTCGACGCCGCCGACTTCCTCGAGCAGTCGATCGCCTGGGCCGCCCGGGTGGTGCGCGGCGAGGTCACCGTGGCCCGGCGGGAGCCCGACCCGGCCCCGGTGGTCGAGGCCGTCGTGGCCGGCACCCGCCGCTACCTCGACGCCGTCGTCGCCGGCTCGCGCCCCGCGCCGTACCGCGCGCTGGACCTCATGGCGGCCGCCGCCGCGCCGGCGCCCGGCTACGACCGCGCCGCGGCCTTCGCCGCCGAGGACGAGGCGCTGGCCGACCTGCTGATGACCGACGAGATGCGCGCCGGCGTCTACGCCTTCCAGCTCGTCTCCGGCGGCAAGAAGCCGCAGGGTGCCCCGGACCCGGCCCTCGCCCGGCCCGTGACGCGCGTCGGCATCGTCGGCGCGGGGCTCATGGCCGCGCAGATCGCCCTGCTGGTCGCCCAGCGCCTCCAGGTGCCCGTCGTCATGCGCGACCTCGACACCGAGCGCGTCGACAAGGGCCTGGGCTACGTGCGCGCCACCGTCGACAAGCTGGTCGCCCGCGGCCGCATGTCGCCCGACGCCGCGGCCCGCATCACCGCGTCCGTGCACGGCACCACCGACCTGCACGACCTCGCCGGCTGCGACGTCGTGGTCGAGGCGGTCACCGAGATCCTCTCGCTCAAGCAGAAGGTGTTCGCCGAGCTCGAGCAGGTCGTGCGCCCCGACGCGGTGCTCGCGACCAACACCTCGGCGCTGTCGGTCACGCAGATGGCCGCGGACCTGCAGCACCCCGAGCGCGTGGTGGGCATCCACTTCTTCAACCCCGTGGCGCAGATGCCGCTGGTCGAGGTGGTGCGCGCCGAGCGCACCGGCGACGAGGCGCTGGCCACCGCGTTCGCGGTGACGAAGAAGCTGCGCAAGACGGCGGTGCTGGTCGCCGACCGGCCCGGGTTCGTGGTCAACCGCCTGCTGCTGCTGGTCATGGGCCAGGTCCTCGGCGCGATCGAGGACGGCACGCCGGTCGAGGTCGCCGACGCCGCGCTGGCCCCGCTCGGCTTCCCGATGCCCACGTTCGAGCTGCTCGACCTCGTGGGCCCGGCCGTCGGCCTGCACGTGCTCACCTCGCTGCGCGAGGACCTCGGCCCCGACCGGTTCCCGGCCTCGCCGGGTTTGGAGAAGATCGTCGCCGACGGCGTGCGCGTGGTGCTCGACCCGCCGGCGCCGGGGCTGCCCAAGCCGGTCGACCCGGCCGTGCAGGAGGTGTTCGGGCCCGCCCGCCCGGGCGAGCCGGACGTGCTGGACGGGCCGGGCGTGCTCGACGCGGTGCTCACCGGTCTCGCGGCCGAGGTCGGCCGGATGCTCGACGAGGGCGTCGTGGCCACGCCGCAGCAGATCGACCTGTGCATGATCCTCGGCGCCGGGTGGGGCTTCCACACCGGCGGGATCACGCCGTACCTCGACCGCACCGGCTACAGCGAGCGGGTGCTCGGGCGGCGGCTGCTGCCCGACGGCGTCGCGAACGTGCCGCGCGGCTGAGCCGCCCCTGCTGCTGAGCTCACCCTGCTGCTGAGCCGCCTGCGGCGAGCCGACGACGACGGCGGCCGGTCCCGGACCGGCCGCCGTCGTGCTGCCCGGGGGAACCTCACCCGCGGGCGGGCCGGGACCTGCTGGTGCCGCGCTGCCGGCCGAGGCACACTCGTCGCATGACGGCGAGGCTGCCCTGGCTGGCGCACCTGTCGCGCGCGGAGCTGGAGCTGCTGGCGACGGAGCTGGCGGCCGGGCTCGCCGCGCGCCCGGCGTCGCCGGACCGCGACCGCGCGGAGGCGGACCTCGGGTGCTGGGAGGCGATCGCCGAGGCCTACGGCGGCGTCGCCGACGACCCGGAGGCGCCCCCGGCGGTGTGACGTCGGTCGTCGGCCGCGCGGTGCCCGGCCGCCTCTGCCATGCTTCCGGTCGTGACATCGCTGCGCTCGTTCGGGGTCGAGGAAGAGCTGCTCCTGGTGGCGGAGGACGGCTCGCCGTTCGCCCGCGCCCAGGCCGTGCTGGACAACGCCGAGGAGGCCGACGGCCCCCTCGAGAACGAGTTCATGGAGGAACAGCTCGAGACGGCCACGCCGCCCACGCACTCCCTCACCGAGCTCGCCGACGCGCTGCGGGCCGGCCGCCGCGGCGCCCAGGACGCCGCCGAGCGGCAGGGTGCACGGGTCGCCGCCCTGGCGACGTCGCCCGTCGAGTTCACCGGCACCACCGTGGGCAAGCTGCGCTACCTGCGCGCCCGCGAGCAGTTCGGCCTCACGGCGCGCGAGCAGCTGACCAGCGGCTGCCACGTGCACGTGTCGGTGTCCGACGACGCCGAGGGCGTGGAGATCATCGACCGCATCGGCCCCTGGCTGGCGCCCCTGCTGGCGATCAGCGTCAACTCGCCGTTCTGGCAGGGGCAGGACACCGGGTACCACAGCTTCCGCTCGCAGGTGTGGGCCCGCTGGCCCACCGCCGGCCCCACCCGGGCCTTCCGCACCCCGGAGGCCTACCACGACGCCGTCAAGGCGCTCGTGGCCACGGGCACGATCCTCGACGAGAACATGGTCTACTTCGACGCCCGGCTCTCGGCGCGGTACCCCACCGTCGAGATCCGCGTCGCGGACGTGTGCCTCGACTCCTCGACCGCCGCGCTGCTGGCGGCGCTCGCCCGCGGGCTGGTGGAGACCGTCGCGCGCGAGGCGGCCCAGGGCGCGCCGCTGCCGGAGGTCCCGCCGGAGATCCTGCGCACCGCGCACTGGCGCGCGGGTCGCTCCGGGCTCGACGGCGACCTGCTCGACCCGCGCACGGGGCGCCCGGCCGGGGCGCACGACGTCGTCGGCGCGCTGGTGGCCTACGTGCGCGAGGCGCTCGTCGACGCGGGCGACCTCGACGCGGTCACCGAGCTGCTCGGGCGGCTGTGGTCCGCGGGCTCCGGCGCGGCGCGCCAGCGGGCCTGGGCGGCCGACTCCGGCGACCTCGGCGCCGTGGCGCTGCGCGCGGCCGACGCGTTCCTCTCCTGACCGCGCCCGTCGCCGGCCCGGCGCCAGGGCCGGGACGGGGCGGGCCTGGCCGGGACGGCGCGGGGTTCAGAGCAGCGCGAGCGCCGTCAGCGCGTCCCGGGTCGCGTCCGCGGCGGTCATCCGCTGCGCGGCCAGCACCTGGTCGCGGCTGGCGTGGTCGAGGAAGCCGACCGGCAGGCCCACGTGCACGTGCGGGGTGACGATGCCCTGCTCCCCCGCCCGCTGCGCGAGCATCGCGCCCACGCCGCCGTCGACCACGCCGTCCTCGAGCGTGACCACCAGGTCGTGCTCGCCGGAGAGCTTCACCAGCGCCTCCGGCACGGGCAGCACCCACGTGGGAGCGGCCACCGTCACCTCGAGCCCGTGGGCCGCGAGCGCCTCGCCCGTGGCGAGCGCCGTGCCGGCCAGCGAGCCGACCCCGACGACGAGCACGCGGCGCCCCGCGCCCGCGGCCACGTCCCCCGTGGCGGCGTGCCTTGCGACGACGTCCACGCCGTCCAGCTCCTCGACCGCCGGGACGGGGTCGACCAGCGCGCCCTTGGGGTAGCGCACCACGGTCGGGGCGTCGTCGACGTCGACGGCCTGGCGCAGCGCGGCGCGCAGCGTCGGCTCGTCGCGCGGGGCGGCCAGGCGCAGGCCGGGCACGATCCGCAGCATCGCCATGTCCCACATGCCGTTGTGGCTGGCCCCGTCGTCGCCGGTGACGCCGGCGCGGTCGAGCACGAACGTCACGCCCGCCTTGTGCAGCGCCACGTCCATGAGCACCTGGTCGAAGGCGCGGTTGAGGAACGTGGCGTACACCGCGACGACGGGGTGCAGGCCGCCGAACGCCATGCCGGCGGCGGACGTCGCGGCGTGCTGCTCGGCGATGCCGACGTCGAAGGTGCGGTCGGGGAACTCCGCGGCGAACGGCGCCAGCCCCACGGGGTGCAGCATCGCGGCGGTGACCGCGACGACGTCGGGCCGGCGGCGGCCGATCGCGACGATCTCGTCGGCGAACACGCTGGTCCAGCCGAAGCGGCTGGGCGCGACCGGCAGCCCGGTCTCCGGGTGGATCTGCCCGACGGCGTGGAAGCGGTCGGCGACGTCCTGCTCGGCCGGCGTGTAGCCGCGGCCCTTCTCGGTGATGGCGTGCACGATGACCGGCGCGCCGTACGCCTTGGCCCGGCGCAGCGCGTGCTCCATCGCCACGACGTCGTGCCCGTCCACCGGGCCGACGTACTTGATGCCCAGGTCCTCGAACATGCCCTGCGGCGCGACGACGTCCTTGAGGCCCTTCTTCAGCCCGTGCAGCCAGTCGTAGGCGAAGCGGCCGGGCGCGCCGGTGCGGTGCAGGGCGCGCTTGCCCCACTCGAGGAACTGCTCGTAGCCGCGGGTGGTGCGCAGGGTGTGCAGGTGGTTGGCCAGGCCGCCGATGGTCGGCGAGTACGACCGGCCGTTGTCGTTGACCACGATGACCAGGCGGCGGTCGGAGGCGGCGATGTTGTTCAGCGCCTCCCAGGCCATGCCGCCGGTGAGCGCGCCGTCGCCGATGACGGCCACGGCCGTGCGGTCGGTCTCGCCCTTGACGTGGTTGGCCTTGGCGACGCCGTCCGCCCAGGACAGCGCGGTGGAGGCGTGCGAGTTCTCGACCACGTCGTGCTCGGACTCCGCGCGCGACGGGTAGCCCGACAGCCCGCCGCGCTTGCGCAGCGCGGAGAAGTCCTGGCGGCCCGTGAGCAGCTTGTGCACGTACGACTGGTGGCCGGTGTCGAACACGATCGTGTCGCGCGGCGAGGCGAACACGCGGTGCAGCGCGATGGTCAGCTCGACGACGCCGAGGTTGGGCCCGAGGTGCCCGCCCGTGCGGGAGACCTCCTGCACGAGGAAACGACGGATCTCGGCCGCCAGCGCGGTGGTCTCCGCGGTGGTGAGCCGACGCACGTCCTCGGGCGACCGGATGCCGGCCAGCAGACCCATTGACACTCCTTCGATCGTGGCCGTACCACTCTAGGCGCTCGGTGGCGCCCACCCGCACGGCGAGCGCGCAGCGCGGCCCGCGCTCACGCGATCTGCACGCGGCGCTCACCCGGCCGGCGCGCCGGCGGACCGCCGGGCGGCGCCGTCGGACACCGCCCCTGCCCGACGTGGCCGTCGACACACCGCCCGGCGCGTCGAGGCGGTACGTTTTCAGTGCCGACGGGAACATCTCACCGTCGGCACGCGAGCGCGGCCGCGGCCGGCCGCGCCGAGACCTCTGGGGACCACCAGTGCGCTTCCTCGACGGGCAGCAGCCCACCACCGACCTCACCTACGGCGACGTCTTCCTCGTCCCGTCCCGCTCGGACGTCACGAGCCGGTTCGACGTCGACCTGTCCACCGACGACGGCACCGGGACCACCATCCCGGTGGTCGTCGCGAACATGACCGCCGTCTCCGGCCGGCGGATGGCCGAGACGGTCGCCCGCCGCGGCGGCGTCGCGATCATCCCGCAGGACATCCCGGCCGACGTCGTCGCCGACGTCGTCGCGAGCGTCAAGGCCAAGGACCCCGTGGTGGAGACGCCCGTGGTCGTCGCGCCGACCGAGACCGTCGCGACGGTGCTGACCCTGCTCGGCAAGCGCGCGCACGGCGCGGCCGTCGTGGTCGAGGACGGCCGCCCGGTCGGCGTCGTCACCGAGGCCGACTGCGCCGGCGTCGACCGCTTCGCCCAGGTGCGCCGCGTGATGTCGGCCGAGCTGGTCGCCCTGGACGCCGCCGACGTCGAGCGCGAGGGCCTCGAGGCGACGTACGAGCGGCTGCACGCCGCCAAGGTGCCCCTGGCGCCGGTGGTGCGCGACGGCGTGCTGGCGGGCGTGCTCACCCGCAAGGGCGTGGTCCGCTCGCACGTGTACCGGCCCGCGCTCGACGCCGACGGCCGGCTGCGGGTCGGCGCGGCCGTGGGCATCAACGGCGACGTCGCCGCCAAGGCCAAGGACCTGCTCGCCGCGGGTGTCGACGTCCTGGTCGTCGACACGGCGCACGGCCACCAGACCAAGATGCTGCAGGCCCTCGACGCCGTCCGCTCGGTCGCCCCGGACGTGCCGGTCGTCGCCGGCAACGTGGTCACCGCCGACGGCGTACGCGACCTCGTCGCGGCGGGCGCCGACATCCTCAAGGTCGGCGTGGGCCCGGGCGCGATGTGCACCACCCGCATGCAGACCGCCGTCGGGCGCCCGCAGTTCTCCGCCGTGCTGGAGTGTGCGGACGCCGCGCGCGAGCTGGGCAAGCACGTGTGGGCCGACGGCGGCGTGCGCCACCCCCGCGACGTCGCCCTCGCCCTGGCCGCCGGCGCCTCGCAGGTGATGATCGGATCCTGGTTCGCCGGCACGTACGAGTCACCCGGCGACCTGCACGACGACGGCACCGGCCGGCTCTACAAGGAGAGCTTCGGCATGGCCTCGGCGCGGGCCGTCGCCGCCCGCACCGCCGGGGCCGGCACGGCGTTCGACCGCGCCCGCAAGGCGCTGTACGAGGAGGGCATCTCCACCGGGAAGATGTATCTCGACCCGCAGCGCCCCGGCGTCGAGGACCTGCTCGACGAGATCACGTCGGGCCTGCGCTCCTCGTGCACGTACGCCGGCGCCCGCACGCTGGCCGAGTTCCACGAGCGCGCGGTGGTGGGCGTGCAGTCGGCGGCCGGCTACCAGGAGGGCATGCCGCTGCCGACGAGCTGGTGACCGCTCGCGCGTGACCTGCGCCGCTGAGCGTCGGGCGCGGGCGGGCTAGCCTCGGCGGGTGACCACCGTCGAGGCCGGCTCCGCCCGCGCCCAGCTGCTCGCGCTCGCCCACGACCCGGCATTCCCCGGGCCGTGGCCGCACGCGCGCGGCGCGCTGGCCGACCCGGCCGCGGCGCGCCCCGCGGCCGTGCTCGTGCTGTTCGGCATCCTCGACGGGCTGCCCGCCGACCACGAGGCGCAGGCGCAGGCCGTCGCGGCCGACCTCGACGTGCTGCTGCTGGCGCGCGCGACGACGCTGCGGTCGCACGCCGGCCAGGTGGCGTTCCCCGGCGGGCGCATCGACCCCGACGACGACGGCCCGGTCGCCGCGGCGCTGCGCGAGGCCGTCGAGGAGACCGGCCTGGACGCCGGCGGCGTGGAGGTGCTCGGCGCGCTGCCGGAGATCCCGATGCCCGGGAGCAACCACCGCGTCACCCCCGTGCTGGGCTGGTGGTCGCGCCCCACGCCCGTGGGCGTGGTCGACGTCGCCGAGTCGGCGGCCGTGTTCCGCGTCCCGGTGGCGGACCTGCTCGACCCGGCCCGGCGGTACACCTCGGTGCTGCGCCGCGGCGGTCGCACGTGGCGCGGCCCGGCGTTCGTCGTCGAGGCCGACGGCGTCGAGCACCTGGTGTGGGGGTTCACCGCCGGCGTCCTCGACTCGCTGTTCGAGCACCTGGGCTGGAGCGAGCCGTGGGACGCCGCCCGCGAGCTCGAGATCCCGTGACCGGCGCGGGCGCGCGCTGATGGTCGCCGCCGACCTCGACGTCACCGTGGGGCTGGGCCGGGCCCTGCTCGCCGAGCAGCACCCCGACCTCCTGGCCCACGGCGACCTGGTCGTGGCCGCCCACGGCTGGGACAACGTCATGCTGCGGCTCGGCGACGACCTCGCCGTGCGGCTGCCGCGCCGCGCCCTCGCCGCGCACCTGGTGGAGCACGAGCAGCGGGCGCTGCCCGCGCTGGCCGCCCGGCTCGCGCCGACGGGCGTCGCCGTGCCGGCGCCCGTGCGGGTGGGGCGCCCCAGCGCGGCGCTCGGCTACCCGTGGGCCTGGAGCGTCGTGCCGTGGCTCGACGGCGTCGGCGCCGAGACCACGCCGATCGCCGCGCGCACGGCGTGGGCGCCGGCCTTCGGCGCGTTCCTCGCGGCGCTGCACGTGCCCGACGGCGCCGCCGGCGCGCCGGACAACCCGCTGCGCGGCGTGCCGCTGGCCGAGCG
>NZ_WUWN01000002.1 GCF_009846865.1 Puerhibacterium puerhi
GCCGGGGAGCGCGCCGCCCGGGACCGCACGCGGCTGCTCGTCGCGGTGCTGCGCGAGCTCGCCGCCGTCGTCGGGCGCTGGGCCGACGACGGCGGCGACCCGCACGCGACGGGCGCCGACGGCGGCCCGGCGCTCGCCGCGCAGTACGCGGCGGCGTCGGCCACGCTCGGCACGCCCGTGCGCGTCGAGCTCGCCGGCACGGGCGCGGTGCTCGAGGGCACCGCCCTGCGGCTCGCCGACGACGGGTCGCTCGTGGTGGGCGTCGCCGACGCCGCGGGGCGCCTCACCGA
The DNA here is from genome assembly GCF_009846865.1 of Puerhibacterium puerhi. Lineage (GTDB taxonomy): Bacteria > Actinomycetota > Actinomycetes > Actinomycetales > Cellulomonadaceae > Puerhibacterium > Puerhibacterium puerhi. Next base: position 291 of record NZ_WUWN01000002.1, read on the forward strand.
GCACGTCGTGGCCGCCGGCGACGTCCACCACCTGCGGCGGGGCTGAGGGCCGGGCGGGCGACCCGGGGCGCAGACCCGACGTCGAGGTTCCTGCCAGCCACGCGCCAGTAGAGTGGCGACGTGACGAGCGACACCTCGACCGAGTCCGACGCCCAGCCGGCGGACGCCCCTGGCGGGCTGGACATCGCCGGCCGGATCGACGAGGAGATCCTCGGCGGCCCGCGGCGCTACACCCTCGACGACCTCGTGGTCGGCACCGGGCTGTCGCACGAGTTCATCGAGAGCTACTGGCGCTGGATGGGCCTGCCCGTCACCCATCCCACGGAGCCGTGGTTCACCGAGAGCGACATGGACGCGCTGCGCGAGGTCGCCGAGCTCAGCGAGGACGAGCACCTCGACGAGCAGGCGCTGCGCACGCTCATCCGCTCCGTCGGTCACACCACCGACCGGCTCGCGCTGTGGCAGGTCGAGGCGTTCGTCGAGCACGTCGCGCGCGACCACCACCTCGACGACGTCAGCGCGCGCCTGGCCGTCATCGACCGGGTGCCCGAGCTCGCCGACCGGCTGGCGCGCCAGCTCGAGCACGCCTGGCGGCGCCAGCTCGCGGCGCTCACCGGCCGGCTCGCCACGGAGTTCGGCGGCGCCCGCGGCGAGAACGTCACCGACGAGCACCAGCTCCCGCTGCGCCGCGCCGTCGGGTTCGCCGACATCGTCAGCTTCACCAAGCGCACGGCCGGGCTGGGGTCCGAGGAGCTCAGCGAGTTCGTGCAGCACTTCGAGACCCGGGCGCGCGACGTCGTCACCGAGGCCGGCGGGCGCGTGGTCAAGACGATCGGCGACGCCGTGCTGTTCATCGCCGACGACGTGCAGACCGGCGCCGAGGTGGCGCTCGGCCTGGCCGCCAAGCCGTCGGCGGGCGAGGAGATCCCCGTGCGGGTCGGGTTCGTGTGGGGGCGGGTGCTGTCGCGCTTCGGCGACGTCTTCGGCCCGAGCGTCAACCTCGCCTCGCGCCTGACGGAGATCGCCGAGCCGAGCAGCGTGCTGGTCGACCCGCCGACGGCGGCGCTGCTGGCGACGTCGTCGCGCTACGCGCTGACGCAGCAGCCCGAGCAGGAGGTGCAGGGCCTGGGCGCGATCCGCCCGGTGCGCCTGCAGCGGGCGTACACCGGCGCCTGACCGGCTGCATCGGGTCGGCGGCGTCGGGTCGGCAGGGCTCCCCGGGGTCCCTGCGCGCCCGCGCTACGGCGCCGTGGGCAGGCCCGCGTCGAGCGGCTCGGGGTCGGGCTCCAGGAGGCGCGGCCCGTCGTTGCGCACCGCGTTGACCCGCGTCGTGACCGGCGTGAGCGCGAGCTCGCGCACCGGCTCGGCGACCAGGATCGCCGCCTCCTGCGCGCCGACGGCGGGGTCGAGCCACGCGTCCCACGCCGCCGGGGGCAGCGCCACCGGCATCCGGTCGTGCACGTGGGCGAGCCCGTGCGCCGCCGCCGTGGTGATGATCGTGGTGGACACGAGCCAGCGGGCCGGGTCGTCGGCCGCGCGCGCCGGGTCCCGCCAGAACTCGTAGAGCCCCGCGAACGCCAGCCCGCCCTGGGCGGGGTGGATCCAGTACGGCTGCTTGGGCACCGTGGCGCCCCGCCCGCCCCGGTCCCCGCCGGCCGGGCCGTCGGGCGCCGGCAGCCGGCGCCACTCGTAGTAGCCCTCGGCCGGCACGAGGCAGCGCCGGGCGCCGAGCGGCCTGGCGAACGCCGGCTTGTCGAGCAGGGTCTCCGAGCGGGCGTTGATCATCCGCGCCCCGACGCCCGGGTCCTTGGCCCACGACGGCACGAGGCCCCAGCGGGCCAGCTGCAGCGAGCGGGTGATCGCGCCGTGCCCGCCGCCCGGCAGGCGGGCGGGGCGCTCCACGACGATCCGCACGGCGTCCGTGGGCGCCACGTTCCACGACGGCGCCAGCAGGCCCGCGTCGTGCGCGACGTCGGCGACGGCGAGGTCGTCGGCGAGGTCCTGGGCGCTGCGGAAGGAGGCGAAGCGGCCGCACATGCGGCCATCGTCCCGCCGCCCACCGACACCGGCCGCGCTCCGCGCCGGTGGGCCTCCGTCCGGGCTCCGTGCGGGCTCCGTGCGGGCTCCGTGCGGGCTCCGTGCGGCTCCCCGCGGGCGTTCGGCGGCGCGGGCGTGAGCGCCGTCACGAGGCGCGCCGCGCTGCGGGTCGTAACGTTTCGACTACGATGGCGCCCATGCCCGACAACTCCTTGGCCGCCCGCATGCGTGGCCGCAGCACGGCCAAGTGGGTGCTCATGCTCGGGGCGCTCTCGGCGCTCCCGGCGTTCACGGTCGACATGTACCTGCCGTCGCTGCCCGACGTCGCGCGGGACCTGGGCTCCACCGACGCCCTGGCGCAGCTGACCATCTCGGCGATGCTCGTCGGCGGCGGCATCGGCCAGCTGGTCATCGGGCCCCTGTCGGACCGCTACGGCCGCCGCCTGCCGCTGCTGGTGGGCCTGGCCTTCCAGGTCGTCACGTCGATCCTGTGCGCCGTCGCCACGGACATGAACCTGCTCATCGTGCTGCGCCTGCTGCAGGGCTTCTTCAACGCCTCGTGCGGCGTCGCAGCCGTGGCGATCGTGCGAGACCGCTTCGTCGGCGCCGAGGCCGCCCGCATCCTGTCGCGGCTCATGCTCGTCATCGGCGTCGCGCCGATGCTCGCCCCGACGCTCGGCTCGGCGATCACCGCGCAGGCGAGCTGGCGGTGGGTGTTCGCCGTGCTGGCGCTGTTCGGAGCCGTCATGGCGGTCGTCGTCATGACGCTCATGCCCGAGACGCTGCCGCCCGTCGCGCGCCGCTCCGGCGGCCCGAAGGCGGCGCTGGCGGGGTACCGCACGCTGCTGCGCGACCGGCACTTCATGGCGCTGGCGGTGGTGCCGGGGTTGGGGCAGGCGGTGCTCATGAGCTACGTGGTGGGCTCACCGTTCGTCTTCCAGGAGCACTTCGGGCTGTCCAAGGGCCAGTTCGCCCTGCTGTTCGCGCTCAACGGCATCGGCCTGGTGGTCTCCGCGCAGGTCAACGCGGCGCTGGTGCGCAAGGTCGCCCCGGTGCGCCTGCTGCGCGCCGGCCTCGTGGCCCAGGGCGTGCTCGCCGTCGTGCTGCTCGTGGTGGCGACGACGCAGGTCGGCGGCCTGTTGGCGCTGCTCGCCGTGCTCTGGTGCGTGCTCGCGTTCCAGGGCCTGGTCCCGGCGAACGCCTCGGCGCTGGCCATGTCGCGCCACGGCGAGATCGCCGGCACCGCGGCCGCCGTCATCGGCGCCGTGCAGTCGGGCGTCTCGGGGCTCATCAGCCCGGTCGTGGGCCTGCTCGGCGGCGACGCGTTCGCGATGACCGTGGTCATGCTCGGGGCCGTGAGCCTCGCGCTGCTGGTGCTCGCCGTGGCCACCCCGGCGTTCCGCCGCGGGGGCTGGCACATGCCCGTCTGAACGCAGCCCGCGCGGCCGCTGCCCGTCCGCCGCGCTCCCGCTGTGCGTCCGCCGCGCGCCCGCCGCAGGGGCGTCCTACCGTGAAGCATGAGCACCAGGACCCGCACCCAACGTCGTGTCGCCGGGTTCGCGCTTGCGCTCGCGGCGACCATGCTGCTCCCGGCGCCGGCGGTCCGGGCGATGACGGCCACGGCGGCCGTCCGTCCTACTCGAGCCACCACCCGAACCACCGCGACGACGACGTCACCGTGGTCGGGCACCGGGGCGCCTCGGGCTACCGCCCCGAGCACACCCTCGCGTCCTACGCCCTGGCGATCCGCCAGTGCGCCGACTACATCGAGCCCGACGTGGTGTCCACCAAGGACCACGTCCTGGTGGCGCGCCACGAGAACGAGATCGGCGGCACCACCGACGTGGCCGCCCACCCGGAGTTCGCCGACCGGCGGACCACCAAGGTGATCGACGGCGCCGAGGCGACCGGCTGGTTCACCGAGGACTTCACCCTCGCGGAGCTGCGGACGCTGCGCGCGAAGGAGCGCATCCCCGCCACGCGGCCGCAGAACACCCGGTTCGACGGCCGCTACCGGGTGCCGACGCTGGACGAGGTGCTCGACCTCGCGCAGCGGTCGCGCACCTGCGACGGCCGTCCGGTGGGCGTCTACCCGGAGACCAAGCACCCCACGTACTTCGACTCCGTAGGCCTGTCCCTGGAGGAGCCGCTGGTCGCCGCGCTGCGCGCGCACGGGCTGGACCACCGGCGCGCGCCGGTGTTCATCCAGTCCTTCGAGACCGGCAACCTGCGCCAGCTCGACCGGATGACGCGGGTGCGGCTGGTGCAGCTGGTCGACGCGACCGGCGCGCCCTACGACCTCGTCGCCGCCGGGGACCGGCGCACCTACGCCGACCTGGTCACCCCCGCGGGGCTGCGCGAGGTCGCGCGGTACGCGGACGGGGTCGGGCTGGAGAAGAGCCTGATGATCCCGCGCCGGGCCGACGACACGCTCGGCGAGCCGACCCCCGTGATCCGGGACGCGCACCGGGCGGGGCTCGAGGTGCACGGCTGGACCTTCCGCCGCGAGAACCAGTTCCTGCCCGCCGAGCTGCGCTCGTCGGCGGACCCGAACGGCGTCGGCGACCTCGAGGCGGAGATCCGGACCTTCCTCGAGGCCGGGATGGACGGCCTCTTCACCGACAACCCCGACCTGGGCGCGGCCGCCGCGCGGCACTTCGAGAAGGACTCCGGGCGGGGCTCCGGGGGAGGCCACTCGGCGGCGGTGGCCTGACGGCGAGCCCCACCACCTGCGAGGACGCGCGGGCGTGCTTACCCTCGGGCCATGACCCGCGCCGGGGTGCCACGTCACGCCGCGCCCCTGAAGGTCCACCGGGCGCTGCGGGTCTCCGGCATGGTGCTCACCGGCCTGGTGGCGCTCGCCGCGAGCGGCGCCGTGGCCGCCTACGTCGACCTGCAGTCGCAGATCGACGTGTCCGACGTCGACTCCCTGCTCGGCTCGGTCGCGCAGGAGCGGCCCTCGCCCGCCGCCGCGGACCCCGACGACCCGTTCGCGGGCCGCGCCCTCGACATCCTCGTGATGGGCACCGACTTCCGCGGCGGCGCGGACAACCAGGCCATCGCCGGCCAGGGCGACGAGTTCCACTCCGACACCACGCTGATCGTCCACGTCTCCGGCGACCGCAGCCGCATCGAGGTGGTCTCGATCCCGCGCGACTCGCTCGTGGACATCCCGGCGTGCCCGCTGCCCGGCGGCGGCACCAGCGAGCCGCGGCACGACGCCATGTTCAACCAGGCGTTCACGATCGGCGGCGGCGAGGACAAGGACATCACCGGCGCGGCGGCCTGCACGATCCTCACCGTCGAGAAGCTCACCGGCGTGTCGATCACCGACCACGTCGTCGTGGAGATGTCCGGCGTCGTGGGCGTGGTCGACGCCGTCGGCGGGGTGCCGATGTGCCTGCCGGAGCCCATCAAGGAGACCAGGCGCTACGGCAACCTCGACCTGCCGGCCGGCGAGCAGCGGCTCGACGGCGCGACGGCGATCCAGTTCCTGCGGGTGCGGCACGGCACCGGCATGGGGCTCGAGACGGGCTCGGACCTCAGCCGCATCGAGCGGCAGCAGGCGTTCGTCTCCGCGATGGTGCGCGAGATCCTGGCGCAGAACCTCCTCACCGACTCCCCGCGGCTGTACCGCGTGGTGCACGCCGTGCTGCAGTCCATCTCGACCGACCCGGACCTGGCCAGCCCGCGCGCGCTGGCCGGCCTGGCGTGGAGCCTGCGCACCATCGACCCGAGCCGCGTGGTGTTCACGGCGGTGCCGGTGACCGACGCGCCGAGCAACCCCAACCGCGTGGTCTGGACGTCGGAGGCCGACGCGATCTGGGAGCGCCTCCGGGACGACGCCCCGCCGCCCGGGCTGCCGGACCCGGTGCCCGCCGCCGCGCCCAGCCCCTCGGGCGGGGGCGACCCCGCCGGCGCGGGCCCGTCCGGCGGCGCGCCGCCGAGCGACGCGTCACCGAGCGCCGGTGCGGGCGACGGGGCGGACGGCGGCGCGGGGACGGACGCCGCGGCCGGCGCGGGTAGCGGTTCGCCGACGCCGTCGGCCTCGCCGTCGGTGCTCCCCGGCGTCTGCGGCTGAGCCGGCCGGGGCGAGGGCGCCGGCCGGGCGCTTTCAGGACCCCAGCGCCCCGAGCCGCGCCGCGGCCTCGCGCAGCACGTCCTCGCGCTTGACGAACGTGAACCGCACGCTGGTGCGCAGCGCGGCGTGCGTGGGCGAGCCCTCCCGGCAGAACGCGGTGAGGGGGATCGCCGCGACGCCGGCGAGGGCGGGCAGGCGGCGGCACAGCTCGGCGCCGTCGGCGCCGTCCGGCAGGCCGGCGACGCGCTCGATCACGCGGGCGCCGTCGGCCACCACGAAGTAGGTGCCGCGCGGCACGACGACGTCGAACCCGGCGGCCTCGAGGCCGGCGCACAGCAGGTCGCGGCGCGCGGCCAGGGACGCCGCGAGCCGGCGCGGCGTCTCGTCGTCGGCCAGCGCCCGGGCGATGGCGGGCTGGAACGGGGCGCCCGAGACGTAGGTGAGGAACTGCTTGACCGTGCGCACGGCGGTGACCAGCGCGGCGGGGCCGTGCACCCAGCCGATCTTCCAGCCCGTCAGCGAGAACGTCTTGCCGCTGGAGGAGATGGTCAGGGTCCGCTCGGCCATGCCGGGCAGCGTGGCGACCGGCACGTGCACGGCGCCGTCGAACGTCAGGTGCTCGTAGACCTCGTCGGTGACCACGAGCGCGTCGTGCTCGCGGGCGACGACGGCGACCGCCTCGAGCTCGGCGCGCGTGAGCACGGTGCCGGTGGGGTTGTGCGGCGTGTTGAGCAGGATCAGGCGGGTGCGGTCGCTCGCGGCGGCGCGCAGCGCCTCGACGTCGAGCCGGAACCCGGCGTCGGTGGGGGCGAGCGCGACCGGCACGTGCGTGGCGCCGGCCAGGGCGATGACGGCCGCGTAGGAGTCGTAGAACGGCTCGAGCGTGATCACCTCGTCGCCGGGGCCGGCCAGGGCGAGCACGGTGGCGGCGAGCGCCTCGGTGGCGCCGGTGGTGACCAGCACCTCGGTGTCCGGGTCGACGTCGAGCCCGTAGTGGCGGGCCTGGTGGTCGGTGACGGCGCGGCGCAGCTCGGGGATGCCCGGGCCGGGCGGGTACTGGTTGTGGTCGCCCTCGATCGCCGCGATCGCGGCGGCCTTGACGTACCCGGGCCCGTCGACGTCGGGGAACCCCTGGCCGAGGTTGATCGCGCCGGTGGCCGCGGCCAGGGCGGACATCTCGGCGAAGATCGTCGAGGCGACGTCGGCGGTGGACGTGCCGGTGGGGGACAGCAGGCCGGTGGCGCGCGCGACGTCCTGCCACGCGCCGCGGGGGAGCGACGTCATGGGCGCGAGGCTACCGACACCCGCGCGGCGCCGGGCGCCGCGTCCGCGGCGGGCCCGACGTCGTCGCCGGTGCGCCGGCCACGGGTCACGCGGGTCAGGGCAGCAGCCGGTAGAACCGGAAGAACGAGAAGTCCTCGATCGGCAGCACCTCGACGTCGGCGAACCCCGCGTCCTGGGCGTAGCGCCGCAGCGTCGCGGGGCGCATCACGGTGCCGGTGGCCACCGACGGGGGCGACGACAGCGAGTCCGGCAGGCACACGAACAGGCTGTAGCCGTACATCAGCCGGTCGACCTGGTCGGCCGGCGCCGTGAGCTCGTCGGCGACGGCCTCGTCCATGACCACGACGGCGCCGTCGGGCCGGACGGCGGCGCGCACCGCGCCGAGCACCTCGACCGGCCGCGGCATGTCGTGGACGCACTCGAAGGCGAACGCCGCGTCGAACGGCTCCTGCGCGGCGAGCTCGGCGGCGTCGGCGGCGCGGAACTCGACCCGCTCCTCGACGCCCTCGGCGCGCGCGTTGGCCCGCGCCGAGGTGATGGACGGCGCGTCGACGTCGATGCCGACGAGCCGCGCCTCCGGGTACGCCCGGGCGAGCGAGATCGTGGACCACCCCATGCCGCACCCGACGTCGAGGACGCGGGCGCCCGGCCGGGCCAGCACGTCGTGCACGGCGGGCACGGAGGCGAGCGCGGAGCCGAGCCGGTGCTCGTACCACGGCCGGTTGCCCGCGGACTGCGACTCGCGCGCGTCGTCGCCGAGCTCGGCCCAGGACACGCCCCCGCCGTGCCGGTACGCCTCGAGCAGCCGCGGCAGCTTGGGGCCGATCGCGCCGAAGAACCGCGCCATGGGCGCGGTGAAGGCCAGCGACCGCTCGTCGGTGAGCACCTCGGCGTGGGCCGGCGGCAGGCGGAACGCGGCCTGGCCGCCGTCGGGCCCGGGCCGCACCAGCTCGAGGATGCCGACGGCCGCCTGCTGCTCCAGCCACTCGCGGGCGTAGCGCTCCTGGGTGTCGGTGACGCCGGCGAGCTCCTCGGGCGTGAGCGTGTCGGCCTGCGCCAGGGCCTGGTACCAGCCGAGCCGGTCGCCGAGGTAGACGCTGAGGATCTCCACCGCGCTGAGCGTGGAGGCCAGCAGCCGGTCGCCGAACGCGGCCGCCGTGGGCGCGGGCTCGTCCGACGGTGCGCTCGGTGGTGCGGTCGGTGGTGCGGTCGGTGGCGCGCTCGGTGGGCGCGCCTCGGGGCGCGCCGCGGAGCTTCTCGGGGACGTGCCCGCCCTGCCTGCCCCGCCGGTGGCCCTGCTGCCCTTGCCGGTCCTGCCCTTGCCCGCTCCGTCACTCATGGCGGTCTCCCGTCTGGGACAGTGGCGACGTCGTCGTCCCATCGACGGTAGTCGCGGCGGGCCCGGCGGTCGAGGATGAGGTCGCGGCGCTGGTGACGGCCGGTGCGGTGGGCCGGCCGACGTCGCGGTCAGGCGGCGTGCGGCTCGGCGAGCCGCCGGCGCAGCGCCTCGTGCATGGCCCCGAACCCGGCCTCGGTGCGGCGCAGGACGCTCCCCGTGAACGGCACGAGCAGGCCGCGGAAGGTCTCGCGCTGGGTCAGCCGCGTGCCGCCGCCCGGCAGCGGGTCGAGCACGAAGGAGTGCTCCCCGTCGAACAGGCCCGGCAGCACGAGCCGGCCGAGCCAGGCGAGCCGGCGTCCGGGCTCGACGGCGGTCACGGCGGGGCGGAAGGTCATCGGCCTGCCGCCGGGCGGGGCGATCCGCACGTCGAGCCTGCTGCCGACCGTGAGCGTCCCGTCGAGCCGCGTGAGGAACGGGTTCCAGCCGGCGTGCGACGGCCCGTCGGCGAGGACGTCCCAGACCTGCCGCGGCGCGGCGTCCAGGTCGACGGCGGCCGTGATGGTCCTGGTGGGAAGGGGCATGGTGGGCCTCCGGGCGGGGTGCGGGGTCAGCGCTGGTAGCCGTCGGCGGCGCGCAGCCCGTACCCGACGACCCGGTCCACGGCCACGTGCAGGAGCCACGCGCACCCGAGCGTGGACAGCGCGGCGGCCGCCGGCTGGTCGAGGAGCGCGCCACCGGCGATCGCGGCGAGCGGCAGCCACGGCCGGTGCACGAGGTTGTAGGGCCCCACCGCCCGGGGCGGCAGCTGCCCGGCCCCGTGCGGCTGGCCCGCGCCGGCGAGGAGCGCGAGGTCCGGGCCGAGGACGCCGAGCAGGGCGAGGGCGACCGTGGCGCCGCCGTGCGTGATCGTCCCGACCAGGGTGGCGGCCAGCATGACGGCGGCCAGCGCACCCCAGGCGGCGCGGACCCTGGGCGAGGTGGTCGCCCGGGTGCGGCCGGTCGGGGCGCCCGGTCGGAGGGTGCCGAGGGTGGTCGACATGAGCGGGCCCTTCGTTTGACGCGACGGTTTGTCGCTGTGGTTCGACCGTGGCACGCTGGAAGCGTAAACGCAACACCCTGTCGCGTTAGGACCTCGGAGGGACGGCGTGAGCGAGCAGGAGTCACCGGGCCGCGGACGGCGGCCCGGGGGCCGCAGCGCGCGGGTGCGCGAGGCGGTGCTGGCGGCGGTCGTCGCGGAGCTGGTGGACGGCGGCTACGCGTCGCTGACGTTCGACCGCGTCGCCGCCCGCGCCGGCGTGCACCGGGCGACCCTGTACCGCCGCTGGCCCAGCCGGGAGCAGCTGGTGGCCGAGGCGCTGCTGGCGCAGGCCGGACGCGAGATCCCGCTGCCCGACACCGGCAGCCTGCGCGGCGACCTGCGCGCCCTCGCGCACGCCGTCGCGGCGAGCATCACCTCCCCGCTGGGCGAGGGCGTGCTGCGCACCCTGGTGTCCGAGGCGGGACGCGCCCCGGACATCACCGTGGCCGGGCGCACCTTCTGGGGGCAGCGGTTCGCGGCGGCGGCCGAGCTCGTCCGGCGGGGCGTGGAGCGCGGGGAGGTGCGTCCCGACGTCGACCCGCAGCTGGTGCTGCAGATGCTGGTCGCGCCGTTGTTCTTCCGGCTGCTGGTGGCCGCCGAGCCGGTCACCGCGGAGTACGCCGACCGGGTGCTCGACCTGCTGCTGCCGCTGGTGGAGGACCGGCCGGGACGCGAGCCCGCCGCGGGCGCCGGCTGAGGAGCGCGGCGCCGGCCGTCCACAGGCCCCTCCCCGGAGTGGCGCACGTCACCTATGGTGGGTTGCCGACGGTGCCGCAGGGGGCGGCACGCCACAGGGGGCAGTCATGACAGCTGTCGTGGGCGTCGGCACGGAGGGCGTCGCGATCCTCGAGCAGGAGGTGCGCGAGCTCGTGCGCCGACGGGGTCTCGACCCCGTGCGCGAGCGCGGCGCCCTGGACCGGCTCGTCGCGGAGGCGGTCGGCGACTACGCCGAGCGCGCCACCCGCGGGCTGCTGCCGCCGCTCGCCGACCCCGAGGCGGCCTCGCGCGCCGTCGTCGACGCGGTGGCCGGGCTCGGGCCGCTGCAGCAGTACCTCGACGACCCCGCGGTCGAGGAGATCTGGATCAACAGCCCCGCGCAGGTCTTCGTGGCACGCGACGGGACGCCCGAGCTCACCACCACCATCCTCACCGGCGCGCAGGTGCGTGACCTGGTCGAGCGGATGCTCAAGTCCAGCGGTCGGCGCCTGGACCTGTCCAGCCCGTTCGTCGACGCCGCGCTGCCCGGCGGGGAGCGGCTCCACGTCGTCATCCCGGACGTCACCCGGCACCACTTCGCGGTCAACATCCGCAAGCACGTGGTGCGGGCGAGCCGCCTGGAGCACCTGGTGCGGCTCGGGTCGCTCAGCACGCACGCCGCCGCGTTCCTCGACGCGGCCGTGCGGGCCGGCCTGAACATCCTGGTGGCCGGCGCCACCCAGGCCGGCAAGACGACGATGCTCAACGCCCTGGCCGGCTCGATCCCCCCGGGGCAGCGGGTCATCACGTGCGAGGAGGTGTTCGAGCTGCAGCTCGACGTCCGCGACCTCGTGGCCATGCAGTGCCGGCAGCCGAGCCTCGAGGGCACCGGCGAGATCCCGCTGCGGCGCCTGGTCAAGGAGGCCCTGCGCATGCGCCCCGACCGGATCGTCATCGGCGAGGTGCGCGAGGCCGAGAGCTTCGACCTGCTGGTGGCGCTCAACGCGGGGGTGCCGGGCATGTGCACGATCCACGCCAACTCGGCGCGCGAGGCGATCGCCAAGATCTGCACGCTGCCGCTGCTCGCGGGCGAGAACGTGACCCACCACTTCGTCGTGCCCACCGTCGCGTCCGCGGTGGACGTCGTCGTCCACCTCGGCGTCACGCCCGACGGCGAGCGGCAGGTGCGCGAGATCGTCGCCGTGACCGGCCGCGTGGAGGAGGGACGCGTCGAGACGGCGGGGCTCTTCCACCGCGAGCCGGCGGCGGCCGGCGGCCGCCTCGTGCGCGGGGACGGGTTCCCGGCCGCGGACGAGCGGTTCGCCCGCGCGGGCATCGACGTCCGGGCGCTGCTGGCGGGGGAGCGCTGAGGTGGGCGTGCTCGCGGGCCTGCTGCTCGGGCTGGGCCTGTTCTGCGTCTGGTGGTCGTGCTGGGAGGCGCCGGCACGGACGCCGCGGCGCTCGGCGTGGTCGGCCCGCACCCAGGACCTGCTCGTGCAGGCGGGCGCCGGGTCCGTGACGCCGGCCGCGCTCGTCGGCGCCAGCGCGGCGGTCGCGGCCGGCGCCGCGCTCGCCGTCGCGGCGCTGACCTTCTCGCCCGTGCTCGCGCTGTGCTTCGGGACCATGGCAGGCATCGGCCCGTCGGCGCTCGTGCGGGCCCGCGCCCGCAAGCGTCGCCGCAGCCTGCGGGACGTGTGGCCGGAGGTGGTCGACCACCTCGCCTCCGGCGTGCGGGCCGGGCTGTCGCTGCCGGAGGCGGTCGGCCAGCTCGGGGAGCGCGGACCCGCCGAGCTGCGCGAGCCGTTCGCGCGCTTCGCCGCCGACTACCGGGCCACGGGCCGCTTCGCCGAGAGCCTCGACCTGCTCAAGGCGCGGCTCGCGGACCCGGTCGCCGACCGCATCGTCGAGGCGCTGCGGCTCACCCGCGAGGTCGGCGGCACCGACCTCGGCCGCCTCCTGCGGGCGCTCTCGTCGTTCTTGCGGGAGGACGCCCGCACCCGCGGCGAGCTCGAGGCCCGCCAGTCGTGGACCGTGACCGGTGCCCGCCTCGCCGCTGCCGGCCCGTGGGTGGTGCTGGCGTTCCTCGCGACCCGCCCGGAGACCGCTCGCGCCTACGACTCGGCGGCCGGCGTCGCCGTCCTGCTCGGCGGGGCCGCGAGCTCGGTGGTCGCCTACCGGCTCATGGTCCGCCTGGGCAGGCTGCCCGAGGAAGGCCGGGTGCTGCGATGACCGAGTGGTTCAGCGCGACGGGTGCGCTCGTCGGCCTGCTCGGCGGCATCGGTGCGGTCCTCGTCGTCGCCGGGGTGCGGGCCCGGCGCATCACCCTGGACGACCGGCTCGCCCCGGTGCTGCGCCCGCGGGACGCGACCTCGCGCCTGCTGCGCGAGCAGCCGGTGCGCGGTCCGTTCCCGGTGGTCGAGCGGCTGCTCGCGCCGTGGGCGGCCGACGCCGCGCGCTGGTTCGAGCGCCTCGGCTCGACGCGCGAGGAGGTGCGCCGCCGGCTGCAGCGCGCCGGCTCCGCGGAGACGGTCGAGCAGTTCCGGGCACGCCAGGTCGTCTGGACGGTGCTGGGGCTGGTGGCCGGCCTCGCGCTCGCGCTGCTCGTCGGCGTCGCCCGGGGCTTCGCCCCCGTGCCGCTCGCGCTGCTCGTGGCCGTCGCCGGGGCGTGCGGGTTCGTCGCCTGCGACCAGGCGCTGTCCCGGCGGATCGCGCAGCGGGAGGAACGCATGGTCACCGAGTTCCCCACCGTCGCGGAGCTGTTGGCGCTCGCGGTCACCGCGGGGGAGGCGCCCGTCGCCGCCCTGGAGCGCGTCGCCGCGACGGCGCGCGGCGAGCTGTCGGTGGAGATCTCGCGCATGCTCGCCGACGTCCGCGGCGGCGCCCCGGTGGCGCACGCGCTCACCGACATGGCCGACCGCACCGGCCTGCCGTCCCTGGCCCGGTTCGCCGAGGGGGTGGCCGTGGCGCTGGAGCGCGGCACCCCGCTGGCCGAGGTGCTGCGGGCCCAGGCGCAGGACGTGCGGGAGGCCGGCCGGCGGGCGCTCATGGAGGCGGCCGGCAGGAAGGAGGTCGCGATGCTCGTGCCGGTCGTGTTCCTCATCCTGCCGATCACCGTCGTGTTCGCCGTCTTCCCCTCCCTCGCCACCCTCCGGATCGACCTGTGACGCCCGCCCGCGCCGCCCGCTCCGGGGCGGCTCCCGAGCCCAGCAAGACCCAGCAGTGCCGCCGACAGAGAGGAGACGCCATGTCCCACCACGGCTCCGCCGAGCGCACGCCTCGCGCTCCGCAGCACCCGCAGGTACCGCCCGGGCGTCCGGACGCTGCCGACCCCGAGCGGGGTGACGTGCCTGGCTGGGTGCTCGTCACCCTCATGACCGCCGGCCTCGTCGTCGCGCTGTGGGCGATCGCCGGCCCGCTGCTCGAGGACGCCTTCACCCAGGCGATCTCGAGCGTCACCGGGCGGTGACGCCGCGCCCTCGCGGCGGCGTCGCGGGGGAGCGCGGAGCGGCGGTCGCCGAGTTCGCCATGGTCTCCGCGCTCGTGCTCCTGCTCTTCCTGGGCGTCGTCCAGCTGGCGCTCGCGCTGCACGTGCGCGCGCTCGCGACCGACGCGGCCGCCGAGGGCGCCCGCGTCGCGGCCCGGGCGGACCGCGCGCCAGACGACGGTGCCGCCCGCACGCGCGAGCTGCTCACCGCGTCGCTGTCGTCGCGCTACGCCGCCGACGTCAGCGTCGGGCGCACGACGTACGACGGCCTGCCCGTGGTGGAGGTGGTCGTGCGCGCGCCGCTGCCGGTCGTCGGCCTCGTCGGCCCGAGCGGCGCGCTCACCGTCCGCGGGCACGCGCTGGAGGAGGGCTGATGCAGCACGTTCCGGCACGTCCCGGCCGCGCGCCCGCACGTCACGAATTAGCCGCACGCGGCGCAGCAGCCGCACGCCGCTCCGCCGCGACGGCGCTCGCCCGGCGCGCCGTCCGGGTCCGCGCGGCGGCTGGTGACGACGCGGGCAGCGCCCTCGTGGAGCTCGTCGGCGCGACGGTGCTCCTGCTCGTGCCCCTGGTCTACCTGGTGCTCACCGTCGGGCGTGTCCAGGCCGGCGCGTTCGCCGTCGAGGGGGCGGCCCGCGACGCCGCCCGGGCCGTCGTCACGGCGGAGTCCTCCGCCCAGGGCGTCGCGCGGGCCCGGACGTCGGTCGAGCTCGCGCTCGCCGACCAGGGCTTCGACGACGTGGACGCGGCCGGCGGCGACGTCCTGACCGTGGAGTGCTCGCACGACCCGTGCCTCTCGCCGGACGCGACGGTCGGCGTGCGCGTGCGCGTCGAGGTGCCGCTGCCCTTCGTCCCCGCGGCGCTGCGCGGCTGGGTGCCGCTGGCCGTCCCGGTCGAGGCGAGCCACGTGGCCGAGGTCGACCGGTACGCCGAGGTGCGGGGATGACGCCGGTGGAGGCCCCCGAGCGCGAGTCGGGCCGGATCCTGCTGCTCACCCTCGGCTGCGTGGTCGTCGGGCTGATGCTCGTCGGCATGGTCGCGTCCGCCACGGCCGTGCACCTCGACCGCAAGTCGCTGTTCGACCTCGCCGACGTGCTGGCGGCCGACGCCGCGGACGCCATGCCGCCGGAGCGGCTGTACACCGGCTCGTCCGGCGGGGGCGCCGCGGTGGTGACGCTGACGGACGAGGACGTGCGCCGGTCGGTCACGGAGTACCTCGGCGAGCACCCGGCGGCCGCCGCGGGGCTCGACGGGCTGCGGGTGGCCGACGCGTCCACGCCGGACGGCCGGACCGCTCGCGTCGCGCTGGCAGCCGTCTCGCACCCGCCGCTGCTGCGGTGGTTCACCGACACGTTCGGCGGCGGGTTCACCGTCCAGGCGGTGTCGTCGGCGCGCGCCGGGTAGCGCCTCGCCGGTGCGTCGCACCCTCGGGGCGCGCAGCCGGCGGCGATGATCGCCTCGCCCCCGGCGCCCGTCGTGGGCCGGACGAGAGGGAGCACGATGACGTCCACCGTTGTCGAGGTGCTGGCGATGGCCGCCTGCGGCCTGCTGCTGCTCGGCGTGGCCTTCCAGCTGGCGCTCGCCGCCGGGGCGCCGTGGGGCGCGGCCGCCTACGGCGGCCGCGCGGCCCAGCCCGACGGGCGCCTGCCGGGCCGGTACCGGGCCGCCAGCCTCGCCGCCGCCGTGGTGCTCGTGGGCGCCGGCGTCCTGATCCTGCTGCGCGGCGGCGTGCTCGGCTCCGCCGCGGACAGCGCGGCGCTGACCGTGGCCTGCTGGGTGCTCGCCGCGTTCTTCGCGGTGAACACCGTGGGCAACCTGGCCGGCACGCATCCCGTCGAGCGGTGGGGCATGGGGGCGCTGACCGCCTGCCTCACGGTGCTGTGCGTGCTGCTCGCGGTCGCGTGACGCGCAGGCGCCCGGCCGCCGCGGCCGTGGAGTAGCGTGCGAGCCATGTCCGCGCAGCGGCCCGGGGGAGAGGTGACGACGGCGTCCGGACGGTCCGACGCCGTCCGCCGTGGCACGCGCCGGGCGCTCCTGGCGTCGCTCGGCGTGGCGCTGGTGATCGCCGCCGAGGCAGTGGTGCGGGCCGGCGGCGAGGCCGACGTGCGGGCGGGCGGGGCGCTGGTCCTCGTCGGCTACTCGCTGCTGCTGTGGGCGCTCGTCCCCGCCGTCGTCACGCTCGTGGTGGCGCTCGCCGCGGCGCTCGCGGCGGACGTGGGGCTGCGCCCGTGGCCGGCGGCGGCGCTCGCCGGCCTGGCGACGGCCGCGTGGGTCGCCTGGAGCGTGGGGCTCCCGTCGAGCGCGCCGTACGGCGTCGTCCTCGGGCTCGGCGCCGCCGGCGCGGCCCGCGTGCTCACCACGCGCCGCACGCTGACCGCCCGGGTGGTCGGTGCGGCGGTCGTCGCCGTCGTGACCGCCGTCGTGACGCTCGGCGTCGCGCGGCTCCTCGGGCCCTAGCAGGAGCCCTCGCACGGGCTCCCGGGTCTGGCGCCGGCCGGTCCTGGCGCGGCGCCGTCACGAGGGCGCCAGCGCGCCGGCCGGCCGGTCGTCCGCGGCCGGCGTGCCCACGGTCCGCGGCTGGTCCGGCCGCTCGCCCTGGCGCCCGCGCGGCCGCGCCACCACCAGGCCCAGGGCCAGCAGCAGCCCGGCCACCGTCATGCCGAACGCCCACCAGGCTCCCGCCGGGTACAGCTCGGCCTGCGGGCCCCGGAGGTCCCGCTGCAGCGTGACCTCGAGCTCCAGCCCGAGCAGCCACACCCGCACCAGCCCCCACAGCACGAGCGGCGCGCCGCGCAGCCACAGCAGCGGCAGCGCGACGAACGGCGCCAGGAACGGCACCATCGCGAAGAAGTAGCGGGCGAACGCGCTGCCCCCGCCGGCGTGGTGCAGCACCTGCATGGCGGCGATCCCGGCGCAGGCGGCCAGCACGGTGGCGAGCAGGAGCGCCCGGACGGCTCGCTGGTCGCGGCCGCGCACGAGCCGCACCACGGCCAGCGCCAGCCCGGCCACGAGCGGCAGCACGACGAGCAGCAGCGTCCACCACGGCCAGGGGGCGGCGAGCGCGTCCGGCAGCCGCGGGTAGGTGCCGATCGCCATCTGCTCGGACATCCGCGACCAGAACGCCGGGTCGGTCACCACCTCGAGCGGGGGGCGCGCCACCCGCCGCGTGTTCTCCGCCGCCCACTCCGGGTGGCCGCCGGCGAGGTTGCCGGTCAGCGCGCGGTTGCGCAGGTAGAACCAGCCCGAGGTCGCCAGGACCGCCGCGACCGCGGCCAGCGCCGTCGCCCACGCCGCGCGGGGCCGCAGGCGGCCGGGGAGGTGTCCCGCCACCACCAGGACGACGGCGAGGAGCGCGGCGATCGGCAGCAGCGAGAAGCGGGTGAGGCCGCACGCCGCGCAGGCCGCGACGAACAGGACGGCGTCGCGGCGCCGGGCGTCGCCGAGCGCGAGCCGCAGCAGGGCGAGGAACGCCAGCGCGCTGAGCAGCGCGGCCGGGATGTCGGTGTACACGGCCCCGCCCAGGCGCACGAACAGCGCGGACAGGCCGACGACCACCGCCGACGCCAGACCCGCTCCGGGCACCCCCGGCAGCATCCGGGTGCCGATCGCCCGGACGGCGTAGAGCAGCGCGACCGACAGCGCCACCATCACCCCGCGTGCCGCCATGCCGGCCCCGTCGACGTGCCCGGCGTCGACGAGCGGTCCCACCACCGGGGCGAGCAGCAGGTACACGAGCGGCGGGTGGTGCGACGCCCACTGCACCGGCGGGTGGAACCCGACGGCGTTCTGCAGCTCGAGCCCGCGCTCGAACACCGGCAGCCGGCCGTGCCACACCTGCAGGGCGTAGTCGACGTGGGCGGCCTCGTCGCCGCTGGAGTAGACCGGGGAGGCCAGCAGGTAGGCGAGCGGGCCGCCGATCCCGAGCAGCACGAGCGCCGCGTGCTCGAGCACGCGGCGGGCCCGGGGTCCTGCAGCGGCGGCCGTCACGGGCATACCCTCCCGACTCGCGCGGCGGCGCACAAGCCCCGGCCCGCGTGACCCGGCCGCGCGACCCCGCCACGCCGTGCCCCGCGTCGCCGCTGCGAGCGGCCGCCCGCCCGCCTAGCGTCGAGGGAGCACGGTGCCGCAGGCGCCGCACCACCGCCCCCGTGCGCCGAGGAGGCTGCACCATGTCCCACGAGATCTCCGAGGAGCCGAACCGGATCGGCCTCGTCACCGGCGCGTCCCACGGCATCGGGCTCGAGCTCGCGCGCGAGCTGATCGAGCACGGCTTCGACGTCATCGTCACGGCGGAGGACGACGACCTCGCCGCCGCCGCGCAGGACCTGGCGCTCACCGGGGCGCGCGTCGACGCCGTGCAGGCCGACCTGCGCACCGAGGAGGGCCGGGCGAAGCTCGTCGAGGCCGTCCTGGCGGTCGGCCGCCCGGTCGACGTGCTCGCGCTCAACGCCGGCGTCGGCAACGTCGGGCCGTTCGTCGACACGCCCCTGGAGGACGACCTCGACGTCGTCGCGGTGAACGTCACCGCGACCGTGCACCTGGCCAAGCGGCTCGTGCCGCCGATGGCCGAGCGCGGCCAGGGGCACGTGCTCATCACCTCCTCCGTGGCGTCCGTCGTGCCCGGCCCGTACTACGCCACCTACGCCGCCTCGAAGGCGTTCGGGCTGTCCTTCGCCGAGGCGCTGCGCCACGAGCTCAAGAAGACCGGCGTCACGGTCACGGCGCTGCTTCCCGGCCCCACCGACACCGACTTCTTCTCCGGCGGCGAGCAGACCCGCACCCCCATGGGCAAGGGCCCCAAGGACGACGCCGCGAAGGTCGCGCGGGAGGCCTACAGCGCGATGATGAGCGGCAAGGACAAGGTCGTGGTCCACTCGGTGAAGGCCAAGGCGATGTCCGCGATGGGCGCCGTGCTGCCGCAGCGGGCCAAGACCGCGCTGCACGCGGTGGCCGCCAAGCCGGACGACGTCGAGCGCCCGGGCACCTGAGCGCCGCCGGCCGCGCCCGCCCCGGGACCGGTGCACCACCTAGCGCCCGTCGTCGGAGCCGAGCGGCCGCCCGACCCGGAACGCGCGGGCGCGCACGTAGGCGTGGAACCGGTCGAGCAGGTCGATCTGCCCCCGCGCGAGGGCGATGAGCTCGTCGAGCTGCCCCGGGTCCAGGCCGAGGTCGTCGGCGTGCTCGCGCAGGGTCTGGTAGCCGCCGATCTTGCCCAGCACGGCCGCGCGCATCAGCTCGGTCTCGAGCACCGCCGTCATCGGCGAGCGCTCCAGCAGGCGGCCGTTGAGCTTGAGCCGCCCGGCCCGCTCGCCCAGCCACGCGACCGCCTGCCGGTAGCGCCGGCGGGGCACCCCGAGCGCGTCGAGCAGGTCGCGGTAGAGCTCGCGCTCGGCGCGCAGCTGCTCGGTGACCTCGGCCAGCTCCGCGTGGAACGGCGTGTCCGCGTAGCTGCGCGTCATGAGCTCCATGCGCTCGAGGCCGGCCGTCGCGCCGGTGAAGTGATCGGAGAGGTACAGGCCCAGCAGGTAGCGGTCCAGCGACTCCGGGATGCCCACCTCGCCGCGGCGGCGCAGCGGCATCACCGCGTGGCCGGCCGGGCGCGGCGTGGCCGGCCGCAGGGTGGACGAGCGCAGCCCCTGGCCGACGGCGATGCCGTCGAGCAGCTCCTCGACCGCCTCGGCGGCCGTGTGCCGCGGTGCCCAGCCCAGCTCGGTGCGCAGCCGCGTGGTGTCCAGCACCGGCACCCGCATCGCCAGGTCCACCCAGCCGGGGTCGGCGCGCACCACCCGCGCCTGGTAGGCGACGGCGACGGCGGCGCGCACGGCCGGCGGCGGCACCTCCACCACGCGGCCGTGGTCGACGACCCGGGCGAGGTCCGCGCCGCGCAGCACGTCGTCGGCCGCGACGTTGAACGCGCCGCGCGCCCGCTCCACGATCACCCGCCGGTAGGCGTCGGCGACGTCGTCGGCGTGCGCGGCCTGCAGGCGCAGGCCGGCGGGCAGCGGCAGCGCCGGCAGCCGGCCGTGGCGCAGCAGCCGCACCGGCACGACCGGCCCGACGAAGTACCGCACGATCGACTGGGCGGCGTCCGCCTGGAACACCAGCGCCGGCCGGATCCGCGCCACGGCCACCTCCGGGTGCGCGGCCTCCAGCTCGTCCAGCACCCGCTCCTGCGCCGCCTTGTCGACGCTGTAGTGCGACGTCGGGATGCCGTCGGTGGGCCAGTCCTCGCCGCGCGGGGTGTCGTCGTCGACGGGGGAGTAGGCCCCCACCGAGGAGGCCGCCACCAGCTGCGGCACGCCCGCGCGCACCACGGCCTCGGCCACCCGCCGGGTGCCCTCGACGTTGGTGCGCCGCAGCAGCTCCCGCTCCCGGTTCGGCTGGATCAGCCAGGCGAGGTCGACCACGGCGTCGGCGCCGCGGAAGGCCTCCGCGAGGCGCCGGACGACCGCCTCGTCAGCGTCCTCGACGGCGACGTCCACGGGGGCCCACTCGGCGTGCCGGTACGGGTCGGCGGTGCGGTCCGGCAGCCGCCGGGCGATCCCCAGCACGGACGTGACCCGCGGCTCGTCGAGCAGCGCGCGCAGCACCGCGGTCCCGACGTTCCCGGTGGCTCCGACGATGACGACGCGCATGGACACACGGTGGCACCGGTGCCACGGTCACGCACCCGATCCCAGGTCAGGGCGTCGGGCAGGGCGTCGGGCAGGGCGTCGGTCAGGGCGTCGCGCGGCCGGCGACCGCCCGCGCGGGTAGGTTCGACCCATGAGCGACGCCACGACCCCCGAGCCGGGCGGGGAGCCGGGCACCGAGCCGGCCGCCGCGCAGCCCGACAAGCTCCCGGTGGACCTGGACCAGATGTTCGACCTTGCCCGCGCCGGGGCGGACCTGCTGCTGGAGTTCGTCGACGCCGGCGTCGACCCGGACCTCGCCGACGCGTCCGGCAACTCGCTGCTCATGCTCGCCGCCTACCACGGGCACGCCGCGCTGGTCACGGGCCTGGCGCAGCGGGGCGCCGACGTCGACCGGCTCAACGCCCGCGGCCAGTCGCCGCTGGCCGGCGCGGTGTTCAAGCGGGCCGACGACGTGGTGGCGGCGCTGCTCGCGGCCGGCGCCGACCCGGACGCCGGCGCCCCGAGCGCCCGCGCCACCGCGCAGATGTTCGGCACCGAGCTGCCGGGGGCCTGAGCCCGGGTCGGCCGGTGCCCGCGCGGCCGGTAACCTTGAGGACCGTGGCCACCATCGACTTCCCCGCAGAGATCCGCGCGCTGCGCTCCACCCTCGAGTCCATCGAGGCCGTGAGCGACCCGGAGGCGCTGCGGAAGAAGGTCGCGGAGCTCTCCGAGGCCGCCTCGGCGCCGGACCTCTGGGACGACCCGGAGCAGGCGCAGAAGGTCACCTCGCAGCTGTCGGCCACCCAGGCCGAGCTCGACCGCGTCAAGAACCTCGCCCAGCGCATCGCCGACGTCGAGACGCTCGTCGAGATGGGCCAGGAGATGGGCGACGACGAGACGCTCACCGAGGCCGAGACCGAGGTGCACGCGATCCGCAAGGACCTCGACGCGCTGGAGATCCGCACGCTGCTGGCGGGGGAGTACGACGCCCGCGAGGCCGTCGTGACCATCCGCGCCGGCGCCGGCGGCGTCGACGCCGCGGACTTCGCCGAGATGCTCATGCGCATGTACCTGCGCTGGGCCGAGCGCCACGGCTACCCGACCAAGGTCATGGACACCTCCTACGCCGAGGAGGCCGGCCTGAAGTCGGCGACGTTCGAGGTCAACGCCCCCTACGCGTTCGGCAACCTGTCGGTGGAGGCCGGCACGCACCGCCTCGTGCGCATCTCGCCGTTCGACAACCAGGGCCGCCGCCAGACGTCGTTCGCCGCCGTCGAGGTGATCCCGCTGATCGAGCAGACGGACTCCATCGAGATCCCCGAGTCGGAGATCAAGGTCGACGTGTTCCGCTCCTCGGGCCCGGGCGGGCAGTCCGTGAACACCACGGACTCCGCGGTGCGCATGACGCACCTGCCCACCGGCATCGTGGTGTCGATGCAGAACGAGAAGTCGCAGATCCAGAACCGGGCCGCCGCGCTGCGCGTGCTGCAGTCGCGCCTGCTGCTGGTGCGCCAGCAGGAGGAGGCGGCCAAGAAGAAGGAGCTCGCCGGCGACATCAAGGCGAGCTGGGGCGACCAGATGCGCTCCTACGTGCTCCAGCCGTACCAGATGGTCAAGGACCTGCGCACCGAGCACGAGTCCGGCAACCCGTCGGCGGTGTTCGACGGCGCCATCGACGACTTCATCGAGGCCGGCATCCGCTGGCGCCGCGCGGCGCAGGCCGCGGAGGCCTGAGCCGGCGACCGCACCCACCGCCCGACGCACGCGCCGGCGGCCCCGCCCGGGCCGCCGGCGCGTGCGCGTTCCCGGGCCCGGCGCGCCGTCGCCCGGCCCGGTCGGTCCTCCGGGGCGACGGTTCGCGGGGGCACTGAGCGTTGCGCCACACCCGGCGTGTCGGCCCGCAGGCGCGCCGAGGGGCGTGCGAGCCTCGTGCGGGGCCGCTGCGGCGTGCCCTGGAACTGTCCCCGAGCACGGGAGCACGCGCCGTGATCCGATTCGAGAACGTGTCGAAGGTCTACGCCCGCGGTGCGCGGCCTGCCCTCGACGACGTCAGCGTGGACGTGGCGCGGGGTGAGTTCGTGTTCCTGGTGGGCGCGTCCGGCTCGGGCAAGTCCACCTTCCTGCGCCTGGCGCTGCGCGAGGAGCGCCCCACCCGCGGCAAGGTCTACGTCGCCGGCCGCGACCTGTCGCGCCTGTCCTACTGGAAGGTGCCGTCGCTGCGCCGCAGCATCGGCATGGTCTTCCAGGACTTCCGCCTGCTGCCCGGCAAGACGGTCTACGAGAACGTCGCGTTCGCGCTGCAGGTGATCGGCAAGCCGCGCCACGTCATCAAGACGACGGTGCCCGAGGTCCTGGAGATGGTGGGCCTCGACGGCAAGGAGAAGCGCCGGCCGCACGAGCTGTCCGGCGGCGAGCAGCAGCGCGTGGCCATCGCGCGCGCGTTCGTCAACCGGCCGCCGATCCTGCTGTGCGACGAGCCGACCGGGAACCTCGACCCCACGACGTCGCTGGGCATCATGCGCCTGCTCGAGCGCATCAACCGCACCGGCACCACGGTCATCATGGCGACCCACGACGACGAGATCGTCAACGAGATGCGCAAGCGGGTCGTCGAGCTGACCTCCGGCCGCCTGGTGCGCGACGAGGCCGCCGGCGGCTACGGCGAGCGGGAGAGCATCCTGCCCGCCGTCGGCAAGAGCCCCGTGCTGGACGCGCCCGGGCAGGGCACCCGCGCCGTGGCCCCGCGGATCGAGATCACGCCCGAGCCGGCCGACCTCGAGGCCGAGCGGGCCGCCGAGGAGGCCGCCCGCCGCGCCGAGGAGCGCGGCCGGACGCGCGCGGGCCGCCGATCCGCCCTGCAGCAGCAGGCCGCCGCGACGGGGACGGACGCTCCGGCCACCGGCGACGTCGTCGCGGTGCTCGCGCCGACCCCGGCGGCGCCGGCCGACGACGCCGCCGGCCGACCCGCCGCCGACGACGACGCCGGACGCCCCGCCGCGACGACCTCGGCCGAGCTCGTGCCCGCCGGGGCGGACACCGGCCCCGCCGCGGCCGCCGGTGCCGCGCCGACGGAGCCCGCGCCGACCGAGCCCGATCCGGCCGGCCCCGCCCGGCCGGAGCCCCTCGTCTACTCGGTGCCGCGCCCGTACGAGCCCGCGGCCCGCGTCGACCCCGCCCAGCACCGGCCGCCCACCGGGCCGCTGCCGGCGGCGCCGCCGTCCGACGCCGACGAGGTGGTCCGCCAGGTCCTGCGCGAGCGGGCCGTCCGTTCGGGCCGGGAGGGCTGAGGCGTGCGTTTCCAGTTCGTGCTCGCCGAGGTCGGCCACGGCCTGCGGCGGAACCTGTCGATGGTCGTCTCCGTGGTGTTGGTGACCTTCGTGTCGCTGGCGTTCGTGGGCGCCGCCGCGCTCCTGCAGATGCAGGTCGACAAGCTCAAGGACAAGTGGTACGACCTCGTCGAGGTCTCCGTGTTCCTGTGCCCTACCGGCTCGACCATGCCCACCTGCGCCGCCGGCGAGGCCACCCAGGACCAGATCGACGAGATCGAGTCGGTGATCCAGGGCGAGCTCGGCTCCGAGGTCTCCCGGTCCTACTTCGAGACCAAGGCCGAGGCGTTCGAGGCGTTCCAGGAGCGCTACCCGGACGGCTACCAGGGCACCCAGCTCACCGAGGACGACATGCAGGCGTCGTTCCGGCTCAAGCTCACCGACCCGGAGAACTTCCAGGTGGTCTCGGACGTGCTGTCGGGCCGCGAGGGCGTCGAGGTGGTCGAGGACCAGCGCGCGGTGTTCGAGCCGCTGTTCCTGGCGCTCAACCGCGCGTCGCTGTGCGCCGCCGGCCTCGCCGTCGTGATGCTCCTGGCCGCCGTCCTGCTCATCACGACGACGATCCGGCTGTCGGCGGTGTCGCGGCAGCGCGAGACGGGCATCATGCGGCTCGTCGGCGCCTCCAACCTGTTCGTGCAGCTGCCGTTCATGCTCGAGGGGGCCATCGCCGCGGTGGTGGGCTCGGTGCTCGCCGTGGGCGGGCTGTGGCTGGGCGTGCGCTACCTCGTGACGGACTGGCTGGAGCAGTCCGTCGACTGGGTCGCGTACGTCGGCACCGCCGACGTGCTGGCGGTCGCGCCGCTCCTGGTGGGGATCGCCGTGCTGCTCGCCGTGGTGTCGTCGGTCGTCACGCTGAACCGCTACACGAGGGTGTGAGATGAGGGCAACGAGGATCCTGCGCGCCGGCGCGGCCGGCACGCTCGCGGCCGTGCTGGCGCTGAGCGCCGTCGTCGCCGTGGCGCCCACCGCGGCGGCCGACGACCTCGACGACCAGCGTGCCGCCGCGGAGCGGGAAGCCCGCCAGAAGGAGGCCGAGCGCGACCAGCTCGAGACGACGCTGTCGGAGACGAACGCGGAGCTGAGCCAGGCCGTGCTCGACCTCAACGCCGTCGAGGGCCGCCTGCCGTTGGCCCAGGCCGAGCTCGCCGAGGCGGAGGCCGCCCACGAGGAGGCCGAGCGCCAGGCGGCGATCCTCGCCCAGCGCCTGGAGGACGCGGAGGCCGAGGAGGACCTGGTCTCCGCGCAGATCGAGGACGGGGCCGGCAAGGTCGACGCCGCGCGCGCCGAGATCGCGCAGATGGCGCGCGAGGCGGCCCGCGGCAGCGGCGAGGTCTCGGCCCTGGGGCTCGTGACCGGGGCGCAGAGCACCGAGGAGTTCCTGGCCAACTACGCGGTCACCGCGTCGGCGGCCCGCAGCCAG
This sequence comes from Puerhibacterium puerhi, assembly GCF_009846865.1. Classification (GTDB taxonomy): domain Bacteria; phylum Actinomycetota; class Actinomycetes; order Actinomycetales; family Cellulomonadaceae; genus Puerhibacterium; species Puerhibacterium puerhi. The sequence goes on from NZ_WUWN01000002.1 coordinate 25,650, forward strand.
GCCCGCACCCTCACCGAGCTGCAGGACGCCGAGGCCGTGGCCCGCAACCAGGAGGCCCGGCTCGCCGCGATCCGCGAGACGATCACCCAGCTCAAGGACGAGGCCGACGCGAACGTCGTCGCGGCCAAGGAGGCCGAGGACCAGGCGGCCGCGCGCAAGGCCGAGGTCGAGGAGCTCATCGCCGAGCAGCAGGAGCTCAAGGCCACGATCGAGGACCAGCGGGACCAGGCGCTGGCGGACATCGAGGCGAACGAGAAGGACCAGCAGGCGGTCGAGGCCGAGATCAAGGACCTCATCGCGAAGCAGAAGGAGCGCGACGCCGAGATCGCGGCGGAGCGGGCGCGCAAGGAGGCCGAGCGGGCCGCGGCGGCCCAGCAGGGCTCGAAGGGCGGCTCCGGCGGCTCGAAGGGCAGCTCCGGTGGCTCGAAGGGCGGCTCCGGCGGGGGCTCGTCCGGCGGCGGCGGCAGCAGCTCGGGCTCCTCGGGCAGCTTCCTGAGCTGGCCCACCTCCAACCACACCGTGATCAGCAACTACGGCATGCGCCTCAGCCCGACGTACGGGGTGTGGATGCTGCACGCCGGCGCCGACTTCCGCGCCCCGCTGGGCGCGCCGATCTACGCGGCCGCGAGCGGCGAGGTCGACGCGTCGTACTGCGCGGCCGGGCCGGGGTGCAACATCCGGATCAACCACGGGCCGTACAACGGCAAGAACGTCCGCACCCGGTACCTGCACCTGGCCTCGAGCGGGCGTGCCAGCGTGGGCGAGTGGGTCAACAAGGGCGACATCATCGGGTACTCGGGCGGCACCGGCCGCATCACCGGCCCGCACCTGCACTTCGAGGTGTACGTCAACGGCAGCTCCACCAACCCGGTGCCCTGGCTGCCCTGACGGGCCGTCTAGCACCCCGCGCGGCGCCGCGGGGGCCCGGGAATTCCCTGGCCCTCCGCGGCGCTACGCGTATCCTGGGACGTCGCGTCCGGCGTCCCAGGACACCCTCCGACGACACCCGTGCGGCCGAACCGCTGCCGCACCAGCGACGCACGACAGCGACGCACGACCAGGAAGGAGCACACCGTGGCCAAGGGCGCGCCCAAGCAGATCCCGCAGGCACAGCCGAAGCCGAAGGCGAAGGCTCCGGCCGGCCCCGTGCGCCAGGTCGTGGCGAACAACAAGCGGGCCCGGCACGACTACGTGATCGAGGACGTCTACGAGGCCGGTCTCGTGCTGTCGGGGACCGAGGTCAAGGCCCTGCGCATGGGGCGCGCCTCGCTCATCGACGGGTTCGTGCACCTCGACCGCGGCGAGGCCTGGCTCGAGGGCGTGCACATCCCCGAGTACTTCCAGGGCACGTGGAACAACCACGCGCCGCGGCGCAAGCGCAAGCTGCTGCTGCATAAGGACGAGATCCTGCGCCTGGAGTCCAAGGTGCGCGAGAAGGGCCACACGGTGGTCCCGCTCAGCCTGTACTTCCTCGACGGCCGGGCCAAGGTCGAGATCGCCCTGGCCCGAGGCAAGAAGGAGTACGACAAGCGGCAGGCCCTGCGCGAGGCGCAGGACAAGCGCGAGGCCCAGCGCGCGATGCGCCACCAGGAGCTGCTCAGCTGAGCGGTGCGCGGAATACGGTGGGTGATCGCGGGGTTGTTCCAGTAGAGTGAGGGACGCCCGGTCCGCCGGGCGCCTGTTGGGCACGAGTCGGCGCGAGCCGGCCGCACAGGTTGACAACACCACATGGGGCTGATCGGTTTCGACGGTGGTCGTGCTTCGAGGAGAAGCGGGCCGAGGATGCAGGCTTATCTCGTAAACGATGCCTGCACACACATAGTTGCCGATAACAAGCGCAACGACTTCGCCCTCGCCGCCTGAGCGAGCTTCGAAGTCCGTGAGCCCGGGATCGCTCTCGACCCGGTAGCTCGCGTCATCTAGAGAGCCACTGCTCCTAGCCCTCGTCGTCGGGGCTAGGGGGACTCTTAGACGACTGGGCCTGTCTACGAATGAGTCTGCGCAAGCGTAGAGGCCGAGAAAATCCAGAGCAGACTGCGCCCGGAGAAGTCCTGGAAAAGCGCCACCGGACCCGGGTTCGATTCCCGGCAGCTCCACCATGTCGACGAAGGACCGTCCCGTCAGGGGCGGTCCTTCGTCGTCCCGGCGCGCGACGGCGTTCACCGGCGCTTCGCCTGCCGGCCACGTTCGCCGACTAGCATGCGGCGGCGTGCCGACCGCCGCGCCCCGCGACGCAACCCGTCCAGCCCCGCCCGCCCCCGCGCCGACCGTCCGGTCCCCGCTGCTCGTCGCCCTGTCGCCGCTGGCGGTCGTCCTGGCCGGCCACCTGGTCGCCCGCGCCGCGGCGGCCGTCGACCCCGGGTGGGCCTGGGTGCCGGTGGCGCTCGTGTACTGGGGCGCCACGGCGGCGATCACGCTCGCGGCGACGACGCCGGCGCAGCGTCGCGCGTGGCTGGCGGCGGCAGGCCGGCGGCCGTGGTGGGTGGTGCCGGCCGCGCTCGCGCTCGGCGCGATGCCCGTCGCCGGCATCCTCCTGCTGCACCTCGACCTCGTCGCCGCGCACGCGGCGCTGGTCGTCCCGTGGCTGCTCTTCGCCGCGGTCAACCCGCTGCTGGAGGAGACGTACTGGCGCGGTACGCTCGCCGACGCGACGGCGCGCTGGCCGGCCTGGGCCGCCGCCTGCTGGACCACCGCGCTGTTCGTGGCGAGCCACCCGCTGATGTGGGGCGTGTTCTCGGAGGGCAACCGCTCGCCCATGCTCTACGCGTCCCTGACGCTCATGGGGCTCGCGTGGTACGCGATGCGCCGCGTGACCGGGTCCCTGCGCTGGGCGGTCCTCTCCCACGCCCTCGTCGACGTCGGCAACCTGTCGGTGTTCGTCTTCGTCAACGTCTACGTCCCGCCGGCTCTCGGGTAGCGGCACCCGCCGGCGGCACTAGGGTGGCCGCGTGCCCGACACCGCCGCCGGTCCGGCCGCCACCGTCCCGCCCGGGCTCGTGCCCGCGCCCGCGTCGCTGCAGGTCGCGGAGGGCTGCGTCGTCGTGCCCGACGGCGCGCGCCTCGCCGCCGCGCCGCAGCTGGCACCGGCGGCCCGCGCCTGGCGGCGCACCGCCGAGGCCGCCTTCGGGATCGACATCGCCACGGTGGAAGCCGGTGCGCCGGACGCCGACGTCGTCGTCGTGCTCGACGCGGCGCTGCCGCCCGGCGGCTACCGCCTGCGCGTCGGCGCGGGGCAGGGGCCGCTCGTGGAGGCGGCCTGCGCCGACCTCGCCGGCGCGCACGCGGCGGCCCAGACGCTGCGCCAGCTCGCCGGGCCCGCGGCGTTCCGGTACGCGCCCGCACCGGCCGCCGTGCTGCGGCTGCCCGCGTGCGAGGTCACCGACGCCCCGCGCCTGGAGTGGCGGGGCGTGCTGCTCGACGTCGCGCGGCACTTCCTGCCGAAGGCCGACGTGCTGCGGTTCGTCGACCTCGCGGCCGCCCACCACCTCGACGTGCTGCAGCTGCACCTGACCGACGACCAGGGCTGGCGCCTGGCGGTGGACGCCTACCCGCGCCTGACCGAGGTCGGCTCGTGGCGCGGGGAGTCGACGGTGGGGACGTGGCGCACCGGCCGCGGCGACGGGCGCCCGCACGGGGGCTGCTACTCCCGCGCGGACGTGCGCGAGATCGTCGCCTACGCCCGCGAGCGGGGCGTCACCGTGGTCCCCGAGATCGACGTGCCCGGCCACGTGCAGGCGGTGCTCGCCGCCTACCCCGAGCTGGCGGCGCGCGCCGGGGCGCGCGCCGTGCGCACCACCTGGGGCATCAGCGACGACGTGCTCGACCCGTCCCCGCGTGCCGTGGAGTTCTTCGCCCGCGTGCTGGACCAGGTCTGCGAGGATTTCGACGCACCGTTCGTGGCGCTCGGCGGCGACGAGGTGCCCACGACGGCGTGGCGCGAGCGCCCCGACGTCGTCGCGCGGGCGGCGGGGCTCGGGCTCGTCGGCCCGGACGGTGCCGGGGACGTCGCGCGGCTGCACGGGTGGTTCCTGGCGCGCCTGGCCGAGCACCTGCGCTCGCGCGGGCGGCGCGCAGTGGTGTGGGACGAGGCGTTCGGCCCCGACCTGCCGCGCGACGTGGTGGTGACCGCCTGGCGCGGCACCGCCGTGGCCCGCGCGGCGCGCGCCGCCGGGCACGACGTCGTGCTGGCGCCCGAGCAGCACGTGTACCTCGACCACCGGCAGGGTCACGGCGCGGACGAGCCGGTGCCCGTGGGCTTCCTGCGCACGCTCGAGGACGTCTACGCCTTCGAGCCGGTCGCCGAGCCGGACGGCGTGACCGGGGTGGCGGTCCGCGGCGCGCGGGCCGACGGCGCGCCGGTCGACGGTGCTCCGGCCCGCGGCGTCGCGCCCGGCCGTCTGCTCGGCGCCCAGGCGCAGGTGTGGACCGAGCACCTCGACTCGGCCCGCCGCATCGACTACGCGGCGTTCCCGCGGCTGGCGGCGTTCGCCGAGGTGGCGTGGACACGCGGGCTGCCGGCCGACCGCGCGCCGGGGTCGCGCGCCTCGCGCGCCTTCGTCGAGCGGCTGCGCACGGCGCACCTGCCCCGGCTCGACGCCGCCGGCGTCGAGTACCGGCCGCTCGCCGGCCCGCACCCGTGGCAGACGCGCCCCGGCGTGCAGGGCCACCTGCGCGACCTGGCCGCCGAGGTCGCGGTCGCCGGCGACGTCGGCCTCGGCGGGTGGGTCGAGGGCCGGGCGGGCGCCGAGTAGCTCGTCGAGGGACCGCTCGAGGCGTAGGGCGCCCGCGGCGCCGCGCTCGGCGAGCAGGTCCGGCGCGTGCGCCACGTCAAGGGTCGCTGCGGAAGACCTCTGCCATCATCGTGCGACGCGGGACGAGGTGGCGCCGGTCGTCGGCGCCCCCTACGGTCGGGCACTGGGCCCCGCCGCGGGACCGAGGGAGGGGGAGCGCGTGACCGACCTCGTGGTGCGCGGGGCGCTGCTGCCGCAGCCCGACGGCGGCACGTCGGGCCCGCAGGACCTGCACGTGACCGCCGGCCGCGTCGCCGCCGTCGTGCCGTCCGGGCGCCCGCTGCCGGACGTCGCGGTGCTGGAGGCCGACGAGCGCCTGGCCCTGCCCGGCTTCGTCGACGCGCACACCCACGCCGTGGCCGCCGTGTTCGACCCCGAAGTGCAGCTGGCGCTGCTGCGCCAGGGCGTCACCAGCGTCGTCGTGGGGCAGGACGGCGTGGGCCCCGCGCCGTCGGACGAGGCCACCGCCACCTGGGCCGCCCAGTACTTCGCGGCCATCGACGGCGCGCACCCGTTCTTCGGCGGCGGCAGCGTGGCGCAGCTGCTGGCGACCTACGACGGCACCACCCCGGTCAACGTCGCCACGCTGGTGCCGCACGGCACGCTGCGCCGCCTGGTCACCGGTGCGGCGCAGCGTCCGGCCACGGGCGACGAGGTGGCCCGGATGGTGGCGGTGCTCGAGCAGGCGCTCGACGACGGCGCGGTGGGGCTGTCCACCGGGCTGGAGTACGTGCCCGCCGCGTGGGCCGACGAGGCCGAGCTCGTGGCGCTGTGCCGCGCGGTGGCGCGGCGCGGGCTGCCGCACGTGTCGCACATGCGCGGCTACGAGGCCGCGGCGCCCGGGGCGTTCGCCGAGCTCGAGCGGGTCGCCCGCGCCAGCGGCGTCGCCACGCACGTGTCCCACCTGCACGGGCCGGCGGACCTGCTCGGCGCCCTGGTCGACGACGCCGCGGCCACCGGCCTGGACGTCACCTTCGACTCCTACCCGTACCTGTGCGGCTGCTCGATCCTGGCCATGGTCGCGCTGCCCACCTGGCTGCCGCTCGCCGACCCCGACGCCGCGCTGGCGGTGCTGGGCGAGGCGCTCGCCGGCCCGCGCGGGACCGTGGGCGGCGACGCGGCGCGGCTGCGCGCGCACCTCGCCGGCCTCGACGACCTGTGGCCCCGCACCACCCTGGCGTGGGTGCCCGGCCTGGACCCGGCCACCGGCAGGCCGGTGCGCTGGGCCGAGGGCCTCTCCCTGCCCGCGGTGGCGGCGCGCCTCGGCGTCGCGCCGGCCGAGGCGGCGCTGCGGCTGCTGGTGGCCTCGCGGCTGCGCGCCTCGTGCGTCTTCGCCCAGCCGCCGACCAACAGCGCGGCCGCGGTGCGCACGCTCGCGCTGCACCCCGCGCACCTGGCCGGCTCGGACGCGATCTACGCGCCGTTCGGCGCGGACGCCGCGCCCGAGGCGGGCGGCGGCGGAGCGCCGCACCCACGCGGCTGGGGCGCGTTCCCCGCCTTCGTGGCCGAGCGGGTGCTCAAGACGCGGGACTGGACCTGGACCGACGCCGTCGAGCACCTGTCCGCGCGCGCCGCGCGGCGCTTCCGCCTCGCCGGGCGCGGCGCGCTCGGGGCGGGCGCCGCCGCCGACGTCGTGCTGCTGGACCCCGACGCGGTGCAGGACCACGCCACCTACGCCCAGCCCCGGCGCCCCGCGTCGGGCGTCGACGACGTGCTGGTCGGCGGCGTGCCCGTGCTCGCCGGCGGCGCGCTCACCGGCGCCACGCCCGGCCGGCCGCTACGGCCGGCGCCGCCGGGCACGTCGCTGCGCACCGCCGGTGCCGTCGCCCTGACCCCCGCCACCCGCACGCCGAGGGAGACCGCATGACCCAGGAGACCGCCGGCCCGCGCACGAAGGGGCTGCGGCTGGACGCCGAGGTGCCCGTCGCCGTGCTGCGCGAGCGGCTGGCCGCCGCCCGCGAGGCGCGGCCGGGCGCGGGGGAGCGGGTCGACGGCGGGCTGTTCTCGTGGCCGCTGCTCACGCTCGACGACGCCGCCCTGGAGCACAACGTCGCCGCTGCCGCCCGGGTCCTGGCCGCCCGCGGCGTCGAGCACGCCCCGCACGTCAAGACGCACATGTCCCGCCCGCTGTGGGAGCGCCAGGCGGCCGCCGGCGCCTGGGGCGCCACGGTGGCGACCGCTGCGCAGCTGCGCACGCTGCGCGACTGGGGCGTGCGGCGCGCGCTGCTGGCCAACGAGCTGCTCGACCCCCGCGACGCCGTGTGGCTCCGCGGGTGCCTGGCCGCCGACGGGTTCGCCGAGGTCTGGCTCGAGGTCGACTCCCCGCGCGGGGTCGCGGTGCTCGCCGAGGCGTTCGCCGGCGCCGGCCCCGACGTCGTGGGCCGGCTCGGCGTGCTCGTCGAGGTGGGCCTGCGCGGCGGGCGCACCGGGCTGCGGGACGTCGGCGACGTCGTCGCCCTGGCGCGGTCCGCGCGGGCAGCGGGGCTGCGCGTGCTCGGCGTCGCCGGCTACGAGGGGCCGGCCGCCGGGCACGCGGACGCCGCCGGGCTCGCCGCGGTGGCCGCCTGGTGCGACGAGCTCGCCGCCGCCGGCGAGCGGCTGCGGGCCGAGGGGCTGGCGGGCGCCGACGAGCCGCTCGTGCTGTCCGCCGGCGGGTCGGCGTTCCTCGACGTCGTGCTCGACCGGCTGCCCGTCAGCCCCGCGGGGGCGCCCGACGCCACGCGCGTCGTGGTGCGCTCCGGCGCCTACGTCGCCCACGACCACGGCCACTACGCCGAGACCGACCCGTGGTCGCGCATCGCGGGCGCCGCCCCGCTGCGCCCGGCGATCACCGTGTGGGGCCAGGTGCTGTCCGCGCCCGAGCCGGGGCTCGTGCTGCTGGGCGTGGGGCGCCGCGACGTCTCGTTCGACATCGACCTGCCGCTGCCGCTGTGGGTGTGCACCCCGGGCCCCGACGGGCTGCTCGGCCCCGCGCGGCCGCTGCCCGGCGCGCGCGTCACCGCGCTCAACGACCAGCACGCGTACGTGGCTCTCGACGGCGCCGCGGACGGTGGCGGGGGCGCCGCGGACGGCGGCGGGGCCGGCGCACCGGCGCCCGGCGACGTCGTCGGCCTCGGCATCTCGCACCCGTGCACCACCTTCGACAAGTGGCGCGTCGCCGCGGTGACCCGCGGCGACCTCGTCGTCGACCTGTACCCGATCGATCTGTGAGCACCGATCTGTGAGCACCGATCTGTGAGCACCGACCTGTGAGCACCGACCCGAGGAGCAGCATGACCAAGTCCGCCGTCAGCACCACCGGGGCGCCCGCGCCCGCCCACACGTTCCACCAGGGCGTGCGCAAGGGCCCGTTCGTCCAGGTGAGCGGCCAGGGCCCGCAGGACCCGGACACGGGGGAGTACCTGCACGCCGGGGACGTGGCGGCACAGACGACGCGCACGCTCGAGAACGTCCGGGCGGTCGTCGAGGCGGCCGGGGCGAGCTTCGACGACGTCGTGATGCTGCGGGTCTACCTCACGAAGCGGGAGGACTTCGCGGCGATGAACGAGGCGTACGGCGCGTTCGTGCAGCGGCACTGCCCGTCGGGCGTGCTGCCCGGCCGCACCACGGTGTTCGTGGGCCTGCCGCGGGAGGAGATGCTCGTGGAGATCGACGCGCTGGCCATCACGGCCTGACGAGGGCGCACCGCACGGCAGCGGTCACGGGCTGACGGCCGGCTCGTCCGGCTCTCCCCGGCGGGAGCGCACCGCGCGCACGACGCCGCGCCCGGCGAGCGCCAGCACGCCGGCGACTGCGAGCCACGGGAGCACCGCGCCGAGCACGACCAGGGCGGTGCGGACCGTGACCACGAGGGCCTCCCAGCCCGCGGCGAGGCCGCCGGTGAAGCCGGCACGGGTGGCCGCGGGGGCGGCGTCCGCGCCGGTGAGCCACACCTCGAGGGTCGACATCGCCACCTGGTCGCTGAGCGCGTCGCGCTGCGCCCGCAGCGCGTCCAGGTCGGCCTGGCGGGCGGCCAGCTCCTTCTCCACGGCGAGCAGGTCGGCGGTGTCCGCGGCCGAGCCCATGAGCTCGCGCAGCCGCGTCGTCGACGTCTCCAGCGCGGCGACGCGGGCGTCGAGGTCGCGGCCGGCCGCCGTGACGTCCTCCTTGCTGATGCTCACGTCGGCCACCTCGCCGAGCGAGCCGAGGGCCTCCACGGTGCTCGTCACCCGGTCGGCCGGGACGCGCACCGTGAGGCGGGCGCTCGCGGCCTCGCCGTCGGCGGCGCGCTGCTCGTCACGCTGCTCGACCCGTCCGCCGGCCTCCTCCACCATGCGCGCGAGGTCGCGGGCGGCCGCGACCGGGTCCGCCGCCACGACGGTGGCCGTGCCGCGCGTGACGACCTCGCGGTCCTCGGCGCCCGCCGTCGCGCCCGCGAGGCCCGCCGCGGAGTCCTCGCCCGTCGCGGCCTCGGCCGTGTCACCCCCGCCCGGCGCCGGGTCGGCCGAGCCGGCGTCGGCGGAGAAGCCCTCGCTGGAGTCGCCCTGCGGTCCGGTGCATCCCGCCAGGCCGAGCGCGAGCGCCGCCCCCACGAGGAGCGCGAGGACGGGCGGGGCGACGGGACGCTGCGCGCGGCGGGCCATGGGCGTCACCGTAGCGACGCAGGGGGCTGTCGCCGCAGGGCCGTGCGCGATACGGAGCGCGATCGTGACCGGACCGTGCCGCGACCGTGACCTGCCCGTCGTCGTGGGTGCAGGCCATGCCGGCCATCTCGCGGATCACCGGCGTGCTCTGTACCCGCAGCTCGGTGCGCGGCGCGCCGCCGGGTGAACGGCGTGTCACCACCCCCGGCGCCACGTAACAGTTTGGTGAACTCCGTCACTCAGGGTCTCGACGGCAGAGTGTTAGGAGGCTTTACTAACAAACATGACGGCGACGACCGGAGTGAGCCGCCGGGCCCTCGGGCTCGGCCTGCGGGCCACCGCGAAGGTGCTGCCCGAGCACACCCGCGCGCACAACCGGTCGATGGTGCTGCAGCACCTGTTCCACGCCGGGCCGACGTCGCGGGCCGACCTCGCCCGCGCCACCGGCCTGACCCGCGTGACCATCTCCGACCTCGTCGCCGCGCTGCTGGCCGAGGGGCTCGTCGAGGAGCTCGGCGTCCGCAAGGGCGGCGTCGGCAAGCCGGCGATGCTCGTCGGGATGCGGACCGAGGAGTTCCACGTCGTCGCCCTCGACCTGTCGGACGAGAGCGTGATGCGCGGCGCGGTGCTCACCCTGACCGGGGAGGCGGTCGAGCGGCGCTCGCTCGACGTCGCCGGCCGCACGGGCGACGACCTCGTGGACCTGGTGGCCCGGCTCGCGCGTCGGCTCCTGGACGACGCCACCCGCCCGGTGATCGGCGTCGGCCTCGGCTCGCCGGGCGTCGTCGACCCCGCCGGGCGCGTCGTCGAGGCGCCCAACCGCCGCTGGGCCGACCTGCCCCTCGCGGCCATCCTCACCGAGCGCCTCGGCCTGCCGGTGCACGTGGCCAACGACGCCGACACGGCAGCGCTGGGGGAGTACACCTACGGCGGCGCCGCCGACTCGATGCTCGTGCTCACCGTCGGCCAGGGCGTCGGCGCCGGCATCATCCTCGACGGCGCCCGCGTGCACGGGGCGGGCAACGCCGCCGGCGAGCTCGGGCACGTGACCGTCGTCGACGACGGAGCCCCGTGCGCGTGCGGTCGGCGCGGCTGCCTCGAGACGCTGCTCGCCGTGCCGGCCCTGCGGCGGGCCACCGCGGGGCTCGACGCCGAGGCGGCCGACGCCGTCCTGGCCGGCGTCGGGCGCGTGCTCGGCACCGCGCTCGCCCCCGTCGTCAGCGCCCTCAACCTCGGCGAGGTGCTGCTCAGCGGTCCGGCGGACCTGCTCGACGGCGCCCTGCGCGAGGCGACCACCCAGACCCTGCGTGACCGGACGATGCGCGCGGTGAGCGCCCACCTGCCGGTGCGCATGGCGACGTTGGACGAGGACGTGGTGCTCGCGGGCGCCGCCGTGCTCGTCCTCGCCGCGCAGCTGGGGGTGTCCTGACGGGCCCGGCCCGCCACACCCCCGCGACCACCCGTACCACCGTCAGCACCACCGGAAGCTCCCAGCACCACCGGGCCCGGCACCACCCACCCGGGGCCGGCGCACCACCACCTGAGAAGCACTGAGCAGCACTGAGCAGCACTGAGAAGCACCGCCACCCCACCGGCGGGGGTCGACGAGGACGCCCGCCACCGCTCTCAGCGAGAGGAACCACCCCAGTGAAGAAGAACCGGATCGCCGCCACGACGGTGGCGTCGACGATCACCCTGGCCCTCGCCCTCACGGCGTGCAGCAGCACCGGCTCGGGCGGCACCTCCGACGACGCCTCCGAGGCCGGCGGCAGCGGCGGCACCGGCGACATCCGCGTCTGGCTCGTCGGCACCGACACGCCCCAGGAGGCCCGCGACTACCTCAAGTCCACGTTCGAGGAGGAGAACCCGGGCAGCACCCTGACGATCGAGGAGCAGGCCTGGGAGGGCCTGGTCGACAAGTACACGACCGCGCTGTCGGGCTCGGACAGCCCCGACCTCGTCGAGATCGGCAACACCCAGGCCGCCGCCTTCACCTCGGCCGGTGCCTTCGTCGACCTCACCGACAAGTACGAGGAGCTGGGCGGCGACGACCTGCTGCCGGGCTTCGTGGAGTCCGGCTCGTACGAGGACAAGTTCTACGCCGCGCCGTACTACTCCGGCGCCCGGGTCGTCGTCTACTCCACCGACGTCACCAAGGACACCCCGGTCCCCACGACGTGGGACGAGTACCTGGCCAACATCGAGAGCCTGTCCAGCGACACCGTGTCGGGCCTGTGGACCCCCGGCAAGGACTGGCGCAACGCGATGGCGTTCGTCTGGGCCAACGGCGGCGAGATGGCCACCCAGGAGTCGGACGGGACCTGGAAGGGCGGGTTCTCCTCGCCCGAGGCGCTCGAGGGCCTCACGCAGCTGCAGAAGGTCATGACGACCGAGAATCTCGCCCCGGCCGACTCCGACGAGACCGACCCGCAGGTGCCGTTCTGCGCCGGCGAGGTCGCCTACCTCGCGGCGCCGAGCTGGGTGCGGTGGTCCATCGCCGCGGCCGAGGACGCCGAGGCGCCCGGCTGCCTGTCCACCCTCGGCGCGGAGGACAAGCTGTCCGCCTTCGCCATCCCCGGCCAGGAGGCCGGCTCCTACGCCCCGGTGCTCGCCGGCGGCTCCAACATCGCCATCCCGGCCAAGTCGCAGCACCAGGACCTGGCCTACGAGGCGCTCACGATCATGCTGTCCGACGGCTACCAGGAGATCCTCGCCAAGAACGGCCTGGTGCCGGCCAAGGTCTCGCAGGCGAAGTTCCTGCCCGACGACGCGTTCAGCCAGGCGTCCGCCGCGGCCGCCGCGGCGGCCAAGCTCACCCCGGCCTCGCCGAAGTGGGCCGACGTGGAGGCGTCCGGCGTCCTGGAGGACTCGTTCGTCAAGCTCGCCCAGGGCGAGGACCCGGCCGCCGTGGCCAAGGCGCTCGACGCCGAGATCGAGTCGACGCTCAACGGCTGACCCGCGCGGGGGCGGCGCCGCGCGGCGCCACCCCCGCCGGCATCGCCGGCCGCCGGGCCCCCGCGGCCCCGGCGGCCGGCCACCGCCCGTCGTCTCGCCATCGTCCCCGGAGACCCCCGTGACCGTCACCGCCCCTGCCGCCCCGGCAGCGCCGCCGCTGGCCGGCGCCGGGCCGTCGCGCCGCGCGAGGAAGCCCTCGCCGTTCCCGTACGCCCTCCTGGCGCCCGCCCTGGCCATCCTGCTCGTGCTCGTCGGCTGGCCCCTCGTCAACCTCGTCATCACGTCGTTCCAGCACTTCGGGCGCGAGCAGGCCTTCGGCCAGCCGCCCACCTGGGCCGGCGTGGAGAACTACACCACCCTGCTGGCCGACGGCGAGTTCTACGCCGTGCTGCTGCGCAGCTTCGCGTTCATGGTCGCCGCCGTGGCGACCACGATGGTGCTCGGCACCCTGCTGGCCCTGCTGATGATGCGGCTGGCCAAGGGCTGGCGCACGCTCGTGTCGGTCGGCCTGCTGCTGGCCTGGGCGATCCCCGCGCTGACCTCCGTCATGGTCTGGGGCTGGATGTTCGACACCCAGTACGGCGTGGTCAACCACGTGCTGACGCAGCTGACCGGCGAGAGCTGGCGGGGCCACTCCTGGCTCATCCACCCGCTGTCGTTCTTCCTGGTGCTCGGCCTCATCGTGGTCTGGATGGGCGTGCCGTTCATCGCCTTCACGATGTATGCCGGGCTCACGCAGGTGCCCGGCGAGGTGCTCGAGGCCGCCCAGCTCGACGGCGCCGGCGCCCGCAAGCGGTTCTTCCTCATCCAGGTGCCGTACATCCGTCAGATCGTCATCGTCCTCACCGTGCTGTCGGTGATCTGGGACCTGCGGATCTTCGCGCAGGTGTACGCCCTGCAGGGCATCGGCGGCCTGTACGAGAAGACCTCGACCCTCGGCGTGTGGATCTACCAGGTCGGCACCGCGTCGGGGGACTACGGCATGTCGGCCGCGGCCGCCGTCGTGATGGTCGTGATCATGCTCGCCGTGTCCTTCGGCTACGTGCGCCAGACGCTCAAGGAGGAGGACTGATGACCGTCGTCACCACGTCGCCCGCGCCCGCGCCCGTGCCGGTCCCGGGCCCCGTCGCCGCCGTGCGGCGGCGCAAGGTCACCCCGCGCCGACGCGCGACGGAGGTCCTCCTGGCGGCGCTCGCCGTCGTCGTCTTCGTGTGCTCGGTGTTCCCCGTCTACTGGATGCTGCAGTCGTCGTTCCTGCCGACCAACAAGATCCGCGCGACCGAGCCCACGTTCTTCCCCGGCGCCGACTTCACGCTGCGCAACTACGAGACGGTGATCCTCAACCACGACCGGGCCCAGTTCCTGCCCGCCATGCAGAACTCCCTGGTCGTCACGTTCCTGACGCTGGTGATCGCCGTCGTGGTGGCCTTCCTCGCGTCGGTCGCGCTGGGGCGCTACCGGTTCCGCGGGCGCCGGTCGTTCCTCGTGGCGGTCCTGATCGTCCAGATGATCCCGGGCGAGGCGATGCTGCTGACCTACTTCCGGATGGTCGACGGCTGGCACCTGCTCAACACGATCGCCGGGCTCACCGTGCTCTACGTGGCGGCCGTGCTGCCGTTCACGATCTGGACGCTGCGGGGGTTCGTCGCCGCCGTGCCGGCCGAGCTCGAGGAGGCGGCCATGATCGACGGCTGCTCGCGGTCGCGGGCGTTCTGGAAGGTCACGTTCCCGCTGCTGGCGCCCGGCCTGGTCTCCACCGGCGTGTTCGCGTTCATCCAGGCGTGGAACGAGTTCGTGCTCGCGCTGGTGATCATGTCCCGCCCGGAGTCGATGACGCTGCCGGTGTGGCTGCGGACCTTCCAGCAGGCCACCAAGGCGACCGACTACGGTGCCCTCATGGCCGGGTCCATCCTCGTGTCGATCCCCGTGATCGTCTTCTTCCTGATCGTCCAGGGCAGGATGACCGGCGGGCTCGTCGCCGGCGCGGTGAAGGGCTGACGTGCGCGAGCTCGTCGACGCCGCCGCGCCCGCCGCGGTCCCCGCGCCGCTGGCCGCCGACGACCCCGGCCCGGTTCCGGGCCGCCCCGCCGGCCTCGCCGTCGGGCTCGACATCGGCGGGACCAAGACGCTCGCCGCGCTGCTGAGCCCTGCCGGTGACGTCCTCGCCCAGGCCCGGGTGCCCAGCACGCCGGGGGCCGACGGCGTGGTCGCCGGCGCGGTGCGGGCGGTGCGCGACGTCGTCGCCCGCGCGGGCGACGCCGCCGCGGCGCTCGGGCCGGTGGCCAGCGTCGGCGTCGGGGTGCCCGGCATCGTCGACCCCGACGCCGGCTCCGTCCGCCATGCAGTGAACCTCGGGCTGGGGGAGGAGCCGGTGGCGCTCGCGGAGCGCCTGGCCGACGCGCTCGGCGCCGGCGTCGTCGTCGAGAACGACCTCACCGTGGCCGCCGTCGGGGCGGCGCACCTGACCCCCGCCGCGGGCGGGCGCCCGGTCGACCTCGCCTACCTCGCGCTCGGCACGGGGCTGGCCGCCGGGCTGGTGCTCGACGGGCGCGTGCGGCGCGGCGCCGCGGGCGCCGCTGGGGAGATCGGCCACGTGCCCGTCGACCCGCAGGGCCCGTACTGCCCCTGCGGGCAGCGCGGCTGCCTCGAGCTGTACGCGTCGGGCAGCGCCGTCGCGGCCCTGTGGCCCACGCCGGACGGGCGCCCCGCTCCGGTCGCGCTCTTCGCGGCCGCGGCCGCCGGCGACCCGGACGCGGCCGCCGCGCGCGGCCGCTACGCCGCCGCGGTGGCCGCCGCCGTGCGGGTGCTGGTCCTGTCCGTCGACGTGCGGCACGTCGTGCTGGGCGGAGGCGTGGCCCAGCTCGGTCGCCCCCTGCTCGACGCGGTGCGCCGCGCGCTCGACGAGCAGGCCGCCACGTCGCCGTTCCTGCGCTCGCTCGGGCTGGCCGAGCGGGTGCGGCTCGCCCCCGACCACGTGCCCGTCGCGGCAGTCGGCGCCGCGGTGCTCGGCCGCCGCGGGCGCGACGGCGGGGCGCGCGGGGCCGCCCCCGCCGTCGCGCCCGCGCCGGCCCACCTGCCGGAGCCGGTCGACCTACAGGAGGAGTCCCCCGGATGGAAGTGATCATCGCCCCGGCCGCCGAGCTGGCGGTGCTGGCCGCCGACGCGATCGAGGCGCTGCTGCGCCGCAAGCCGGACGCCGTGCTGGGGCTGGCCACCGGGTCCAGCCCGCTGGCGGTGTACGACGAGCTGGCCCGCCGGCACGAGCAGGCCGGGCTGAGCTTCGCCCGGGCCCGGGGGTTCATGCTCGACGAGTACGTGGGCCTGCCGGCCGAGCACCCCGAGCGCTACCGCAACGTCATCGCCCGGGAGGTCGCCTCCCGGGTGGGCTGGCCCGCCGCGCAGGTGCAGGGGCCCGACGGGCTGGCCGAGGACCTGGAGGCGGCGTGCGCCGCCTACGAGCGGTCCATCGCCGAGGCCGGCGGGGTGGACCTGCAGCTGCTGGGCGTGGGCACCGACGGGCACGTGGCGTTCAACGAGCCCGGCTCCTCGCTGGCCTCGCGCACGCGGATCAAGACCCTGACGCGCCAGACCCGCGAGGACAACGCCCGGTTCTTCGACGGCGACGTCGAGCAGGTGCCGCGGCACTGCCTGACCCAGGGGCTGGGCACGATCATGGAGGCCCGCCACCTGGTGCTGCTGGCCACCGGGCGGGGCAAGGCCGAGGCCGTGCACCGGGTGGTCGAGGGCGCCGTCTCGGCGATGTGGCCCGGCAGCGTGCTGCAGCTGCACCCGCACGTGACGGTGCTGGTCGACGACGCCGCCGCCAGCCGCCTGCAGCTGGCCGACTACTACCGGCAGACCTACGCCTCCAAGCCCACCTGGCAGGGTCTGTAGGTCGCTCGCCGCGCCGGCGGGTGGAGCATCGGCGGGCCGGCGGGTCGGCCAGCGCGCCGGCGGGTCGGCGGGTCGGCCAGCGCGCGGGTGGGTCGGCGGGCCTGCGCGCTGGTCGCCGTCGGGCCTGGTGGTCTGTTCGGTGATTCGTTGTCTGATCGGCGGTCCGGATCACCGATCAGACAACGAATCGCCGAACAGACCGCTTTGGCAAGACGTGGGGGAGACGCCGCCCGCAGGCGACGGCCGGCCCGCGGGCGACGGCCGGCCCGCGGCGAACCGGGGACCACAGAGCGTCCCCGACCTGCGCGCGCGGACCGGCCGGGACGCCGCTCCGGCGCCGCTCCGGCGCCGTCCGGACCGGGCCTGGTCACACCGGACGTGTCGGGCCCGGGTCGTAGACTTCGGGGCATGAGCGATCCCCTCTCGGCCCCGTCCGCGCAGCCGTCCACGGACGACCCGACGGGCCCCGGCGCCGGCACGAGCCTGCTCGAGCGCGAGGAGACCCGCCAGGAGGTCGAGCCCGGCGACCACGAGCGCTTCGCGCACTACGTGCGCAAGGAGAAGATCATGGAGTCGGCGATGACGGGCAAGCCCGTCATCGCGCTGTGCGGCAAGGTCTGGGTGCCGGGCCGCGACCCGCAGAAGTTCCCCGTGTGCCCGGTCTGCAAGGAGATCTACGACGGTCTCCGCGACCCGCAGGACGGCGAGGGCGACCAGGGCAAGTGAGCGCCGAGCCGCTGCCCGAGCCCGAGTCCGCCTTCGACCTCTTCGCCTCCGCCGCCGAGCCGGAGGAGTCCCGCTCGTCGTCGCGCCCGTCCGCCGCGAGCACGACGACGGCCGGTGCTCGCCCTACCCCGCAGACGCCGTCGTCCGCCGCCGCCTCCCAGCTCAGCCCGGCGTTCCCGCGCCGCGCCCCCTGGGGCACGGCGTCGAACCTGCGCGCCTGGCAGGCCGAGGCGCTCGAGCTGTACCGCCAGCGGGCGCCGCGGGACTTCCTCGCCGTCGCCACCCCGGGCGCCGGCAAGACGACGTTCGCGCTGCGCGTGGCCACCGAGCTGCTGGAGCAGGGGGTCGTGCGGCGGGTCACCGTCGTCGCGCCCACCGAGCACCTCAAGCACCAGTGGGCCGACGCCGCCGCGCGCGTGGGCATCCACATCGACCCGCAGTTCAAGAACAGCCAGGGCCGCCACGGCTCCCACTACGACGGGGTCGCGCTGACGTACGCCCAGGTCGCGGCTAACCCGGCGCTGCACCGTGCGCGCACCACCGCCGCGCGCACGCTCGTCATCCTCGACGAGGTGCACCACGGCGGCGACGCGCTGAGCTGGGGCGACGCCGTGCGGGAGGCGTTCGAGGAGGCCACCCGCCGGCTGTCGCTGACCGGCACGCCGTTCCGCTCGGACACCAGCCCGATCCCGTTCGTCACCTACGAGCAGGACCGCGACGGCGTGCGCCGGTCCAAGGCGGACTACACGTACGGCTACGGCGACGCGCTGCGCGACCACGTCGTGCGGCCCGTGCTGTTCATGACCTACTCCGGCAGCATGCGCTGGCGCACCAAGGCGGGCGACGAGATCAGCGCCCGGCTCGGCGAGGCCATGACCAAGGACATGACCGCCCAGGCGTGGCGCACGGCCCTGGACCCGAACGGCGAGTGGATCCCGTCGGTGCTCGCCGCCGCGGACAAGCGCCTCACCGAGGTGCGCCGCAGCGTCCCCGACGCCGGCGGCCTGGTCATCGCCACCGACCAGACCGACGCCCGCGCCTACGCCGGGCACCTGGCCCGGATCACCGGCGTCAGCCCCACCGTGGTGCTCAGCGACGACGACGGCGCCAACGCGCGCATCGAGGAGTTCACCAAGAGCACCGACCGGTGGATGGTGGCGGTGCGCATGGTGTCCGAGGGCGTGGACGTGCCGCGCCTGGCCGTCGGCGTCTACGCCACGAGCGCCTCGACGCCGCTGTTCTTCGCCCAGGCCATCGGCCGGTTCGTGCGTGCCCGCAAGCGCGGGGAGACCGCCTCGGTGTTCCTGCCGTCCGTGGCCCCGCTGCTCGAGCTGGCTGGCGGCATGGAGATGGAGCGCGACCACGCCCTCGACCGGCCCAAGACGGCCGAGGAGGAGGGTGTCGACTACGACCCCGAGGCGGCCCTCCTCGCGGCGGCCAACCGCGAGGAGAAGGCGTCGGGCGACCTGCTCGGGTCGTTCGAGGCGCTGGAGGCCCAGGCGTCGTTCGAGGGCGTGCTGTTCGACGGCGGCCAGTTCGGCACCGGCGGCGACGTCGGCTCGGCCGAGGAGCTCGACTTCCTCGGCCTGCCGGGCCTGCTCGAGCCCGAGCAGGTGGCCACCCTGCTGCGCCAGCGGCAGGCCGAGCAGCTGCGCGGGCGCGGCGGGGCGCCGGCCCGCGAGATGACCGAGGCGGAGGCGGAGCTGGAGCACCGCCGCGCCGCCGCGCTGCGCAAGGAGCTCGCCAAGCTCGTGTCGGCCTGGGCCCGCAAGAGCGGCCGGCCGCACGGCTCGGTGCACAACGAGCTGCGCCGCCGCTGCGGCGGGCCGGAGGTGCCCCTGGCCACCGCCGACCAGCTCGAGGCGCGGGTGCAGATGGTGCGCGGGTGGTTCGTCGGCGCGAAGTGAGCGCGCCGACGAACCGCCCGCGGCCCCTCAGCCGAGGCTGAGCTGCACCGTCGGGATCGCCGCGTCGCCCGCGGACAGCCGGCGGGCGCCGCGCGGCAGCTCCGCGCGGGAGCGCAGGTGCGTCTCGGCAGCCCGCCGCACGCCGTCGGCGCCCACGTGACGGGCGTCCACCTCGCCGTCGACCACCAGCGGCACGAGCAGCGGGCGCAGGCCCGCGTCGTCGGCCGACCAGCCCGCCACGGCCTCGTCCGGGCCGGTGACCAGCACCTCCTCGACGGCGCGGCCGTCCTCGTCGAGGCGGCGCCCGGCACCCTTGCGGCCGCCCTGGCTGGTCTTGTTGGCCGACGCCTTGGCCACCGGCTGCAGCGTGCCGGCGGAGTCCTCGCGGGCGACGAGCTTGTAGACCATCCCGCAGGTCGGCGCGCCGGACCCGGTCACCAGGGACGTGCCGACGCCGTAGGAGTCGACCGGCACCGCGGCGAGCGACGCGATCGCGTACTCGTCGAGGTCGGAGGTCACGGTGATCCGGGTGTCCCGGGCGCCCAGCTCGTCGAGCTGGCGACGCACCTCGACCGCCAGCGACCCGAGGTCGCCGGAGTCCAGCCGCACGGCGCCCAGGCCCGGGCCGGCCACGGCGACGGCGTTCTCGACGCCGCGGCGCACGTCGTAGGTGTCGACCAGCAGGGTGGTGCCCGTGCCGAGGGTCTCGACCTGGGCGCGGAACGCCGACACCTCGTCGTCGTGCAGCAGCGTGAAGGCGTGCGCGGCGGTGCCGATGGTCGGCAGCCCGTAGCGCAGGCCCGCCTCGAGGTTCGAGGTCCCGGCGAACCCGGCGACGACGGCGGCGCGCGCGGCCGCGACCGCGGCCTGCTCGTGGGCGCGGCGCGCGCCCATCTCCAGGCAGGGCCGGTCGACCGCGGCGCTCGTCATGCGGGAGGCGGCCGAGGCCACGGCGGAGTCGTAGTTGAGGATCGACAGCACGAGCGTCTCGAGCAGCACCGCCTCGGCGAACGTGCCCTCCACCTGCAGCAGTGGGGAGCCGGGGAAGAACGTCTCGCCCTCCGCGTAGCCGGTGATCGTGCCGGAGAACCGGTAGTCGCGCAGGAACTCCAGCGTCCGTGCGTCGACGACGGCGGCGCGCTCCAGGAACTCCAGCTCGGCGTCGTCGAACCGGAAGTGCTCGAGCGCCTCGAGCACGCGGCCGGTGCCGGCGAGCACGCCGTACCGGCGCCCGGTGGGCAGGCGGCGCGTGAACACCTCGAACACGCAGCGCCGGTCGGCCGTGCCGTCGGCGAGCGCCGCCTGCAGCATCGTCAGCTCGTACTTGTCGGTCAGCAGCGCTGTGGAGGGGCGCGGGACGGGCGCCACCGCCGCGGCCGTGGCGGGCTGCGGGGCGGTCTCCCGGGCGAGGTCGGTCATCGATACTCCCTGGTCGGTTCGGGGCAACGTTAGGCCGCGCGACGCGTCCTGGCCGGTCGGGGCGCGCGGCCGGGCCCCGGTGCGGCGTCCTCCGGCGTCCCCCGGCGGGCGGGCGCCGTCCGCGTAGCCTGGGGGCTGTGAGCGTGACGACGGCCCGACCCGAGACCGCCGAGGAGACGACGACGGAGCCCGAGGCCGGCCTCGCCGACCCCTGGGTGACCATCGTCTGGAACGACCCGGTGAACCTGATGACGTACGTGACCTACGTCTTCGAGAGCTACTTCGGCTACCCGCCGGCGAAGGCGCGCCAGCTCATGCTGCAGGTGCACCAGGAGGGGCGGGCAGTGGTGTCGAGCGGCCCGCGCGAACGGATGGAGGTGGACGTGCAGGCCATGCACTCCTACGGCCTGTGGGCCACGATGCAGCGCTCCGGCCAGGGCGGCGCGGGCGCGTCGGACGGCTCGGCCGAGGGGGCCGGCGCGTGACCCCCTTCCGTGCGACCCCCGACGGCTACGAGGCGCACTGGGAGGAGGCCGAGCGGACGGTCCTCGCCGAGGTGGCCCGCGAGGTGGCCGCGCTGCTGCGCGACCAGGCCGGCCTGCCCGACGGCGACGACGACCCGCTCGGGACGCTGTCCGCCACGACCCAGTCCACCGGCACCGCCCGCGAGCCCGAGGACCCGGCTGCCCTGCGGCTGCTGCCGGACGCCAGCCGGGACGACGCCGAGGTGTCCGCCGAGTTCCGCCACCTCACCCAGACCGACCTGGCCGCGGCGAAGGTGCGCGCGCTGGAGACGTTCGCCGACCTCGTCGACACCGACCACGACGACGACTGGCCCGGGTGGGACGACGAGGCGTCGGCGGCGGGCGGGCTCGACGCGGACCTCGGGCCCGACGCCGGGGACGGCGGCATCGTGGCGGTGGGCAGGGACGCGGCGCGCGACGTCGCCGCGGCCCTCACCGACATGCGGCTCGTCATCGCCCAGCGGCTCGGGCTCGACACGGACGAGGACGTCGAGCAGATGCACGACCTCGTGGTGGCCGACGCCGTCGACGACGACCCGGTGCGCGGCCTGGACGCCGACACCCGCCGGTACTGGGGCGGCGTCTTCGTCGCGGCCGGGTTCGCGCAGGAGTCGCTCGTCGAGGCGATGCTCGACGACCTGCGGGCGCGCCGGCGCAGCGACGACGCGCAGGCCTGACCGGCGCCGCAGCGCGCCGCGTCCGCCCGGCCCGTGGACCGGGCCGGACCGGACCCTGTGGTCGGCGCCACCGTGGCGCTCGCCACGACGCCCGTTCGTGACAGACCGTCAGGGCTAGGCTTGCCGATCGTGAACGACGCGCCCATCGGGATCTTCGACAGCGGCGTCGGTGGGCTGACCGTCGCGCGCTCGATCCTCGACCAGCTGCCCCACGAAGAGCTGCTCTACATCGGGGACACCGCCAACTCCCCGTACGGCCCCAAGCCGCTCGCCGCGGTGCGCGCCATGGCGCTGGCGGTCATGGACCAGCTCGTCGACGACGGCGTGAAGATGCTGGTCATCGCGTGCAACTCGGCCACCGCCGTGGCCCTGCCCGACGCCCGGGAGCGGTACTCGGTGCGCCGCGGCATCCCCGTCGTCGAGGTCATCCGCCCCGCGGCGCGCCGCGCCGTCGTCACCTCCCGCACCGGGCGCATCGGCGTCATCGGCACCCAGGCCACCATCGGCTCGCGCGCGTACGACGACGCGTTCGCCGTGACGCCCGGCCTGACGATCACCACGCAGGCGTGCCCGGAGTTCGTGCCGCTGGTGGAGGAGGGCATCACCTCCGGCCCCAAGGTCATGGAGGTCGCGCACCGCTACCTCGACCCGGTGCGCGCCGCCGGCGTCGACACCCTCGTGCTGGGGTGCACGCACTACCCGCTGCTGACCGGGGCGATCTCGTACGTGATGGGGGAGGACGTCACGCTGGTGTCCAGCGCCGAGGAGACCGCCAAGGACGTGTACCGCAACCTGGTGGCGCACGGCCTCGAGCGCTCGCCCGAGGCCGGGCCGCCGCAGCACCGGTTCATGGCCACGGGCAGCCCGGAGCCGTTCGAGCACCTCGCGCGCCGCTTCCTCGGCCCCGAGGTCAACGTCGTGGAGCCGGTCCGGTGAGGCTCGTCACCGTCGGCGTGGCCGGCTCGTTCCCCGGGCCCGACTCGCCCGCCTCCTGCTACCTCGTGCAGGTCCCCGCCGCCGACGTCGCCGCGTCGCCCGAGCTCGTCGCCGCGGGCGTCGAGGCGCGCGACTGGTCGGTGGTCCTGGACCTGGGCAACGGCGGGCTCGGCGCCCTGCAGCGCTACGTCGACCCCGCGGACGTCGACGCCGTGGCCCTCAGCCACCTGCACCCGGACCACTGCAGCGACCTGTCCGGCCTGTACGTCTACCTGCGCTACCACCCGCACCGCGGGTCGCACCGCACCGGCGTCGACCCGCACCTGCCGGTGCTGGGCCCGGCGGCCGTCGCCGAGCGTGCCCGGGCGATGTACGGCACGGAGCCGGGCGAGTCCATGGACGGCGTCTTCGCGTTCCGCCCGTGGACCGCGGGGCAGGCCGTGCGCGTCGGGCCGCTCACCGTCACCCCGTTCCGGGTCTTCCACCCCGTGGAGGCCTACGGGCTGCGGGTCAGCGGCCCGTCGTCGGTGCGGCCGGGGGAGACGGTGACGCTCGCGTACACCGGCGACACCGACCTGTGCGACGGCGTCGTCGAGCTGGCCCGCGGCGTCGACCTGCTGCTGTCCGAGGCGGCCTTCGAGGAGGGCCGCGACGACGGCGTGGAGCCGGGCATCCACCTCACCGGGCGCCGGGCGGGTCAGGTCGCGGCGCGCGCCGGGGTGGGACGCCTCGTGCTGACCCACCTGCCCGCGTGGTCGGACCCGCGGGTGGCGCTCGCCGAGGCGCGCACCGAGTACGGCGGCCCGGCCGAGACGGCGGCCGCCGGCGACGTCTACGAGCTCTGAGAGGATCGGGCCGTGAACCAGCCCCTGCGCCCCGTGTGGCCCGCCGTCGTCTGCGACGTCGTGTGCGTCGCGGTCTTCGCCCTCGTCGGCACGCTCAACCACGGGTCGGCCACGTCCGTCGGCCACGTCGCCGGGGTCGGGCTGCCGTTCCTCGTCGCGCTCGCCGTCGGCTGGCTCGCCGCGCGCGCCTGGCGCGCCCCGGCGCAGGTGTGGCCCACGGGCCTCGCGGTCTGGGTCGCCACGGTCGTGGGCGGTCTGCTGCTGCGCCCGGTGTTCGGCGGCGGCTTCGCCGTGTCGTTCGGGATCGTCACCGCCGTGTTCCTGGCCGTGACGATGCTCGGCTGGCGCGCCATGGACACCGTGGCCCGCCGCCGGGCCGCCGCCCGTTCCTGACCGTCCGCCCGGCACGCGCCGAGACCCGGATCGTCGGGCCTTGCCCGCCCGGGACAGGCCCGAGGATCCGGGTCTCGGCGCACGTACCGCCGGCGCGCACCGGCCGGGGTCAGGCCTCGAGCGCCGCCGCGACGAGCGGGGCCAGCTCGCGGAACGCCTTGCCGCGGTGGCTGATGGCGTTCTTCTCCTCCGGCGTGAGCTCGGCCGAGGTGCGCGTGCCCGGGCGGCCGTCCGGGCCCGGGGCCTGCTCGTCCGGCACGTGGATCGGGTCGTAGCCGAAGCCGTGCCGGCCGCGCGGGGCGTCGACCAGGTAGCCGGGCATCTCCCCGAAGCAGACCTCCTCGCGCCCGTCGGGCGTGACGAGGGCGGCGGCGCAGACGAACGCCGCGCGGCGGTGCTCCGGCGCGCGGATGGCCGAGATCTGCGCGAGCAGGAGCTCGAGGTTGGCGGCGTCGTCGCCGTGCCGGCCCGACCAGCGGGCCGAGAAGATCCCCGGGGCGCCGCCCAGGACGTCCACGGCGAGGCCGGAGTCGTCGGCCACCGCCGGCAGGCCGCTGGCCGCGCACAGCGCCCGCGCCTTGATCAGCGCGTTCTCGGCGAAGCTGAGGCCGTCCTCGACCGGCTCCGGGGCGCCGAGGTCGCCCGCGGTCACCACGGCGTCGTCGGGCAAGGCGTCCAGGCCCGGCTGGGAGCGCAGGATCGCGACCAGCTCCACCAGCTTGCCGCGGTTGTGGGTGGCCAGCACCAGGCGCGCGCCGGCCGGCACCGCCAGGGGCGCGCCCGCGTCGGCGGGGGCGGTCATCGGACCAGCTCCGCGCCGAGCGCCTCGCGCTGCAGCTGCGCGAGCTCGGCGTTGCCGGCCAGGGCCAGGTCGAGCAGTACGTTCAGCTCGTCGCGGTCGAACGGGGCGTGCTCGGCGGTGCCCTGCACCTCCACGAACGTGCCCGAGCCGGTGACCACGACGTTCATGTCGGTCTCGGCGCGCACGTCCTCGACGTAGGGCAGGTCGAGCATCGGGGTGCCGTCGATGATGCCGACGCTCACGGCCGAGACCGAGTCGGTGAGCACCGGCTTGCCGCCGGTGATGTGCCCGTGGCGCTGGCCCCACGCCACCGCGTCGGCCAGCGCGACGTACGCGCCGGTGATCGCCGCGGTGCGGGTGCCGCCGTCGGCCTGGAGCACGTCGCAGTCGAGCACGATCGTGTTCTCGCCGAGCGCCGCGACGTCGATGATCGCGCGCAACGACCGGCCGATCAGGCGGGAGATCTCGTGGGTGCGGCCGCCCACGCGGCCCTTGACCGACTCGCGGTCCGAGCGCGTGGACGTGGCGCGCGGCAGCATCGCGTACTCGGCGGTGACCCAGCCCTCGCCAGACCCCTTCTTCCAGCGCGGCACGCCCTCGGTGAACGAGGCGGCGCACAGCACCCGCGTGCGGCCGAACTCGACCAGCACGGAGCCCTCGGCGGCGTCGAGCCAGCCGCGGGTGATGGTCACGGGGCGCAGCTGGTCGGGGGTGCGCCCGTCGGCGCGCAGGATCTCGCTCATGCGGCCACCCTAGCGGTGGCCCCCGACGCGCCCGGGGCGGCCGGAAGCCGCACCCGGGGAGGGCCCGAGCGCGCGCCCGGGGCCGCCCCGTAGGGTTGTCGGGTGCACCTCGTCGCCTCCGACCTCGCGTTCGCCTACCCGGGCCGGCAGGTCCTGGAGCACGTCGACCTGCGGGTGTCCGACGGCGTGCGCCTCGGCGTGGTGGGGGAGAACGGCTCCGGGAAGTCGACGCTGCTGCACCTGCTGGCCGGCGACCTGCACCCGCGCAGCGGGCAGGTGCGCCGCCAGGGCACGCTCGCGCTCGTCGAGCAGGAGCTGACGCCCGCGCCCGGGCAGACCGTCGGCGACGTCGTGCAGGCGACGCTCGCCGGCGTGCGGCAGGTCGCGGCCGAGCTCGAGGCCGCCGCCGCGGCGTTCGACCACGACTCCGGGGACCTCGGCGCGCTGACCGACCTGCTGGCCCGTGCCGAGCACCTGGAGTCCTGGGACGCCGACCGCCGGGTCGACGTCGCCCTGACCCGCCTGGGCGCCGAGCGCGACCCGGGCCGGCCGCTCGAAAGCCTCAGCGTGGGCCAGCGCTACCGGGTGCGGCTGGCGTGCCGGCTCGCCGAGCGCAGCGACCTGCTGCTGCTCGACGAGCCCACCAACCACCTCGACGACGACGCGATCGCGTTCCTCACCGCCGAGCTGCAGGCCTGGCGCGGCGGCGTCGTGCTCGTGACCCACGACCGCGAGCTGCTCGACGACGTCGCGACGGCGATCCTCGACCTCGACCCGGCGATGGACGGCCGCCCGGCGCTGTACGGGCAGCCCGGCTACCTCGCCTACCGGTTCGCCAAGTCGCAGGCGCTGCACCGCTGGCGCCAGCGCTACCGCGCCGAGCGCAAGCGCGCGGCGCTCCTGGCCGAGCGGCTGGACGCGTCCTACGAGGGCCTGTCCGACGAGTGGCGCCCGCCCAAGGGGTCGCAGAAGCACCGCCGCGGCACGCGCGCGCGCATCCACGTCAAGGCCGCCGACCGGCTCATCGAGCGGCTCGAGGCCGAGGCGGTCGAGGTGCCGACCCCGCCGCGGGAGCTGGCGTTCCCCGACCTGCCGGCGATGTCGCCCGGCTGGGACCCGGCCGAGCCGCTCGTGGAGCTGCGCAGCCCGCGGGTCGTGGCGCCGGACGGCGCCGTGCGCCTCGACCTGCCCGGCACGCGCCTCGCGGTCCCGCCGTCGGGGCGGCTGCTCGTCGTCGGGCCGAACGGCACGGGCAAGTCGACGCTGCTGGCCGCGCTGGCGGGGCGGCTGCCGCTGGACCGGGGCACCCGCACGGCCGTCGCCGGCGTGCGCGTCGGCGTCGTGGGGCAGGAGAACGGACCGATCGTCGGGCGCGGCCTCGACGACCCGGCCACGCTCACCGGCTTCGACGCGGCGGCCAACGAGGCGCTGGCGCTGCTCTCGCGCGGGCAGCTCGACCCCGCCCACGTGGTGCCGGTGGCCGCGCTCGGCCTGCTCGCGGAGGAGGACCTGGACCGGCCCCTGTCCGAGCTGTCGGCGGGCCAGCGGCGCCGGTTCGAGCTGGCGCGCACGCTCGTGGCGGCGCCGCACCTGCTGATCCTCGACGAGCCGACCAACCACCTGAGCATCGACCTCGTCGACGAGCTGACCCGGGCGCTGGCGCGCACCGCGGCGGCGGTGGTCGTCGCCACGCACGACCGGCGCATGCGTGCCGACCTGGCGGACTGGCCGGTGCTCACGCTGGGCTGAGCCGCCCGCCCCGGGCCGGCCGCGCGGCGAGCGCCCCGCTCAGGCCAGCCGGCCCACCCAGGCCATCGCCTGCTTGACCAGCACGCCGCGCCCGCCCTGGAACTCGGCCTGCACCACGTCGCTGCACGCCTCCTCGGGCGTGAGCCAAGCCAGGTCGAGGGCGTCCTGCTGCGGGCGGCAGTCGCCGCCGACCGGCACGACGTACGCCATCGAGACCGCGTGCTGGCGCGGGTCGTGGAACGGCGTGATGCCCGGGGTGGGGAAGTACTCGGCGACCGTGAACGGCTGCGGCGAGGCGGGCACCTGCGGCAGCGCGACCGGGCCCAGGTCCTTCTCGATGTGCCGCAGCAGCGCGTCGCGGATGCGCTCGTGGTACAGCACGCGGCCGGAGACCAGGGAGCGGGTCAGGCCCCGCGGCCCCATGCGTAGCAGCAGGCCCACGGCGACCACGTCGCCCGACTCGTCCACGCGCACCGGCACGGCGTCCACGTAGACCAGCGGCAGCTGCGCGCGCACGACGGCGAGGTCCTCCGGCGTCAGCCAGCCCGCCGGGCGGGGGTTGTCGGGGCGCCAGTCGTCGGGCGGCTCGGGAAGCTCGGCGGTGTCGGTCACGGGACATTGCTACCAGATCCACCGCGCGGAGCCCCGGTCATGCGGCCGCGGCGCCCCGTGGGTACGTCGCCGGGGCGACCCGACGCCGGGAATACCCGGGCACGTCGGGACGCTGTGCCAAGGGAACCCGACGAGAGGACTGGTCATGGCCACGGTCGAGCTGACCGACGACACCTTCGAGAAGACCGTCACCGAGAACGACATCGTGCTGGTCGACTTCTGGGCCGACTGGTGCGGCCCGTGCAAGATGTTCGCGCCCGTCTACGAGAAGTCGTCCGAGACGAACCCCGAGGTGGTCCACGCGAAGCTGGACACCGAGGCGCACCAGCGCATCGCCGCCGCGGCCGGGATCACCGCCATCCCGACGCTCATGGCGTTCCGCGAGGGCGTGCTCGTCTTCAACGAGGCAGGCGCGCTGCCCGGTCCGGCCCTGCAGCAGGTGGTCGACGCGGTGAAGAACCTCGACATGGACGAGGTGCGCCAGGCGATCGCCGCGCAGAGCAACGGCACGCCGCACGAGCACGGGGACGCGCCGCAGGCCTGAGCCGCCGCGGCGCCGGCGACCCGGCGTCCTCGAGGACCGGCGGGCCCCGCACCGGCAGGTGCGGGGCCCGTCGTCGTGCCGGGCAGGTGGTCTGACGCTCCGGGTCGCCGAGCGCGGACGGGCCGGGGGCGCCGTCAGCGCTCTTCGTCCGGATCGGTGATCCGCACGGTCGTGGAGTCCTCGCCCGGCTGCTTCCCTGGGCGCCGCTGACGCTCGCGCGCCTGCTGCTGCTGGCCACGACGGTCCGCCTCGCCGTAGACCAGGGACAGCCCGCCCTGACCGGGCGCGTGCTCCTCCATCGCCACCACCTGCGGGTGGTGGAGGTCGAAGGCGGCCGACTCGGAGCGGATCCGCGGCAGCGTCACGAAGTTGTGCCGCGGCGGCGGGCAGGACGTGGCCCACTCCAGCGAGCGGCCGTAGCCCCACGGGTCGTCGACCGTGACCTTCGGCGCGTTGCGCCACGTGGTGTAGACGTTCCACAGGAACGGCAGCGTGGAGGCCCCCAGCAGGAACGCGCCGACGGACGAGAGCCGGTGCTCCCAGGTGAACCCGTCGTTCGGCATGTAGTCGGCGTAGCGGCGCGGCATGCCCTCCACGCCCAGCCAGTGCTGGACGAGGAACGTCATGTGGAAGCCGACGAACAGCATCCAGAAGTGGATCTTGCCCAGACGCTCGTTGAGCATGCGGCCGACGAGCTTGGGCCACCAGAAGTAGAAGCCCGCGAACATCGCGAACACCACGGTGCCGAACACGACGTAGTGGAAGTGCGCCACGACGAAGTAGGTGTCGTGGACGTGCCAGTCCATCGCGGGGCTCGACAGGATGATGCCGGTCAGGCCGCCGAGCAGGAACGTCACCAGGAAGCCGATGGACCACAGCATGGGCGTCTCGAAGGTGAGCTTGCCCCGCCACATCGTGCCGATCCAGTTGAAGAACTTCACGCCCGTCGGCACGGCGATCAGCATCGTCATGAAGGCGAAGAACGGCAGCAGCACCGCCCCCGTGGCGAACATGTGGTGGGCCCACACGGTCATCGACAGCGCCGCGATCGCGATCGTGGCGTAGACCATGCCGCGGTAGCCGAACAGCGGCTTGCGGCTGAACACGGGGAAGATCTCGGTGACGATGCCGAAGAACGGCAGCGCGATGACGTACACCTCGGGGTGGCCGAAGAACCAGAACAGGTGCTGCCACAGGATCGGGCCGCCGCCGCTGGAGGTGTAGATCTGGGCGCCGAGCGTGCGGTCGGCGCCCAGGGCGAACAGGGCGGCGGCGAGCACGGGGAACGCCATCAGCACCAGCAGGCTGGTGGTGAGGGTGTTCCAGGTGAAGATCGGCATCCGGAACATCGTCATGCCCGGCGCGCGCATGGTGATGATCGTGGTGATGAAGTTGACGGCGCCGAGGATGGTGCCGAAGCCGGCCATGGCCAGGCCGAAGACCCACAGGTCGCCGCCGACCTCCGGGCTGAACGTCGTCTCCGACAGCGGCGTGTACGCGGTCCAGCCGAACGAGGCCGGGCCCGACGCGGTCAGGTAGCCGCCGACGACGATGAGGCCGCCGAACAGGAACAGCCAGAACGACAGCATGTTCAGCCGCGGGAACGCGACGTCGGGGGCGCCGATCTGCAGCGGCATGATCATGTTCGCGAAGCCCGCGAACAGCGGTGTCGCGAACAGCAGCATCATGATCGTGCCGTGCATCGTGAAGAGCTGGTTGTACTGCTCGCGCGTCTGCACGATCTGGATCCCGGGGGAGAACAGCTCGGCGCGGATCAGCAGCGCCAGCAGCCCGGCGAACAGGAAGAACGCGAACGAGGCGACCAGGTACATCCGCCCGATCGTCTTGTGGTCGGTGGAGGTCACCCAGCTGACGACGGCGCGGCCGAGGCTCCGGCGTGGCCTGGCAGGAGCGAGTATCGGCGTTTCGGTGTCCAGCACGGCGGACTCCCCAGGATTCCGGCGGGGGACGCGACGGCTTCACGCCTCCGGGGCGATACCGCCCGTGACTCCTCACGGTATGCCGGCGCCCTCCCGCCCGCGCGGGATCGCGGGGAGGGTCGTGCGGCCCGTCGGGCCGAGGTGCGCGAGGCGGGACTCGAACCCGCACGCCCGAAGGCACTGGAACCTAAATCCAGCGCGGCTACCTGATTACGCCACTCGCGCGCGGGCCCCAGTCTAGAGGTCGTGCACCCTCCTGTCGGGGGCCCGGCGCGCCTGCGCGGGCGCGCCGGGCGTGCGCTCAGGCGTCGATGCCCAGCGTCCTGCGCAGCCGCGCGACGTGGCCCGTCGCCTTGACGTTGTACTGCGCGACGGCGACCGAGCCGTCCGGCGCCACCACGACGGTCGAGCGGATGACGCCGGTGACGTCCTTGCCGTAGAGCTTGCGCACGCCCCACGCGCCGTACGCGTCCAGGACGGCGTGGTCGGCGTCGGACACCAGGGGGAAGGTGAGCGCGTCGCGCTCGGCGAACTTCTCGAGCTTCTCGACCGGGTCGGGGGAGACGCCCACGACGGCGTAGCCGGCGCCCTGCAGCGACGCGAGCGAGTCGCGGAAGTCGCACGCCTCGGTGGTGCAGCCGGGCGTCATCGCCGCCGGGTAGAAGTACACGACCACGCCCTTGCGGCCCGGCTCAGCCAGGGCCTTGGCCAGGGAGAACGTCCCGTCGGCGGTGCCGGTGGCGGGCAGGGTGAAGTCGGGGGCGGCGTCGCCGGCGGCGAGGCGGGTCACGGGGCGCTCCTGGGGTGCGGGGGACGGGGGAGGACGAGCAGTCCTCCGAGCCTATCCGCGCCCGGGCCGACTACCGTTGTCCTGTGAGCACCGCAGCATCCCGCACCTCCACCGCCCCGGCGTCCGTGCCCGTCCGCATGCTGTTCGACCGGCTGCTCGTGCAGCCGGAGGTGGACGCCGCCGAGCGGCAGACGTCGGCAGGCCTCGTGATCCCCGCGACGGCCAAGGGCCCCAAGCGCCTGGCGTGGGCGGTGGTCGTGGCCAAGGGCGAGCACGTGCGGCAGGTCGCGGTGGGCGACCGTGTGCTGTTCGACCCCGAGGAGCGGGCCGAGGTGGAGCTCGGCGGCACCGACTACGTGCTCCTGCGCGAGCGCGACGTGCACGGGGTGAGCGAGAAGGAGTCGGACGCCGGCGCCACCGGCCTGTACCTCTGAGCCGTCGCGCTCCGGCCGCGACGCCGTCGCCCGGACGTGACCTGCGGCGACGTCGCCGGCGCGCGTCGGCGTGTCGCGCAGGTCACCCTGCGCCGAGTACGTGCACGCCGCCGCGACCTGGTAACGTTTCTCCCCGTTGCGCGCCATTAGCTCAATTGGCAGAGCAGCTGACTCTTAATCAGCGGGTTCGGGGTTCGAGTCCCTGATGGCGCACCAGCGAGGCACCCACCGGCGGTGGGTGCCTCGTCCGTGAGCGGATGCCGTCAGGGTCGCCTGCTAGCATCTGCGCCACGCGCCATTAGCTCAATTGGCAGAGCAGCTGACTCTTAATCAGCGGGTTCGGGGTTCGAGTCCCTGATGGCGCACCCTTCCGAAGCCCTCGCCAGCAGGCGGGGGCTTCGTCGTCGCTGCGGGCCGCCGCCGGCGGCGACGTCCGGGGCCGACGTCGGCCGCAGGCCTCGTACCCTGGTGCGGTGCCCGAGCCGACCTCCCTCACCCCGACCGCCGCGCCGGACCCTGACCTGCCGGCGGACGCCGCGGCGTCGTCGGGCGCGGACCTGCGCCGCTACCGCACGCAGCCGGTGAGCTTCGTGCGCCGCAGCGCGCGCCTGACCACCAGCCAGCAGCGCGCCTGGGACGCCAAGCGGGGGCGCTACCTCGTCGAGGCGCCGCGGGCGACGGCGCGCACGTCGGTGGACCCGGCGTGGCGGTTCGACGCCGAGGCCGTCTTCGGCCGGCGGGCGCCGCTGGTCCTGGAGATCGGGTCGGGCCAGGGCGAGAACGTCGTGGAGGCCGCGTCGCGCCACCCCGAGCGCGACCACCTCGCCGTCGAGGTGTACACGCCGGGGCTGGCGCAGACCATCGTCCGGGCGGAGAAGCAGAACGCGGGGCAGGGCCTGGACAACCTGCGCCTGCTGCAGGTCAACGCGGCCGAGCTCCTCGAGACGTCGTTGGCCGCCGGGTCGCTCGACGAGCTGTGGATCTTCTTCCCCGACCCGTGGCCCAAGTCGCGCCACCACAAGCGGCGGCTCGTCACCCCGGGCTTCGCCGCGCTCGCGGCCCGGGTTCTGCGCCCCGGCGGCGTGTGGCGCCTGGCCACCGACTGGGCGGAGTACGGCGAGCAGATGCTCGAGGTGCTCGAGGCGAGCGAGGACTTCCGCAACGCCCACGGCGCCGGCGCCGTCGCGCCGCGCTACGCCGGGCGCGTGCTCACCAGCTTCGAGCGCAAGGGGCTCGCCGCCGGGCGGGCGGTCACGGACCTGGAGTACGTGCGCCGCTGACGCCGGAGCGGCCGGAGCGGCCGGAGCGGCCGGAGCGGCCGGAGCGGCCGGAGCGGCCGGAGCGGCCGGAGCGGCCGGAGCGGCCGGAGCGGCCCGGATCTGCCCCGGCCGCCGCGGCGCGCCAGCCGTGTGGCTTGCGTCACCCCGCGGAGCCGGGCAGGGTGTGCGCGACCCCTCTCGGTGGTGGTCGGTGCGCGACGGTGCGCACCTTGGCCCGCCGACTGCATGCCAACGGAGGCATCATGGCCGAACTTGCCGAGCCGGCACGCTCTGCCGGCGAGACGGACTACCAGCGCGTCGAGAGATCACCGGAGTTCCAGGACCTGCGCCGCCGGTTCCGCAGCTTCGTGTTCCCGCTGACGGCGCTGTTCCTCGTCTGGTACTTCGTGTACGTCCTGCTCGCCAACTACGCCCACGACTTCATGAGCATCCGCCTCGGCGGCTCGGCGATCACCGTCGGGCTGCTGTTCGGGCTGGGGCAGTTCGTCTCGACGTTCGTCATCACCATGCTCTACGCCCGCTGGGCCAACCAGCGCTTCGACGCGCAGGCCGACGCCCTGCGCCGTGAGATCGAGGGGGACGACCTGTGAGCGCGATCGCCACCGCCCTGCCCGCCGGCCCCGCGGCCCCGGGCACCGTCGTGCAGGCCGCCGCCGGCACCGACGTCGGCAACCCTGCGGTCAACCTGAGCATCTTCGCCGCCTTCGTGGCGGTGACGCTCTTCGTCGTGCTGCGCGCGTCGCGGCAGAACAAGTCCGCCGCGGACTTCTACGCCGGCGGACGGTCGTTCACCGGCCCCCAGAACGGCACCGCCATCGCCGGCGACTACCTGTCGGCCGCCTCGTTCCTGGGCATCTGCGGCGCCATCGCGATCAACGGCTACGACGGGTTCCTGTACTCGATCGGCTTCCTCGTCGCCTGGCTGGTGGCCCTGCTGCTCGTCGCGGAGCTGCTGCGCAACACCGGCAAGTTCACGATGGCGGACGTGCTGTCGTTCCGGCTGCGCGAGCGCCCCGTGCGCATGGCCGCGGCGCTGGCCACGCTGCTCGTGGTCTTCTTCTACCTGCTGGCCCAGATGGCCGGCGCCGGTGGCCTGGTGGCCCTGCTCCTGGGGGTGGACTCCGCGGCGGGCATCAGCGCGGTCATCACCGTCGTGGGCGTGCTGATGATCCTGTACGTGCTGGTCGGCGGCATGAAGGGCACCACCTGGGTGCAGATCATCAAGGCCGTGCTGCTCATCGCCGGCGCCGCCGTGATGACGATCTGGGTGCTGTCGAAGTTCGGCTTCAACCTCTCCGCGCTGCTGCAGGGCGCCGTCGACGCCGCCGGCGAGGGCGGGCAGTCGCTGCTCGAGCCGGGCCGCCAGTACGGCGCCACCGGGCTGTCCAAGCTCAGCTTCCTGTCCCTGGCGCTGGCCCTCGTGCTCGGCACCGCCGGCCTGCCGCACGTGCTCATGCGCTTCTACACGGTGCCCACGGCCAAGGAGGCCCGCCGCTCGGTGGTCTGGGCGATCTGGCTGATCGGCATCTTCTACCTGTTCACGCTCGTGCTCGGGTACGGCGCCGGCGCGCTCGTGGGGCCCGAGACCATCAACGCCGCCCCGGGCGGCGTGAACTCGGCGGCGCCGCTGCTGGCGTTCGCGCTCGGCGGCGAGATCCTGCTCGGCATCATCGCCGCGGTCGCCTTCGCGACGATCCTCGCCGTCGTCGCCGGTCTGACGATCACCGCGGCGGCGAGCTTCTCGCACGACATCTACGCCAACGTGATCAAGAAGGGCCGGGTCAACCCCGACGCCGAGGTCCGCATCGCCCGCTGGACGGTGGTCGTCATCGGGCTCGTCGCGATCGGCGGCGGCGTGCTGGCCCAGAAGCAGAACGTGGCGTTCCTCGTCGCGCTCGCGTTCGCGGTCGCCGCGTCGGCCAACCTGCCGACGATCGTGTACTCGCTCTTCTGGAAGCGGTTCAACACCGCCGGCGCACTGTGGAGCATCTACGGCGGACTGATCTCGTGCATCGTGCTCATCGTGTTCTCGCCGGTGGTCTCCGGCAGCGAGACGGCGATGATCCCGGGCGCCGACTTCGACTGGTTCCCTCTGACCAACCCGGGCCTGGTGTCGATCCCGCTCGGCTTCCTGCTGGGCATCGTCGGCACGCTGGTGAGCTCCGAGCCGCCGCACCCGGAGAAGTTCGCCGAGATGGAGGTCCGCTCGCTCACCGGCGCGGGCGCGGAGCGCGCCACCGCCAGCCACTGACCGGCGCCGGCCGGCACCACGGCACACCGAACGACACGCCGACACGGTCGCCTGCCCGCGCGCCCGCCGCGCGGGCGGGCGACCATGGCCGCATGACGGGGAACGAGACCGAGGCAATGACCGCGGCGGCGACCGACCGACGGGCCGACCCGGGCGAGGAGACCTTCGACGTCGTCGTGATCGGCGGGGGTCCGGTCGGGGAGAACGCCGCCGACCGGGCCGGGCGCACCGGGCTGTCGGTGGCGCTGGTCGAGGCCGAGCTGGTGGGCGGGGAGTGCTCCTACTGGGCCTGCATGCCCTCCAAGGCGCTCCTGCGCCCCGGCGCGGCCCGCGCGGCGGCCGCCGCCACGCCCGGCGTCGGCGGCGCCGGCCCGCTCGGGGACGGGCCGCTCGACGTCGAGGCGGTGCTGCGCTGGCGCGACGAGGCCACCAGCGGGTGGGACGACGCCGGGCAGGAGGCCTGGCTCAAGTCGGCCGGCATCACGCTGGTGCGCGGCCACGCCCGGCTGGCGAGGGAGCGGCTCGTCGAGGTGACGCCCGTCGACGCGGAGGTCGACGAGCTGGTCGGCGCCGGACGCGCGGACGGCGGCGGGGACGGGCACGGCAGCGGGGACGGAAACGGTGATGCCGGCCGCGCGGCGGGCGTGGCCGGCGGCGCCCCGCGACGCCTGCGGGCGCGGCACGCCGTCGTCGTCGCCACCGGCAGCGTGCCCGTGCTGCCCGACGTGCCCGGGCTGGCCGAGGCGGCGCCGTGGGCCAGCCGCGAGGCCACCGCCGCCGCGACGGTGCCCGCGTCGCTCGTGGTGATCGGCGGCGGCGTGGTGGGCGCCGAGATGGCCACCGCCTACGCCGACCTCGGCTCGCGGGTGACGCTCCTGGCACGCGGCGGCCTGCTGTCGGGCGCGGAGCCGTTCGCGGGCGAGCTGGTGGGCCAGGCGCTGCGCGACCTGGGGGTCGACCTGCGCCTCGGCGCCGACGTGCGGTCCGTGTCCCGCAGCGAGCCGGGCGGCCCCGTCACCGTGACGTTCGCCGTCGACGGCGGCGCCGAGCAGACGGTCACCGCCGCCGAGGTGCTCGTGGCCACCGGGCGCGTGCCGCGCACCGGCGACCTCGGCGTCGACGCGCTGGGCCTGGAGGCGGGCACGGCGCTCGCCGTCGACGACACCCTGGCCGTGCAGGGCGTGCCGGCCGGCCCCGACGGGCCGTGGCTGTACGCGTGCGGCGACGTGACCGGCCGCGCGCAGACCACCCACCAGGGCAAGTACCAGGGCCGGGTGGTGGGCGACGTGATCGCCGCCCGCTTCGGCGACGCCGGCGCGTCCGGTGCGCCGACGGCGGGCGAGCCCGCCCCCGCGCCGGGGCAGGAGCCCCGCCCCTGGTCGCGCTACGCCGCGACCGCTGACCACGCGGCGCGCACACAGGTGGTGTTCACGCGGCCGCAGGTGGCCTGGGTGGGGCTGACCGAGCGTGAGGCCCGCGCCGCCGGGCTGCCGGTGCGGACGGTGGCCTACGAGCTGGGCGACGTCGCCGGGGCCAGCGTCACCGGCCGCGACTACGCGGGTCGCGCCCAGGTCGTCGTGGACACGGAGCGGCGGGTGCTGGTCGGTGCGACGTTCGTCGGGCCGGAGGCGGGGGAGATGCTGCACGCCGCGACGATCGCCGTCGTCGGGCAGGTGCCGCTGGACCGGCTCTGGCACGCGGTGCCCGCCTACCCCACGGTGAGCGAGGTGTGGCTGCGGTTCCTGGAGGCCTACGGCCTGTGACGCGACCGCGCCCGGCACGCGGCCGCCCGGCGACCCGGCCGTGGCCGAGGGCGCCGGGCGGAGCCGTGCGCGGTGCGGGTCAGGAGGTCGCGAGCGCGCCGTCCGAGCTGAACACGAGGCCGAGGGTGATCTCGCCCTTCTGCAGCGCGGCCTTGGTCAGCGGACCGCCGGCGTCGAGGGAGCGGAACTCGCTGAACGTCAGGCCGTAGGTCTCCTCGAGCCCCGGCTGGCAGAAGGGCCGGTCGGTGCACTCCGGGCCGGCGCCGAGCACCAGGCCCTCGCAGGCCTCGGCCAGGTCGGACAGGGTCCGCACGTCGTGCTCCTGCGCGAACGCCTGGGTCACGGCGTAGGCGTTCTGGTCCTGGGCGGCCGACGGCGTGCCGAAGACGAGGCCGGACTGCTCGCCGAGGCCGGTGAGCGCCTCCACCGTGGCGTCCAGGTCTCCGCTGGCGACCGGCTCGGCGTCGGCGCCGTTGACCTGCTTGTTGAGGAACTCCGCCAGCGTGCCGACGTACTCCGGCACCACCTGCACCTGCGAGCCGTCCTGCAGCGCGGGCAGGTAGGTCTCGCGGTTGCCGATCGTGGTCACGGTGACGTCGTAGCCGGCCGAGTCGAGCACCGCGGCGTAGATCGCCCCGAGCGTGGCGCTCTCCGCGAAGTCGGCGGCGCCCACGGCGACCGCGCGGCCCCCGCCGGCGCCGGCGTCGGTCGCGGCCAGGCCGGACTGCTCGACGAACTCGGCGGCGACCTCCTGCGAGCTGCGCCGCTCGACGTCGACCGCGCGGTTGAGCCGGATGAGCGTGTCGGTGTCCAGCGCGGCGGAGACCGAGTCCAGCAGCGGCACGAGGGCGGGGTCCGCGTCGGCGGTCGCGGCGTTCACCGCCGGGACGACGTTGTCGACCGTCTGCAGGTGCCGGTCGTCCTCGAGCACGACCAGCGCGTCGTCCGGGACGGGCTCGCACGTGGCGGCGACCGGGGCGGCCGAACCACCCGTCGTGGCCGAGGCGTCGGCGGAGCCGCCGGCGGAGCCGGGGGCGCCGCAGCCGGCGAGGGCGAGGATCGCCGCGGCGGCGGCCGCGAGGCTCGCGGCGCGGGCAGGGCGGGGGAGGGTCATCGTCTGCTCCGGTTCTGTGGGTCCCGTCGTGGCGCGCGTGGCCGCGTGCCGCCGGTGGCGGGCCCATTCGACCGTGCGCCACCGACAACGGCAACACGGACGGCGCGCCGGGCAGTCCCGCCGCCCGGCCGCACCGCAGGTCAGCGCGCCGCGGTGGCGGCCGCGCGAGCCCGCAGGGGCCGCGGCACCGCGAACCGCTGCGCGAGGGCGAGCAGCCCGTCGACCACCAGGCACAGCGCGGCGACCAGCAGGCCGCCGGCGAGCACCTGGCCGTAGCGCTGCGTGCCCATGCCGAAGGCGATGACGTGGCCCAGGCCGCCGCCGCCGGCCAGGGCGGCGAGCGGGACGGTGGCGACCACCTGCACCACCGCGGTGCGCACCCCGGCGGCCAGCAGCGGCACGGCGAGCGGCAGCTCCACCTGCCACAGCACCCGCCCGCCCGGCATGCCGAGGCCGCGGGCGGCGTCGCGCGCAGCCGGGTCGGCGCCCCGCACCCCCTCGTAGGCCCCGACCAGCAGCACGGGCACGGCGAACAGCGCGGCCGCCAGCACCGTGGCCGTGTCACCGAAGAGCCCGGCGGTGGCCAGCAGCAGGATGACCGCGAGCGTGGGCAGCGCCCGGGACGTGTTGGAGAGCGCGACGACGACGGCGGCGCCCCGGCCGGCGTGGCCGAGCCAGGCGCCCAGCGGCAGCGCGACGGCGGCGGCGAGCAGCGCCGCCAGGACCGACATCACCAGGTGCTGCCCGGTCAGGTCGAGGATCCCGCCCGGCGCGGTCCACGACAGCGGGTCGTTGAGGTAGCGCAGGGCCTGCGCCAGGACGCCGTCGCCGGTCATGCCGCCTCCCCGCGCCCGTCCGCCCCCAGGTCAGTCCCCGTGCCTGCCCGCACTGACGCCCGTGCGGGCTGCCCGTGGCCCGCCCGGCGACCGCCGTCGGCCCGGCCCCGCAGCCACGGCGTCGCGGCGCGGCCGGCGGCCCACAGCAGCGTGTCGAGGACCAGGGCCATCAGCAGGCACGCGAGCGTGGCCGTGGTGATCTCGGCGCGGTGGAAGTTGTTGCGGAAGCCCTCGAACATCAGCTGCCCGAGGCCGCCGTAGCCGACCACGACGCCGACGGTCACCAGCGCCACGGTCGTGACCGTCGCCAGCCGCAGGCCGGAGACCACGGCCGGCAGCGCGGCGGGCAGCTGCACGCGGAGGGTGACCTGCGCCGGGCCGTAGCCGAGCCCGCGCGCGGCGTCCAGCGCCGCGGGGTCCACGGACTGCAGCCCGGCGAGCGTCTGGCGCAGGATCACCAGCAGCGCGTACACCACCAGCCCCACGAGGACGGGCGTGCGACCGATGCCCAGCAGCGGCGCGAGCACGGCGAACAGCGCCAGCGACGGCACCGTGTACAGCACCGAGGCGGTGCCGACCACGGCGCCGGCCGCGCGCCGCCGTCGGCCCACCAGCAGCGCCAGCGGCACCGCGACCGCCGCGGCGATCGCCACGGCCTCCAGGGTGAGCAGCAGGTGCTGCCAGCTGCGCGTCGCGAGCACGTCAGCGTTCGCGCGGACCCACTCGAGCGAGAACCACGGGTTGCCGGGCATGCCCCGAACCTAGCGGGCGCCGCCGACGGGACCGCTAGTGTCGGGGTCGTGTCCGCGCGCATCGAGCTCGACGCCGTCCGCAAGGAGTACCCCGACGGGACGGTGGCCGTCGGGTCGCTGAGCCTCGTCGTCGAACCCGGGGAGGTGCTCGCCCTCGTCGGGCCGTCCGGCTGCGGCAAGTCCACCACCCTGCGGATGATCAACCGCCTCGTGGAGCCCACGAGCGGGCGGGTGCTGCTCGACGGCGAGGACGTCGCGCGCACCGACCCGGTGCGGCTGCGCCGCCGCACCGGCTACGTCATCCAGGACGTCGGCCTGCTGCCGCACCGGACCGTCGCCGCGAACGTCGCGACGGTCCCGCGGCTGCTCGGCTGGGACCGGCGCCGCACGCGCGACCGCGTCGCCGAGGTGCTCGAGCTCGTCGGCCTGCCGCTGGCCACCTACGGCCGCCGCTATCCCCACCAGCTCTCCGGCGGCGAGCGCCAGCGGGTGGGCGTGGCCCGGGCCCTGGCCACCGACCCGCCGGTGCTGCTGCTCGACGAGCCGTTCGGCGCCGTGGACCCCGAGCGGCGCCGGCAGCTGCAGGCCGAGGTGGGCCGGATCCTCGCCGACGTCGGCACCACCGTGGTGCTGGTCACGCACGACATCGACGAGGCCGTGCGCCTCGCCGACCGGGTCGCCGTCCTCGGCACCGGCGGCGTGCTGGAGCAGGTGGCGCCGCCCCTGGCGGTGCTCGCCCACCCCGCGAGCGAGCGCGTGCGCGACTTCGTCGGCGAGGGCGCGCAGACGCGGCTGCTGCAGCTCGCCCGCGTGGGGCGCGACGACGTCGAGGCCGCCGGCGTCGAGGCGCCTGCCGGCGCGCCGGCCGTGCCGCTGGGGGCGCGGCTGTCGGAGGCGTTCGAGGCGCTCGCGGCCCTGCCGGCCGGGGCGCCCGGGCGGGTGCGGGTGCTCGACGACGCCAGCCACGCCGTCGGCACGCTCACCGCCGACGGCGTGCTCGCGGCGCTGCGGCGGGCCGCCGACGCCGCGGCGCCGGCGGCCTCGCCGGCCCCGGTTAGGCTCGGGGCGTGACCACCGAGAACCACACGTCCCGCCGCGTCGCCCTCGTCACCTGTGCCGAGCTGCCCGACCTCGACACCGACGACAAGCCCCTGGTCGCCGCGCTCGCGGAGCGGGGCGTGACCGCCGAGCCGGTGGTGTGGGACGACGCCGACGTCGACTGGGACGCCTACGGCCTCGCCGTCGTGCGCTCGACCTGGGACTACTCCGCCCGCCGCGACGAGTTCGTGGCCTGGGCCGAGCGCGTGCCGCGCCTGGCCAACCCGGCCGCGGTGCTGCGCTGGAACACCGACAAGCGCTACCTGCGCGCGCTGGAGGACGCCGGCGTGCCGGTCATCCCGACGATCTGGCTCGACCCCGACCGGCATCTGTCCAAGCGGGCCGTGCACACACGCATGCCGGCGTTCGGCGACTTCGTCGTCAAGCCCGTCGTGTCGGCCGGGGCTAAGGACACCGGCCGCTACCAGCCGGTCAGCGCCGAGTCCCGCGCCCTGGCCATCCAGCACGCGATGACGCTGCTCGACTCGGGCCGCTGGGTCATGATCCAGAAGTACGTCCAGAGCGTGGACACCGAGGGCGAGACCTGCCTGACGTTCGTGGACGGCGAGTTCCGCCACGCCGCGCACAAGAAGGCGCTGCTGAGCGGCCCGGCAGAGGCGTCGACCTCGTACCGCGAGGAGGAGATGTCGCCGGTCGAGGCCACGCCGGCGCAGATCGACGTGGCCCGCCGCGCCCTGCAGGTCGCGGCGGAGGCGGTCGGCCTCGCCGAGCCGCTGCTGTACGCGCGGGTCGACCTCGTCGAGGGCGAGGACGGCGTGCCGACGGTCATCGAGCTCGAGCTCACCGAGCCGTCCCTGTGGCTGCAGCACTCCGGCGAGGCGCGCACGCTCGACGCGCTGGCCGACGCGATCGCCAAGCGGGTCTGACCTTCCGGCGGCCTCCGAGCCGCCGTCCGACCACGCGGCAGGTTCCCCCGGCGGGGACCTGCCGCGCCGTCGTCTCGAGGGCTACCGTGATCGCGAGCACCGGTCGACGCCGATCGTGGCTCGGCGGTCCGGTCCGGCCGCTCGTGGTGAGGTGAGGCAGCATGCTCGTCGCCGTGTGGGTGCTGATCCTGATCGCCGGGATCGTGCACGTCGTGGTCTTCGTCTGCGAGGCCTTCCTCATCGACCGGCCGATCGTGTACTCCGGCCTGTTCCGGCTGCCCGCCTACGACCCCGCGATCCGGCTGTGGGCGTTCGGCGTCGGTTTCTACAACCTCTTCATCGGCCTCGGCGCGATCGCTTCGGTCGTGCTGTGGGCGAGCGGGCAGGACGTGGCCGGCCGGACGCTGGCGATCTATCTCATGAGCCTCATGCTGCTGGCAGCCCTCGCGCTCGTCGTCGCCGACCGGATGGGGCTGGGCCGCGAGCGTGGCAAGGGCCTCGGCGGCTCGGTCGGCCAGGGCCTCGTGCCGCTGCTCGCCCTCGTCGGGATCGCCCTGGCCTGAACGGTGGCCTGGACGGGTCGCGTGCCGGCCGGCGTGGTGCCCCCGGCAGGACTCGAACCTGCAACCTACGGATTAGAAGGCCGGTGCTCTATCCATTGAGCTACGGAGGCGTGGCCACCATCGTAGCCAGCCGCGCCGGTCGGCCCGTTCCGCGGTGCGCCCCGGGGGTGCACCGGCCGTGGCCTGCGGAGGTCCTGGACGGACCGCCGGACGCCACCCCGTCAGACGCGGGAAAAAGAGTCGCGCCGGAGCCACGGTCGTTGGAAGAGTCTGGGACGCACCGCGGTGACGTCCGACCCGGCCCCATGCCGGGCGGTGGAGGGGACCTGGCCCGTCCCGAGCACTCCGTCGTCACGAAAGAAGCACCACCATGCATCCCGAGATGGTCTGCGCCCTGGCGCAGGCCGACCACCGCGAGCGTCTCGCCGAAGCCGAGAACGCCCGCCTCGTCCGTCGCCTCGCTCGCGAGCGACGCGTCGGCCTCCCGGTCCGTCCCCGTCGCGGCCTGCGCTGGCCGCAGTACCGGCCCGCCATCCTGGTGGGCTGGCGGGCGCTGTGACCGCCACCCCGACGTCCGGGCCCCCGGGGCCTGGCGCCGCACCTGCACGAGGGCCCCGCCGCCCGCACGTCTCCTCGCGAGCCGTCCGGAGCGCCGGGGCCCTCGCCGTACCCGGGAGCCGGTGCGGGCACCGGCGCGGCGGGGGCGGTGCCGGAACGTAGGCTGGGCCCGTGAGCACCCCGAACGACCGCATCGTCTGGATCGACTGCGAGATGACCGGGCTGGACCTGCGCTCCGACGCGCTCGTCGAGGTCGCCGCCGTCGTCACCGACTCCGAGCTCAACGTCCTGGGCGAGGGGGTCGACGTCCTCGTCGCCCCGCCGGCGGGGGCGCTGGAGCAGATGGGCGACTTCGTGCGCGAGATGCACACGAGGTCGGGCCTGCTCGACGAGCTGTCGGGCGGGCTGACCCTCGCCGAGGCCGAGAAGCAGGTGCTCGACTACATCGCGGAGTGGGTGCCGGAGCCGGGCAAGGCGCCGCTGGCCGGCAACTCCGTGGGCACCGACAAGACGTTCCTCGACCGCGACATGCCCGCGCTCGTGGGACACCTCCACTACCGGATCATCGACGTCAGCTCGATCAAGGAGCTGG
The DNA here is from genome assembly GCF_009846865.1 of Puerhibacterium puerhi. Lineage (GTDB taxonomy): Bacteria > Actinomycetota > Actinomycetes > Actinomycetales > Cellulomonadaceae > Puerhibacterium > Puerhibacterium puerhi. The sequence goes on from NZ_WUWN01000002.1 coordinate 68,646, forward strand.
CCCGCCGCTGGTTCCCGCGCGTCTACTTCGCCTCGCCGAAGAAGCAGGGCGGGCACCGCGCGCTGGCCGACATCCTCGAGTCGGTCGACGAGCTGCGGTACTACCGCGAGGCGCTGTTCGTGCCGCAGCCCGGCCCCGACTCGGCGACCGTGCGCGCGGTCGCCGAGCGCATCGCCGAGACGTCGGTCACGCGGCGCCCGGCCGTGTCCTGAGCAGCCCCTCGGCTCGGGTATGCTTTCCGTCGGCCCTTGAGGGAAACCCTCCTCGCGGAGGGGCACCACGTGGGCCGTGGTGGCTATAGCTCAGTTGGTAGAGCGCCTGGTTGTGGTCCAGGAGGTCGCCGGTTCAAGCCCGGTTAGCCACCCCGCAGCAGGACCCCCGCGCCGTCGGCGCGGGGGTCCTCGCACTTTCCGGGCGGACGTCTCGGCGCGGTCGTTTGGTGCCGTGGCAGGATGCCGCCAGGATGAACCCCGTGACACACCCCCTGGGATCGCGCGCCGTCCGCCACGCAGGACGACCGGACCCCGGCGCCGCCGACGAGCTCGGCCTCACCGTCTACGACGTCGCGCGCGACCTGCGCCGTGACATCGACGCCGTCCGCCTGGTGCTGCCGATCGAGGGCGCTACCGACGCCGAGGCCTCTCGCGGCCGCCTGCTCGCCCAGCTGGACGAGCACCTGCTGCCGCGCCTGCGCGAGCTGTCCTCGCCGGCGATCGTCGTCGTCGCGGGGTCCACCGGCGCGGGCAAGTCCACGCTGTACAACTCCCTGCTGGGCGAGGAGGTCTCCGAGGCCGGCGTGCTGCGCCCCACCACCCGCCAGCCGGTCCTGGCCTTCAACCCGGCCGACGAGGAGGTCGTGCAGAAGGGTCCGGCCACCGAGGCCTCGCGGGTCGTCTACCACGCGGGCGTGCCGCGCGGCACGGCCCTGCTGGACGCCCCGGACCTCGACTCGTTCCTGTCGGAGAACCGCACCACCGCCCAGCAGCTGCTCGAGGCCGCTGACCTGTGGCTCTTCGTCACCACCGCCTCCCGGTACGGCGACGCCCTGCCGTGGCAGGCGCTGGCGCGCGCGACCGAGCGCGGCGCCTCGGTGGCGATGGTGCTCAACCGGGTCCCGCGCGAGACGCTCACCACCGTCCGCGGCGACCTGCTGCAGCGCCTGCGCGACCACGGGATGACCGACGTGCCGCTGTTCGTGGTGCCCGACGTCGGCCCGCACGAGGGCCTGCTGGAGCCCGCGACCGTGGCGCCGATCCGGCGCTGGCTGACGCTGCTCGCCGGTCCGGAGCGCTCGCGCGCCGTCGTGGTGCGCACCCTCAAGGGCGCGCTCGGCGCGCTGCCGGCGTGGGTGACCGCGCTCGCCGACGCCGTCGACCGGCAGGCCGAGGCGGCGCACCGGCTGCGGGCCGCCGTGGAGGCCGAGCGGGCCGACGCCGTCGCGCTCGCCAGGGACGGCGTCACCGCGGGCGTCGTGGCCGGCGCGTCCGTCGAGGCCCGCTGGCGCGAGGTCAGCGGCAGCGCCAAGGTCGACCGGGTCAAGGTCAAGAACGACACCGTGCGCTCGACGCGCCGCGGCGGACGCGCCCGCGAGGAGGCGCTGCGCACGCTGCGCGCCGACGTCGAGGCCGCCGCCGCGCGCACGCTCGCCGCGGCCGGGGCCCGCGCCCACGAGCGGCTGCGCGCCGTGCTCACCGGCCCCGGGACGCCGGACGGCGGCGTCGCCGTCGTGCCCGACGCCGAGCAGCGGGCCGACGCGCAGCAGCGCGCCGCCGCCGCGGGCGTGGCGGCCTGGTCGGAGAGCGCCGCCGCCGCGGTGGACGCGCTCGGTCCCGAGGCGCCCGAGCGCGTCGCCGCGGCGGTCAAGGCGTTCGGCCCGCACGGCCTGGGCACGCTGCTGCTGGCCGCCGCCGCGGGGAGCGACGACGCCGCGCGGCTGCTGGCGCGCGTCCTCGGCGACGTGCCCGACGCCGCCGTGGCCGGCCTGCGCGACGACCTGGCCGACCGCGCCGCCGCCGTCGTCGAGGCCGAGCTCGACGCGGTGCTGACCCTGCTGGACTCGCCGACCCTCGCCGACGACGCGGCCAGCGGCCTGCGCGTCCGGCTCGCCGAGCTGAGGAGGCTCACGTGACCGACGACACGACCCTGCGGGCCCGTACCGAGGACCTCGCCGAGGCGCTGTCCGTCGCCGGGCCCCGCCTGGACGACGCGACCCGTGCGCGCGTCCAGCAGGCCGTGGACGGCGTGCGCGAGCGGCTGGCCCTCGGCGTCGACCACACGGTGGTCGCGCTCGCCGGCGGCACCGGCTCGGGCAAGTCGAGCCTGTTCAACAAGATCTCCCGGCTGACCTTCGCCGACGTCGGCGTCAAGCGGCCCACGACGGCGCGCGTCACCGCGTGCTCGTGGGACGACGGCGCCGAGGCGCTGCTCGACTGGATCGGCGTGGACCGCGAGCGGCGGATCGTCCAGGCGGACGAGCTCGAGGACGACCGGACCGAGGCGCTCGCCGGCCTGGTGCTGCTCGACCTGCCCGACCACGACTCCGTGGAGCCGCGCCACCGCGAGGTCGTGGACCGGGTGCTGCCGCTGGTCGACCTCCTGGTGTGGGTCGTGGACCCGCAGAAGTACGCCGACCACGCCCTGCACTCGGGCTACCTGCGCGAGTCCGTGGGCATGGAGGCCTCCATGCTCGTGCTGCTCAACCAGGTGGACACCGTGCCGCCGGCACGCCGCGAGGAGCTGCTGGCCGACCTGGGGCGGCTGCTCGAGGACGACGGCCTGCGCGGCGTGCCGGTGGTGCCCGTGTCCGCCCGCACGGGCGAGGGCGTGGCCCGGGTGCGCGAGATCTTCGAGGAGGTGTGCGCCCGCCGGTCGGTGGCCGCCGGGCGCGCCGCCGGTGAGCTCGACGCCGCCGCGCGGATGCTGCTCGCCCAGACGCCCGCGGAGATCCCCTGGCAGCTCGGGCCGGCCGTCGAGCGCGAGCTGCCCGTCCTGGTCGAGGCCACCGGCCTCGACGCCGTCGCGGGGCAGGTGGGCGCCGCCGTGCGCAACGGCTACGGCAAGCCGGAGTTCCCCGTCCCGGACCGCGACGCCGTCACGCTCGCCCGCTCCAGCTGGCTCACCCGGGCCGGGGCGTCCCTGCGGCCGGGCTGGCAGCGGGCGCTCGCCGAGGCGGTCGACGGGGCCGACCAGCTGCGCGCCAAGGTGACCGCGGCGACGCAGACCGTCGGGCTGGACGCGCGCGGCCCCGCTCGCTCGCGCCTGGTCAAGCGCCTCGCGGCCGCCGGGCTCGGGCTCGCCGTGGTCGCGGCCGTCGTGGCGCTGCTCGTGACCACGGGCGTGGTCGGCGCCGCGGATCCGTGGCCCGTCGTGGCGTGGGGCGCGGCGGCGGTGCTCGCCGTGGTGGGCGCGGCGCTGTGGCTCGGCGCCGTGGTGACCCGGCGCTCGCTGGCGCGCCGCCGCGAGGAGGAGGTGCGCCAGGCCGGCCGCGAGGCGCTGGCCCGCGTGCTCGTCGAGGGGCTCGGCGCGCCGACGCAGCGCCTGCTCGCCGAGCACCGCCGGGCGCACGAGCTCGCGCAGGCTGCCCGCGACCTGCCGGCCGCCGGGCCGCTGACGGGCGCGGTGAGGCTGCCCACAGTGCTCGCGGTCCCGGAGGTGTCCACAGGCGCGGCCGCCGACCGCCCGCTGGAGGCGGCCCGCGACTGATCCTCCTGGCAGCGGCCGGCACCGGGCGGGCCGACGACCCCGGAGGATCAGCATGAGCGACGTCAACGTCACCGTCACCGGCCACGTGGGGAACGAGCCAGTGATCTCCTTCTCCGCCAGCGGCACCCCGTGGACGTCGTTCCGCGTGGCCAGCACCCGGCGGGTGCGCGACCCCCGCACGGGGGAGTGGGCCGACGGGCCGACGCTGTGGTTCACGGTCAAGGCGTTCGGCGACCGCGCCTTCAACGTCTCGCAGTCCCTGGCCAAGGGCACGCCCGTGGTCGTCACCGGCCGGCTCGGCGTGGACGAGTACGAGGTGCGTCGCGGCGTCCCGGCGCCCGACGGCGAGCCCGCCGCCGAGGTCACCGAGCGGCGCACCGCCCTGCTCGTCGACAACGCCGTCGTGGCCCTCGACGTCTCCCGCGGCGTCGCGACGTACACCCGCGTGGTGCACCGGGACACCGTCCCGGGCGGGCCCGGCGACGCGGTCGGGGAGGCCGCGCGGACGGGCGCGGGCGGGGCCGACCCGTGGACGGCCGCACCGGGCGCGGGGGCGGGCGGCGCCGCGGACGTCGCCGACGACGAGGCGGCCGACGAGGACGCCGAGGGGGCGGACGAGGAGGGCGGGACCGACGGGGCCGGCACCCGGCGCGGAGGCACTGCCCAGGTGCCCGTTCCCGCCTGAGCCGGGCGCGTCGCGTAGGCTGGGGGGTCGGCCGCCCGTGCCGGCCTCCCAGCATCCGTCCCGCGCCCCGCCGCACGACCTTCCCGGTCCGGCGGGCGGGCGGGAAGCCCGTGCGATCGAAACGGTGGAAACGAGCCAGTGGCTGAGTTCATCTACACCATGTACAAGGCGCGCAAGGCGCACGGCGACAAGGTCATCCTCGACGACGTGTCGCTGAACTTCCTGCCCGGCGCGAAGATCGGCGTCGTCGGCCCCAACGGCGCCGGCAAGTCGACCATCCTCAAGATCATGGCCGGCCTCGACCAGCCCTCCAACGGCGAGGCCCGCCTCTCGCCGGGTTACACGGTCGGCATCCTGCAGCAGGAGCCGCCGCTGAACGAGGACAAGACGGTCCTCGGCAACGTCGAGGAGGCCGTCGCCGGGATCAAGGGCAAGATCGACCGCTTCAACGAGATCTCCGCCCTCATGGCCGAGCCCGACGCCGACTTCGACGCGCTGCTGGCCGAGATGGGCCAGCTGCAGGAGGAGATCGACGCGGCCGACGCCTGGGACCTCGACTCCCAGCTCGAGCAGGCGATGGACGCCCTGCGCTGCCCGCCGCCGGACGCCGACGTCAAGGTGCTCTCCGGCGGTGAGCGCCGCCGCGTGGCGCTGTGCAAGCTGCTCCTGGAGAAGCCCGACCTGCTGCTGCTCGACGAGCCCACCAACCACCTGGACGCCGAGTCGGTGCTGTGGCTCGAGCAGCACCTGGCGACCTACCCCGGCGCCGTCCTCGCCGTGACCCACGACCGCTACTTCCTCGACCACGTCGCGGAGTGGATCTGCGAGGTCGACCGCGGCCGCCTGTACCCCTACGAGGGCAACTACTCGACCTACCTGGAGAAGAAGCAGGAGCGCCTGCAGGTCCAGGGCAAGAAGGACGCCAAGCTCGCCAAGCGCCTCAAGGACGAGCTCGAGTGGGTGCGCTCCAACGCCAAGGGCCGCCAGGCCAAGAGCAAGGCGCGCCTGGCCCGCTACGAGGAGATGGCTGCCGAGGCGGAGCGCACGCGCAAGCTCGACTTCGAGGAGATCCAGATCCCCGCGGGCCCGCGCCTGGGCAACGTGGTCCTCGAGGCGGAGAAGCTGGAGAAGGGCTTCGGCGACCGCAAGCTCATCGACGGGCTGAGCTTCACGCTGCCGCGCAACGGCATCGTCGGCGTCATCGGCCCGAACGGCGTGGGCAAGACGACGCTGTTCAAGACGATCGTCGGGCTGGAGCCGCTCGACGGCGGCTCGCTCAAGGTCGGCGAGACGGTCTCGATCTCCTACGTCGACCAGTCGCGAGGCGGCATCGACCCGAAGAAGACGCTGTGGGAGGTCGTCTCCGACGGCCTGGACTTCATCAAGGTCGGCAACACCGAGATCCCCTCGCGCGCCTACGTCGCGTCCTTCGGGTTCAAGGGCCCGGACCAGCAGAAGCCCGCCGGCGTGCTGTCCGGCGGCGAGCGCAACCGCCTCAACCTCGCCCTGACCCTCAAGCAGGGCGGCAACCTGCTGCTGCTCGACGAGCCCACCAACGACCTGGACGTCGAGACCCTCGGCTCGCTGGAGAACGCCCTGCTGGAGTTCCCCGGCTGCGCCGTGGTCGTCTCCCACGACCGGTGGTTCCTCGACCGCGTGGCCACGCACATCCTGGCCTACGAGGGCACCGAGGAGAACCCGGCGAGCTGGTACTGGTTCGAGGGCAACTTCGCCGCGTACGAGGAGAACAAGGTGCAGCGCCTGGGCGTCGAGGCCGCGCGCCCGCACCGCGTGACCTACCGCAAGCTCACGCGCGACTGACCCTCGCACGCGCACCACGGGGCGCCGTCCCCTCTGCAGGGGGCGGCGCCTCGTCGCGCACGGACCGCCCGGCGCGCAGAGGTGCGCCGCCCCCGGCGCGCTGACCTGCACGTGCGCGCGGGTGTGGGCAGACTGGCCCCATGACGGCGCCCGACGACCCGCAGCAGCCCGCCTCGGGGCGGCCGCCGGAGGAGGCACCGCCGGCACCGTCGGGAGGGCCCGCGGAGGACGCCGCCCGGCATGCGGCGTCGCCGTCCGGCGACCGCACCGCCGACCTCGTCGACGCCCTCGACGCGCTGCGCGCGCGGCTGGCCGCGCTGCGCCTGCCGCTGGAGACGCCCGGCGCCGCGGCGGCCCGCACCGACCGGGCTCGCGCGGTCGACCAGCTCGACGACTACCTGCTGCCGCGGCTGCGGGCGGCCCGGGCGCCGCTGCTGGTCGTGGTCGGCGGCTCGACCGGCGCGGGCAAGTCCACGCTGGTCAACTCGGTGCTCGGCGAGCACGTCTCGGCCCCTGGCGTGCTGCGGCCCACCACCCGTGCCCCCGTGCTGGTGCACCACCCGCTCGACGCGCGCTGGTTCACCACCGACCGCGTGCTGCCGGGCCTCGCGCGCGTCTCGGGTGGGGCCAGGGCGGGCGCGACCGACCCGGCCCCGCCCGCCGACGCGGGCAGCCCGGCGGCGGACGCCGCCGGCGCCCGGGTGCCGCCGTCGCGCTCGCTGCGGCTCGTGGCCTCCGACGCGCTGCCGCAGGGGCTGGCGCTCCTCGACGCGCCGGACATCGACTCGGTCGAGACGGCCAACCGGGAGCTCGCCGCCCAGCTCCTGGGCGCCGCCGACCTGTGGCTGTTCGTCACCACGGCGGCCCGGTACGCCGACGCCGTCCCGTGGGGGCTGCTGCAGCAGGCCGCCGCGCGGCACGCCCAGGTGGCGCTCGTGCTCGACCGCGTCGACCCCGGCGCGGAGGCCGTCGCCGAGGACCTGCGCCGCATGACCCGCGAGCACGGGCTCGGCGACGCGCCGCTCTTCGTGGTGCCGGAGGCCGCCGGCGGGGGCGAGCCGGGCGGGCTGACCGACGGCCTGCTGCCCGAGGCCGCCGTCGCGGAGGTCAGCACGTGGCTGTCCGGCCTCGGTGGTGACCCGGAGGCCCGGGCGCGCGTCATCGCCGCGACCCGCGACGGCGTCGTCGACGACCTCGTGCGTCGCGCCGTGCACCTCGCGGACGCCGCGGACGCGCAGGAGGCCGCCGACGCCCGGCTGCGCGAGGCGGTGGAGCGCCACCACGCCGACGCCGTGCGCCAGGTCGAGGCCGCCACGAGCGACGGCGCGCTCATGCGCGGCGAGGTGCTGGCCCGCTGGCAGGACTTCGTGGGCACCAGCGAGTTCTTCCGCGCCGTCGAGAAGGGCGTCGGCCGCGTGCGCGACGCCGTCGTCGGCTTCTTCCGCGGCCGGCCCGGTGCGGCGCCGCAGGTCGAGCAGGCGCTCGCCCACGGCCTGGAGTCGGTGGTGCTGGACGCCGCCGAGCAGGCGGCCGAGCGGACCTACGAGGCGTGGCGCGGCGACAGCGCGGGCGCGGCGCTGCTCGACGGGCTGGAGCTCAGCCGCGCGTCCGGGCAGCTGCGCGCCGAGGTCGCCGAGCAGGTGCGCGCCTGGCAGGGCGACGTGCTGGGGCTGGTGCGCGAGCAGGGCGCGGCCCGCCGGGGGACCGCCCGGGCGCTGTCCCTGGGGGTCAACGCCCTCGGCGTGAGCCTCATGGTGCTCGTGTTCGCCTCGACCGCCGGGCTGACGGGCGCCGAGGTGGGCATCGCCGGCGGCACCGCCATCGTCGCCCAGAAGCTGCTCGAGGCCGTGTTCGGCGACGAGGCGGTGCGCAAGCTCGCCGTCCAGGCCAAGCAGCGCCTCTCCGCGCGGGTGCGCAGCGTGATGGCTGGCCAGGAGGCGCGGTACACCGCGCAGCTCGACGCGCTCGGCACCGAGGACGCCGGCGGTGCCGGCCTGCGCGACGCCGCCCGCCGCGTCGAGGCCGCCGCCCGCGCCGAGCGCGCCGGCCGCGCCGAGCCGGTGCGGGGCGGCACGCGGCCGTGGACGGGGCGGCTGCTGCGCGGCGCCGGGACGCTGCGCCCGCCGTCGCGCCCGGTACCCGCCGTCCGGCGCCCCGGCGAGGCCGGCACGCCCGAGGAGGGCGGCGAGGGCCGCGACGAGCGGCCCGGGTTCTGGAGCAGGCTCTTCGGCCGCCGGGACGAGCGCGAGGACCGCGCATGAGCCGCATCGACCTGGCGGGGCGCACCAACGCCCTCGAGACGGCCGCGCGCGAGGGTTCCGGGCGGCTCGACCCGGCCCTGCTCGACGAGGCCCGCGCGATGGTGACCCGCGCCCGCGAGCGCGGCGGGCTGAGCGCCGAGCACACCGTGGTCGCCCTCGCCGGCGCCACCGGGTCGGGCAAGTCGAGCCTCTTCAACGCCGTCGCGGGCACGGACCTGGCGCGCACCGGCGTGCGGCGCCCGACGACGGCGCACGCGATGGCCGCGGTGTGGGGCCCGGGTGCCGGGCCGCTGCTCGACTGGCTCGACGTGCCCACCCGGCACGAGATGCCGGCGGGCCCGGTGCCCGACGAGCCGGCCCCCGTCCGCGGGGGCGTCGGCGGGCTGTTCCGGCGCCAGCGCACCCCGGCGGGCATCACCACGGGCCTGGTGCTGCTGGACCTGCCCGACCACGACTCGGTGGTCGTCGAGCACCGGGTCCGCGCGGAACGGCTCGTGGAGCGCGCCGACCTGCTCGTGTGGGTGGTCGACCCGCAGAAGTACGCGGACGCGGCGCTGCACGAGCGGTACCTGCGGCCGCTGGCCGGGCGCGCCGACGTCGTCGTGCTCGCCCTCAACCAGGCCGACCGCCTCGCGCCCGACGACGCGGCGGCGATGGTCGCCGACCTCGAGCGGCTCGTGGCCGAGGACGGGCTGGCCGGCGCGCGCGTGCTGCCCGTGTCCGCGGCGACCGGCCAGGGCGTCGACCAGCTGCGCGGGCTGCTCGCCGAGGCGGCGCAGCGCCGCGAGGCGGCCACCACCCGGCTGGCGCTCGACGAGCGGGCGGTGGCCGAGCGGTTCGTCGCGGCCTGCGGCCAGACGCCGCCGGAGCGGGCGGGGGAGCGCGCGAGGTCCGGGCTGCTGGCAGCGCTCGAGGACGCGGCGGGCGTGCCCACGGTGGTCGACGCCGTGCGCACCTCGGCGCGCCGGGACGCGCACGCGGCGACCGGCTGGCCGGTCACCCGCTGGCTGGGCCGGCTGCGGGCCGACCCGCTGCGCCGGCTCGGGCTGCGCCCCGACGAGGTGCGCGTGCCGACCGACCGCACGGACCTGGCGCGCACGTCCCTGCCGTCGGCGCGGCCCAGCGTGCGGGCGGCCGCCGCGACCGCCGTGCGCACCTACGTGGAGCAGGTGACCGTCGGCGCGCCGGACCCGTGGGTCCTGGCGGCCCGGCGCCGGGCCCAGGAGGGGATCGACCGGCTGCCGGACGCGCTCGACCAGGCGGTCGCGGGCACCCGGCTCGCGGCGGGCCGGCGGCCCGCCTGGTGGCGCGTGGTCGACGTGCTGCAGTGGCTCCTGCTCGCGGCCGCGGTGGCCGGGCTGCTGTGGCTCGGCGCGGCGTTCGCGCTGGCGTACTTCCGCCTGCCGCCGCTGCCGACGCCGGTGCTCACCGTGGGCGGTGCGGCGTGGGGCGGGCAGGGGGCCGGGCTCGACGTGCCGTGGGCGACGGTGCTGGTGGCCGGCGGCGTGGTGGCGGGCGTGCTGCTGGCGGCTGTCTCGCGGCTGTGCGCCGCGGTGGGCGCGCGGCGGCGCGCGGGGCGGGCACGCCGTCGGCTGCGCGAGTCGGTGGGCCGGGTGGCGGACGGGCTGGTGCGCGGCCCGGTGGCCGACGAGCTGGCCGCGCTGGCGCGCTGCCGGGCGGCGGCCCACATCGCGGCGTCGTGAGTAGCCTGCGGGCATGACCCGTCTGCACGTGCCCGTCCACACCCGCTGGTCCGACCTCGACGCCTACCAGCACGTCAACAACGTCGCGATGTTCGGGCTCCTGGAGGACGCCCGCATCACGGCGTTCTGGCGGCACACCGCGGACGAGGTGGGCGAGCCGTGGCCGACGGCGATCCTCGACACCGGCCCGCACGCGACCAGCCACACCCTCGTGGCGGGCCAGCAGATCGAGTACCTGCGACCGCTCGCCTTCACGCGCACCCCCGTGCGCGTCGAGCTGTGGATCGGCCAGATCGGCGGGGCCAGCCTGCAGGTCTGCTACGAGGTGCACGACGGCGACCCGGCCGGGTTCCCGCGCACCGGGCCGGCGTCGGGCGCCCAGCCCTACGTGCGTGCGTCGACCTCGATCGTGGTCGTGGACGCCGCCACGGGCCGGCCCCGGCGGATCACGCCCGAGGAGCGGGCCGCGTGGGCGCAGTTCGTCGAGGACCCGGTGACGTTCCGGCGCTGAGGGCCCGGCGCTCGGCCTCCTGCGCGACGTTGCGCTGCATGCCGCCGAAGACGACGCCGTGGAACGGCTTGACCGCCCACCAGTAGAGCTGGCCGGCCAGGCCGCGCGGGGAGAACAGCGCCCGCTGCACGAACCACGTGCGGCCGGGCGCGGCGGCCTCGCGCGGCCCGGCGTCGTCGTCGGCCGTGACCTCCTCGGCGGCCTCGTCGACGCGCAGCTCGAGCCACGCCAGGCCGGGCAGGCGCATCTCGGCGCGCAGCCGCAGGAGGCGGCCCGGCTCGAGCGCCTCGACGCGCCAGAAGTCGAGCACGTCGTCGACCACGAGCCGGCGCTCGTCGCGGCGCCCGCGCCGCAGGCCTGGGCCGCCCACGAGCCGGTCCACCAGGCCGCGCACCCGCCACGCGAGCGACCAGGAGTACCAGCCGCGCCGTCCGCCGATCTCCTCGATGACCGGCCACAGCACGTCCGACGGCGCGTGCACCACCCGGCGCCGCTCGTCGGTGTAGAACGACCCGCCCGCCCAGTCCGGGTCGCTCGGCAGCGGGTCCGACGGCGCGCCCGGCAGCGCGGCCGACGACCAGCGGGTGGTGACCTCGCCGTCGTGGATGCGCTGCAGCGCCAGGGTGATCGCCCGGTCGAAGCCGGTGAGGCCGCCCGGCGGGTCCGGCACGTACGCGGCGACGTCGTGCTCGCGGCAGACCACCTCGTGCCGCAGCGACTCCACCAGCGGCCGGGCGACGCCCGAGGGGACGGGCGTGACCAGCCCGACCCAGTGGCTGGACAGCCGCGGGGTGAGCACCGGGACGCTGACGATCAACCGCCGCGGCAGGCCGGAGGCGGCGGCGTAGCGCTGCATCATCTGCCGGTAGGTGAGCACGTCCGGCCCGCCGATGTCGAAGCCGCGGGAGACCTCCGGCGGCATCCCGGCCGCGCCGACGAGGTAGTGCAGCACGTCGCGGATCGCGATCGGCTGGATGCGGTTGTCCACCCAGCGCGGCGTGGTCATCGCCGGCAGCCGCTCGGTGAGGTAGCGCATCATCTCGAACGACGCGGAGCCGGACCCGAGGATCACCGCGGCGCGCAGCACCGTCGTCGGCACCCCCGACGCCAGCAGGATCTCGCCGACCTCCTTGCGCGAGGCCAGGTGCGGCGAGAGCTCGTCGTCCGGGACGTCCGGCGTCAGCCCGCCGAGGTAGACGATGCGCCCGACGCCGGCCTCGCGGGCCGCCCGGGCGAAGGCCAGCGCCGTGCGCCGGTCGCGCGCCTCGAACGTCGGGCCGGTGCCCAGGGAGTGGATGAGGTAGTAGGCCACGTCGACGCCCTGCAGCGCGGCGCGGGTCGCCGCGGCGTCGGCGGCGTCGGTCGTGACCGTCTCCACGTCGCCCGCCCAGTCGCGCCCCGCGAGCCGCTCCGGGTGGCGGGCCAGGGCCCGCACCTCGTGGCCCGCCGCCAGCAGCTCGGGCACGAGCCGCCCGCCGACGTAGCCGGTGACCCCGGTGACCGCTGTCCGCATCGTCGTCTCCTCGTCGTGCGCGCTGCGCCGCGCGCGTGGGTCGGCCGGGCCTAGCCGAGCAGGTCGAGCACCGCCTCCTCGGCCCGCTGCTGCGACTGCGTCGCGCCGATCGTCTCGCCGCGCTCCCACAGGTCGAACAGCCGCGGGTCGATGTACGACGCCCGCGCCACGGCCGGGGTGTTGCCCAGCTCCTCGGACACGTCCTTGACGATGCCGCTCACGACGCGCCGCCGCGCCCGCTGCGACGCCGGCGGGGCGCCCGCGTCGGCCAGGGCCCGCGCGGCGAGCACCGTGGCGTGCCAGGTGCGGAAGTCCTTGGGCGTCGCGTCGTCCCCGAGGCGCTCCTTGACGTACTGCTGCACGTCGTTGCTGGTGACGTCGTGCCAGACGGCGCGGCCGCCCGGCCCCGTGGTGCGCCACGCCAGCAGGTCGTCCCCGCCGCGGCGGCGGCGCAGCGTGGCGACGAGCTCGGCCACCACCGGGTCGTCGACGATCACGTCGCGCACCTGGCCGGACTTGGCGGGGTAGCGGAAGTGCACCGACCCGTCGCGGCGCACCCGGGCGTGCTCCTTGCGGATCGTCGCCAGGCCGTAGCTGTTGTTGCGCTTGGCGTAGATCTCGCCCCCGGCGCGGAAGTAGGCGAGGTCCAGCAGCCGGAAGGCGAGGGCGAGCACCTTGTCGCGGGGCATGCCGGGCAGGGCCAGGTCGTCGCTCACGAGCTTGCGCGCGTCCGGCAGCCGCCGGCCGATGTCGAGCACGTGGTCGTGCTTGCGGCGCTTGCGCCGCTCGGTCCACGCCTCGTGGTACAGGTACTGCCCGCGCCCGGCGTCGTCGTAGCCGAAGGCCTGGATGTGCCCGTTGGGGAACTGGCAGATCCACACGTCCTTCCAGGCCGGCGGCACCGCCAGCTTGCGGCAGCGGGCCACGGCGTCGTCGTCCGCCAGCGGCGTGCCGTCGACGTCGAGGAAGACCCAGCCCTTGCCCGCACGCCGACGCCCGAACCCGGGGGAGGAGACGGACACACGACGCAGGCGGGGCACGCCCGTCAGTGTGGCCGCGGCGGGCGGGACCCGCAGCGCGAACGGCCCCGGGCGGGGCCGGGGGCCGCCGCCGTGCCGCCGCCGTGCCGCCGTCGTGCCGCCGTCAGGCGGGCAGCCGGACCATGCCCTCCTGGGCGATGGACGCGACCAGCTCCCCGTCGCGGGTGTACACCCGCGCGAGGCCGAGCCCGCGCCCGCCCTGGGCGCTCGGCGCCTCCTGGACGAACAGCAGCCAGTCGTCCACGCGGGCGTCGCGGTGCCACCACATGGCGTGGTCGAGGCTGGCCATCGGGACCTTGCCGCCGACGTCGAGCCACGACGTGCCCGCCGCGCGCAGGACCGGCTCGAGCATCACCTGGTCGCAGGCGAACGCGAGCAGGGCCCGGTGCAGCAGCCGGTCGTCGGAGTCCAGGGGGCGCCGGGCGCGCACCCACACCATCTGCGTGCTCGCGGCGGCGGGGTCCGCGCCGAGGTACAGCGACCGGCCCGCGTGCGCCAGCTCGAACGCCGAGTCGTGCACCCAGAACCGCGCGGCCGGGTGGTTGACGCTGCCCAGCAGCTCGAACGCGCTGGGCACCTCCTCCGGCGCGGGCACGCCCTGCGGCATGGGCGCGGCGTGGTCGAAGCCGGGCTGGTCGACCTGGAAGGAGGCGGTGAGCGACAGGATCGGCGTGCCACCCTGCAGCGCGTGGGCGCGCCGGGCGGAGAACGAGCGGCCGTCGCGCAGCCGCTCGACGGCGAAGTCGATCGGCACGTCGAGCGCGCCCTCGCGCAGGAAGTACGCGTGGATGGAGTGCGGCAGGCGGTCGGCGTCCACGGTGCGGCCCGCGGCGATGAGCGCCTGCGCCAGCACCTGCCCGCCGTACACGCGGTTGGCCAGGCCGGGCACCGACCGCCCGCGCCACAGGTCCTCCTCGCCGTGCGGGCCCCAGCCCTCGACCTCCCGCAGGTCCAGGACCGCGAGCAGGCGCTCCAGCGCGTCGGGCGCGGCGTCGGCGTCCGGCCCGACGGCGGCCTCCGGCCTGGCGGCGGCGGAGGCCGAGGTGTCCGTGGTGGGGGCGTCGGCGGACGTGCTCAGGTCGCTCACTGGCTCACTCCTCGAAGGTGTTGACCATGGAGAACGCGGCGCGCTCCAGGTAGTCCCACAGCTGCGCCTCGTGCAGGGGCGGCAGGCCGAGCGTGTCGACGGCGGCGCGCATGTGCCGCAGCCAGCGGTCCCGCGCGTCGGGGTTGACCTTGAACGGCATGTGGCGCATCCGCAGGCGCGGGTGGCCGCGCTGCTCGGAGTACGTCGTCGGGCCGCCCCAGTACTGCTCGAGGAACAAGGTGAGGCGCTCCTTGGCCGGCCCCAGGTCCTCCTCGGGGTACATGGCGCGGAGCACGTCGTCGGCGGCGACGCCGTCGTAGAACGCGTCGACCAGCCGGACGAACGTCTCGTGCCCGCCGACCTCGTCGTAGAAGGTGCTGGGTCTCACCCGCTCATCGTGCCAGAGAGGCGCGCCGCCTCCGCACGCGCCGGGGGCGGGACGCGGACCGGGCGCGAGGGCTAGTCTGGACGGACCTGCAACGAGGCAGCGGACTGACGACCAGTGTGAACTTCGCGACGAGGCGAAGGGACGGGAGAGGCGCAGATGAGCAAGGCGGACCAGATCCTCGCGGCGCTCGGCGGCACGACCAACGTCGTCGAGCTCGAACCGTGCATCACCAGGCTCCGGGTGGAGGTGACCGATCCCAAGCTGGTGGACGAGCCGCGGCTCAAGCAGTCGGGGGCGTTCGGCGTCGTCCGCTCGGGCCGCGTCATCCAGGTCATCGTCGGCCCCGAGGCGGACGACCTGGCCGCCCAGCTCGACGTGCTGCGCACCTGAGCGACGAGGAGCCGGGGACGGGTCGGCCGGCGCGACGACGAGGTCGCGCCGGCCGACGTGTCTGCGCCCGTCCGCGCCCTGCCGGGCCCGGAGGCGTCAGTTGCGCGACGCGGCGGCCGAGGCGTCCGCGTCGTCGACGTCGTCGCGCAGCAGCCGGGCCCGCCGCAGCTCGTCCTGCGCGGCGCCGAGCAGCGCCCGGGAGACGTCCCACTGCATGGCGGGGCGCACCTGGGCGTGCAGCGTGAAGGTCATCGTGATGTCGTTCCACGCGTCCACGCCGCGCACCGACGGCGCCTCGAGCAGGTGCGGGGCCAGCTCGTCGTCCGCCTGCACGCGGTCCGCCGCGCGCCCGAGCGCCGCGCGCACGGCGTCGACGTCGGCGTCGAGCGGCACGCGGATCTCGGCGACCGCGCGCGACCACTGCTGCGTGAGGTTGCCCGCCCGGAGGATCTCGCCGTTGCGGACGTACCAGAGCGTGCCGTCGAAGCTGCGCACCTGCGTCAGCCGCAGCCCCATCTCCTCGACGGTGCCCACGGCGCCGTTGAGGTCCACCACGTCGCCGACGCCGAACTGGTCCTCGATGAGCAGGAAGATGCCCGAGATGAAGTCCTTCACCAGGCTCTGGGCGCCGAAACCGACGGCGACACCGACCACACCGGCGGAGGCCAGCAGCGGGGCCACGTTCGCGCCGACCGCCGAGAGGATCATCAGGATCATCACCGTGACGATGACGATGTTGGCCGTCGAGCGCAGCACCGACCCGACGGTGCGGGCACGCTGCGCGCGGCGCTCGCGCGCCATCGGGCTGGCCAGCGTCAGGGCGTCCTCGATGATCGCCGGGCGGCGCAGCCACCGGCGGCCCTCGCCCGCCTGGTCGGCGGAGGTCACCCGGGTCGCGCCGGACGCGATCCGCTCGGTGACGTGCTTGATGGTGCGGCGCACCAGGGCGAGCACGAGCACGCCGACCGCCAGGATGATCGCGACCTGCAGCGGCCACCCGGTCAGCCACTCCCACGAGTCGGAGGCGACCTGCTTGCCCGTGTCGACGACCTGGTCCAGCCCGTCGTCGCTCGGCGACGGGGACGGCGCGGCAGCGAGGAGGCGGGCGGTCAGGGTGCTCGGTCCGAGGTCGATCACGCCGGACACCGTAGCGGCGACGTGTGGAGGTCGCGTGAGGTGGACGGGGACGGCTGCGGGGAGCCCGACGTGCGCTGCGCCACGCCCGGGAAGCCGCAGCGGGTGGAACCGGCGCCGTTCCGGGCCGGTGACCTGCTACGAGACCCGTCAGGTGGCAGGATCGTCCTCGTGACCCAGGAGACGACGCTGCCCGACGAGGTACCCGCTGAGCTGGTCGAGCTCGCCCGCGTCCACGGGGTGCGCACCGAGTACGAGGGCTTCGACGGCACGACCAAGCACGTGAGCGGCCCGACGCTCGTCGCGGTGCTCGAGGCGCTGGACGTCCCGGCGTCGACGCCCCAGCAGGTCTCGCTCAGCCTGGCGCGCGAGCGCGACGAGGAGTGGCGGCACGTGGTGCCGCCCAGCGTCGTCGTGCGCGAGGGCGACGAGGTGACCGTGCCGGTGCACGTCACGGACGGCTCCGACGTCACCGTGTGGATCGAGATCGACGGCGCCGAGCCGGGCGCACCGGCGCGCGCCCGCCGCGAGCGGCGGGACCTGACGCAGGTCGACGTGTTCGTCGAGCCGCGCACCGTGGACGGCCGGCTGGTCGGGCGGGCCACCTTCGCCCTGCCCACCGACCTGCCGCTCGGCTGGCACTCGCTGCACGCCGCCACCGACGGCACGGAGGCCCGCGGGGCGCTCGTCGTCACCCCGGCGCGGCTGGACCCGCCGCAGCTGCGCGAGGGCCAGCTGTGGGGCCTGCTCGTGCAGCTGTACTCCGTGCGCTCGCGCACGTCGTGGGGCATGGGCGACCTGGCCGACCTTGCGGACATCGCCTGGCTCGCGGCCCACCAGGGCGGCGCCGACTTCGTCGCCGTCAACCCGCTGCACGCGGCCGAGCCCGTCACGCCCGTGACGCCGTCGCCGTACCTGCCGACCAGCCGACGCTTCCTCAACCCCGCGTACGTGCGGGTCGAGGACATCCCCGAGACGGCGTACCTGTCCGCCGCCGACCGCTCGCTCGTGGAGTGGGCGGCCGACCCGGTGCGCGACCTCGACACCGACCCGGGCCCGATCGACCGCGACGCCGTCTGGGACGCGAAGAAGGCAGCCCTCGAGGTCGTGTTCACGGCGCCGCGGCGCGCCGCCCGCCAGGCGGCGTACGAGGCGTTCGTGGCCGAGCAGGGCAGGGGGCTGCGCGACTTCGCCACCTGGTGCGCGATCGTCGAGAACCTCGCCGGCCGGCCGTGGCCCGCCGACCTCGACGGGCCGGACGCCCCGGGCGTCGCCGCGCTGCGCGAGGAGCTCGCGGAGCGCGTCGAGTTCTGGACCTGGCTGCAGTGGGTCTGCGACGAGCAGAAGCACATCGCGCAGCGCACCGCGCGCGAGGCCGGCATGCGGATCGGGATCATGCACGACCTCGCCGTCGGCGTGCACCCGGCCGGTGCCGACGCCTGGGCCAACGCCGCCTACCTGGCGCGCGGCGTCTCCGTCGGCGCCCCGCCGGACATGTACAACCAGCAGGGGCAGGACTGGTCGCAGCCGCCGTGGAACCCGCGCGCGCTGGCCCGCGCCGGGTACGCGCCGTACCGCGACATGCTGCGCACCGTGCTGCGGCACACCGGCGCCCTGCGCGTCGACCACATCCTCGGGCTGTTCCGCCTGTGGTGGATCCCGCGCGGCTCGGGCCCGGCGCACGGCGCCTACGTGACCTACGACCACGACGCGCTCGTGGGCATCCTGTGCCTCGAGGCGCAGCGCGCCGGGGCGATCCTCATCGGCGAGGACCTCGGCACCTTCGAGCCGTGGGTGCGCGAGTACCTCGCCGACCGCGGCGTGCTGGGCACGTCGGTGCTGTGGTTCGAGCAGACCGACGGCGCCCCCACGCCGCCCGAGGACTACCGGCACCTGACGATGGCGACCGTCGGGACGCACGACATGCCGCCCACGGCCGGGTACCTGGCCGGGGAGCACGTGGACCTGCGCGAGCGGCTCGGGCTGCTCGACGAGCCGGTGCCGGTGGTGCGGCGCAAGGCCCGCGCCGAGCGCGACATGTTCGTGCAGGCGCTGGCCGAGCGCGGGCTGGTGGGCGAGGACCCGTCCGAGCGCGAGATCGTCGAGGCGATGCACCGCTACCTGCGCCGGACGCCGGCCGCGCTCGTGGGCGTGCAGCTGGTCGATGCGGTGGGGGAGCGCCGCTCGCAGAACCAGCCCGGCACCGACACCGAGTACCCGAACTGGAAGGTGCCGCTGGGCGACGCCAACGGCAACCCGATCCTGCTGGAGGACCTCTTCGGCCTGCAGCGGCTGCGCAGCCTGCTGGCGGTGATGGACGACCCGCGCTGACTGCTCTGCTGACGCGCTGACCGGGCGCCTCCCGCCCCCTCCGCCGAGATAGAGACCCCTCCCGCCGAGATAGAGAGGTCTCCCGGCGAGATAGAGAGGCCGGGCGCGACGGACCCGTCCGTTGCGCCCGGCCTCTTTGGCGCGGACCGTGCGCACAGACCGCGTGGCGCGGCGGCGGTCCACATCCACGGGCCGCCGCGCCGTCCGCGCGGAGCCCCGCGGGCATCGTGTCGCCGCATGACGATCCGTGCGTGGCCCGAGCCCCTGGCGCCTCCGTCGCTGCCGGCGCTCCTCACGGCGACGACCAACAGCGCGCTCGACCAGCTGGCCACGGCCGACGACTCCCTCCACCGGCTGAGGCCAGGGCTGTACACGACGTCCGACCCGGATGCCGCGCCAGCCGCCGCGCGGCGAGACCTGGTGCTCGCGCGCGTCGCCGCGACCTACCGGACCCTCGAGAGCGACTACTGGTTCAGCCATCAGACTGCGGCGCTGCTCCATGGGCTGTGGACCTATCGGCTCCAGGACCGGGTCCACGTGACGCAGCTCTACCCGCCGCAGGTGCGCCGGGCCGACGACTCCTACGAGCACCGGTTCCGCGTCACGAGGCACTGGACGCGCCTGCCTCGGCGGGACCGCACGATCGTGGCCGGGATCCCCGTGACGACCCTCGAGCGCACCGCGGTGGACTGCGCGCGCTCTCTGTCGCCGGCGGCGGCGCTGGTCGCCATGGACTGCGCCCTCCGGCACGGGGCGGACCTGCGGCTTATCGGCCAGATCCTCGAGGAGTCGCGCGGGAAGCGTGGTGTCGTGCAGGCGAGGCGGATCGTTGCCCTCGCGGCCCCGGGCTCCGAGTCGCCCGGAGAGACCCTGGCCCGGTTCCTGCTCCTCGAGGCCGGACTGCCTCGGCCGCAGACGCAGGTCCGTGTCCGGACGGCGCTCGGTGATCGCTGGATCGACATCGGATGGCAGGAGGCGCGGGTGGGCGTCGAGTTCGACGGGGACGTCAAGTACGCCGACCTCGCGCAGGGCGACCCTGAGGGTGTGCGCCGTCGGCAGCGCGAGCGGCAGGCCGCGATCGAGGACGAGGGGTGGCGGATCGAGCGTGCCGGGTGGAGCGACGTCGACGAGCCGAGCGGGTACGTGCTGAGCGTGCGCCGAGCGCTGCACGGCCGCTGGGGGCGCCTCACGGCTGGACCGGGCTAGATCGACCGGTCCAGCGGTGCCGCCGAGCGCGAGAGCAGCAAGCGACGAGATGGAGAAGGGCTCCGAGGACGACGTCCTCGAAGCCCTTCTCCATCTGGCGGTCGGAGGTCTCTATCTCGCGGTGGGAGCTCTCTATCTCGCGAGAAGGGTTCTCTATCTCGGCGTCAGGCGGGGTGGGACGCCGCGTCGACCTCCTGGGCGCGCAGCGCCCGCTCGGTGTCGGCCAGCGACTCGATCACCATCCGGCGCAGGGCCGGCGCGGCGTCCGCGTGCGCCTCGAGCCAGCCGGCGACGGCGTCACGCAGCTCGGCCGACGCGACCGGCGCCGGGTAGAGGCCCTCGATGAGCTCCTCCGACATCTGGTACGTGCGCGACTCCCAGATCGGCAGCAGCGCGTCGACGTACCGCTGCACGAGCGGCGCGAGCACGGCCGGGTCGACGGCGCGGCGGAAGCCGGCCGCGGTGGCGCGGATGATCGCGTTCGGCGCCGAGTCGTCGTCGACGATCGAGGCGAACGCCGCCTCCTTGCCGGCGGTGGTCGGCTTGCTGGCCCGTACGCGCGCGGCGGCCTGGCGGCCCGACGCGGTGTCGTCGTCCTCGAGCTGGGCGTCGATCTCGGCGTCGTCGGCCAGGCCGACGGCGACGAGGCCCTGCAGCAGGTCCCAGCGCAGGTCGGTGTCGACCTGCAGGCCCTCGAGCGGCGAGGAGCCGTCGAGCAGGCCGCGCAGCGCGGTGCCGTGCTCCTGCGTGGCGGCCACCGTGGCGAACGCGCGCACCAGCTGCAGCTGCAGGTCGGAGCCGGGTCGCGCCTCGCGGACCAGGTCCCACAGGCCGTCGGCGACGCGCTCGGTCTGCGCCGCGCGGCGCGCCGGGTCGGCGTAGACGCCCGCCGCGGTGGCGAGCTGGCCCAGCACCATCGTCACCGTGGTCGACTCGGTCTCGGCCAGCACGTTGTTCAGCACCAGGTCGACGAACGACGACGCGGGGGTCTCGCCGTCGCGCACCGCGTCCCACGCCGAGCCCCAGATGACGCCGCGCGCCAGGGAGTCGGCGATCTTCGACAGGTTGGCCACCGCGAACGCCAGCGAGTCGGCGTCGAGACGCACCTTGGCGTAGGCCAGGTCCGCGTCGTTGAGCAGCACCAGGCCCGGGCGCTTGCGGCCCACCAGCTCGGCGATCTCCGTGCGCTCGCCGTCGACGTCGACCACGACCTGGTGCGTGCGCACCACGGCGCCCGAGGCGTCGGTGTCGTAGAAGCCGATGCCGAGACGGTGCGGGCGGATGGTCGGGTGGTCGGCGGGGGCCGACTGGAGCACGGCGAAGCCGGTGATGGTGCCGTCGGCGTCGACGGTGATCTCGGGGCGCAGCGTGTTGACGCCGGCGGTCTCGAGCCACGCGGCGCTCCAGGCCTCGAGGTCGCGGCCGCTGGTGGCCTCGAGCTCGACGAGCAGGTCCCGCAGCTCGGTGTTCGACCACTCGTGCTTGCGGAAGTAGGCGGCCAGGCCCTTCATGAACTCCTCGCGGCCGACCCAGGCCACGAGCTGCTTGAGCACCGAGGCGCCCTTGGCGTAAGTGATGCCGTCGAAGTTGACGAACACGTCCTCGAGGTCGTTGATCGGCGCGACGATCGGGTGCGTCGAGGGCAGCTGGTCCTGGCGGTAGGCCCAGGTCTTCTCGGAGGCGGTGAACGTGGTCCACGCGCCCTCCCACTCGGTGGCCTCGGCGGTGGCGAGCGTGGAGGCGAACTCGGCGAACGACTCGTTCAGCCACAGGTCGTTCCACCACTTCATGGTCACGAGGTCGCCGAACCACATGTGGGCCAGCTCGTGCAGGATCGTGACGACGCGGCGCTCCTTGCGCCCGTCCGGCACCTGGCCGCGGAACACGTAGGCCTCGGTGAACGTGACCGCGCCCGGGTTCTCCATCGCGCCCATGTTGTACTCGGGCACGAAGAGCTGGTCGTACTTGTCGAACGGGTACGGGTACTCGAACGTCTTCTCGTAGAACTCGAACCCGCGGCGGGTGGTCTCGAAGACGTAGTCCGCGTCCATGTACTGCGACAGGGACCTGCGGCAGAACACGCCCAGCGGGATGGTGCGGCCGTCGGCGGAGGTCAGCTCGTCGCGCACGACGGCGTAGGGGCCCGCGACGAGCGCCACGAGGTAGGTGGAGATCCGCGGGGTGGGGCCGAAGGTCCAGGTCGCTGCCTCCTCGTCGCCCTCGACGGCGGTGGCCGGCGTCGGCTCCGGCGTCGGCTGGTTCGAGACGACCTCCCACCGCGCCGGCGCGGTGACGGTCAGCTGGAACGGCGACTTGAGGTCGGGCTGCTCGAACGTGGCGAACACGCGGCGGGCGTCAGGCACCTCGAACTGCGTGTACAGGTACACCTCGCCGTCGACCGGGTCGACGAAGCGGTGCAGGCCCTCGCCGGTGTTCGTGTAGGCGCAGTCGGCGACGACGGTGACCTCGTTCTGCGCGGCGAGGCCGTCGAGGCGGATGCGCGAGTCGGCGAACACCTCGGCGGGGTCGAGCTCGCGGCCGTTGAGCGACACCGAGCGCACCGCCGGGGCGACCAGGTCGAGGAACGTGCTGCCACCCTCGACGGCGGTGAACCGGATGGTGGTCGTGGACGCGAACGTGGTGGGACCGGTGGTCAGGTCGAGGGCGATGGCGTAGGACTCGACGTCGGTGACGACGCTCCCGCGCTCGATCGCCTCGGCACGGGTCAGGTTCTCTCCGGGCACAGATTCTCCTCGGTGTGTGCGCCGCGGGTCGTGCCCGCGGGGCGGCGTTCGGTGGGTCCCCTGCGACCCGTCGTCGATCCTCTCACCTCGGGCAACCCCATTCGCATCGGGCCGTTGCCGGGGCCACCACGGCCGCCGCAGGAGGCCGCACCGCGACCCGGCGCGACTCGCCGCCGCGGGGCGCTCCGGCCCGCCCGCGGGTGCCCGCGCTGGTTCGACGCGCGTCACCGAACCGTGACATCCTGCCCGCTGCGCTGCCGCGCCCCGGCGCGCGACCGCGCCCGTCCGGCCCATCACCGGACCGTCCCGGAGGGAGATCGCATGTCCGGCCCGCACACCCCGGGCTCCGTCCCGCCGCCCCCGCCGCCGCCCGACCCGGCGGCCGCGGACGGCGGTCCCGTGCCCGCCGCCCCCGGCGCCGTGCCGCCCGTGCGCCGCACGGTCCCGCGCGTGCCGCGCGGTGAGCGCCGTCCGCCGTCGTTCGCTCCCGGCGCCCCGTCACCGGCCGAGCAGACCGTGCGGCTGACCGACGAGGTGCCCCTGCAGCAGGTGGCGGCGCCCGACGCCGGCCCGCCCACCGCGGCGATGCCGCCGGTGGACCTGCCCGGCGCCCCGACGGCCCCCGCCCAGACCGTGCCGCCGCCGCCCGGTCCGCCGGCCGCGGCACCACCGCCGCAGTCCGCCGCGCCGCAGGCCGCCGCGCCGCAGGGCTACGCCACGCAGCAGTACGCGCCGCCGTACGCCACGCAGCACGCCCAGCCGCCGTACGCCCAGCAGCCGTACGCGCCGACGCCGCAGGTCGCGCCCGCCGCGTACGGCGCCCAGCCGGGACCCGCGCCGCAGGGCTACGCGCCGCAGCCCGCGCCCGGTCACCAGCCGCAGGCCGGCTACGCCCAGCACCCGGGCTACGCGGCGTCCCCGGCGTCCCCGGCGACCCCGGCGCCTCCGGCCGCCGCGGCGGCGGGCGCGGCGCCGACCCCGGGCGAGCGGCCGCGTCGGCGCCTGTCGGCCGGGTGGATCGCGTTCATCCTGCTCGACGTCGTGCTCATCGTCGCGGCGGTCGTCTTCGCGGTGAACCTCTTCTCCGGTCCGGCGCCGCGGACGTCGGCGGCGGGCGACGCGGCGGCGACCGCGCCGTCGGCCACCGCCTCGGCGACCCCGGCCGCGGTGCTCGCGGAGTTCGCCTCCCCGAGCGGGAACATCTCCTGCACGATCACCGAGGACGCCGTCACGTGCGGCATCGCCACGCTGAACCAGCAGCCCGCGCCCGTCGAGGGCTGCGACGGCACCACCGGCTACGTCGTGCGCGTCACGGCGGCCGACGGCAAGGTCGAGCTGCCGTGCGTCGCCGCGCAGGACCAGCCGCAGGCGGCGTCCGGGGACCTCGACCGGCTCGACTACGGCGAGTCCGTCTCGGAGGGCCAGTTCACCTGCACGTCGGAGAAGACCGGCATGCAGTGCAAGGACGACGAGTCCGGCCGCGGCTTCACGGTCGCCAAGGCGGGCATCGGCACGTTCTGAGCCCGGCCGCGCCGGAGGCGTGCCGGACGCGCGACGAAGGCCCCGCCCGCGAGCATCGCGGGCGGGGCCTTCGTCGTCGGGCCGGCGTCAGCGGGTCACCAGATCCGCACCCGCTCCTCCTCGGGCAGGTACAGCGCGTCGCCCTCGCGCACGTCGAACGCCGCGTAGAACTCGTCGACGTTGCTGACCACGCCGTTGCAGCGGAACTCGTTGGGGGAGTGCGGGTCGACGGCCAGGCGGCGCAGGGCCTCCTCGTCGCGGGCCTTGGACTGCCAGACCTGCGCCCAGCCGAGCAGCACGCGCTGCACGCCCGTGAGCCCGTCGATCACCGGGGCGTCGTCGAGCGAGCCGCCCAGGGCGAGGCGGTAGGCCTTGAGCGCGATCGACAGGCCGCCGAGGTCGCCGATGTTCTCGCCGATCGTCAGGCCGCCGTTGACGTGCGGGGCGTCCTCGGGCAGCTGGGCCGGGCGGAACGCGTCGTACTGCGCGATCAGGGCCTTGGTGCGCTTCTCGAACTCGGCACGGTCCTCGGCCGTCCACCAGTCCTCGAGGCGGCCGTCGCCGTCGTACTTGGAGCCCTGGTCGTCGAAGCCGTGGCCGATCTCGTGGCCGATGACGCCGCCGATGCCCCCGAAGTTCACCGCGTCCTCGGCCTCGGGGTCGAAGAACGGCGGCTGCAGGATCGCTGCGGGGAAGACGATCTCGTTCATGCCCGGGTTGTAGTAGGCGTTGACCGTCTGCGGGGTCATGAACCACTCGTCGCGGTCGATCGGCCTGCCGATCTTGCCCAGCTCGCGGTCCTGCTCGAACGCGTGCGCGCGCCGCACGTTGCCCACCAGGTCCTCGGGGTCGACGACGAGCTCGGAGTAGTCGCGCCACTTCACGGGGTAGCCGATCTTCGGCGTGAACTTCTCGAGCTTGGCCAGGGCCTTGGCCTTGGTCTCGTCGGTCATCCAGTCGAGCTGCTGGATCGACTCGCGGTAGGCGTCCACGAGGTGGCCCACGAGCCGGTCCATGTGCTCCTTGTGCGACGGCGGGAAGTGCCGCGCGACGTACTGCTCGCCGACGGCCTCGCCCATCGCGCCCTCGACCAGCGAGACGCCGCGCTTCCAGCGGTCGCGCACCTGCTGCGCGCCGGACAGCACGCGGCCGTAGAAGTCGAAGTTCGCCTCGACCAGCTCGTCGTTCAGGTAGGGCGCGCGGGCGGTGACCAGGTGGTAGGCCGCCCACAGCTTCCAGGTCTCGAGCGGCTCGGAGGCCCACAGCGCGGCGAAGCCCGTGGCGAAGGAAGGCTCGCGGACGACGACGTCGTCCAGCGCGCCGGCGGGCGCGCCGAGCGCGGTGACCCACGCCTCCCAGTCGAAGCCGGGCGCCTGCTCCACCAGCTGCGACAGCGGCATCGGGTTGTAGGTGAGGTCGGCGTCGCGGTCGCGCACCACGTCCCAGTGGTGGCCGGCCAGCGCCGTCTCCAGCGCGACGACGCGGGCGGCGGCGTCGTCGGCGTCGACACCCCACGGCGAGTCCGCCGCGACGCCGGCCAGGCGCAGCATGCGGGCCACGTGCGGCGTGTACTTCTCCCGGATCGGGGCGTACTGCTCCTCGCGGTAGTACGCCTCGTCCGGCAGGCCGATGCCGCCCTGGGCGAGGTAGGTGACGTACCGCTCGGGGTCCTTGGCGTCGTTGTCGACGTAGAGGCCGACGACGCCACCGCCACCCGTGCGCTGCAGCGCGCCGAGCACGCCGACCAGCTCCGCCTGCGTCGTCGCGCCGGCGATCAGCGACAGCTCGGGCTGGATCGGCTCGGTGCCGAGCGCCTCGACGCGCTCGGTGTCCATGAAGCTGGCGTACAGGGCGCCGATCTTGGCCGGCGTCGAGCCGGGCTCGAGGTCGTCCTGCGCGGCGAGGTCGGTGATGATCGCGCGCACCCGCTCCTCGGACAGGTCGTGCAGGGCGCGGAACGAGCCGTCCATCGACCGGTCGGCCGGGATCTCGTGCGACGCGATCCACCGGCCGTTGACGTGGCGGTAGAGGTCGTCCTGCGGGCGCGTGGACGGGTCCAGGGCGTCGAGGTCGATGCCGGACCTCAGGGCTTCGGTCGTCATGCTGGCAGCCTAGAGGCCGGGCCCGACCGTCCGCAGGGGGCCCGCCGCGAGGTTGCTGGACCGCCCGGGCGGGTGGTGGACAATGGCGGCATGCGCCTGCACATCGCCACGGACCATGCCGGCTTCGAGCTCAAGACCCACCTCCTGGAGCACCTGCGCGCCGAGGGCCACGACGTCGTGGACCACGGGGCCTTCGAGTACGACGCCCAGGACGACTACCCGGCGTTCTGCATCGCGGCGGCCGAGGCCGTCGTCGCGGAGCCCGGCTCGCTCGGCATCGTCATCGGCGGCTCCGGCAACGGGGAGCAGCTGGCCGCCAACCGCGTCCCCGGCGTGCGGGCGATCCTGGCCTGGTCGATCGAGACGGCGAAGCTCGGGCGCCAGCACAACGACGCCAACGTGGTCTCGGTCGGCGGGCGCATGCACTCGCTCGAGGAGGCGACGGCGATCGTCGACGCGTTCGTCGCCGAGCCGTTCAGCGGCGACCCGCGCCACCAGCGCCGCATCGATCAGATGACCGCCTACGAGGCCCGGCGGTCGGGCGCGAGCGCCTGACGTGCCCGAGGGCCACACCGTCCACCGCCTCGCGCGGGCGTTCGACGCGCTGTTCGCCGGCGAGCGCCTGGCGGTGACCAGCCCGCAGCGCCGGTTCGCCGCCGGCGCGGCGCTGCTCGACGGGGCCCGGCTGGTCGCCGCCGAGGCGTGGGGCAAGCAGCTGTTCCTGGGCTTCGCGCCCGACGGCGGCGCGGACGGTGCGGCGCGGGCAGGCGCCGAGCGGTGGCTGCGCGTCCACCTCGGCCTCTACGGCGCGTGGACCTTCGCCGGTGACGGCACCGCCGCGGTCGTGCACGCCATCGGCGCACCGCGCCGGCGGATCGGCGAGCGCGAGACGGTGCCCGCCGGTCCCACGCCGGCGGCCGCGGACGGCGCCGCGCAGTGGGCGCCGCCCGCCCCGCGCGGCGCGGTGCGCGTGCGGCTGCGCGGCGCGCACGCCGTCGCCGACCTCACCGGCCCTACCGCCTGCGAGGTCGTCACGCCCGAGCAGAAGGCCGCCGTCGAGGCGCGGCTGGGCCCCGACCCGATCCGGCCGGACGGCGGCCGCGCCTCGCTCGAGGCAGCCCGCGACGACTTCGTCGCCCGGGTGCGGCGCTCGCGGGTGGTGGTGGGGCAGCAGCTCATGGACCAGGCGGTGGTGGCGGGCGTCGGCAACATCTACCGCGCCGAGGCGCTCTACCGCGCGCGGCTCGACCCGATGCGGCCGGGCCGCGACGTCGACGCCGAGACGCTGCGCGGCATCTGGGACGACCTCGTGGTGCTCATGCGCGACGGCGCCGACCACGGCGCGATCGTCACCACCCGTCCGGAGCACCGCGACGCGGCCGGCGCGGCGGCCGCCGGCGCGCCGGCGGACGCGGCGGGCGCGCCCCGGCGCCGTACGCGGCAGAACACCGACGGCACCCCGGGGGCGGTGCCGGCCGAGGACGCGTTCTACGTCTACCACCGCGACGGGCTGCCCTGCCGGGTCTGCGGCACCCCGGTGCTGGTCAAGGAGCTGGCGGGGCGCAACCTGTTCTGGTGCGCCGCCTGCCAGGTCTGACCCGCCCGGCCGGGGCCGCCGGCCCGGACGGGCCCGGGCGCGCGTGTGACCGGCCTGCGGCGCCTGGCCGCGCGGCGGTCAGACGTCCTCGAGCACCCGCGACAGGTGCCGCAGCGGCGCCTCGCCCCAGTCGGCGACCTCCGCGTCGGTGGCCCCGACGAGGCAGTCCCACCACGTGAGGCTCCGGTTGACCGCGTGGGTCACCCCCGCGGCGCGCAGCAGCGCGTCCCAGCCGGCGTCGTCGGCGGCGCCCCAGGCGGCGCGCGCCGCGGCGAGCGCGGGTGCCGGGTCCAGCCCGGAGGCGCCGATGACGGCGCGCGGCACGACGAGCGCCTCGAGCGGGTGGGCCCACTGCGCGTCGCCGAGGTCGAACACCCGCAGCCCGCCGGGCGTGGCGAACACGTTGCCCGGGTGCAGGTCGCCGTGCTGCAGGCTGGCCGGCAGGGGGTCGGCGGCGAGCAGCCCGGCGGCCGCCGCCACGCGCGGGCGCGCGGCCTCCAGCCGGGCGGCGGCGTCCGGGTCGGGGTGCGAGGGGTGGGCGGCCGGCAGCGCCCGCAGCCGGGCGAGCATGAGGTCGAACCGCGCGGGCACGGTCGCGGGCGAGCAGTCCGGCACGCCGACGGCGAGCACCGCGTCGCGGTGCGCGGCGAGGGCCTGCTGCACCGCGACCCAGGCCGTCAGCACGGCCGCCCAGTCGTCCGGGGTCGGTTCGTGGTCCTCGCGCAGCGTCGCGCCGCGGTCGGCGGTCAGCAGCCAGCCGCGGTCGGCGTCGACGGCGACGGGGGCGTCCGCCGCGCCGGGCACCAGGTCGGCCAGCAGCGCCTGCAGCGCCGGCTCGAACGCCTGCGCGGGGCAGCACGCCTTGAACCAGAACCGCCCGGCCGTGGTGTCCACCACCAGCTGGGTGGACCACGGCCGCACGCGCGGCTGCTCGACGCCGGTCACCCGCGCGTCGCGACGCCCGACGGCGTCGCGCACCCACGCCTCGGCCGCGGCCCGCCACCCGGGGGTGGCGACGGTGACGGAGAAGGGCTCGGCGGCGGCGGGATTGGTGGCGGTGGGCTCGGCGGCGGTGGGCTGCGGGGTGGTCACGGCCCGATCCTGGGGCCGGGGCCGCCTGCGCGGCCAGCGATTTGTGGCGGAGGCTCGTCGCCGTCGCGGCGAGCGGCCTACGCTGGCCGCGTGACCTGGCCCTTCGGCGCCCCGTACCCGGTGGACGAGCCCGGCGACGGCTCCGGCGACCCCGCGGCGCTCCCGCCAGGGTCGCCCGAGGAGTACGCGGCCGCCGTGCTCGACGTCGTGCGCCAGGTCCCGTCCGGCCGGGCCACGACGTACGGGCTGGTCGCGGAGGTGGTGGCCGAGACGCTGCACCGCGGCGGCCCGCGGCAGGTGGGGCGGGTGCTGGCCGGCTCCGGCGACCGCTACGCGCACCTCGTGCCCGACGGCGCCGTCGTGGTGGGCCCGGCGGTCGACGACGGCGTGCCGTGGTGGCGGGTGGTCAACGCGGCGGGCGCCCCGCCGGCGCACCTGGTGACCGCGGCCCTCGACGCCCTGCGCGCGGAGGGGTGCCCGCTGGCGCGCGACGGCCGGCGGGTCGACCTGCGCCGGGCGGTCTGGTTCCCCGGCATCGACGACGCGCCGGCGGACTGACGCAGCCGGGCGGGCGTCAGGCCTTGCGCGGCGCCACCCGCGCCAGCGCCGACGCGGCGGTCGCGCGCACGCGGCCGGCGGCCGACGTCGTGCCGTCCGGGCCCGGCGCGCCCTGCGCGGCGCCGAGCACCGTGAGCACCGAGGCGGGGTCGCCCTGCAGCAGCATGGTGGTCAGCGCGGTGCCGTCCCAGCGTGCCAGGTCGCGCGCCACCTTCTCCGCCGGCCCGACGAGGGCGATCTCCTCGACCAGCTCGAGCGGCACCGCCCGGGCGGCGTCGTCCTTGCGCCCGGCGAGGTAGAGGTCCTGCACCTCGTCGAGCGCCTCGGCGTACCCGAGCCGGTCGAGCGACGCCTTGTGGAAGTTGGCCTCCTTCGCGCCCATCCCGCCGGCGTAGAGCGCCACGTGCGGCCGGATGACGTCCGCCGCGGCCTCGACGTCGTCGCGCACCACCACCGGCACGGTGGCCAGCACCTCGAAGCCGCTCGCCGGCGAGCGCTCCTCGCGGCGGACGGCGAAGCCCTCGGCGAGCAGCTCGCGGAACGTCGCGTCCATCCGCGGGGCGTAGAAGCCGGCGAGCCAGCCGTCGGCGATCTCGGCGGCGAGCGCGACGTTGCGGGGGCCCTGGGCGGCCAGCACGATCGGGATCTCCCGGCGTCGCGGGTGGACCGTGGGCCGCAGCGCCTTGCCCAGGCCGGTGGCGCCGGGCGCGTCGGCGGGGAGCGGCAGCCGGTAGAAGTCGCCGTCGTAGGTCACCGGGCGCTCGCGGGCCACCACCTCGCGCACGACGTCGACGAACTCCCGCGTGCGGGCCAGCGGCCGACGGTACGGCTGGCCGTACCAGCCCTCGACCACCTGCGGGCCGGACGCGCCGAGGCCCAGCACGAACCGGCCGCCCGAGAGGTGGTCGAGGGTGAGCGCGTGCATCGCAGTGGCGGTCGGGGTGCGCGCGGCCATCTGCGCGATGCCCGTGCCCAGGCGCACCCGCCGGGTGCGCGAGCCCCACCAGGCCAGGGGCGTGAAGGCGTCGGACCCGTACGCCTCGGCGGTCCACACGGAGTCGAGGCCCAGCGCCTCGGCCGCCACCAGGGCGGGCACCATGCCCGTCGGGGGCCTGCGGGACCAGTAGCCGGTCTGGATGCCGATGCGCACGGGTGGCTCCTCGTCGAGTCGGATGCCCGGGACGCGCCGTCCCGGGTAACGCCGACCCACCCTAGCGCGGCCGGGTCTCGACACGACGTCCGAGATGGTGCAGACTAGTTTGCAGCACAAACCACTCTGCAGAGCCGCACCCCACACCGACGCCCGGCAACCCGCAGCACCGACCGAGAGGAACCCCATGACCGACGACGCCCGCACCGGCAGGCCCGACGAGCCCGGCGAGGTGACGCTCGACGCGGCGGCCAGCCTGCGGCTCATCCGCGAGCAGCAGGAGCGCGCGCGCGCCGCCACGGAGCCGGACGGGCGCGCCCTCTATGCCGCGTGGGGCGCCGCCTGGCTCGTGGGCTACCTGTGCCTCTGGTCGAGCTCGCGGCGCACGGCCGACGGCGCGGCCGGCGCGTCCGGGCAGCCCGAACCGTGGGCGTTCGCCGTCTTCGGCGGCGCGATCCTCGCTGCGGTGGCCTTCACCATCGTCCACACCGTGACCCGCACCGCCGGCACCCGGGGAGCCAGCGCCCGCACCGGCGCCCTTTACGGCTGGGCGTGGTTCCTAGGCTTCCTCGCGATCGCCTTCATCCAGGGCGGGCTCGCCCGCGCCGGGGCGAGCCCCGAGGTGATGGGCCTGGCGAGCAACGCGACCGCCTGCCTCGTCGTCGGCCTGCTCTACCTCGCCGGCGGCATGGTGTTCGGCGAGACCCGGCTCTACGTGCTCGGCGTGTGGATCCTGCTGGTCGCGGCCGTGGCCTCGTTCGTCGGCATCCCGCTGACGTACCTGGTGATGGCGCTCGCCGGCGGCGGCGGGTTCCTGCTGCTCGCGGCGCTGGAGCAGGTGCTGCGGTCCCGGCGCCGGCGCGCCGGCCGCGCGGCGGCGCCGTCGGTGGTGGCGGGGGAGGGGCCGTCCCGTGCCTGAGGCCCTGGACCCCGTCATCCACGCGCCCGCCCGCCTGCGGCTGGTCGCGACGCTGGCCGCCCTGCCTGCCGGCGACGAGCTGTCCTTCCCCAAGCTCCGCAAGCTCCTCGAGATGACGGCCGGGAACCTGTCCACCCACCTGCGCAAGCTCGAGGACGCCGGCTACGTGGCCGTCACCAAGACCCACGAGGGCCGCACCCCCGCCACCTACGTGGCGCTGACCCCGCGCGGTCGGCGCGCCTTCGACGACTACACCGAGGCCCTCGACGCCCTCCTGAAGGGAGCCGGATCGTGACCACCCCGCCCAGCCCGCACGCCCCGCCGCGGCACACCGCCGCCGCACCCACCGCCGCACCCACCGCCGCGCCGGTGATCGAGGTGACCGGCGTGACGCGCCGGTTCGGCACCGTCGTCGCGCTCGACGACGTCTCGCTCGCCGTCGCGCCGGGCGAGCTCGTCGGCCTGCTCGGCCCCAACGGCGCCGGCAAGTCGACCCTGCTGTCGCTGGTGAGCGGCCTGCGCCGGCCCGACGGCGGCGCGGTGCGCCTGCTGGGCGGCGACCCGCGCGACGCCGCGTCGCGCCGTGGCTTGGGCATCACGCCGCAGGAGAGCGGCCTGCCCGCGACCCTCAGGGTGCGCGAGGTCGTGGACTTCGTCGGCGGGCACTACCCGGACCCGGTGCCCACCGGCGAGCTGCTCGAGCAGTTCGGCCTCGCCGACCTGGCGCGCCGGCAGACCGGCGCGATGTCCGGCGGGCAGAAGCGCCGCCTGGCGGTGGCGCTCGCGATGGTCGGCCGCCCGCGCGTCGTGCTGCTCGACGAGCCGACCACCGGCCTCGACGTCTCGGGGCGCCAGGCCCTGTGGGAGGCGGTGCGCGCGTACCACGCCGGGGGCGGCACCGTGCTGCTGACCAGCCACTACCTCGAGGAGGTGCAGGCGCTCGCGCAGCGCGTCGTCGTCATCGACCAGGGCGTGGTGCGCGCCGACGCGCCGCTCGAGCAGATCCTGCGGCAGGTGTCGCTGCGTCGAGTCGTCGTGCACAGCGCGCAGGACCTGTCCGGCCGCCCGGGCGTGGTGCGCGCCGAGCGCGACCCCGGCAGCGACCGGCAGGAGGTTTACACGCCCGACGCCGACGCGCTGGTGCGCGACCTCGTGCTGTCCGGCGTCGCGTTCAGCGGGCTGGAGGTCCGCGGGGCGAGCCTGGAGGAGGCGTTCGAGCAGATGGTGGCGCACGACGGCGCGGCGCGGCGCGCCGCGGGCGCGATGGGCACGACGGTGGCAGCGACGTCAGCCACGACGGCGGTCACGACACAGCAGGGGGCAGCCCGATGAGCACGACGACGCGCGCGACGCCGGCCACGTCGGCGGCCGGGGCGGGCCGGCCCGCCGGTCCGGGGACGCTCCGGCTGACCTGGCTGCACCTGAGGTACCAGTTCCTCGAGACGGTGCGGGTGCCGATCGCGGTGCTGGGCAACCTGCTGTTCCCCGCCCTGGCGATGTTCTTCTTCGTGGTGCCGCAGGAGGCCGTCGCGGGCGACCCGGTGGCGGCGACCACGGCCGTGGCCTCGCTGAGCCTGTTCGCCGTCTGCTCGGCCAGCCTGTTCACGTACGGCCTGGGCGTGGCGGAGGACCGCCAGCTGCCGTTCGACCCGTTCCTGCGCTCGCTGCCGGCCGGGCCGGCGCCGCGGATGGTCGCGCGCATCGGCAACGGCGCGGTCTTCGCGCTGTTCGGGCTGGTGCCGCTGACGGTCATCGGCTGGCTGTTCACCGAGGCCGGCGTCGCCGCCGTGCGCCTGCTGGCCGGCGTCGGCACGATCCTGCTGGTCTCCGTGCCGTTCGTGCTGCTCGGCATGGCCGTGGGCTACGCGCTGCCGGCCAAGGCCGCGCTGCCCGTGGTGCAGGTGATCCTGTTCCCGCTCGCCTTCGCCGGCGGGCTGTTCATGCCGCCGCAGCTCTTCCCGGCGTGGCTGGACGGGATCTCCATGGCCACGCCGACGCGCGCCGGGCGCGACCTGCTGGTGCAGGCCCTCACCGGGCAGCCGGCGTACGGCGCGGCCTGGGCGGTGCTGGCCGGGTGGGTCGTGGTGCTGGCCGCGCTGGCGGTCACCGCCTACCGCCGCGACGAGGGTCGCCGCTTCCGCTGACGGCGGTGCGCGCGACCACGTGCCGACCGGGGCCCCTGCGGCTACGGTCGGCACGTGGTCAGCGTCGACGACGTCGCGCGGCTCGCGGCCGCGCTGCCCGGGGTCGAGGAAGGCACCTCCTACGGACACCGCGCCTGGCTCGTGGGCGGGCGGCGGTTCGCGTGGCTGCGCCCGTTCTCGAAGGCCGACGTGCGCCGCTTCGGCGACCGGCCCGTGCCGGCCGGCCCGGTCCTCGCCCTCGCGGTCGAGGACCTGGGGGAGAAGCAGGCGGTGCTCGCCGAGCACCCGGCCACGTTCCTCGACATCCCGCACCTCGACGGCCACCCGGTCGTGCTGGTGCGTCTCGACGCCGTCGGCCCCGAGGAGCTCGCGGAGGCGCTCGAGGACGCGTGGCTGGCCACGGCGCCCGCGCCGCTCGCCCGGGGCCACCGGGCCGACGGCTCAGGCCACAGGTCGGGGGCGTAGCGCCCCCCGTGCCACCAGCAGCGCGAGCACCAGCGCCGGCACGATCCACCCCGACCAGCCGAGGATCGTCGCGTGGACGGTGTCGACCGTCTCGCCCGCCCGCGCCAGCACGACGCCGAGCCCGGCGGCGGCGTTGACGGTGCCGTGCCCGAGCGCCGCCGGCCACACCGAGCCCGACCGCTGCCGCACCCACGCGAGCAGGCCGCCCACCACGGTGCACATGCCGCACATCGCCGCCAGCGCGACCGCGGGGTGCGCGCCGGGGTAGTTGTAGCCGAGCAGCAGCAGGGGAGCGTGCCACAGCCCCCACACCACCCCGGAGACGAGGACCGCCGGGACGGTGCCGAGCGGCAGCAGGCGCGGGAACAGGTAGCCGCGCCACCCGAGCTCCTCGCCGGCCGCCGGCACCGTGTTGATCACGGACCCGATCGCGACGTTGACGAGCTGGCCGGCCAGCACGAGCCCGAGCGGCGCCGCGACCGGCGGGGCGCCCAGGGCGGCGAGCTGCGCGTCGAGCACGGCCTGCAGCCCGGACAGCCCCGTGAAGTCCGCGGGGTAGACGCCGAGGGCCGCCCCGACCGGCAGCGCGACCACCACGGCGCCCAGCAGCACGCCGAGCGCGATCGCCGCCCAGCCCAGGATCGCGGCGACCGACCGGCCCCGGGAGACCGCCCCGAGCCGCGACCACACCGCGCGCTCGCCGTCGACCCACCGCACGGTGACGAGGGCGGCGACCGCCGGCGTCGTCATCACCAGCAGCGACAGCGGCAGGAACAGCGGGCTGGCCAGCCCGCCCGTGGCGTACAGCGGGGCGGCGGCGAGCCAGCCCAGCGCGCACGCCAGCGCGACGAAGACGACGGGGCCGCGCCAGCCGGCGGGCCCGGCGGCCGGCGGGATGGGGGCGGTGCGGCGGCTCATCGCGCCCGCTCCGCCATCGTGTTGAGCAGCGCGGCGGCGGTGGCGGCGTCGTCCACCGTGACCACCAGCGAGCGGCCGCCGGAGCGCTCCACGAGGAGGCCCTCGCCCGCCCGCAGCACCACGCCGACCCGGCCGTCGCGCCCGATGCGCCAGCCCCAGCCGCCGAAGTCGCCGAACGGGCGCACCTGCACCACGGAGGCCCGCTCGATCTCGTCGGCGGGCACGTGCGACCGCGGCCAGCCGAGCGCCGAGCGCACCGTCAGTCCCGTCGCGTCGACCCGGACCGTGAAGGCGAACATCGCGGCCAGCACGAGGGCGAGGACGAGCGGCACCACGAGGGTGCCCCAGGTGCCGCTCGCCAGGGCGCTCGACACGGCGACGAGCACCGCGACGGCGCCGATCGCGATGCCGACGCCGCCGGCGGCCCGGCGCAGCCACACGGCCCGCTCGCCGTCACCGAGCGGGACGCGCGGGGCGTCCGCCGGGACCGGGCCGTCGGCGCGGCTCGGCGGGTCGCCGGGCACGGCGAACCAGGCCGCCGCGCCGAGCGCGACCATGGCGGCGAAGGACAGCGCCGTCGCGGTGCCGGGGTTGGGGGCGTCCGCCGCGTCGGCCAGCCCGCGCTGCGCGGCGAGGCTGCCGGGCACCAGCACGGCCATGAGCGCGCTCAGGCCCACCGCCCCGGCCGCCGCGACCTTCCGCGCGGCCGCGGACTGCCCGGCCCGGACGCCGATCGCGACGAACAGCGCGACGAACGCCGCCGACGTCCCGACCATGACCGCCAGGTCGGCCTCGAGGCTCATGAAGCCGTCGGCGCGGGCGCCGGACCAGTGGCTCGCGACCGGGTCGGGCAGCTCGTCGCGCCAGCCCCACGCGACGGCCGCCGCGACGACGGCGAGGGCCAGGCCGACGCCGCCCGCCACGAGGACGGGCGCGTGCCGGCGGGAGGTGCCGCGCCTCGCGCGCCACCGTCGGGTCGTCGTCCTCGGGGTCATCCCTTCAGCGCCTCCTTGAGCAGGGTGGTGGTGGCCTCGGTGGACAGGCCGGCGCCGCGTGCCGCGTCGACGAACGCGGCGAGCGCGCGCTCGACGACCGACAGGTCGCGGCCGGCCGTCCCGGCGCCCTGGACGACGACGGCGCCGCGCCCGCGGCGCAGCTCGAGCACGCCGTCGTCGCGCAGCTGCTGGTAGGCGTGCAGCACCGTGTGCACGTTGACCTCGAGCGAGGTGGCCAGCTCTCGGGCGGCGGGCAGGCGCTCGCCCGGCGTGAGCTCGCCGCGGGCGAGCGCCAGGTGCACCTGCGCGACGAGCTGGGCGTACAGCGGCTCCTCGGCGGCGGGGTCGACGGTCCAGAGCACACGGTCACCCTAGTTGTTCTATGTCAATGCGAACAACCTGCCGCGCCGGGCCCGGAGGTACGACGACGGGGGTGCGGCCGGGCGGCCGCACCCCCGTCGCGGGCGGTGCTGCGGCGCGGGCCCGGCCGTCGCCGGGCCCGGGCGCTCAGATCATGTACTCGATGAGCAGCGCCGGGTCGGCGTGCTTGTCGCGCTCGGCCGCTGGGCGGCGGGGCATGCGCACCTGGGCCGGGACGCCGAGCGCCACCGCGCCCGCCGGCACGTCCTTGACCACGACGGCGTTCGCGCCGACCTGCACGTCGTCCCCGAGCGTCACCGGCCCCAGCACCTTGGCGCCGGCGCCGACCATGACCCGGTCGCCGAGCGTGGGGTGGCGCTTGCCGCGCGTCATCGACCGCCCGCCCAGCGTGGAGCCGTGGAACAGGATGCAGTCGGAGCCGATCACGGCGGTCTCGCCGATCACCACGCCCATGCCGTGGTCGATGAACAGCCGCCGGCCGATCACCGCCCCGGGGTGGATCTCGATGCCGGTGACGAACCGCGCGACCTGCGACAGCAGCCGGGCCGCCAGCCGCAGCGGCGGGTGGTGCCACATCCGGTGCGAGAGCCGGTGCACCCACAGCGCGTGCACCCCGGGGTAGCCCAGGGCCACCTCGAGGCGTGTGCGGGCCGCCGGGTCGTGGGCGTGCGCCGCGGCGAGGTCCTCCTGGAGGATCTCCCACAGGTGGCGCAGCCCCGGGCGGTGGCCCGGCGGCATGGGGTGCTCAGGCTCGGCGGCGGGGCGACCGTCGAGGGTCGCCTCCCGCACGGCGCGCAGGTCGGTCAACGTCAGTCCAGCAGGTCGGAGTACAGGATGGTGGACAGGTAGCGCTCGCCGAAGTCCGGGACGACGACGACGATCGTCTTGCCCGCGTTCTCCGGGCGGCCGGCCACCTCGGCGGCCGCGGCCAGCGCCGCGCCCGAGGAGATGCCCACGAGCAGGCCCTCCTCCTTGGCCGCGCGCCGCGCCCACTCGACCGACGTCTCGGCGTCGACGTCGACGACCTCGTCGTAGGCCTTCGTGTCGAGCAGCTCGGGCACGAAGTTGGCGCCCAGGCCCTGGATCTTGTGCGGGCCGGGGGAACCGCCGTTGAGGATCGGCGACTCCTTGGGCTCGACGGCCACGATCTGGATCCCCGGCTTGCGCTCCTTGAGCACCTGCCCGACGCCGGTGATGGTGCCGCCCGTGCCGATGCCGGCCACGACGACGTCCACGGCACCGTCGGTGTCGGCCCAGATCTCCTCGGCCGTGGTGCGGCGGTGGATCTCCGGGTTCGCCGGGTTGGCGAACTGGCGCGCCAGGATCGCGCCGGGGCGCTCGGCGACGATGCGCTCGGCCGTGGCGACGGCGCCCTTCATGCCCTCGGCGCCCGGGGTGAGCACCAGCTCGGCACCGTACGCGCGCAGCAGGGCGCGGCGCTCCTTCGACATCGTCTCCGGCATGGCCAGCACGACCTTGTAGCCGCGGGCCGCGCCCACCCACGCCAGCGCGATGCCGGTGTTGCCCGACGTGCCCTCGACGATCGTGCCGCCCGGCTTGAGCTCGCCGGAGGCCTCGGCGGCGTCGATGATCGCCACGCCGATGCGGTCCTTCACCGAGTTGGCGGGGTTGTAGAACTCCAGCTTGGCGAGCACCGTGGCGCCGAGGCCCTCGGTGAGCTTGTTGAGGCGCACCAGCGGGGTGCCGCCGATGAGCTTGGTCGCGTCGTCGTAGATGCGGGCCATGGTGGGTCGGTCCTTCTCTCTCGGGTCGGTCGTGCGGTGGTGCGTGCGTGCGTGCGTGGGGTGGCGCGTGCGGGGCCGGTGCCGGCGGCGTGCCGGGGCCGCGCGGGAGCCGCGTCGCAGGGGGCTGACGCCTCCAGCCTGGTCACGGGCCGGGCGTCGCGCCACCGGGAGGAGCCGGGGCGGGGGAACGAGCGTCGCACGGGCGCCGCGGCCCGCGCGCCCGAGGGCGGCGGGTCAGGCGTGGCGTGGACGCCCTACAGACAGCGACAGGCGCGCGCCCGGGTGGGGCCGCAGCCCGGAGCGCAGCAGGCGGCGGAGGCGAGGCGGACGACGGCGGCGTGCGTGCGCATGCTCGGCTCCCTCCGTGTCCGCTGGTGAGCCCGGCTCTCGGCCGGCTCGGCTCCTACGGACAACCTAGCCACTCCGACGCCGCCCGCGCCAGGTCGCCGCGCCGCCCGGGCGGGGATGGCGCCGCTCTGCGCGTCGGGGCGCCGGGGTTCACCGGGCGCACGCGGCTGTTCGCGCGTCGGGGTGCCTGGTGCAGGTCTGTTCGGTGATTCGTTGGCTGTTCGGCGATCCGGATCGCCGAACAGCCAACGAATCACCGAACAGACGCTGGGTGTGCCGCGACGCTGGGTGTGCCGCGACGTCGGGTGTGCCGCGACGCCGGGTGCGCCTGCCCCTACGCTCGGGGTGTGCCCGAGCCCCTGCCCGCCGCGCCCGCGGACGTCCCGTCCCGCCAAGCCGCGCGGGAGCTCGTTCGGCGTCACGAGGCGCTCGTCAGCTCGGCCCGCGGGATCCTCGACCACCTCGACGGCACCGTCGTCGCCGTGGCCGCCTGGGTGGCCGACGACGAGCGGCGGCGCGTGCGCGCCGAGCTCGCCCTCGTGCCGGTCGAGCGCCTCGGCGAGACCACCGACCGCAACCTGCGGCTCGCCGCCGTCCAGGCCGCCGGGTACGCGACCGCGGAGGACCTGCTGGGCGTCGGCCCCCAGGAGCTCGACGCCCTGCCCGGCGTGGGGCCGACCACCGCCAAGGCCGTCGTCGCCGCGGTCGACCAGCTCGCCGGTGCAGCCGCCACCCTGCGGCCGCTGCGCGTCGAGGTGGACCGGGCCGGGCTGCCGACCCCCGAGGGCGCCGACCGGCTGCTCGCGCTGCTGCACCGGCTGCTGCGGCTGCGCCCGCTCGTCGAGCCGCACCGCACGGCGCTCACGGACTACGCCCGCACCGCCGGGGCCGCGCTCGCGCCCGCCCGGCGCGCCGCCTCGGCGCTGCGCCTGGCCTTCTCGCTGCCCCGCGCCCGCCGCGAGGCGCGCGCCGCGCTGGCCTCCCTGGCCGCGTGGGAGCCCTGGCTCGCCGCGGCGGACCTGCCGCGCGTCCTCGCCGACCTGCAGGCCGCCGTCGAGCGCCCCGACCCCGGACCATTCGACCTGGCGCGCGACTTCCTCGCGCGCCCGGCCGAGTACTACACCGCACTGGAGGACGTCGTCCCGCAGGCAGCGACGGCGCTAGCGGCGCGCGGCCTGCTGCCCGCCGACCTCGTCGAGCGGGTGGAGGCCCGGCCCCTCGACCTGTCCGCCATGACCGTGGCGCTGCGCGGCTACCAGCAGTTCGGCGCCCGGTTCGCGCTCAACCAGGGCCGCGCGCTGCTCGGCGACGAGATGGGCCTGGGCAAGACCGTCCAGGCGCTCGCGGTGATGTCCGACCTCGCCGCGGCCGGCGAGCGCCGGTTCCTCGTCGTGTGCCCCGCGAGCCTGCTGGCCACGTGGGCGCGGGAGGTCGGCGCCCGCACCACGCTCACCGCCCACCGCCTGCACGGCCCCGGACGCGACGCCGCGGCGCGGGCGTGGCGTGCGGACGGCGGCGTCGCCGTCACCTCCTACGAGGGCCTGGCGCACGTGCCGGTCGACGTCCCCGACGTCGGGCTGCTGGTCGTCGACGAGGCCCACTACGTCAAGAACCCGGCCACCCGCCGGGCCCGCGC
Organism: Puerhibacterium puerhi; assembly: GCF_009846865.1. Classification (GTDB taxonomy): domain Bacteria; phylum Actinomycetota; class Actinomycetes; order Actinomycetales; family Cellulomonadaceae; genus Puerhibacterium; species Puerhibacterium puerhi. The sequence goes on from NZ_WUWN01000002.1 coordinate 108,733, forward strand.
CGTCGCGGCGTGGGCGCAGCGGGTGTGGCGGGTGCTGATGCTCACCGGCACGCCGATGGACAACCGGCTGGAGGACTTCCTCGCGCTGGTGCGCGTGCTGCAGCCGGAGCTGGTGGACCGGCTGCCGCGGTCGCTGGCGGTGCTCGGCCCGGACGGCTTCCGCCGCGCCGTCGCCCCGGTGTACCTGCGTCGCAACCAGGCCGACGTGCTCGTCGAGCTGCCCGGCGTGCTCGCCGCGGACGACTGGGTCGAGCCGACGGCCGACGACGCGGAGCACTACCGCGCCGCGGTGGCCGCGGGGAACCTCATGGCGATGCGCCGGGCCGCGTGGGCGGCGGGCGCCGCGGGGCCGCGGCGCTGCGCCAAGCTCGCGCGGCTGCTGGAGATCGTGGACGCGGCCCGCGCGGAGGGCCGCGCCACCGTCGTCTTCTCCTACTTCAAGGACGTGCTCGACGTCGCCGGGCGGGCGCTGGGGGAGCGGGGCGTGCCGGTGCACGGCCCCCTCTCCGGCGACGTGCCCGTCGCCGAGCGGGCGGCGCTGGTGGACGCGTACACCGCCGACGCCGGCGCGCCGGTGCTCCTGGCCCAGGTGACCGTGGGCGGGACGGGGCTGAACCTGCAGGCCGCCAGCGTCGTCGTGCTGTGCGAGCCGCAGCTGACGCCCGCCGCGGAGGAGCAGGCCGTGGCCCGGCTGCACCGCATGGGGCAGGCCCGCACGGTGCGCGCCCACCGGCTGCTGGCGGAGGACACCGTGGACGAACGGATGGTCGAGCTGCTGGCCGGCAAGCGGGAGGTCTTCGACGCCTACGTGCGCGCCTCGTCGGTGGCCGCGGCCACCGCGGCGGTCGACGTGACGACGCCGGGCCTGGCGCGCGAGGTCGTGGCCGCCGAGCAGGCGCGGCTCGGCTACGGGCCGTGGTGGGACGAGGTGGAGGCCGACGTCGCGGCGCCGGGAGGCGCCGCCACGGGCCTCGGGGAGGTGGGCCTCGAGGAGGACGGGGAGCGGGCGACGGGAATCGAACCCGCGTAGCCAGTTTGGAAGACTGGGGCTCTACCATTGAGCTACGCCCGCACGGCTGCGACGGCACCCGCGAGGAGGCGGGGCGTCGAGCGCGGGCCTCACCATAGCAAGAACACCGAGGTCCGCCGTCGGCCGCCCGCGGCCCTAGACTGACCGCGGCCGCACGGGGCTCGCCGCGCGGCCACCGGGGTGTGGCGCAGCTTGGTAGCGCATCTGCTTTGGGAGCAGAGGGTCGCAGGTTCAAATCCTGTCACCCCGACCGGACGAGACGGCTCGGGCCTGCATCACCGCAGGCCAGGGCCGTCGCTCGTTCCGCGGCGCGCGGCGCCTCGGCCTCCCGCCGACGCCCGCCCCGAGCGCCCGGAGGGACGCAGCCGGGCGGCTGCGTGCGACCGTGCCGGACGACATGCTGTAACGTCGGGGGTCGCGCTCTGGTCGTGGAACCCCCACGACGTTTCGGTCCTCAGCATCGGAGCTAGGCCACGCGCGGGGCAGCAGGAGCTGCCGCCAACGATCCCGCGCCACGGAGCGCGGAGCGAGAGCAGAGAACATCACTTCTTCCATCACCTGTCCCACCATCGAACGCCCTGAGGCCGCAACCGCGCCCGGGGGTGCATCTCGACCCCAGGTCGTCCTGCGCCGCGCCGACGACGACCTCTGGGTCGCGACGTCGAACGGCGAGTACGCCGGGCTGGTCACCCAGCTTCCGGACGGTTTCCACGTCCACGACCGCTACACACGACCGCTCCGGGTCGTCGCCGCGCTCGACCACGCGAGCCGGCTCCTCGCCGCTCCGCACGCGCTGGACGGGCCCTCGCGGCGAGACCCCACCAACCACTGGGCCTCACCAGGCGCAGCACCCGGACCCACGCCCGTGGGCCGGTCGCACCGACGAAAGAAGACATCATGGCTACCGGCACCGTGAAGTGGTTCAACGCCGACAAGGGCTTCGGCTTCATCGCCCCCTCCGACGGCACCGCCGACGTGTTCGCCCACTACAGCGAGATCGCGGCCACCGGCTTCCGCTCGCTGGAGGAGAACCAGAGCGTGGCCTACGACGTCGCCCAGGGCCCCAAGGGCCCCCAGGCGACCAACATCCGCGCACTGTGAGCTCATGCCGTCGGCGCGTACCGCGTCGACGGCATGACGCCGGAAGGGGGCCGCGCCGTGCGTGGCCCCCTTCCGCTGTCCGGGCGCCCTGGCGGTGTCCCGCCTGGTGGAACGGACGGGCACGTCAGCGGCCGTACGTGCTGGCGACAGGGCAGGTGAACGGCTCGCGGCCCTGGTTCTCGACGTCGTTGAGGTAGCCGATCACGATCCGGTAGGAGGTGAAGAAGCCGACCTCCGCGTACGGCACCCCGAGCTCCGCGCAGTAGGCACGCACGATCGGCTGGGCACGGCGCAGGTTGGGCCGTGGCATGCTCGGGAACAGGTGGTGCTCGACCTGGCGGTTGAGCCCGCCCATGAGGAGGTCGACGCACCAGCCGCCGCGGATGTTGCGCGACATCAGCACCTGCCGGCGCAGGAAGTCGACCTCGGCGGCGGCCGGCACGACCGGCATGCCCTTGTGGTTGGGGGCGAAGCTGCCGCCCAGCACCACGCCGAAGACGGCCAGCTGGACGCCGAGGAACGCCGTCGCGAGCCCGGGCGGCAGCAGGACGAACAGCAGCCCCACGGACACCCCGAGCCGGGCGAGCAGCAACGGCGCCTCGACCGCCCGGTGGGGGACCGGGGCCCGGCCCAGGACGGTGCGCACGCTGGCGACGTGGAGGTTGAGCCCCTCCAGCGTCAGCAGCGGGAGGAAGAACCACCCCTGCCGACGCGCCGCCCACCGGCGCCACCCGCGCCGCGTGGCCATGACGGCCGGGGTGAAGGCGATGACGCCCGGGGAGACGTCCGGGTCCTTGCCCTCCTGGTTCGGCGCGGCGTGGTGGGCGTCGTGCTTGGCGGTCCACCAGTCGTAGGAGATGCCGACGAGGACGTTCGCGATCACCCGGGCCGTCCAGTCGTTCCACGCGCGGGAGCGGAACACCTGGCGGTGGGCGCACTCGTGCCCGAGGAACGCCAGCTGCGCCAGGACGAGGCCGAGCGCTGCGGCGATCGCCAGCTGCCACCAGGAGCCGCCGACCAGCGCGACCGCCGCCCACGCCGCGACCCAGGCCGCGACGGTCAGGACCAGGTGCGTCCAGTAGTACCCGTAGCGCCGCCGCAGGAGCCCCGACTCGCGCACCCTGCGGGCCAGGACGGAGTAGTCCTGGGTCATGCGGCGCCGCTCCGAGGGCGGGCGCGGTGCTCGGTCCCGGACTGGCGCGGGTGTGACTGCGGCGCCTCGTGCGCCGACGGAGCGCTCGCCACCTTGTCGATCGTTCACGGGGTGCTCCTCCGACGGGGCGCCGCCGCTCGCGCCTGGTGCGTCGAGCCGGCGGGACGGCGCCGCCCCACGTCGGCGACCTCGTGGCGCACCGGGTCGGGCGGTCTCGGGGTGACGTGCCACGGCCCTGCGGCCGGACGCTGGTCCCGAGACGTCGTCGCGCGGGACTCCCGGGCACCCTCGCCGCGGGACGTCGAGGCGGCGTCGACCCGAGGTGGCCGGAGGGAGCCTGCGCACGAGGACCCCGTGCCGGCGTGCCGTCTCCCAGCCGTGCTGCGACCGTACGCACCTCGCTCGGGTGCTCGCCAGGGGAGCCGCCCCGGTCCGCGCCGGGTGGGCACGGCCGACCCGGCGCGCCCTCAGATCCGGTCGCCCGTGGCGCTGGCGTCCGGCCAGCCGCGCAGCCCCTCGTCGCGCACCCGCGCGGCGCCCGGCCGCGCCAGCACCGCCATGCCGACGGCGCCGGCCAGCCCGAGCACGTACAGCGGCGTCGACATCGGGCTGTGCCGGCCCTTCCACACCGGGGAGTCGGTGGCGATCAGGTGGCCGACGGCCATGCCCGCCCCGATCCCGCGCAGCACGTTCTGCGCCACGGGGTCGTTGGCCCGCGCGACCTGGAACGTCGCCCAGCCCTGCACCGCCATCAGCCACACCGGCGGCGACTGGGCGGTGCCGAGGACCAGCGCGTTGAGGGTGTGGTTCTCGGCCGGCGGGGCGACGCCGGCGAGCCTGGGCGGCAGGCCGTGCCGCAGCGAGCGGCTCATACCCACGACGCTGCTGACGAGCTCGGCCGCCGAGACCGCGGCCAGGATGGGAGAAGCCATGACTCCGTCGTAACCCGGCGGTCGCCCGGCCGCACGCGGGGCCGGCGCCGCGTCGCCACCCGTCCGCGTGCGCCGACGTGGTCCGACGGCGCCGAGGGGCGGGGCCGGCGCACGGGTGCCGCCGGCCGCGGTGCCGTAGGATGGACGGGTTGCCCGTACGCCCGTCGTACGGGCGCGCACCCCGCGCCGCTAACGGCAGGCACCGCACGCCTCTCGAGACCCGACGCGCGCGCACGCACCCGATCACAGTTGGAGACCATCGAAGTGAAGAGCGCCGTCGAGACCCTGGAGCCCACCAAGGTCAAGCTGACCGTCGAGGTGGACTACGACGAGCTCAAGCCGAGCATCGACCACGCCTACAAGCACATCGCGGAGCAGGTGACGATCCCCGGCTTCCGCAAGGGCAAGGTCCCCCCGCGCATCATCGACCAGCGCGTGGGCTGGGGCGCCGTCGTCGAGCACGCGGTCAACGACGCGCTGTCCGGCTTCTACGGCCAGGCAGCCTCGGAGCAGAAGCTGCGCCCGCTCGGCCAGCCGTCCGTCGAGGTCACCGAGATCCCCGCCAAGGCCGGCGAGGGCCAGCTGAAGTTCGCCGCCGAGGTTGAGGTCCGCCCCGAGATCGAGCTGCCCGCCCTGGACGGCCTCGACATCACCGTCGACTCGACCGAGGTCACCGACGAGGACGTCACCGAGCGCCTCGACGCCCTGCGCGAGCGCTTCGGCACGCTGGTCGGCGTGGACCGCCCGGCCGCCGAGGGCGACTACGTCGTCATCGACCTCAAGGCCGTCATCGGTGACGAGGAGGTCGACTCCGTGTCGGGCATCTCGTACCAGATCGGCTCGGGCAACATGCTCGAGGGCCTGGACGAGGCGCTCACCGGCCTGTCCGCGGGCGAGACCACCACGTTCAAGGCCAAGCTGGCCGGTGGCGAGCACGAGGGCGAGGAGGCCGACGTCACCGTCACCGCCTCGACCGTCAAGCAGCGCGACCTGCCCGAGGCCGACGACGACTTCGCCCAGCTCGCCTCGGAGTTCGACACGCTCGAGGAGCTCACCGCCGACCTGCGCGAGCAGGTCGCCTCGATCAAGAAGTCGAACCAGGCCGTCACCGCCCGCGACCAGCTCCTCGAGAAGCTGCTCGCCGCCGTCGAGATCCCGGTGCCGCAGGGCGCCGTCGAGGCCGAGGTGCACCGTCACCTCGAGTCCGAGAACCGCCTCGACGACGACAAGCACCGTGCCGAGGTCACCGAGGACGCCACCCAGGCGCTGAAGAACCAGATCCTGCTCGACACCCTCGCCGAGCAGCTGAAGGTCAAGGTCGGCCAGGAGGAGCTCGTCGAGTACCTCGTCCAGGCCTCGCGCCAGTACGGCATGGACCCGCAGCAGTTCATCTCCACTCTCGACCAGGGCGGCCAGATCCCGGCCATGGTCGGCGAGGTCGCGCGCTCCAAGGCGCTGGCCGTGGCGCTGCGCTCGATCGAGGTCAAGGACGCCGACGGCAACGTCGTCGACCTGACCGAGTTCATCGGCACGGACGAGGAGGACGCGGCCGAGGCCCCGGCCGCCGAGGAGTCGGCCGAGAGCGCCGAGAGCGCTGAGTCCGCCGAGAGCGCGGAGTCGGCCGAGTCGGCGGACTCGCCCGCCGAGGCCCCCGCCGAGGAGGCCCCGGCCGAGGAGAAGAAGCCGGCCAAGAAGGCCGCCGCGAAGAAGGCTCCGGCCAAGAAGGCGACCGAGGAGAAGGCGGCTGACGAGAAGCCCGCCAAGAAGCCGGCCGCCCGCAAGACCACGAAGAAGGCGGACGCCGAGGAGACCACCGAGGCCTGACCCGCCCGGACCCCTCGGGGTCCGCGTCGTCCGACGACGGCCCGCACCGCCCGGCGGTGCGGGCCGTCGTCGTCTCCTCGGGTGCGCTCCGCCGCCCGCCGCGACGTCGCGCGCGGGCCGGCTTCCCGGCCGTCGTCGGCCCGCCATGCGCCGTGAGCGAAACCCGGCCCGGCCAGGGACGTTCGGCCGCGACCCGCGCGTTAGGGTCAGGCGACGACGAACGTAAGGAGTACGGACGTGAACGACCTGCTGCGGATGGACGGCACGGGCCCCGTCGGACGTGCCGACGGTGCCAGCCTCGGCCTCAACGACTCCATCTACAACCGGCTCCTGCGGGAGCGCATCATCTGGCTCGGTTCGGAGGTGCGCGACGAGAACGCGAACGCGATCTGCGCGCAGATGATGCTGCTCGCCGCCGAGGACCCGGACAAGGACATCTGGCTGTACATCAACAGCCCGGGCGGCTCGATCACCGCCGGCATGGCGATCTACGACACGATGCAGTTCGTCAAGCCCGACGTCGCGACCGTGGCGATGGGCATGGCGGCCTCGATGGGCCAGTTCCTGCTCTCCTCGGGCGCCAAGGGCAAGCGCTACGCCACGCCCCACGCCCGCGTGATGATGCACCAGCCCTCGGGCGGCATCGGCGGCACCGCCACCGACGTGCGGATCAACGCCCAGCTGATCATGCACATGAAGCAGGTCCTCTCCGAGCTGACCGCCGAGCAGACCGGCCAGCCGCTGGAGAAGGTCCTCAAGGACAACGACCGCGACAAGTGGTTCACCGCCTCGGAGGCGCTCGAGTACGGCTTCATCGACCACGTGGTCGAGAACGTCGCCTCGGTCTCGGGCGGCGGCGGCATGAACAACCAGTCCTGACGCCGCACGGACCAACGCGAAGGAGAACCCCCGTGAGCCACATGAGCCCTGAGCAGTTCGCGGCGACCGCCGGCCGCCTCGCCGGCGACTTCGCCCGACCGGGCGGGATCGGCCTGCCGTACGGCGCCCCGAGCAGCCGCTACGTGCTGCCGCAGTTCGAGGAGCGCACCGCCTACGGCTTCAAGCGCCAGGACCCGTACACCAAGCTCTTCGAGGACCGCATCATCTTCCTCGGCGTGCAGGTGGACGACGCCTCGGCCGACGACATCATGGCGCAGCTGCTGGTGCTGGAGTCCCAGGACCCCGACCGCGACATCGTCATCTACATCAACAGCCCGGGCGGCTCGTTCACCGCGATGACGGCGCTGTACGACACGATGCAGTACATCCGTCCGCAGATCCAGACCGTGTGCCTGGGCCAGGCGGCCTCGGCCGCGGCGGTGCTCCTGGCCGCCGGCCAGGAGGGCAAGCGCCTCGCCCTGCCCAACGCCCGCGTGCTGATCCACCAGCCCGCGATCGAGGGCGGCGCGTACGCGCAGGCCTCGGACATCGAGATCCACGCCAACGAGCTGATCCGCATGCGCGAGTGGCTCGAGAGCACGCTGGCGCACCACTCGGGCCGCGAGATCGACCAGGTCCGCGAGGACATCGAGCGCGACAAGATCCTCACCGCCCAGCAGGCCAAGGACTACGGCCTGGTGGACCAGGTGCTGGAGTCGCGCAAGGCGCCGGTCATCGCCGCGCGCTGACCGCCGGCGCCCGGCGGCGTCGTCACCCCCCGGGTGGCCCGCCGCCGGGCGCGGCCGTCGCCACCGGCCCGACGGCGGGTGACCGCCTGTGGGTGGCTGGCGATACCGTTCGACGACGCACCGGAGCGCCCGGCTGACATGCGCGGGGCGCGTGGTGTGGAATGGAACGAAGGACGTGCAGGACCCCTCGAAGTGAAGGAGACGCCTGGTGGCACGGATCGGTGACGGGGCTGACCTGCTCAAGTGCTCGTTCTGCGGGAAGTCGCAGAAGCAGGTCAAGAAGCTCATCGCGGGCCCGGGCGTCTACATCTGCGACGAGTGCATCGACCTGTGCAACGAGATCATCGAGGAGGAGCTCAACGAGGCCGCCGAGCTCGGCCTGACCGAGCTGCCGAAGCCTCGGGAGATCTTCGACTTCCTCGAGCAGTACATCATCGGCCAGGAGAGCGCGAAGCGGGCCCTGGCCGTGGCGGTGTACAACCACTACAAGCGCATCCAGGCCGCCGAGGCGGGCCGGGACGCCGAGGACGGCGTCGAGATCGCGAAGTCGAACATCCTGCTCATCGGCCCCACGGGCACGGGCAAGACGTACCTCGCGCAGACGCTGGCCAAGATGCTCAACGTCCCGTTCGCCATCGCTGACGCCACGGCCCTGACCGAGGCCGGCTACGTGGGCGAGGACGTCGAGAACATCCTGCTCAAGCTCATCCAGGCCGCGGACTACGACGTCAAGAAGGCCGAGACCGGCATCATCTACATCGACGAGGTCGACAAGGTGGCCCGCAAGGCCGACAACCCGTCGATCACGCGCGACGTCTCCGGCGAGGGCGTGCAGCAGGCGCTGCTGAAGATCATCGAGGGCACCACGGCCTCGGTGCCGCCGCAGGGGGGCCGCAAGCACCCGCACCAGGAGTTCATCCAGATCGACACGACGAACGTGCTGTTCATCGTGGCCGGCGCCTTCGCCGGCCTGGACGACATCGTCGCCTCCCGCGCCCGCAAGCGCGGCATCGGCTTCGCCGCCCCCATGGAGACCGGCGCCGACGAGGACCTGTTTGCCGAGGTGCGCCCCGAGGACCTGCAGAAGTACGGCCTCATCCCGGAGTTCATCGGCCGCCTGCCGGTCATCGCGTCGGTCTCGCCGCTCGACCGCGACGCCCTGGTGCGCATCCTCACCGAGCCGCGCAACGCCCTGGTGAAGCAGTACCAGCGCATGTTCCAGATCGACGGCGTGGAGCTGGAGTTCGAGCCGGACGCCGTCGACGCGATCGCCGAGCAGGCGCTGCTGCGCGGCACCGGCGCCCGCGGCCTGCGCGCGATCATGGAAGAGGTGCTGCAGCAGGTCATGTTCGACGTGCCCAGCCGCGACGACGTCGAGCGCGTGGTGATCTCGCGCGAGGTGGTGCTGGAGAACGTCAACCCGACCCTGGTGCCCCGGGCCAACCCGGTGCGCGGCCGCACGCCGCGCGAGAAGAGCGCCTGAGCCTCTACTCCGGCACGACGAAGGGCCCGCACGCGGAGAGCGTGCGGGCCCTTCGTCGTCCGCGGGTCGACCGGCGTCGGCGGGTCGCGCCGGGCGCGCCGTCGCTTGCCGCGGCTCCAGGAGCTCGGCAGCTTGTCGTGAGCTCGGCACCTCGAGGTGCCGAGCTCACGACGAAGTGCCGACCTCAGCGGTCAGAGAGCAGCGACGCCGGAGCTGGCGGTCAGAGAGCAGCGACGCCGGAGCCGGCGGTCAGGCCGCCGGGTCAGGCCGCCGGGGGAGCGGGCTCGGGCCTCGGGGCCGCGTAGATGGCGTCGATGACGTCGGCGAAGTCGCGCAGCACCAGCGGGCGCTTCACCTTGAGAGACGGCGTCAGGTAGCCGTTCGCCTCGGTGAAGTCGTCCTCGAGCACGTGGATCTTGCGGATCGACTCGGCGCGGGAGACGGCCTCGTTGGCGCGGCCCACGGCGCGCTCGAGGTGCTCCAGCACCGTCGGGTCCTGGCGCGCCTCGGCCACCGACATCTCCGGCAGCCCGTGCGTGGCCAGCCAGCCGGGCAGCATCTCGGGGTCGAGCGTGACCAGGGCAGCGATGAACGGGCGCTGGTCGCCGACGACGACCACCTGCGAGACCAGCGGGTGCCCGCGCAGGCGGTCCTCGAGCACGGCGGGGGCGACGTTCTTGCCGCCGGCCGTCACGATGATCTCCTTCTTGCGGCCGGTGATGCGCAGGCGGCCCTGGGCGTCGAGGGAGCCGAGATCGCCGGTGCGGAACCAGCCGTTCACCAGCGCCTCGGCCGTGAGCTCCGGCTGGTTGCGGTACGCGCGGAAGATGTGCGGGCCGGCGAGCAGGATCTCGCCGTCGTCGGCGATGCGGATCGAGGTGCCCGGGAACGCGGGCCCGACGGTGCCGATCGCGACGGAGGCGGGCAGGTTGACCGCGGTCGGCGCCGTCGTCTCGGTGAGGCCGTAGCCCTCCAGGACCGTGACCCCGACACCGCGGAAGAAGTGGCCGAGCCGCTCGCCGAGCGGCGCCCCGCCGGAGACGGCGTACTCGACGGCGCCGCCCATCGCGGCGCGCAGCCGGGCGAGCACCAGACGGTCGGCCACGGCGTGCTGCGCGCGCAGCAGCGGCGACGGCCCGCCGGCGTCGAGCGCCCGCGAAGCGGCCTCCGACGTGCGGGTGGCCCAGGCGAAGATGCGCCGCTTGAGCGGCGAGGCGGCGGCCTGCTGGGCTGCGCTGTTGTAGACCTTCTCGAACACCCGCGGCACCGCGAGCAGGAAGGTCGGGTGGAAGGAGCCGAGGTCGACCACCAGGTTCCTGACGTCCGGGGCGTGGCCCAGCACCGCGTTCGAGGCCACGACGGCCACCTGGATGAGCCGGGCGAACACGTGCGCCAGCGGCAGGAACAGCAGCGTGCGGGCGCCGTCGCGCTCCAGCACCTCGGGCAGCGCCAGGCGTGCGTTCATCGCCAGGTGCGCGAAGTTGCCGTGCGTGAGCTCCGCGCCCTTGGGGCGGCCGGTCGAGCCCGACGTGTAGATGATGGTCGCCAGGTCGTCGCGGCGGACGGCGTCGCGCCGGGCGCGCACGTCCTCGACCGGCACGTCCTGGCCGAGCACGCGCAGCATGCCCAGGGCGCCGCCGTCGAGCACGAGCACGCTCTCGAGCTCCGGCAGCCGGTCGCGGATCGTGTCCAGCGTCGCGGCGTGCTCCTCGGTCTCGACGAACGCGAGGCGCACGCCGGCGTCGGACAGGATCCAGTGCACCTGGTCCGCCGAGGACGTCTCGTAGACGGGCACCGGCACGCCGCCGACCGCCCAGACGGCGTAGTCGAGCAGCGTCCACTCGTAGCGCGTGCGGGACATGATGGCGACCCGGTCGCCGGGGCGGATGCCGCGCGCCACCAGGCCGCGGGCCACGGAAAGCACGTCGTCCTCGAACTGCCGCGCCGTCACCGGGAGCCACGGTCCGCCGGAGGTCTCGCGGCGCTCGGCGAGCGTCGCGTCGCCCGCGCGGGCGACGCGGTCCACCAGCAGGGTGCTGATGCTCGTCGTCTCGGGCACCTCGAACAGTGCCGGCGTCGTGGCGGTGATCATGCGGGGCGTTCCATCCTTCGTCGACCGGCTGTCGACCTTACACGGCGCGTGACGGGCCGGGGCGCCGGGGCCGGCGGACGCGGGCTGGGGGACCGGGCCGGGACCGTAGGATCGGGGCATGGCCGAATCCGACATGCCGGGCGAGATCCTCGAGCTGCGCAGCAGCATCGACAACATCGACGCGGCGCTCGTCCACCTGCTGGCCGAGCGCTTCAAGATGACCCGGCGGGTGGGCCAGCTCAAGGCCGTCGGCAACCTGCCGCCGGCCGACCCGAAGCGCGAGGAGCAGCAGATCCAGCGCCTCACCGGCATCGCGACCGAGGCCGGCCTCGACCCGCAGTTCGCCGAGGCGTTCCGCGCGTTCATCGTGGCCGAGGTGATCCGCCACCACGAGCTCATCGCCGAGGAGTACGCCGAGGGCCGGCGGCAGGGCGACGTCCCGCCGCTCGACACCTACTCATGAAGGGGTTAGGCAGCCCCCGCACGCAGTGACACCCGTCTGACCTCGGGGCGAGGACGCCCGGTCCGTCCCGCGCGGTGGCGACGCCCTCCGGGGCGTCGCAGGCTGGGGGGACCCGACCCCAGCGAGGTGTGAGAACTGCTATGAAGATCGACTGGATCAAGCCGCTCGTCGGACGCCCCGGCCCGTTCGCCACCGTCTACCTGGACGCCACCCGCTCGGCCGACGCGGCCGACAAGGACGTCGTGACCCGGTGGAACGGCGTCCGCAGGACGCTCGCGGACCAGGGAGCGCCGGAGACCGTGCTCGACGCCGTCGAGGACGCGGCGCTCAAGCGGACGCGCAAGCACGGCGCCCACGGGCGGGTGATCATCGCCGACGAGTCAGGTGTGCTCGTCGACAAGCCGTTCCGGACGCCGCCGGCGGTCTCCGCCGGCGTCTGGAACCACGTGCCGGCCCTGCTCCAGGCGGCGCTGGCCGGCGAGGAGTCGGTCGACGTGCTCAAGGTGGCCGTCGACCGGACGGGCGCCGACCTGATGCTCCTGGGCCAGCGCGGCTGGGAGGAGCCGCGGACGTTCGAGATGCCGCACGACGACATCACGATGGCGGCGCAGGGCGGCTCCTCGCACGGCAACAACTCCGACCGCGGCAGCACCGCGACGGTGGAGGCGCGGGCGCTCGACTCCTGGGAGCGCAACGGCGCGGCGGTCGCGCGCGAGATCGAGAGGGTGGTCGCCGAGGAGCGGCCGGAGCTCGTGGTGCTCACGGGCGACGTGCGCACGGTGAACATGACCAAGACGGCCCTGAGCCGCCCGGTCAGCGAGATCACCGTCGAGGTGCAGGGCGGCGGGCGCAACGCCGGCGTGCGCGAGGACGTGTTCGTGCAGAACCTCGAGGACGCGCTCGACTCCTACCGCGAGCGGCGCCGCGAGGTGGTGCTGTCCGAGCTGCGCCAGGAGCAGGGGCGCGAGCAGGCCGCGGTGACCAGCGTGGCGGACGTCGTGGCGGTCCTGGCGCGCGGGCAGGTCAAGGACCTGGTGCTGAGCGAGGACGTCGTCTACGACCCGGCGCTGGCCCCGGGCTCCGACGGCGGCGGCCCGCTCGGCGGGCGGTGCCTGTGGGTCGGGCCGGACCCGCTGCACATCGCGCTGTCCCAGGACGACCTGCGCGACGCCGGCGTGACCGACGGCTTCGAGGAGCTCCCGGCGGCGGTGGCGATGGTCCGCGCAGCGGTCGGCCAGGACGCCGGCCTCACGTTCGCCCCGGTGGGCTCCGTGGAGCTGCGCGACGGGGTGGGAGCGACGCTGCGCTGGGTCGACGACTCCACCCCGCACGAGGTGGCGGCGTCGATGAGCGGCGACGGCGTCCGGCTCCAGGAGCGCTGACCCCCGCCGAGATAGAGAGGCCCCGCGCCGAGAAAGAGAGGCCCCGCGCCGAGATAGAGTGGGGAGCTCTCTATCTCGGCGCGGGGCCTCTCTATCTCGGCGAGAAGACCGGCGAGAAGGCCGGCGGGAGGGTCAGGCGCGCGGCTGCTTGGCCGGCGGCTCGCCCAGCTCGCTGGCCACGACGACGATGCCGCCCTGGACGTCGGCGTCGCCCTGGCCCTCGGCCGCCTCGACGAGCTCCAGTTCGCCCTCGACGCGGCCGGCGCCCTTGACGTCGTCGATCGCCGACGCCACACCCGGCAGCGCGGCGGCCGGTACGGCCAGCGTCGCGCCGAGGATCGGCGTCCGCATCGAGACCTTGGCCTCCGACTTGATCTTGCGCAGCGCCGCCAGGGCGTTGCCCGCAGCGCCGAGCTGCGCCGGGTCGGCGTCGCCCGCGGCGGCGCGCAGGGCGTCCGACGTCGGCCACGGGGCGCGGTGCACCGAGCCCTCGCGCCACCAGGACCAGACCTCCTCGGTGGCGAACGGGATGAACGGCGCCAGCAGGCGGAGCATCACGTCGAGCGCGATCGCGAGCGCGGTGCGCGCCGACTCGGTCTCGGCCGAGACCTCGGCCGCCGAGAGCCCCGCCCCGTACGCGCGGTCCTTGACCAGCTCGAGGTAGTCGTCGCAGAACGTCCAGAAGAACGTCTCGGTGAGCTCGAGGGCCCGGGTGTGGTCGTACGCCGCCAGCGCCTCGGTCGCGGCGTCGACGACGCCGGCCAGGCCGGCGAGCATCGCCCGGTCGAGCGCCACGGTGACCCGCGCGGGGTCGAGCACGATCTCGCCGGTGCCCGAGTCCGGGTCCACGCCGAAGGACAGCGCGAACTTCGAGGCGTTGAGCACCTTGATCGCCAGGCGGCGGCCGATCTTCATCTGGCCCTCGTCGAAGGCCGCGTCGGTGCCCAGGCGGGCCGAGGCCGCCCAGTACCGCACGGCGTCCGACCCGTGCGTCTCCAGCAGCCCCATCGGCGTGACCACGTTGCCCTTGGACTTCGACATCTTCTTGCGGTCGGGGTCCAGGATCCAGCCGCTGATGGCGGCGTTGGCCCAGGGCAGCGTGTCCAGCTCGAGGTGCGAGCGCACCACCGAGGAGAACAGCCAGGTGCGGATGATGTCCTGGCCCTGCGGGCGCAGGTCCATCGGGTAGACGCGGGAGAACAGGTCCTCGTCGCGGTCCCAGCCCGAGACGATGAGCGGGGAGAGCGACGACGTCGCCCAGGTGTCCATGACGTCCGCGTCGCCGACGAACCCGCCGGCCTGGCCGCGCTGCGACTCGTCGTAGCCCTCGGGGGCCTGCGACGTCGGGTCCACCGGCAGCGAGGCCTCCGACGGCACGATCGGGTGGGCGTAGTCGACCTCGCCCGACTCCAGCACCGGGTACCACAGCGGGATCGCCACGCCGAAGAAGCGCTGGCGGGAGATGAGCCAGTCGCCGTTGAGGCCGTTGACCCAGTTCTCGTAGCGCACCCGCATGAAGTCGGGGTGGAAGTCCAGCTCCTTGCCGCGCTGCAGCAGCTCGGCCTTGAGGTCTCGCCCGGGCATCTCGCGCCCGCCGTTGCGGATGTACCACTGGCGGCTGGTGACGATCTCGAGCGGCTTGTCGCCCTTCTCGAAGAAGTTCGTCTTGCGCTGGGTGGGCGTGGGCTCGTCGACCAGGTCGCCGGACTCGCGCAGCGCGTCGACGACGGCGGTGCGGGCGCTGAACGTCGTCTTGCCCGCGAGGGACTCGGCGTACAGGGCCTCGCCGGGGCCGCCGGCGATCCACTCGGGCGTCTCGCGCGACAGGCGCCCGTCGCGCTGGATGATCGAGCGGGTGGGCAGCTGCAGCTCGCGCCACCACTGCACGTCGGTGAGGTCGCCGAAGGTGCAGCACATCGCGATGCCGGCGCCCTTGTCGGGCTCGGCGGCCGGGTGCGCGAGCACCGGGATCTCCACGCCGAACAGCGGCGAGGTCACCGTGGTGCCGAACAGCGGCTGGTAGCGCTCGTCGTCGGGGTGCGCGATGAGCGCCACGACGGCGGGGATCAGCTCGGGGCGGGTGGTCTCGATGACCACCTGCTCGCCGTCGGGGCGGTGGAAGGCGACCTTGTGGAAGAAGCCGGGGTAGTCGCGGGCCTCGAGCTCGGCCTGCGCGACGGCGGTCTGGAACGTGACGTCCCACAGGCCCGGGGCCTCGGCCTGGTAGGCCTCGCCGCGGGCGAGGTTGCGCAGGAACGCCTTCTGCGCCGTGGCGCGGGAGTTGACGTCGATGGTCTGGTAGGTCTGCGCCCAGTCCACGGACAGGCCCAGGCGGCGCCACAGCTCCTCGAACTGCTTCTCGTCCTGGGCGGTGAGGCGCTCGCACAGCTCGACGAAGTTGCGGCGGCTGACCGGCACCTGGTCGGCGGCCTTGACCGCCTTGCCCTCGGTGCCCTCGTGCGGCGGCACGAAGTCCGGGTCGTAGGGCAGCGACAGGTCCACGCGCACGCCGTAGTAGTTCTGCACGCGGCGCTCGGTGGGCAGGCCGTTGTCGTCCCAGCCCATCGGGTAGAACACCTCGCGCCCGCGCATGCGCTGGAAGCGCGCGACGACGTCGGTGTGCGTGTAGCTGAACACGTGGCCCACGTGCAGCGAGCCCGACGCCGTGGGCGGCGGGGTGTCGATCGAGTACACCTGCTCGCGCGTCGCGGTGCGGTCGAACGCGAACGTGCCCTCGGCGGCCCAGCGGGCGTCGAGCTTGGCCTCGAGCCCGTCGAGGCTGACCTTGTCCGGTACCTCCCGGACCACCGCGCGGACGACGTCGCCGGCTACCGAGGTGCCGGGGGTGGTCGCAGCGGGGGAGGTCTGCTCCGCGCCGGCGCCGGGGGCCGGCGCGGCGGCGTTCGTCGGGAAGTCGCTCATGGTCGCCCATTCTCCCAGATGCCGGCGCCGCGGAAGCACCCGGTCCCGGCCCGCGGGCGGCCACCCGCGCGGGGGCGCTGTGACGGGGGATACCGCCCCGATTCCGAGGTGACGTCTATCGAACCCAGAGACGTGGGCTATCGTTTCTCCTGACGGCTCGGCGCCCGCGGGCGCACCGTCGCCCCCGCCCGGCGTGTGCGCGCGGGCCCCACCATCCTGGAAGGACGTGCCGTGCGACTCGTGGCGTGCTGTCGGTGCCGTTGCCGCACCCGCACCGCCACCGCCCCGCACCCCCGTCCCTAGGAGATCCCGTGTCGCTCGAGCGCTCCGACGAGCTCGCCGCCCCCGGCGGGACCGTCGGCTCGACCGCCGCGCCCGGCGTCCCCGGCGGCGCACCCGGCCGCCGCTCCGGCCGCCCGGCCCTGTGGCGACGCCTGGCCGCCGACCGGTTCGCCTTCGCCGGGGCCGTCGTCGTCGCCCTGTACGTCGTGCTGGCCCTGCTGGCGCCGCTGATCACCCGCGCGCTCGGCGTCGACCCGTACACCTACGACCTCGACGCGCTGGGCCCCAGCGGCGCGCCCGCCGGCGCGTTCGGCGGCATCTCCGCCGAGCACTGGTTCGGCGTCGAGCCGCTGACCGGCCGCGACCTGTTCGCCATCGTCCTCATGGGCTCGCGCACGTCGCTGCTGGTGGGCCTGGGCGCGACGGCGGTCTCGGTGCTCGTCGGCACGCTGCTCGGGCTGGCGGCCGGCTACTTCGGCGGCTGGGCCGACTGGGTCGTGGCCCGCAGCATCGACGTGCTGATCGGCCTGCCGGCGCTGATCTTCATGATCGCCGTCGGCGCCGTCGCCCCCGCGTGGTTCCCCCGGACGCTGCTGCTGGTGCTGGTCATCGGCCTGTTCGGCTGGTCGAGCATCGCCCGCGTGGTGCGCGGGCAGACGCTCGCGCTGCGCAACGCCGGGTTCGTCCGGGCGTCGCGCGCGCTGGGCGCCTCGCACGCCCACGTCCTCGGCCGGCAGATCCTGCCCAACCTCGCTGCGACGATCGTCGTGTTCACCACCATCGCGGTGCCCGGTGCCATCGGCTCCGAGGCCGCGCTGAGCTTCCTCGGCGTCGGCGTGCCGCCGCCCACCCCGAGCTGGGGGCGGTCCATCGGCAACGCCGTGACCTGGTTCTCCGTCGACCCCATGTACCTGGTGTTCCCCGGCGTCGCCCTGTTCGGCATCACGCTCGCGTTCAACGCGCTCGGCGACGGCCTGCGCGACGCGCTCGACCCGCGCACCGCCGCCCTCGGCCCGGGCGGGCGGGGCTGGGCCCGGCGCCGGCAGCGGCGCGCCGAGCGCGACGCCCGCCGGCAGGCCGGCCACGACCGGAAGGAGGTGGCCGCGTGAGGGTCGCCCGGTTCCTCGGCACGCGCCTCGCCTCGGTCGTGTTCGT
Source organism: Puerhibacterium puerhi (assembly GCF_009846865.1). Classification (GTDB taxonomy): domain Bacteria; phylum Actinomycetota; class Actinomycetes; order Actinomycetales; family Cellulomonadaceae; genus Puerhibacterium; species Puerhibacterium puerhi. Next base: position 126,180 of record NZ_WUWN01000002.1, read on the forward strand.
GCTGCTCGTGGTGTCGCTGCTGACGTACGCGGTGTTCGTGGTCCTGCCCGCCGACCCGGCGCAGCTCGCGTGCGGCAAGCCGTGCACGCCCGAGCGCCTGGAGACGGCGCGCGCGTTCATGCAGCTCGACAAGTCGTGGGTCGAGCAGTGGTGGGACTTCCTGCACGGCGTGTTCGCCGGCCGCACCTTCGGCGGCTCGGGCGCCACGATCACCTGCCCCGCCCCGTGCCTGGGCTACTCGTTCCGGCTCAACACCCCGGTCACCGAGCTCATCCTGAACCGCTTCCCCGTCACGGCGTCGATCGCGATCGGGGCCGCGGTGCTGTGGCTGCTGGCCGGCGTGGCCGGCGGCGTGGTGGCGGCGGTGCGCCGCGGCACGGCGCTGGACCGCTCCCTGATGGTCGGCGCGATCACCGGCGTCTCGGCGCCGAGCTACCTCGTGGGCCTGCTCGGCATCCTGCTGTTCGGCTTCACGCTCGACATGGTCCCGGTCAGCGGGTACGTGCCGCTGCGCGAGAGCCCGGTCGACTGGGCGTGGCACCTGGTCCTGCCCTGGGTCGTGCTGGCCCTGCTCAACGCCGCGATCTACACGCGCCTGACCCGCGCGCAGATGCTCGACGCCCTCGGCTCGGAGTACGTGCGCACGGCCCGCGCCAAGGGCATCACCGAGGGCCGCGTGGTCACCCGCCACGCGCTGCGCAACGTGATGATCCCGGTCGTCACGATCTTCGCGCTCGACCTCGGCGCGCTGCTCGGCGGCGCCGTCATCACCGAGAAGGTGTTCTCGATGGCGGGGCTCGGCGCCCTGCTCATCGACGCCGTCGGCAACACCGACGTGCCGGTGCTGGTGGGCGTCACGGTGTTCACCGCTGCGATCGTCGTCGTCGCCAACCTGCTGGTCGACGTCGTGTACACGCTGCTCGACCCGCGCGTGCGGCAGGGGAGGGTCGCCCGATGAGCCGGCCGGACCTCCTGGCACGTCCCGGCCGGCGATGTACGACGGCGCGCGCGTCCCGCCCGGGCCCCGCGCGCCGCCGTCGCCGCCCCCGCACCACCCCCTGAACCGGAGACACGATGTCCACCACCGCAACCTCCCGACGCCGGCGCCTCGCCGCCGTCGTCGCCCCCGTCGCCGCGGCCGCGCTGCTGCTGACGGGCTGCAACGCCAACGAGCGCGCGAACGACGCCGCGGCGTCGGCGTCGCCCACCGCCGTCGAGCGGGGCGGCACGCTGCGCATCCTCACCTCGGCCACCAGCGTCAACTGGGACCCGGCGATGAGCCAGAGCCTGGCCATCACCTCGCTCGGCCTGGTCGAGCGCCGCCTGACCGCGTGGAAGACCGACGCCGAGGGCAACACCACCGTGGTCCCGGACCTGGCGACCGACACCGGCACGCCGTCCGAGGACGGCAAGACCTGGACGTTCACCCTCAAGGACGGCCTGGCGTTCGAGGACGGGACGCCGATCACCTCGGCGGACGTCAAGTACTCGGTCGAGCGCTCCTTCGCGCCCGAGCTGTCCGGCGGCCTGAGCTACCACAAGTCGCTGCTCGAGGGCGCCGAGGACTACACCGGCCCGTACCAGGGCCAGGAGCTCGACTCGATCGAGACGCCGGACGACAAGACGATCGTCTTCCACCTGAACAGCGCCTACGGCGACTGGCCGTGGATCGTGTCGATGCCGGCCTTCAGCGCCGTGCCGCAGGGCAAGGACGACCCGGCCACCTACTCCACCCAGCCGGTGGCCACGGGCCCGTACCGGGTCGCCGAGACGGTCGAGGGCACGTCGATCACGCTCGAGCGCAACCCCGAGTGGGACGCCGACACCGACGAGGCCCGCGCCGCCGGCCCGGACTCGATCGTCTTCGAGCTGGGCCAGGACGCCACCGTGGCGGCCCAGCGCCTCATCGCCGACTCGGGCGAGGACCAGAACGCGTTCGGCGCCAACTTCGTGCCGGCCGCGCAGCTCGCCCAGGTGCAGGGCGGCCCGGCCGCCGACCGGCTCGTGACCTCCGGCCCGGGCGCGCTGGCCTACCTGGCGATCAACACCCAGGCGGCGGGGCTCGACGACGTCGACGTGCGCAAGGCGATCAGCCTGGCCGTGGACCGCAACGCCTACCGCGTCGCCTCCGGCGGCGAGATCGCCGGCGACTTCGCCTCGACGCTCATCACCCCGGGCATCCCGGGCCGCGAGGAGTACGAGACGCTGTTCGACGACGTCGAGCCGTCGGGCGACCCGGAGCAGGCCCAGCAGCTGCTGGCCGGCGCCGGCTGGGACGGCCGCGAGCTGCGGTTCGTGGTCAAGGACGACGAGGCGTCGCTCGCCCAGGCCCAGGCGATCCAGCAGGGCCTGCAGCGCGCCGGCCTGAAGGTCGCGATCGAGCCGCAGGCCGACGAGGTCTACACCCAGACCGTCACGCAGGGCGACGGCTCCGGCTACGACCTGACGCTCGGCTCGTGGCAGCCGGACTTCCCGAGCGCGAACGGCAACATCCAGCCGCTGTTCGCCTCCTCGCAGATCGGCGGGGGCGGCTACAACCTCGCCCGCTACTCCAACCCGGAGGTCGACGACCTCATCGCCCAGGCGACCGCCGAGACCGACCCGGAGAAGGCCGGCACCATCTGGTCGCAGGCCGACCGCACGATCGCTGCCGACGCCCCCGTGGTGCCGCTGATCTACACGAAGAACTCGTTCCTGCACGGGTCCAAGGTCGTCAACTTCCGGATCCCGGACTTCCCGGCCTACCCGAACTACCTGCAGACCTCGCTGGAGCAGTGACGTCCCTGTGACCGACCCGGTGTTCGACGGGCAGCCCCTCCTGACGGTGGAGGGGCTGTCCGTCGTGTTCGACGACGGCCGCGCGCCGGTTGCTGACGCCGCCCCGCGGGCCGTGGACGGCGCGTCCTGGGCGCTGCGCCCCGGCCGCGTGACGGCCCTGGTGGGGGAGTCCGGCTCCGGCAAGAGCGTGTCCGCCATGGCGGTGCTCGGCCTGCTGCCGCGCACCGCCCGCGTGGGCGGCTCGATCCGGCTCGCCGTCCCCGGGGCGCCGGCCGGGCCGACCGAGCTGGTGGGCGCCGGGCCGGACACGGTCCGCGGCGTGCGCGGCGCCGTCGTCTCGCTGGTGTCCCAGGAGCCGATGGGTGCCTGGAACCCGGTGCTGACCGTCGGCGACCAGGTCGCCGAGGCGCTGAACGCGCACCGCGCGCGCCGCGAGCGGCTGCCGCGGCGCGCGGCGGTGGAGCGCGTGCTCGAGCTGCTCGGCGACGCCGGGCTGCCGGACCCGGCCCGCGTGGCGTCGTCCTACCCGCACCAGCTCTCCGGCGGCCAGCTGCAGCGCGCCATGATCGCCATGGCGCTCGCGCAGGACCCGGTGGCGGTGGTGGCCGACGAGCCGACCACGGCCCTGGACGTCACCGTGCAGGCCGGGATCCTGGACCTGCTGCGCCGGCTGCGCGACGAGCGCGGCACCGCGGTGCTGCTGATCACCCACGACATGGGCGTGGTCGCCGACCTCGCCGACGACGTCGTGGTGATGCGCGCCGGCAGGGTCGTGGAGCACGCGCCCGTGCGCGAGCTGTTCGCCGCGCCGCGCGAGGAGTACACCCGGGCGCTGCTGGACGCCGTGCCGCACCTCGGGCAGGACGGCTCGGGGGCCGACCGCGCCCCGGCGGAGGCCGCCGGTGCCGACGGTGCCGACGGGGCGCCCGGCGCGGACGGTGCCGCCGTCGTGCTCGACCACGTCTCGGTGGTCTACCCCGGCCACCGGGGGACCGCGCCGGTGCGCGCGGCCGACGACGTGCAGCTGGCCATCGCGCCGGGCGAGGTGCTCGGCCTGGTGGGGGAGTCCGGCTCGGGCAAGTCGACGCTCGGGCAGGTGGTCTCCGGGCTGCTGACCCCGACGTCGGGGCGGGTGCTGGTCGGCGGCGTCGACCTGGCGCGCGCCGGCAGGGCCGAGCGGGCCGAGCGGCGCCGGCACACCGGCATCGTCTTCCAGGACCCGGCCTCCACGCTCAACCCGCGCTGGACCGTGGGCCGGTCCATCGCCGAGCCGCTGATGCTGCACACCGACCTCGACCTCGACGCCCGGCGGGCGCGCGTGCTCGAGCTGCTCGAGCTCGTGCGGCTCGGGCCGGAGCACGCCGTGCGGTTCCCGCACGAGCTGTCCGGCGGGCAGCGCCAGCGCGTGGCGATCGCCCGCGCGGTGGCGCTCGCGCCCCGGGTGCTGGTGGCGGACGAGCCGACGTCGGCCCTCGACGTGTCGGTGCAGGCGCACGTGCTCGAGGTGTTCCGCGACCTGCAGGAGCGCCTGGGCTTCGCGTGCCTGTTCGTGTCGCACAACCTCGCGGTGGTCGAGCGGGTCGCCGACCGGGTGGCGGTCATGCAGGCGGGCCGGATCGTGGAGCAGGGCCCGACGGCGCAGGTGCTGCAGGCGCCGCGGCACGCGTATACCCGCGCGCTGGTCGCGGCGGCCCCGGTGGCCGACCCGGACCGGCAGGCCGCGCGCCGGACGGCCCGCGCGGCCGCCGAGCAGGTGGCCTGACCCCGGGCGCGCCGCGCGCTACTTCGCCGAGACCCGGATTCTCGGGGGAATGAGCCCGCTCATTCCCCCGAGAATCCGGGTCTCGGCGTTGTTGGTCAGCGCAGCCCCAGGACCCCCGCCACCCCGAGCTCCTCGAGCCGCTCGGGGTCGGCCAGCACGTCCAGCCCCGTGATGCGGCCGTCGGCGATCTCGAACGCCATCACCGACACGACCCTCCCGTCCAGGACGGCGGCCACGGCCGGGCGGCCCCCGGCCAGCAGCGGCGTCGAGTGCGCGGCCACCCGCGCGAACAGCGTGGCCTGCTCGGCGATGGCCCGGCCGCCCTCGACGACCTGGCCGCCACGCGCGCCGTAGTCCGCGCGCAGCACCGCCCCGTCGTCGAGCAGGCCGAGCAGCGCGGTGAGGTCGCCGCGCTGGGCGGCGGCGAGCCAGGCGTCGACGACCTCGCGCGCCCGGCGCGGCGGCGTGCGTCCCGGCTTGGGCGCCCCGCGCAGCCGGCGCCGCGCCCGCGACGCGAGCTGGCGGGCGGCCTCGGGCGACCGCTCGAGCGCGTCGGCCACCTCCTCGAACGGGCGGCCGAACACGTCGTGCAGCACGAACGCGATCCGCTCGGCGGGGCTGAGCGTGTCGAGCACGAGCAGCAGGGCGGTGCTCACCTGGTCGCCGCGCTCGGCCTCGGCCACCGGGTCGCCGTCGTCGGCGACCGGCTCGTCGCGCCACGCCTCGACGTGCCACGACTCCTCGCGGGTGCGCCGCGGGCTGCGCAGCTGGTCCAGGCACACCCGCGAGACGACGGTGGTCAGCCACGCGTCGAGGTTGTCGATCGCGGCGACGTCCACCCGCTCCAGCCGCAGCCAGGTCTCCTGCACGGCGTCGTCGGCGTCGGCGGGCGAGCCGAGCAGGCGCGTGGCGATCGCCCGCAGCCGGGGCCGCTCGGTGTCGAAGCGGCGGGCGAGCAGTCGTCGGTCGGTCATGTCACATCCTCCGGAGTCGTGTCGTCGAGATGTCGACGAGGGCACGTCCTCGTCCGTGACATGCACCGGGCATGCACGCGAAGAGCTGAGGAGCAGACCCGTGAGCACACCCATTCTCGTCACCGGCGGCACCGGAACCATCGGCCGACACGTCGTGCCGCTGCTGACCGCCGCCGGCCGCGACGTCCGCGTCCTGACCCGCCACCCGCGAACCAGCGGGCCCGGCGTCGAGCACGTGGCGGGCGACGTCGTCGCCGGCCACGGGCTGGCGCCGGCGCTCGACGGCGTCGAGGTCGTGCTGCACCTGGCCGGCGGCGCGAAGGGCGACGACGTCGCGGCCCGCCACCTCACCGCCGCGGCCCGCGCGGCCGGCGTCCGGCACCTCGTGCTGATCTCCGTCGTGGGGGCGGACCGGATGCCGATCGGCTACTTCCGCGCCAAGGCGGAGGCCGAGCGGGTCGTGGCTGCCTCCGGCGTGCCGTGGACGATCCTGCGCGCGGCGCAGCTGCACGACTTCGTGCTGCCCGTGGCGCGCGGACTGTCCCGCCTGCCGGTGCTTCTCGTGCCGGGCGGCCTGCGGTTCGAGCCGGTCGACGTCGCCGAGGTGGCGGCGCGGCTGGTCGAGGTCGCGCTGGGCGCCCCGGCCGGGCGGGTGCCGGACGTCGTCGGGCCGCAGGTGCTCGACGTGCCGGCGCTGGTCGGTGCGTACCGGCGGGCGCACGGGGCGCGGACGCGCCGGCTCAGCCTGCCCGTGCGGCTGCCCGGTGCCGTCGGGCGCGCCTACCGGGCGGGGGAGAACCTCGCCGGGCCGAGCGCGCGGCGCGGCGGCGGCACGTGGGCGGAGTTCCTCGCCGCGACGGGCGCGCCGTCGGCCGCCGCACCTACCGCCGCGCCGGCCCCCGTCGCCGAGACCTGAGCTGTGGTCGCCTCCGGGCGTGCCGAGGCAACCACAGCTCAAGTCTCGGCGAGCGCGCGGGCGAGCCGCGCGCGGCGTCACGGCACGCGCGCGAGCCACTCCGGGTCGGCGTACTTGGTGTCGGCCAGCTCCTGCGCCTCGGCGCGGGTCGCGTCGTCGAGCGTCACCGGCGTCAGCCCGTAGGACCGCTCGAACTCCGCGACCAGCGCGTCGATGATCTCCTCGCGCGCCATGCCGGTCTGCGAGCGCAGCGGGTCCACTCGCTTGACCGCGCTCCTGGTGCCCTTGTCCGACATCTTCTCCCGGCCGATGCGCAGCACCTCGACCATCTTCTGGGCGTCGATGTCGTAGCTCATCGTCACGTGGTGCAGCACGGCGCCGGCGGCCAGCCGCTTCTGCGCCGCGCCGCCGATCTTGCCCAGCGGCGAGGCGATGTCGTTCAGCGGGGCGTAGGTGGCGTCGATGCCCAGGGTCCGCAGCGCGCGCAGCACCCACTGGTCGAGGAACTCGTAGGACGCGGCGAAGCTCAGGCCGGCCACGAGGGTGTCGGGCACGTACAGCGAGTAGGTGATGGCGTTGCCCGGCTCGACGAACATCGCGCCGCCGCCGGTGATGCGCCGCACCACCTCCAGGCCGTGCCGGTCGGCCGCCGGCAGGTCCACCTCGTTGCGCAGCGACTGGAACGAGCCGATGATCACCGACCCGGACGCCCAGTCCCAGAACCGCAGGGTCGGCTTGCGGCGGCCCTCGGCCACCTGCCGGGCGAGCACCTCGTCGAGGGCCATCTGCATGCGCGGGCCCTGGTACCCGGCGTCGAGCAGCTCGAAGGCGTGGTCCTCCCAGGTGGAGGCCCGCCCGACGGCGCGCATCACCGCGAGGGTGACGTCGCGCGGCGCGAAGCCGATGAGCGCGGCCCCTGCGGCGGCGCCCTCGAGCTTCGCGGTCAGCTCGTCGAACGGGACGTCGACGGCGGTGCCCTCGAGCACGGCGGTCAGGCGCGGCAGGGCGTCGTCGGGCTCGAGGAAGAAGTCGCCGGACAGCACGACGTCGCGCAGCCGCGCCGCGTGCCCGGCACCGGGGACGTCGGGGACGCCGTCGCTCGCCGCGACGCCGCCCGCGCCGCCGTCGTCGAGCCGGGCGTCGACCACGACGAGCTTGCCGCCGGGGACCTTGCGTTCACCGTGCACGCGTTCCACCCGAGCACTGTGCACCACCGACGGGCGCCCGGCCCACTCCGCCGGGTGTGGCGTGCAGCGCACGGACCGGCACCCCGCGCGGCGCGGCGGCGTTCGTGGGACCGTTCGGGACACCGGTTCGACGACGGGAGGCACGCCAGGTGGACGAGACGACGCAGCGGCTCGAGGCGCTCGCGGCGGCGGTGGAGGCCGCGACGCGGGGCGAGTACCGGCCGATCGGCCAGACCGCCGCGGTGATCGACGCGGCGCTGGGCGGGCAGGCGCCCGAGCACGTCCTCGCGAACGTGCAGCAGGACCAGGGGGCCCGGACGCTCAGCGGCGAGCTGCTGGTGGTCGCGGCCGACCTGGTGGCGCACGTGCGGGTGGCCGGGATGCACGGGGCCGGGCCGACGCCGCCGCGCGACGGCGAGATCGAGGTGGTGGCCGTGCCGCGCTCGGCGCTGCGGTCGGTGGCGCTGCAGGTGCCCGACCACGACGTCGTCGAGCCGCCGGGGCTGCCCGCCGACCTGGACGTCGAGCTGCGGTACGAGCCGATCGCGCACCCGCTGACGTTCGGGCTGGCGCACCTGAGCGCGGCCGAGCGGCGCGAGCTCGTCGCGGCGTTCACGGCCGACCTGCGCGCGTAGCCGGCGCACGCCGACGCGGCCGCGGGTGGCGGCGCGGCGTGACGTGCGGCAATATCGGACGCTCGTTCGAGACGTGACCGTTTTGCCGGGCTACTGTGGCCACGTGACCCTACGAGAGCGCCACAACGTCAGGCTGTCCGGTGCGCCGGACGGCACCGCCATGGTGTTCGCCCACGGGTTCGGCTGTGACCAGTCGATGTGGCGCCTCGTGGCGCCGCGGTTCGAGGCGGACCACCGGGTGGTGCTGTTCGACCACGCCGGCGCCGGCGGCGCCGACCCCGCCCTCTACGACGACGACCGGCACGCCACCCTCGACGGCTACGCCGGCGACGTCGTCGACCTGCTCGACGAGCTGGCCCTGGGCCCGGTCGTGTTCGTGGGCCACTCGGTGAGCGCGACGATCGGCCTGCTCGCCGCGGCCCGCCGACCGGACCTGTTCGACCGGCTCGTGCTGGTGGGCCCCAGCCCGCGGTACATCGACGACGACGGCTACCGCGGCGGCTTCTCGACCGAGGAGATTGATGAGCTGCTGGCCACCATGGACACCAACTACCTGGGCTGGTCGTCGGTGATGGCCCCGGTGATCATGGGCAACCCCGACCGCCCGGAGCTGGGCGCGGAGCTCACCGAGCTGTTCTGCCGCACGGACCCGACCGTGGCCCAGCGGTTCGCGCGCGCCACGTTCCTGTCCGACAACCGCGCCGACCTGGCGGCCGTGCGCACCCCGAGCCTGGTGGTGCAGTGCCGCGAGGACGTCATCGCGCCGGTCGAGGTGGGCCGGTACGTCCACGAGAACCTCGAAGGCTCCCGGTTCGCGCTCATCGACGCCGTCGGGCACTGCCCGAACCTCAGCGCCCCCGACGCGCTCGTCGCCGCCATGCGCGAGTACCTGAGCGAGCCTGCGCGCGAGCCCGTGGTCGCGTGACCCCCGCCGGCCGAGCCCGCTCCTGGGCCCACAGCCCCGTCGCCCTGCTGCGTCTCGACGCCGAGGGCCGCATCCTCGAGGCCAACGACACCTTCCTCGCGTGGGCCAACGGCGAGGGCACCGGGGCGCAGGCGCCCGAGGACGGCGCCGGCGCCCCGGCGTCGGACGCGGACGCCGGCACGCGCCCCGACGTGCGGGGCCGCCGGCTGAGCGACCTGCTGACCGTGGGCGGGCGGATCTACTGGGAGACCCACATGGCGCCGATCCTGACGCTGCAGGGCCGGGTCGACGAGGTCGCCGTCGAGCTGCGCACGCCCGGCGCGCCGCTGCCGGTGCTGCTGTCCGCGGTGGCGCGCACCGAGGCGCCCGAGCCGGTGGTCGACGTCGCGCTGTTCGCCGCCCAGGAGCGCGCCCGGTTCGAGCGCGAGCTCGTCGCCGCGCGCGAGGCGGCCGAGCACGCCGCCGCCCGGCTGCAGTGGGTGCAGGAGGCGACGGCGGAGCTGTCCGGCGCCGCGGGCCTGCGGGAGGTCACCGACGCCCTGGTGCGCTCCGTCGAGCGGCACCCGGCCGTGGAGTCGGCGCAGCTGCGCGACGACGGCGCCCTCGGCGACGCCGGGGCGAGCCTCGTCGTGCCGGTGACCGGGACGCGGCAGGCGTTCGGCGCGCTCGTCGTCACGCCGCACCGACGCCCCGGCGACGTCCCGATCGACCCGGACGCCCTGGCCATCATCGCCCAGCAGGGCGGGGTGGCGCTGGAGCGCGCCCGGCTGCACGAGCAGAGCGAGTCCGTGGCCCGCGAGCTGCAGCACGCCATGCTCACCCAGAACCTGCCGCGGCGCGCCGACCTGGAGGTCAACGCCGAGTACCGACCGGCCGTCAGCGGGCTGGAGGTGGGCGGCGACTGGTACGACGCGTTCGGGCTGGACGACACCACGGTGGCGCTCGCGCTCGGCGACATCGTCGGGCACGGCCTGCACGCCGCCACCGCCATGGGCCAGCTGCGCACCGCCACCCAGGCGCTCGCGGCCCCGGGCCTGGGCCCGGCGGCCACGCTGGAGCTGCTCGACCAGTTCGTGCGGCGCCGGCAGGTGGGGTTCGCCTCGACGCTCGTGTACGCCGAGCTGGATACCACCACCGGCACGCTCAGCTACGCCTGCGCCGGGCACCTGCCGCCCCTGCTGGTGCGCGACGGCGGGGCCGAGTACCTGTGGGAGGGCCGGTCGGCGCCGCTGGGCGTGCCCAACCTTCGCGGTCCACGCGCCGAGGGCTCGGTGCTGCTGAAGCCCGGCGACGTCGTCCTGCTGTACACCGACGGCGTCGTGGAGCGGCGCGACCGGCCGCTGCGCGCCGGGCTGGACCAGCTCGCGGCCGTGGCCGCCGAGCGCGGCATCGGCGACGAGGGCGAGCTGCTGTCGCACTTCTTCGACGCCGAGGCCAACCAGCGCGACGACGCGTGCGTGCTGCACGTGGCCTGGCACGGCGCGCCGGCGTCGTCGGACGGCTCGTCGGGCGGTGCGTCGGACGGCGCCGAGCCGGCCGCGGCGGGGCTGACGGCCGCGGGCGCCGCCCTGGCGGCGACGGACGCCATCACGGGTCTAGGCTCCAAGTCATGGCTGCATCTGACCTGACCATCGGCTATGCCGCGATGCTGGAGCAGTTCCACCCCACCGACGTGGTCGAGTACTCGGCCTACGCCGAGGAGAACGGCTTCTCCGGCGTTATGGCGGCCGACCACTTCCAGCCCTGGGTGCCGCAGCAGGGCCAGGCCGCGTTCGTCTGGAACGTGCTGACCGCGCTCGGCGAGCGCACCCGCGGCGACCTGGGCCCGGGCGTCACCTGCCCGTCCTTCCGCTTCCACCCGGCGACGGTGGCGCAGGCCTCGGCGACGCTGGCCGCGATGTACCCGGGCCGGCACTGGCTGGGCCTGGGCTCGGGCGAGGCGCTCAACGAGCACGTCACCGCCGGCTACTGGCCCGAGGCGCCCGAGCGCATCAACCGGATGTTCGAGGCCATCGACGTCATCAAGAAGCTCTTCCAGTCCGGGATCGACGGCAAGGACGTCAAGCACTCCGGGCAGTTCTTCAAGATGGAGTCCACCCGGCTGTGGACCATGCCGGAGCAGGCGCCGGAGATCCTCGTGGCCACCGCCGGCCCGGTCACCGCCAAGCGTGCCGGCAAGCACGCCGACGGCCTGATCACCGTGGGCGCGCCGCTGGAGAAGATCGAGATGCTGTTCGGCAAGTTCGACGAGGGCGTGCGCGAGTCCGGCCGCGACCCCGAGGGCATGCCCAAGGTGCTGCAGGTGCACATGTCGTGGGCCGAGACCGACGAGCAGGCCCTCGAGAACGCGATGACCGAGTGGCCCAACGGCGGCATGAAGTTCCCCAAGGCCGACATCCGCTCGCCGCACGACTTCGCGCAGATGGCCAAGCTGGTGCGCCCGGAGGACTTCGAGGGCCGCATGGTCATCTCGGCCGACCCCGACAAGCACCGCGAGGCCATCCAGAAGTACGTGGACCTCGGCTTCGACCGCATCTACCTGCACAACGTGGGGCGGAACCAGAAGGAGTGGATCGAGGTCTTCGGCCGCGAGGTGCTGCCGAAGCTCGCCCGGTGAGCGGGTCGTCGGTGCCCGACGACGGCGCGGCCGCCGCGGGCACGTGGCTGTCGGTGTGGGCGCCGGCGGCGTTCCCCGAGGTGCGGCCGGGCGACGACCTTGCCGCCCTCGTGGGAGACGCCGTCACCCCGGCCGGGCTGGCCGAGGGCGACGTCGTCGTGGTGACCTCCAAGGTGGTCTCCAAGGCCGAGGGCCGCGTCGTGGCCGCCGCCGACCGCGAGCAGGCCATCACGGACGAGACCGTCCGCGTGGTGGCCCAGCGCGAGCGGCCCGGGCTGCCGCCGCTGCGGATCGTGGAGAACAAGCTTGGCCTGGTGATGGCCGCCGCCGGGGTGGACGCGTCCAACACGCCCGAGGGCACGGTGCTGCTGCTGCCCGAGGACCCGGACGCCTCCGCCCGCGCCCTGCGTGCGGCGCTGCGGCGCCGGTTCGGGCTGGACCGGCTCGGCGTCGTGGTGACCGACACCGCCGGGCGCGCCTGGCGCGACGGGCTGGTGGACATAGCGATCGGCGCCGCCGGCGTGCAGGTGGTCGACGACCTGCGCGGCGGGGTCGACGCCCACGGCCGCCCGCTGAACGTGACGGTGACAGCCGTGGTCGACGAGGTCGCCTCGGCCTCCGAGCTGGTGCGCGCCAAGGCCGCCGGCCGGCCGGTCGCGGTGGTGCGCGGGCTGGCCCGGTTCGTGCTCGCGGGGGAGGGGCCCGACGGCGACGGGCCGGGCGCCCGCGTGCTGGTGCGGCCCAGCGCCGACGACCTGTTCCGCGAGGGCAGCGCGGAGGCGTACGCCCGCGGGTATGCCGACGGGCGGTCTTCTCTGTCCCGGGAAGCGGACGGCTCCGAGCGCTGAGGCACTCGATTCCGGCGTATTGACGAGAGGCCTGTGTCGGATGCTCCGCGTCGGCGCAGGTCAGCGAGAAAATGAGGCTGACCTGCGCCGACGCAGGTTTGCCTACGCTTGCTGGCGGCGTGTCAGATAGACGGCTTCACTGATGCCATGAGCATCGGTGAGTTACTGGGGATCGGCGTCGACCGGTCCGGTCAGGGTGGGGCGCAGGGCTCGTCGGGGTCGGCGGACGAGGTCCGCCCGGAGAGCCTGGCGCAGCGGCTCAACTGGCTGCGCGCGGGCGTGCTCGGCGCCAACGACGGCATCGTCTCCGTGGCCGCCGTGGTGGTCGGCGTCGCCGGCGCGACGACGGCGCATGCCGCGCTGTTGACCGCGGGTCTCGCGGCACTGGTCGGTGGCGCGATCTCGATGGCGCTGGGGGAGTACGTGTCGGTCTCCAGCCAGCGCGACGCCGAGAAGGCGCACATCGAGCGCGGGACGCTGGAGCTCGACGAGGCCGACGTCGTCAGCCCCTGGCATGCGGCGTTCGCCTCGGCGGTCGCGTTCCTCGTCGGAGGCGTGCTGCCGCTGATCGCCGTGCTGGCCGTGCCGGTGCCGTGGAAGGTGCCCGTGACGTTCGTGGCCGTGCTGGCGGCGCTGGCGGTGGCGGGGTGGACGGCTGCGTGGATCGGTGGGTCGGCGCCCCGCCGATCGGTGCTGCGCGTGGTGGTCGGCGGGGCGCTGGCGCTGGCGGTGACGTTCGGGCTCGGGTCGCTGCTCGGGGTCAGCGGGGTCGTGTGACGCCGCGGCGAGGGTCGGTGTTGTAACCGATGGTGTGCGCCGCGTCGTGCAGCCGGGCAAAGAAGAACGCCGAACGAGTCAACGGGCATTGGTTCTTGCTCGAGATCAGGCGCAGGGCGCCACGATGAGTCGTGGAGAGGTCCGAGTTGGTCAACTGTCAACGTCGGTAGCGGCGACTCTAGCGCCGCCACCGCTAGCCCCAATGAGTGGTAGGTGGGTGAGCCAAGCTTCACGCCCAAGGGCCGCTGATAACCCCGTTCAGGTCGCGGGTGGTTCGGGCGCGCCCGAAGCAGGCTGCATGGCCCGCGGACGAGCGTGAGGCGTCACCCGTCCCCCTGATCCGGCCCCGGCTGCGTCGGAGGGCACCGTGCGGGTGAAGTCAATGTCCCACGCGGCGCGAACGCTGGCTCGCGTACCGAGGCAACCAATAGGGTGCCTGTGGCACGGTCGGGTTCACCAAGCAACGAAGCGCAAAGGGTGCATTGATGTACTTCAGTGAATCTGTGGGTGTTAAGTATCAGTCCTCATTCGACTGGTTTGATCCCGTTCTTGACACTGATACGCAGCTTTTCGTCGACCCGTTCCTCATTTACGAAGAGTCCTCAGGTGTTTGGGCGGACGCGCATGACGAACTCATCGGATATTTCCAAGCTGCGTTCGAACTGCTCGCCCCTGCGTGGGACAAGCCTCACGATCAGCGCTACAGGCGCACCGAGACGGTTATGACCTTTCCAGAGCCGAAGGAATTCGGCCTCGGCTTTGTAGCTGAGGGTCAGGATGGCGCTGGCACGGCGTCAGGGTTCGCCCGGTTGATTGTTGCTGCAATGGCAGAGGCCATCGCGCGAGGCCTTGAGGACATGTCGCACTTCGAGGAGCTGGGGCTCCTTGTGCCGGGTATCGGCCGGGACAGGATTTCCGACATCACTTGCAACATTCTTAAGCACCGGTTCATTAAGTACACGCAAGACGTGTGCATCAATCTTGGGATTGAGATGCAGGAGGTGGAGGTGGCAAGCGCGGCGCTCGATCCCATTCGACGCCGCCGTGTCCCTCGAACCCACTGGTTGCCCGTGAACAAGATCACCGGCCGGCCGGTGATCCTCACGCCGAAGCGGTTCCTGCGTGAACTGCCAACCCTCAATGCCCGGGACTGGTGGCACTTCGCTGAGCACGACCTACGTGCTGACGTAAACCTCGACATCAGCCTCAGTGTCGACAAGAAGTTGATAATTGACCTGGCGAGGAGTCACGCCGAGAAGGTTCGAGAGTGGACGGAGAAGCGCGAGGACCAGCCGTCCTACCCTTACAAGGTCGATCGCGACCCGGCGGGTCTTCACAACTGGCTTCGCATGGCTCAGAAGTTCGTCGCTGACAATCCGATCTCATATGCCGTCACTGACGCTGATTCGCTCGACGTCTTCATTGGGAAGATCATAGATTACTTCCGCCAGTTCGTTGAGTTGCAGGGCGGCTGGAGACTTTTGTGGAACGATGACAACGGCAAGCCCAAGCGGGAAACTTCGATTCAACTCCTATTTAAGGGGATCGTGCAGGCGCAATGCGCCGCGAACGGAGTGATGCTCGACCGGGAGGTTGAACTGGGGCGAGGCCCTGTCGACTTCGTCATCTCGACGAGTGCCGCCCAGCGGGTCCTGCTGGAGGTTAAGAGAGTCAGCAGCAATAAGCTGATCGACGGGCTAACCAAGCAACTGGTCTCCTACATCGAAAGTGACGGATGTGGGAGGGGCTGGTACCTCGCCGTGCGCTTCTACGACAGCGGCTCGGAGCTGCGGAAGGTTGAGATGCTCCGGGCGGCGACGAAGGACGCAAGGCAAGAGAGCGGATTTGACCTCAAGACGGCGGTAGTGGACGCGACCCGTAAGAAGTCGGCCAGCAAACTGTGAGGTCGTGCTTGTTCTAGTTCGTCACAAGCTGCACCGCCTAGGGCAGCCCCTTCTGTGCGCCACCATCCCGGGTGGCCAGGCGGGCGTCGTCGCGAAAGCGCGACGCCCACCGGCGGGTACCCGGTACATATTCGGCGGGTGCCCAGAGTGCTCTCCTGAGAGGGCGCTGTCGGTGGCGCGCCCAGGCTTCCTGCCGTCGCTGAGGTCCCAAGTACCGTAGGCGGCGGCCGTACCTGTACCCGACAGCGAGAGCGGCGTCCTGTGCGGTCTACTCGTCGATGGCGGCTGGGCTGGCTCGGGATCCGGTCCGGCCGGCCGTGCTACGTTCCAGGCCATGCCCGACGCCGCTGTACTTCAGGCACTGAGAGCCTTCGTCGCCGAACGCGACTGGGGCCGGTTCCACTCGCCCGAGAACTTGGCGAAGAGCATCTCGATCGAGGCGGCCGAGCTCCTGGAGTGCTTCCAGTGGGGCCCCGACTTCACCGCCGACGAGGTCAGGTCCGAGCTCGCGGACGTGCTGACCTACTGCATCCTGCTGGCTGACAAGCTGGGCATGGACGTCGACCAGATCGTCCTCGACAAGCTCGCCGTCACCGCGAAGAAGTACCCCGTCGAAAAGGCCCGCGGGCGGAGCACGAAGTATGACGCGCTTTAGGGTCGAGCGGCTCCCGTTCGAGGCCAGCGCAGTCAGCGCGAAGCGGAGCGACGCGCGCCTCACGAACTGGCCGGTCGTCTACGCGATCGATGGTGACCGGGACGTGTACGTCGGTGAGACGCTGAACGCGGTCGCGCGCATGCGACAGCACCTGGACTCTCCTGACAAGGGGCACCTCCAGCGCATCCGGATCGTCATCGACGATTCGGCCAACAAGTCCGCGTGCCTGGACCTCGAGTCCCACTTGATCAGGTGGTTCGCCGGCGATGGGCGCCTCCAGGTCTTGAACCGGAATTTCGGCATCGTCGACGCGGACTACTTCGATCGCGCGAAGTACCAAGATGTCTTTCGCGAGGTGTTCGAGGAACTTCGGTCCGAAGGGCTGTTCACCCGCACGATCCCCGAGATCGAGAACAGCGACCTCTTCAAGCTCTCGCCGTTCAAGGCGCTCAATCATGACCAGGCGATCGCCGTCGAGGACATCCTTGAGGGTCTCTTCCAAGACCTCGACCAGGGCCGTGAGAGCACGATCGTCGTCCAGGGCGACCCGGGGACCGGCAAGACCATCGTCGGCATCTACTTGATGAAGCTGCTCCG
Organism: Puerhibacterium puerhi; assembly: GCF_009846865.1. Taxonomy (GTDB): domain Bacteria; phylum Actinomycetota; class Actinomycetes; order Actinomycetales; family Cellulomonadaceae; genus Puerhibacterium; species Puerhibacterium puerhi. Next base: position 142,755 of record NZ_WUWN01000002.1, read on the forward strand.
CGACATCGAGCTCGCGGACGTGAGCGAGGCGATCAACACCGAGACGATGTTCGGGGAGTTCTTCGCGCAGGGCTATCCGGAGCTGCTCAGAGATTTCAAGGTGGCCCTGGTGGTCCCGCAGCAGTCGCTCCGAACGTCGATCCAGGGGGTCTTCCGCCGCACCCCCGGCTTGAGCCAGAAGATGGTGCTCACTCCGTTCGAGGTCGGCGAGAGCGACGAAGATTTCGATCTCCTCATCGTCGATGAGACCCACAGGCTCAACCAGCGTGCGAGCCTTGCGTCAGGAGTGCTGAACGGGAAGTTTCCCCTCATCAATCAGCGGCTGTTCGGCCAGGATGACCGCTCGAAGACGCAGCTCGACTGGATCCGCGCCAAGAGCAGGCACCAGATCTTCCTGCTGGACTCGGCTCAGCGCGTCAGGCCTGCGGACCTGCCCAGCGACGCCCTGGAGGCTCTCGCCGAGGAGGCTCGGAGCTCCAAGCGGCTCTACCCGTTGTCGTCGCAGATGCGTGTCATCGCCGGTCAGGACTACATCGACTACGTGCGACGGGTGCTCGCTGGCAAGGATCCTCGGCCGCAGCGGTTCGCTGGCTACGAGTTCCAGATGTTCGACAACCTCGCGGCAATGCGGGATGCGATCGCTGCACGCGAGGCGGAGTACGGGCTCTCCCGGCTCGTCGCCGGCTACGCATTTGAGTGGAAGAGCAAGACCAGCCGCGACGCGTTCGACATCGAGCTCGACGGTGTCCGGATGGTGTGGAATCGCACGACGAAGGACTGGATCAACAGCGCCACTTCGGTGAACGAGGTCGGGTCCATCCACACGGTGCAGGGCTACGACCTCAACTATGCCGGCGTGATCATCGGAGAGGACCTCCGGTACGACCCCCAGGCCAAGCGACTGTACTTCGATCGGTCGTCGTACCACGACGCGAAGGGGATGCAGAACAACCCTCAGCTAGGCATCACGTACAGCGACGACGATCTGCTGGAGTTCGTCACCAACATCTACTCGGTGCTGATGACGAGGGGCATGCGTGGAACCTTCGTCTACGTCGTCGACCCGGCGCTGAGGCAGTACCTCCGTAACTTCATCCCGAGTGCATCACCGCGCAGGGCGTAGGCGCCGCGCACCAAGCTCGACCACTACGCGCACGAACGCCGCCTCGGTCCCGCGGGGGCCGAGGCGGCGTTCGCGTGCCTAGGGGAGTGAAGTCCCGGAGGCGCCGGTCTCCCCGCGACCGAATCGTGACCCGCGCCGCGCTGGACAAGTTCCTCCAGACGGAACTAAGGTCCGTGCGGCGGAACACACCGGCACCGTTGCCCGGACCTCCGACGACGACGTCCGCCGCGCAGAGCCACTCGACGAGGAGTCACTCATGAAGCGACGCAGCACCCTGTCCCTGCTGGCGCTGGCCAGCGTCTCGGCCCTCACGCTCGCCGCGTGCAGCAGCGGCGAGGCCACCGCCGGCGGCGAGGGCGGCGGCGGTGGCGGCGAGGCCGCCACCACGTTCAAGATCGCGTTCAACCAGAACGCCGAGCACCCGCAGGCGCAGGCGCTCACCGAGCTGGGGGAGAAGCTCTCCGAGGCCACCGACGGCAAGTACTCCGTCGAGGTCTACCCGGACGAGCTGCTGGGCGCGCAGGCCGACACCATCGAGCAGGTCCAGAGCGGCACCATCGAGATGGCCGTGGTGGCCGGCTCCCTGCTGGAGTCGTTCAACCCCGACTTCTCCGTGGTGAACCTGCCCTACCTGTACACCTCGGCCGAGCAGCAGATGACCGTGCTCAACGACGAGAGCATCACCGGCGAGCTCTTCGACTCCCTCGAGGGCGACAACATCGGCATCCTCGCCGCGTACCACGGCGGCGTGCGCAACGTGTACACCACCGACGGCCCCGTCAAGACGCCGGCCGACCTCGCGGGCCAGAAGATCCGCGTCATCGGCTCGGACACGAACGTCAAGATGATGGAGCTCATGGGCGGCGTCGGCACCCCCATGGACCAGGGCGAGGTCTACACCGCCATCCAGTCCGGCGTGCTCGACGGCGCCGAGAACAACGAGCTCGTCTACTCCTCGATGGCGCACGACGAGGTCGCCCCGAACTACTCCAAGACCCAGCACCTGATGATGCCGGACTTCCTCATCGTCAACCCCACGGTGCTGGAGTCGATGGACGACGAGTCCCGCCAGGCGCTGGTGGACCTGGTCGCCGACTCGGTCGACACCGAGCTGACGCTGTTCGGCGAGGCGGTCGAGAAGGCCACCGCCGAGGCCGAGGCGGCCGGCGCCACGTTCACCGAGGTGGACGTCGACGCGTTCCGCGAGGCGGTGCTGCCGCTGCACGAGCAGCTGGTCACCTCCGAGACCCAGCGCAAGGTCTACGACGCCATCATGGCCGCGGACTGACGCGCGCCCTTCCCTGAAGAGAGTCCCGGCATGTCCCGAGTCAAGGCCGTCCTCGACGGCGTCCTGCGGGCGATCTGCGTGACCCTGTTCGCGCTGCTCGTCGTGCTGGTCACGTGGCAGGTGTTCACCCGGCTCGTCCTCGACAACCCCAACGTGTGGACCGAGGAGGCGGCCAAGAACGTCTTCATCTGGCTGAGCCTCATCGGCATCTCCATCGCCACGGGGGAGAAGGCCGACGTGGTCATGGACTTCCTGGTGCGCAAGCTGCCCGTCGCGGGCCAGCGGGTCACCGAGTCCCTGGCCTACCTCGCCACGATCGCGTTCGTGCTGGTCGTCATGGTGTGGGGCGGCTGGCACCAGGCGTCCATGGCCTGGCACCAGACCCACCCCGTGCTGCCGCTCACGGCCGGCCAGCTCTACCTGGCCGTGCCCGTGGCCGGCGTGCTCATGGGCCTGTACCTGCTCTACCACCTGGCCAAGACGCTCACGCCGTCCTGGGCGGGCATCCCCGACATCGACCCCGAGGAGGAGGTGGAGGTATGACCTCGCCCGAGCTCATCGCCGCGATCCTCATCGGCGGCATGGTGATCCTGCTCGCCCTCGGCGCGCCGGTCAGCATCTCGATCGGCCTGCCGTCCGCGGTGAGCATGCTGCTGGTGCTCGGCACCGAGCGCGGCGCGCTCACCTCCGCCCAGCGCATGTTCAGCGGGGTCGACTCGTTCGCCCTGCTGGCCATCCCGTTCTTCGTGCTGGCCGGCGTGATCATGAACAACGGCGGCATCGCCGCCCGGCTGATCAACCTCGCCAAGGTCGTGGTCGGCCGGGCACCCGCCCCGCTGGCGCAGACCAACGTCGCGGCCAACGTGCTGTTCGGCGCGGTCAGCGGCTCCGCCGTCGCCGCGGCGGCGGCCGTCGGCTCCACGATGGCGCCGATGCAGCGCAAGGAGGGCTACGACCGGGCCTTCGCCGCCGCGACCAACGTCGCCTCGGCCCCGGCCGGCATGCTCATCCCGCCGTCCAACACGCTGATCGTGTACGCGCTGGCCAGCGGCGGCACCTCCATCGGGGCGCTGTTCATGGCCGGCTACGTGCCGGGCCTGCTGTGGGCCGCGGCCTGCTCCGTCGTCGTGTGGCTCTACGCCCGCAAGCACCCCGAGCTGACCGTGCGGCGCGAGGTCACCTGGCGCCAGACGGCCGCCACCGTGGTGCAGGCGCTGCCGAGCCTGGCGATGATCCTGCTGGTCATCGGCGGCATCGTGGCCGGCTGGTTCACGCCCACCGAGGGCTCGTGCATCGCCGTGGTGTACGCGCTGGTCCTCTCGGCGGTCTACCGCGGCTTCGGCCTCAAGGACCTGCCCGGCATCCTCTACCAGGCGTGCCGCACCAGCTCGGTGGTCATCTTCCTGATCGCCGTGTCGTCGATCATGTCCTGGGTCATGAGCTTCACGCGCATGCCGCAGCTGCTGGCCGAGTCGCTGTTCGGCTGGACCGACAACAAGGTCGTCGTGCTGCTGCTGATGATGCTGCTGCTGCTGATCATCGGCATCCCGCTGGACGCCACCCCGGCGATCCTGATCTTCACGCCGATCTTCCTGCCGATCGCCGTCTCCTACGGCATCGACCCGGTGCACTTCGGGATCATGCTCGTGTTCAACCTGTCGATCGCGGTGATCTCGCCGCCGTCGGCGCCGGTCCTGTTCGTCGGCGCGCAGGTCGCCGGCGCGCGGCTCGAGCCGGTCATCAAGTGGCTCATGCCGTTCTTCCTGGTGCTCATCGCGATGCTCTTCCTCATCGTGTTCGTGCCCGACCTGACCATGTGGCTGCCGAGGCTCACCGGCCTCGCCTGACGGGCCACCACCTGCACAGTCGCCACCGGCCGCGGTGGCCCGCCCCCGCCCCGCGCGGGCCACCGCCCCCACCCCCGAAGGAGCGTCCATGGAACAGCGCTACGCGACCAGCCCCGAGCACGTGCGCACCATGACCACCGACGAGCTGCGCGAGCGGTTCCTCGTGACCGACCTGTTCGTGCCCGGCCAGGTCAACGCCGTCTACACCCACCACGACCGGGTCGTGCTGGGCGGCGCGGTGCCGACGTCGGACCCGCTGCCGCTGCCCACCTACGACGAGATCCGCTCGCAGTACTTCTGCGAGCACCGCGAGCTCGGCGTGGTCAACGTCGGCGCGGCCGGCACCGTGAACGTCGACGGCGAGAAGCACGAGCTCGCCCACGGCGCGTGCCTGTACGTGGGCCGCGGGGCGCGCGACGTGGTGTTCACGTCCGACGACGCCGCCGAGCCCGCCGCGTTCTACCTGTTCAGCGCGCCGGCGCACGCCGCGTACCCGACCACGCTGGTGCGCCCGGGCGAGGGCACGGTGCGCGAGCTGGGCGACCAGCTCACCTCCAACCGCCGCACGCTCAACCAGTACATCCACGCGGACGGCGTCAAGAGCTGCCAGATCGTCATGGGCGTGACCACGCTGCACCCGGGCAGCATGTGGAACACCCTGCCGGCGCACACCCACGACCGGCGCACGGAGTGCTACCTGTACTTCGACCTGCCGGCCGACGCCCGGGTGGTGCACCTGATGGGCCGCCCGGACGAGACCCGGCACCTGGTGGTCGCGGACAAGGAGGCGGTCATCTCGCCGAGCTGGTCGGTGCACTCCGGCGTGGGAACCGCCGCCTACTCGTTCGTCTGGGCCATGGCCGGAGAGAATCAGACGTTCGACGACATGGACGGCTTCCCCGTGACCGCGATGCGGTAGGGCGGCCGCGATGAGCACGAGGTGGGAGCGGAATGGCCACGGACACGAGCGCGATCTCGCCGGCGCGCGGCACGGCGAACGCCAGCGAGAAGACCCTGATCGTGCTCGAGGCGGCGCTGCGGCACGAGCGGTTCTCCGACGTCGTCGCGGCCACCGGGCTGGCGAAGGCCACGGCGCACCGCATCCTCACCACGCTCATCGACCACGAGTTCCTCGTGCTGGTCGGGCACCGCTACCAGCCGGGCCCCACCCTGCTGTCCCTGGCCGGCCGGGCGCTGGAGAACATCGACATCTCCGCGATCGCCCAGCCGTTCGTGGACGAGCTGGTGGGCCGCGTGCACTGCACGGTGCACGTGGGCGCGGCCAACGGCGACGAGGTGATCTACCTGATCCGCTCGGACTCCGACAAGCCGTACCGGATGCCGTCGCGGGTGGGGCACGCCATCCCCATGCACTCCTCGGGGATCGGCAAGAGCATCCTCGCCGACCAGTCCGACGACGCGGTGCGCCGCTACGCCGCGCGCACCGGGCTGCCGGCCCGCACGGAGTACACGCTCACCGACGTCGAGGCGCTGCTGGCCGAGCTGCGCGAGGCGCGCGAGCGCGGCTTCACCCTCGACCAGGGGGAGAACGCGCCGGGCGTGGTCTGCGTGGCCGCGCCGGTGCGCGACCACACCGGCCGCGCCAAGTACGGCGTGAGCATCTCGTCCCTCGCGGTGGAGCACAGCCGCGACGACCTCGTGGCGATGGCGCCCGACGCCATCGCCACCGCCGAGGCGATCTCCCGGTCGCTCGGCTACACCCCACATCGCTGACCAGCCGGCCGCACCACGACGTGCGCCGGCGACGGAGGAACGACCCTCGCCATGCGCACGTCTGATCCCTACCTGTCCGAGCGGTTCGGCCTTGCCGGCCGCACCGCCGTCGTCACCGGCGCCAGCCGCGGCATCGGCCTGGCGATCGCCGCGGCGCTGGCCCGCGCCGGCGCCGACGTCGTCGGCGTCTCGGCCACGATGCCCGACGGCGACTCCGCCGCCCGTGCCGCCGTCGAGGCCGCCGGGCGCCGGTTCGAACCCATCGCCTGCGACCTGTCCGACCGCGACGCCGTCGCCGCGCTCGCCGCCGAGCTCGCCGGGCGCGAGGTGGACGTGCTGGTGAACAACGGCGGCACCATCCGCCGCGCGCCGGCCGCCGAGCACCCCGACGCCGACTTCGACGCCGTGCTGGAGATCAACCTGCGCGCCCAGTGGGTGCTCTCGCGCGAGGTCGGCCGCGCCATGCTGGCCCGCGGCCGCGGCAAGATCGTCAACACCGCCTCGATGCTCAGCTTCCAGGGCGGCATCAACGTGCCCGGCTACACCGCCGCCAAGCACGGCATCGCCGGGCTCACCAAGGCGCTGGCCAACGAGTGGGCCGCCGGCGGCGTCAACGTCAACGCCGTCGCCCCCGGCTACGTCGCCACCGACAACACCGCCGCGCTGCGCGCCGACGACGAGCGCAGCGCCGCGATCCTCGAGCGCATCCCCGCCGGCCGGTGGGCCGCGCCGCAGGACGTGGCAGACGCCGTGGTGTTCCTCGCCTCGCCCGCGGCCGACTACGTGCACGGCGTCGTGCTGCCCGTCGACGGAGGGTGGCTGGCCCGATGAGCGCCGAGGTGCTGGTGCCCGGGGCGGCAGGCGCCCCCGTCGTCGTGATCACCGACTGCGACCACGACGCGTTCGACGCGGAGATCGCCGTCGCCCGCGCCGCGGGCGTCGAGCTGCGGCTCGCGCAGGCGCGCACCCGCGACGAGCTGCTCGAGGTCGCCGCCGACGCCGACGGTCTCGTGGTGCAGTACGCGGACATCACCGCCGAGGTGCTCGACGGGCTGCCGCGGCTGCGCGTGGTCAGCCGGTACGGCGTCGGGGTGGACTCCGTGGACCTCGCGGCCGCGGCCGCGCGCGGCGTCGCGGTGTGCAACGTGCCCGACTACGGCACCGAGGCCGTCTCCGACCACGCGATCGCCCTGGCGCTCACCGCCTCGCGCGGCATCGCCCGGCTGGACCGCGGCGTGCGCGCCGGGCGGTTCGAGCTGGAGGCCGTGCGGCCGGTGGGCCAGGTGCGCGGCAGCACGTTCGCCGTGCTGGGGCTGGGCCGGATCGGGCAGGCCACCGCGGCCAAGGCCCGCGGCCTGGGCTACGAGGTGCTCGGGCACGACGTGATGGCGCCCGAGGGCGCCACCGAGTGGCACGGCGTGCCGCTGGCCTCCTTCGAGGACGTGCTGCGCCGCGCCGACGTGCTGTCCCTGCACACCCCGCTGACCGACGCCACCCACCACCTGCTGGGCGAGCGCGAGCTCGCGCTGCTCAAGCCCACCGCCGTGCTGGTGAACACCAGCCGCGGCGGCGTCGTCGACACCGACGCCCTGGTCGCCGCGCTCGCGGGCGGCCGGCTGCGGGCCGCGGGCATCGACGTGCACGAACAGGAGCCGGTGCCCACCGGCCACCCGCTGACCCGGCTCGAGAACGTGGTGCTCACCCCGCACCTGGCCTGGTACACGGAGGAGTCGTACGCCGAGCTCAAGCGGCGCACGGTGCAGAACGCGGTGGACGTGATCGCCGGCCGCGGGTCGGCCAACCTGGTGACGGAGGACAACCGATGAGCACGACGACGACGCCGGACGCCGCGCGCGAGGCCGCCACGATGCGCGCCGCCGTGTGGGAGGGCGCCGACCGCATCGGCGTGCGCGACGTGCCGGTGCCCGAGGTCCCGGCGGGCTGGGCGCTGGTGGAGGTCGAGTACACCGGCATCTGCGGCACCGACCTGTCGATCCTGCACGGCACCCACCCGCGGGCCGCCGCGGGCCTGGTGCCCGGGCACGAGATCGTCGGGCGCGTCGCCGACGCCGGCACCACCGGCCTGCCCGCGGGCGCCCGCGTGGTGGCCGAGCCGCTGATCTCCTGCGGCGAGTGCCGCGCCTGCCGCTCCGGCGCCACCCACGTGTGCCGCGACCTCAAGCTCTACGGCATCGACACCCCCGGGTCGCTCGCCCGGTACGTGGCGCTGCCCGCCGCGGTGCTGCACGTGGTGCCCGACCACGTGCCCGCGCGGCTGGCCGCGCTGGTCGAGCCGCTGGCCGTGGCCGTGCACGCCGTGCGGCTGGGCGGCGTGGCGGCGGGGGACACCGTCGCGGTGCTGGGCGGCGGGCCCATCGGCGTGCTCACCGCGCTGGTGGCCCGGCACGCCGGCGCCGCGCGCGTCGTCGTCGCCGAGCCGCGCGCGTGGCGCCGCTCGGTGATCGAGGGCCTGGGCCTGGACGTCGTGCCCGACGGCGTGACCGCCGCCGAGCACCTGGCCGCGCTGACCGGCGGCGAGGGCGCCGACGTCGCCTTCGACGCCGCCGGGCACCCCGCCGTCGCGGCGCAGCTGCCCGCGGTGACGCGCGTGCTCGGCCGCGTCGTGGTGGTCGGGGTGCACAAGAAGCCCGCCGAGCTGGACCTGCAGGCCGTCTGCTTCAAGGAGCAGACGCTGGTGGGCGTGCGGGTGTACACCCACGCCGACGTCACCGAGGCGGTCGAGCTGGTCGCGGCCGACGCCCTTCGCCTCGACCGGCTGCCGGTCGCCGAGTTCCCGCTCGACGAGGTGGCCGCCGCGTTCGCGTCCGCCGCGGCGGGCGAGGACAACCTCAAGGTGCTGGTCCGCTCGCCGGCGGCGGCCCGATGACCGGGCCGTTCTCGCTGGCGGGCCGCACCGCCGTCGTCACCGGCGGCGGCCGCGGCCTGGGCGCCGGCATCACCGAGGCGCTGCTGGCGGCCGGGGCCGACGTCGTCGTGCTGGCCCGCCGCGACGTGCCCGAGGAGCTCGCCGAGGCCGCCGCGCGGCTCGGGCGCACGCTCGAGCACGTGGCGGTGGACCTCGGCGACGCGGACGCGGTGGACGCCGCCGCGGACGAGATGCTGGGCCGCCGGCGGGTGGACGTGCTGGTCAACAACGCCGGCGTGCAGGACCGGTACCCGGCCGCGGAGTTCCCCCTGGAGGCGTGGGACCGCGTGCTCGACGTGAACCTGCGGGTGGTGTTCCAGCTGGCGCAGCGGTTCGGCCGGCCGATGCTGGAGCGCGGCGAGGGCGCGATCGTGAACCTCGCGTCGCTGCTGAGCTTCCAGGGCGGGCTCAACGTCGCCGCGTACGCGGCGTCCAAGGGCGGCGTCGCGCAGCTGACCAAGGCGCTGGCCAACGAGTGGGCCGCGCGCGGCGTGCGGGTCAACGCCGTCGCGCCCGGCTACATGGCCACGGAGATGAACGAGGCGCTGCTGGCCGACCCGGCGCGGCTGGAGCAGCTGTCCGCGCGCATCCCCGCCGGGCGGTGGGGCACGCCGGAGGACATCGGCAACGTGGTGGTGTTCCTCGCCTCGCCCGCCGCGGCGTACGTGCACGGCCAGGTGCTCGCCGTCGACGGCGGGTGGATGGGGCGCTAGCGACGGGCCGCGCGCGTCGCCCACCGCCACGCCAGGAGCGCCTCGCCGACGACGGCCGCGGCGAAGCCCAGGGCGATCGCGACCACGGCCGCCGTCTGCGGGCCGCTCAGGTGGTGGGACCCGAGGTCCTGGACCCCGACGAGGACGCACTGGTAGGCGAGGAACGCCGCGCCCAGCCCGAGCAGCACCGCGCCGGTGCGCCGGGCGCCGAGCGCGACCGTGAGGGCGCCGGGGATCGCGCAGAGCACGAAGAGCACGACGATGATCGCGGTCCCGGGGACGGAGAACCCGGTCTCCCCGCCGACGACGAGGTTCGCGAGGCGCATGAGGACCCGGGCGGCGAGCCCGCCGGCCAGGCCGGCCAGCAGCGCGGCGGCCAGGCCGGTCCCGATGCGGCGGCCGACGGAGCGCCGGGGCGCCGCCGCCGGGGACGGGACGGGCGGCGTCGCCGGCCGGGAGGGGGTCGCTGCGGTCATCGTCGGGGCCTCTCCGTCGAGGGAGCGATGGCGGTGCGCGGGCGGCACGCCGTCGTGGCCGCCTGGTGCAGCTCAGCATGGCACCGGGCGGCGCCCACGAAGAAGCCCTGACCAGCCCTTTCGGCCGGGTGAATCCGGGGCTAGCGCCGCGGGTCGATGACCGTCATGCCGGCCCGCCGGGCGTCGTGCAGCCCGGGCAGCAGGGCGGCGCCCTCGGCGAGCCCGACGACGCGGGCGACGAGGTCCTGCGGGCGCAGTGCGCCGGACGCGACCAGGGCCAGCATCTCCGGGTAGTCGGCGGCGGCCATGCCGTGCGAGCCGAGCAGGTCCAGCTCCCAGGCGATGACCCGGCCCATCGGCAGGCGCGGGCGGGCATCGTCGCCGAGCAGCAGGCCGACCTGCACGTGCCGGCCGCGGCGGCGCAGGCTCAGGATCGCGTCGGCGGAGGTCTGCTCGGAGCCGACGGCGTCGATCGCGACGTGCGCGCCGCCGCCGGTGAGGGCGTGGATCGCGGCGGGCACGTCCCGCCCGTCGGTGAGCACGGTGTGCGCGGCGCCGGCGCGGCGGGCCGCTTCGAGGGCGCCCTCGTGCCGGTCGACGGCGACGACCTGGGCCCCGAGCGCGGCGGCGATCATCGTCGCCGAGAGGCCGACGCCGCCCGCGCCGACGACGGCGACCCACTCGCCGGGCTGCACGCGCGCGCGGCCGGCCACGGCGCGGTAGGCGGTGGCGAACCGGCAGCCGAGGGCGGCCGCGGTCTCGAAGGAGACGCCGTCGGGGACGGCGACGAGGTTGGTGTCGGCGGCGTGCAGCACGACCTTCTCGGCGTAGGAGCCCCAGTGCGTGAAGCCGGGCTGGGTCTGGTCCGGGCACACCTGCGCCTGGCCGGAGAGGCACCACTCGCAGCGGCCGCAGCCGCACACGAACGGCACGGTGACGCGGTCGCCGACCTGCCAGCGGGTGACGCCTTCGCCGACCGCGCTGACGACGCCGGCCAGCTCGTGGCCGGGCACGTGGGGGAGCGCGGGGATGCCGTCGTCGTGCCCCGCCCAGGCGTGCCAGTCGCTGAGGCACAGCCCGGTGGCGTGCACGTCCACGACGACGCCGCCGGCCGGGGCGGTGGGGTCGGGCACCTCGCGGACCTGGGTCGGGCCGGCGAACTGGTCGAAGACGATCGCGCGCACGAGCGGCATCCAACCACGCGCCCCGGCCCGGCCGGCGGCGGCGCTCAGCCCCTACGATGCTCGCGACCATCCGTGCATCGACGACGAGGGGCCCTGCATGACGGCGCAACCCCGCGGCTCCTGGCGTCGGCGTCGGCTCCAGGCCGCCTCGACGGGAGTGGCCGTGCTGCTCGCCGCCGGCGCGTGCGGACCCCCGCCGCCCCAGACGGTCACGGTATGGGTCGCGGACGGCGGTGCGCCCGTGGCGGGATGCCGGGTGGCGTTCGAGTCCGTGTCGGGGCCGGGGGTGCCCGAGATCGGCCTGATCAGCGGCGCGGACGGCGCGTCGTCGCTGGCGCTGGAGCCGGGCGACTACAGGGCGCTGGCCGAGTGCGACTCGGGCGCTGCGTCGGCCACGTTCACGGTCGACGACCAGCCGCTCGACGTGAGGCTCTCGCTGTAGCCGAACACCCCGGCTCGAGCCCGCTCAGGACGCGGCGCGCGTCAGGCGCACTCGTCGCACACACCCGTGGCGGGCAGCGCGGTGAAGCAGGTGGGGCAGATCGCCAGCGGCCGGTCCTCGGGCGCGGGGCGTCGCGTCGGCGCGGCCTTGGGCGCCGCCGCCCGCGGGGTACGCGGAGCCCGCTTGGGCGCCGCGGCCGAGGCCTTGGGCGCGCCGACGATCTCGAAGCCGTGCTTGCGCAGGATGGCGATCGGGTCGACCTTGCCGCCCTCGAGCTCCTCGGCCATGGCCACGCGGCCGGTGGCGTAGCGGTGGGCGACGCCGAGCACGGCCTTCGCGTCGTAGACCCGGCTCTCGTGCACCAGGGTGCTGGCCGGGGAGGGCTGGAACCCGTAGACGCCGAGGAAGGCGTCCTTGCCGCGGTCGTCGTACTCCGCGAGGGCCTTGAGGATGTGCTGCCGGGTCACTGCGGAGAAGGTTGCCACGGTCGCCAGGGTAGTCGGCGCGGCGCCCGTCCCGGCGTGCGACGCAGGCCACGCACCTGTCGCGCAGGCTGCTGACCTGCGACGATGGACGCATGGCAGCGGACGATGTCGTGCAGGTCACCACCACCGCGGACGACGCCGACGCCCTGGCCGCGGTGGCGCGCGACGCCGTCGCCGCGCGGCTGGCCGCGTGCGCCCAGCTCGAGGGGCCGGTCACCAGCGTCTACTGGTGGCAGGGCGCCCTGGAGACGGTCGCCGAGTGGCGCGCCACGCTCAAGACCACCCGGGCGCGGGCCGACGCGCTCGAGGCCTTCCTGGTCGAGCACCACCCGTACGACGTGCCCGAGGTGCTGCGCACGCCGGTGATCGGCGGCAACGCCGAGTACCTGGCGTGGGTGCGCGCCGAGGCGACAGGCTGACGGCCGGCCCCCGCGCGAGGCGGTGGCCGGCCGTCCGGGCCGAGCGAGGCGAACGCCGCTACGCCGCGAAGTGCGCGAACACCCCGGCGGCCACGGCGGCCCTCTCGACCATCCCGTCGATGCTGACGTGCTCGCTGCGGGCGTGCGCTCCGTTGCCGACGGCGCCCAGGCCGTCGAGCACGGGGATGCCGAGCGCCGCGACGAAGTTGCCGTCGCTCGCCCCGCCGGCCGAGGCCTCCTGCAGGTCGACGCCGATGGCGGCGGCTGCGGCCCGGGCGACCTCGTACATGGCCGCGATCTGCGGCCCGCGCTCCATCACCGGCCGGTTCCAGCCGCCGCGCACCTCCAGCCGCACGCGCTCGTCCGGCACGGTCAGCCCGCGCAGCACGTCGTCGACGCGGCGCTGCTCCTCGGCGGTCACCACGCGCACGTCCACCTGGGCGGACGCCGCGCCGGCGGTGACGTTGGCGCGCGTGCCGCCGCGGAAGGTGCCCACGTTGATCGAGGTGCCGGCGGCCAGGTCGGCCGCCGCGCACAGCTGCACGACGACGTCGGCGAGCGCGTGCACCGCGCTCGCCCCCGCCAGCGGGTCCAGCCCGGCGTGCGCCTCGATGCCCTCGGCCACCAGCTCGAACAGGCCCACGCCCTTGCGCGCGGTCTTCACCGCGCCGTCGACGCTCGCCTCGAAGACGAGCACCGCCGCCGCGTCCTGGGCGGCCTTCTCCAGCAGCGGCCGGGAGAACGGGCTGCCGATCTCCTCGTCGCCGCTGAGCACCAGCCGCACCGGCGGGCGCGGCACGCCGAGCGCGTCCAGCGCCCGCAGCGCCCACACGCACTGGACCAGCCCGGCCTTCATGTCGAACGCGCCCGGGCCGCTCAGCCGGTCGCCGTCGACCCGCACCGGCCAGCCGGCCAGCGTCCCGGCGTCGAACACCGTGTCGTAGTGGCACAGCGCCACCACCTGCTGCTCGCCGTCGCCGGCGAAGTCGAGCACCAGCACGTCGCCGTGGTCCTCGGCCGGGTGCAGGGTGCGGCCCTCGGGCGCCCCCAGCCGCTCGACGACCCAGGACTCGATCGACCGCAGCGCGGCGTCGAGCAGCCCGGTGTCGTCCGACGGCGTCTCGAGGCTCACCAGCGCGACGAGGTCGGCCACCATCTCGGCGCGGCGCGCGGCGACCCAGTCGCGGACGGCGGCGACGTCGGCCGTCATCGGCGCACCCCGCCCAGCGACGCCACGCGGTCCTCCGACATCGCCGCGCCGCCCTCCAGGGCCCGGATCTGCGTGACCAGGTCGAGCAGCAGCGGCATCGCCAGCCCCTCCTCGACGCCCCGTTCGAGCACGGGCAGGTAGTGCGTCGGCACCTCCGTCGGGCGGCGCCGCACGGCGATGTCGCGCCAGATCCCGCTGCGGTCCTTGGCCTGGGTGCGCAGCCAGGCGACGAGCGCGTCGGTGGCGGCGTCCTTTGCGGCGACGTCGGCGCCGGCGTAGGGCGCCGGGTCGAACGCGTCGAACGGCTCGAGGGCGATCCCGAGCCGCGCGGCGAGCGTGAAGATCTCCGCCGTCAGGGCGTACATCACCGGCCGGTGCCGGTCGATGAGGTCGGCCATCGGGGCGTCGGCCAGCGCGGTGGCGGTGAGCATCGCGCCGAAGCCGAGCTTGGACCACAGGTAGCCCGGCACGTTGGTGGTGACCTTGGCCGGGCCCCACGCCTGCAGGTCGGCGACGACGGACTCGACGCGGTCGGTGACCGTGCCGTCCATCTCGCCGACGACGAGCGCCCCGAGCCCGCCGTCGCGGACCGTGCCCGGCCCCACGACGTCGGCGAAGAGGTTGACGAAGGCGCCGACGGTGCGGCCGGGGCCCACGCGCTCGGCGATCGTCTGCTCGTTGAGCCCGTTCTGCAGGGAGACGACGAAGCCGTCGTCGGCCAGCCGCGGCGTGATCCAGTCCAGCGCGGCGGGGGTCGCCTGCGCCTTGACCGCCAGCAGCACGCGGCCCAGGCGGTCGGGTCCGCCGTCGGGCGTCGCGGCGGCGGCCACCCGCTGGGTGCGGGTGACGCCGTCGCGCTCGAGGGTGATGCCGTCGGCCTGGATCGCCGCGACGTGCGCGGCGTCGGCGTCCACGACGGTGACGTCGTGCCCGGCGCGCGCGAGGTGGAAGGCGAGGGTGCCGCCGATGGCCCCGGCGCCCACCACGGTGTACGAGCTGGTCATGTCTGTTCCCCTCATGCGCTCTGCAGCGACGTGCTGGTCGGGTAGTGCAGCGGCAGCTGCGTGGTGCCGGCGGTGGCGCCGCCGTCGACGCGCAGCACGGACCCCGTGGCGAACGAGGCCTCCTCGCCCGCCAGCCACACCACGGCCGCCGCGATCTCCGCGGGCCGGCCCTTGCGGCCGAGCGGGTTGGCGGACACGGCGTCGGCGTACTCGTCGGTGACGGGGTTGACGCTGCTGTCGACCTCGACGAAGCCCGGGGCGACGGCGTTGACCCGGGTGCCGCGGTGGGCCAGCTCGACGGCGCACGCCCGCGTCACCATCTCCAGGGCGGCCTTGGAGGTGCAGTAGTGCGCGGCGCCGGGGCGGGCGCGGGTGGCCGCCCCGGAGCTGATGTTCACCACGGCCCGGGCCGCCGGCTCCTGGGCGCCGAGGGCCACCGTGAGCAGCAGGGGAGCGCGCACGTTGACGTGCTGCACGCGGTCCCAGGTCTCGGCGGTCAGCTGGTCGAACGGGGTCGCCGGGTAGATGCCGGCGGCGTTGACGAGCACGTCGACCGGCCCCTGCGCCGCCGCGGCCGAGGCGACGACGTCGCCGCAGTCGGGTCGAGCCAGGTCGACCGCGAACGCGGCCGTGGGGACGCCGTGGCGCTCGGCGAGGGCGGTCATGGCCTCGGCCAGCTCCACCTCGCGGGCGTCGACGCCGGTGACGCGGTCACCGCGGGCGGCGAAGGCCTCGGCGCAGGCCAGGCCGATCCCGCCGGCGGCGCCGGTGACGAGGACGTGGCGGCCGGTCACTCGAAGTCCCGGTCCTTGGTCTCGGGCATCGTGGCGTAGACGACGCAGCCGATCAGCGCCGCGGCAGCGACGTAGACCCAGGTGTACTGGCGCAGCCCGGCGTCGGCCATCCACGTGGTGATGTACGGCGCGGTGCCGCCGAACAGCGCGACGGCGAGGGCGTACGGCAGGCCGATGCCGGTGGCGCGCACCTCCGGCGGGAACTGCTCGGCCATGACCACGGCGCAGTTGGCCGAGTAGCCGGTCAGCAGCGTGACGCCGATGAGCTGGACGACCAGCACCGACCACACGGTGCCCTGCTGCAGGATCTGGAACGCCGGGTAGGCGAAGACCAGGAACCCGAGGGTGAAGGCCAGCAGGGTGGGCTTGCGGCCGAACCGGTCGGACAGCAGGGCGACGAACGGCAGCAGCACCAGGAAGTAGGCGGTGCAGATGGTGCCCACCAGCAGCGCGTCGCTGAGCTCGACGCCCACCACGGTGCTCGCGTAGCCGGGCATGTAGCTCATCCACATGTAGTACAGGAGCGTGCCGGGGATGGTGATGCCGACCACCAGCAGCGCGGCGCGGGGGTGCTCGCGGAAGACGCGCAGCAGGGCGCCCTTCCTCGTGCGGCCCGACGCCGTGGCGTTGCTGAAGCTGTCGGTCTCCTCGACGGTCATCCGCAGCGCCAGGCCGATCAGGCCCAGGACGCCGCCGATGACGAAGGCGAGGCGCCAGCCCCAGGCGGCCATGGCCTCGTCGCTGAGGGTGGTGGTCAGGATGTAGCCCATCAGCGTGGCCATCAGCGAGCCCGCGCCCACCGAGACCTGCTGCCAGGACCCGGCGAAGGCGCGGCGGCCGCGGGCCGAGGACTCCACGAGGAACGACGAGGAGGAGCCGAACTCGCCGCCGGCCGAGAAGCCCTGCACGAGGCGGGCGAGCAGCAGCAGGAGCGGCGCGAAGATGCCGATCGTCTCGTAGGTCGGGATGACGGCGATGGCGATCGAGGCGCCGGCCATGAGACCGATCGTCAGGGTCAGCCCCTTCTTGCGGCCGTGCCGGTCGGCGTAGGCGCCGAGCACCGCGCCGCCGATCGGGCGCATGACGAAACCCACGGCGAACACGGCGAGCGTGGACAGCAGCGCGATCGCTGGGTCGTCACCGGCGAAGAACTGACCGGCGAACACGGGCGCGAGCGTCGCGTACAGCGCCCAGTCGACCCACTCGACGGCGTTGCCGACCGAGCCGGCCAGCAGCGCCTTGCGCTGCTTCGGCGTCAGCTTCGTCGCCGCGGCGGGCGGGGCGACGGCGGGCGTGGTGGTCATGCGGATGCTCCTTCTGCGGTGGCGGCGTTGCTCACGGCGGGGCGGACGAGCTCGGCGATCTGCTCGTGGGTGGCGAACCAGACGTCGTCGTGCTGGCGGATGTGCTCGAGCAGCCGGCGCAGGACCAGCAGGCGGGAGCGGTGGCCGATGATGTGTGGGTGCAGGGTCAGCTGGAACGTCCCGCCCGCCTCGCGGGCGGCGTCGAACTCGTCGATCCAGATCTGCAGCGCGGAGCGGGGCGGCATGTACGGCCGCAGGCTCGCGTAGCGCTCCATCATGAAGTAGGGGGCGTCGTCGCGGATCCACTCGACGGGGATCTCGACGATGCCGGTCGGCCTGCCCTGCGCGACGATCTCGTACGGCTCGTCGTCGGCCATGAGCGACGAGTCGTAGGCCAGCCCCAACTCGGCGACGATGTCGAGCGTGCTGTCGGAGAAGTCCCAGCTCGGGGTGCGGATACCGGTGGGGCGCGTGCCCGTGAGCTTCTCGAGGGTCTCGACGGCGCGACCGGTCAGCTCGAGCTCGTCGGCGTGGCTGAGCAGCATGTTGCGCTCGTGGATCCACCCGTGCACGGCGACCTCGTGGCCGTGGCGCACGTAGAGCTCGACCTCCTGCGGGTGCAGCAGGCCGGACACGGCGGGCATGAAGAAGCTCGCGGGGACCTCGAAGTCCTCCAGGAGCTGGACGATCCGCGGCGCGGCGACGCGCGAGCCGTACTCGCCCTGCGCGAGCCGGCCGGGGCTGGTCTCGCCGTCGCGCAGCGGGATCGTCTCGTGGTCGGAGTCGAAGGAGATGGCGACGGCGACGCGCGCGCCGCCGGGCCAGCTCGCCGGCTGCAGGCTCCGGCCGGCGCGCACCTTCTCGACGTAGCCGCGCCACGTGGCTTCCGGCCACTGCCAGGGCTCTTGGGACATCAGTCCTCCTGAGGTTCGGGTCGCCCGTCGGTGCCGATCGGCACCCAGGCGCGCTTGAGGGTCTGGATCTGCAGGGTCATGTCGGCGGAGCGGACGCCGTCCAGGGCGCCGATGACCTGGGTCTGGTAGGGGTAGAGGTCGCCGTGGCTCGGCAGCACGCCCTGCAGGATCAGGTTGTGCCGGCCCGTCGCGGCGCTGACGTACTGGGTCGACGGCAGGGTCGCGAGCTTCTCGCCGACCTCGTCGACCCGGTCGGGGGCCACGTCGAGCCAGAGCATGAACTCGATGCCCAGGCCGATGAGCCGCGGGGCGAACAGGGTGCGGAAGCGCAGGCAGCCCCGCGTGGTCAGGGACTCCACGCGCCGCGCCGCGGTCGACTCGCTGATCCCCACCGCCGCGGCGACCGCGGCGTACGAGGCGCGACCGTCCCGGGCGAGCACCCGGGCGATCTGGAGCTCCTGCGACGTGAGCGTCTCCGGCTCGACCCACTCGCGGTGGGGGTACGACGGCGCCGCGCTGGCCCCTTGGAGCAGGGTGACCCCCTCGGGGGACAGCGTCTGGGGGTTCCACTCCTCGAACGCGGCGAACTTGCGCAGCACCACCGTCGACTCGGACTCGACGACGTCGTCGATGTTCTCCAGGTCGCTGAGCACGGTCAGCACGTCCGTGGGCGTCTTGACGACGACCTCGGCCGCGACGTCGAAGGCGCCGAGCATGACGGTGACGAACCGGGGGGCGGAGTGCGCGGCGAGGGCCTGCGCCACGGACAGCGCGCGCCCGGGCCGGGCGCGGAAGCGCATGTAGACCGAGATGCCCAGCCCGGTGCGCAGGTGGTCCAGCACGCCGGTCACGAAGACCGAGCGCGTGGCCAGCAGCCGTGTGCCGCGCCGGGTCACGGTCGACTCGGGAGCGTCGATCGCGGAGGCGACCTGCTTCCACGACGCGCGACCGTTGACCTGGAGCGCGGCGATGACGCGACGATCGAGCGCGTCGAGCCGGATGGAGGACTCCTGCATGTGCGCCATCGTGGATGGGGGAATCCGCCACGTCAACCCCTACGGATAACGAATTCACTCATCCAATACTCCGGAGCGGCGGATGTTGCCGGCCCGTTGCGACCCCGTTGCGACCGTGGCCGTCAGGGCGCCGGCGCCTCCGTGGGACGATCCGCGCATGCCTGCATCCCGCCGCGTCCGCGACCTCGGCATGACGATCGGCCCGCTGCCCACCGGCACGCACGACGCGATCACCGACGTCGCCGGCGTGCGCGTCGGCCACACCACCGTGCACGACGGCGACCGCGTGCACACGGGCGTGACCGCCGTCGTGCCCGACCAGCTCGGCCTTGGCCTACCCGGCCGCGAGCGCGCCACCCTGCCGTGCGGGCTGTTCGTCGGCAACGGGTTCGGCAAGCTCGTCGGCGCGACTCAGGTGGCCGAGCTCGGCGCGATCGAGACGCCGGTCGTGCTCACCGCGACGCTCTCGGCGTTCCGCGCCGCCGACGCGCTGACCACCTGGATGCTCGCGCGCCCTGGCTACGAGGACGTGCGCACCCTCAACCCGGTGGTGGGGGAGACCAACGACGGCCTGCTGTCCGACGTGCGCGCCCGGCCGGTCACCGAGGCGCACGTGCTCGCCGCGCTCGACGGCGCCATGTTCGGTCCGGTGGCTACGGGCAGCGTCGGCGCCGGCAGCGGCACGGCGGCGCTCGGCTACAAGGGCGGGATCGGCACCGCCTCGCGCGTGGTCGACATCGCCGGGCGGGCGCACACCGTCGGGGCGCTGGTGCAGAGCAACTTCGGCGGGACGCTCACGGTGCGCGGCGTGCCGCTGCCCGCGACGGCGCTGCTCGCCGAGGAACAGCGCGCCGCCGAGGCGGCCAACGGCGTCGACGACGGCAACTCCTGCATGATCGTCGTCGCCACCGACGCCCCGCTCGACGCCCGCCGCCTGGCCCGCGTCGCGCGCCGCGCCGTCTTCGCGATGGGTCGCGTCGGCGCCGACTTCTCGCACGGCAGCGGCGACTACGCGCTCGCGTTCAGCACCGCCGCGCCGGACGCGCCGCTCGCCGCGGACGCCCGCCTCGACCCGTTGTTCGCCGCCACGATGGACGCCGTCGAGGAGGCGCTGCTCGACTCCGTGTTCACCGCGACGACGATGGTGGGCCACCGCGGCACCCGGCACGCCGTCCCGCTGGAGCCGGCGCTGGCCCGGCTGCGGGCGGCCGGCGTCGTCGCGGGGGAGTGAGCCGGCGCCGGGGCACGCTCGGCCCCTCGCGCGGCCGCGGGCGCGCTGCTTGGATGCTGCGGTGAGCACCGCCGCCCGCTACCGCCTGCACGTCCGGCTCGACGAGATCGAGCCGCCGGTGTGGCGCCGCCTCGAGGTCCCGGCCGACCTGCCGATGCGGGACGTGCACCGCGCGCTGCAGCTCGCGATGGGCTGGTCGGGTGCCCACCGGCACCTGTTCGCCCCGTCGGGCGACCTCCGCGACCCGCGATCGCTGGTCGTGATGGACGACGAGGCCGGCGGCCCGGACGCGGGGCGGCCGGAGTCCGAGGTCCGGCTCGACGAGGTGCTCGCCGCCCCGGGCGACACCCTCGGCTACCTCTACGACCTCGCGGACTCCTGGCGGCACACCGTCCGCCTGGAGGCGGTGCTGACCGCGGACGCGCCCGAGGAGCCGGCGGACACCGGCTCCGCCGTCCGGCTGCTCGACGGCGCCCGCGCCTGCCCGCCCGAGGACGTCGGCGGCGTCGTCGGCTACGACGTGCTGCGCGACGCCGCCGCGATGCTGCAGCACGGGCGGCGCGTGCCGGACGAGGTAGCCGAGGCGCTCGCGGCCGAGTACCCGGGCCTCGCCCCGGCCGAGATCCTGGCCGCCCTCGACGCGTTCGACGTCGCGGCCGCGGCCCGGCTGTTGGCCGGCGTGTGGACGCTGGCCGAGTCCGCTCCGCCGCTGTTGCGCGACCTGCTCGACCGCGCCACCGACGATGCCGCCCTGCTCAGCCTCTACCGCGACGTGCTGCGCGCGGCGCCGGTGCGGGTGTCCGCCGCCGAGGTGGCGGCCGCGGTCGACGCCGTCGCGTGGTTCGTGCGGCGGGTCGGGACGGACGGCGCGGCCCTCACCGCAGACGGCTACCTCGATCCCGTGCTGGTGCGCGAGGCGGCGCAGCGGCTGGGGCTGGACGAGCCGACCCCGGCCGGCGGCGCGGGGCCCGGCGCGGACCTCGGCGCGGAGGAGGACGTGCGGCCGGTGCTGTGGTTCCGCGAGGTGCTGACCGACCTCGGCCTGCTGCGGGCGGAGCGAGGCCGCCTGACCGCCGCGGCCGACGCGCCCGCCCTCGTCGACGACCCGCGCGCCCTATGGGACCGCATCGCCGCGGGCCTGCCGGTCGGCGACGACCCGGCGCTGCGCGACGCCGGCGCGGTGCTGCTGCTGCGGCTCGCCGGGTCCGACGGCGCCGTGCCGCGGGGCGCGGGCGGCGGGGCGGGCGCCGCGTTCGGGTCGGCGGCGCACCGCGGCGGCGCCGACGACCCGCTCGCCGAGCGTGGGTTCCTCGTCGACCGCGACGGGCGCGCCGGGCAGGCGTACGCCTCGCTCGGCGGGGACGCCGCGCAGGCGCTGGACGTCGACTTCGCCGACGTACGGGCCGAGGCGCGGCCCACCCGGGTGCTGCTGGAGCGCCTCGGCGGGTTCCACCCGGACGGGCGGGGCTACCCGGGCGACTTCCCGACGCGCGTCGGCGTCGCGCTGGCGCGGCAGGCGCTCGGCGCAGGCGAGGTCGCTGTCGGCGGGTGAAGCCGCTGCTCGGGCGCGGTCCCGTACCCTCGTCCCATGCCTGAAGCGGAGCCCACCGACGCAGCCAGCGCGGCGTCGTCGCTGCCCACGCGGGGCCTGCTGACCGAGCGGGTGGCGCGTCGGCTGGAGGCCGACATCCGCAAGGGCGTGCTGGTCCCCGGGAGCAAGCTGCCCTCCGAGCGCCGCCTGGCCGAGGAGTTCGGCGCCAGCCGCAACGTGGTGCGCGAGGCGCTGCGCCGCCTGGAGGCGCACGGCCTGCTGGACGTGGAGCCTGGGCGCGGGTCGTTCGTGCGGGAGTCCACCGACCGAGCCTCGGGCTTCGAGGCCGAGTACCGCTCCGGCCGCGCGACGGTGCGCCAGCTCATCGAGGCCCGGATGCCGTTGGAGGTCGAGATCGCCGGGCTCGCCGCCGCCCGCGCCACCGACGCCGACCTGGGCACGCTGGAGCGCGCCCAGCAGCGGATGGTCGACGCCGTCGACCCGGTGGAGAAGGCCCGGGCCGACGTCGGGTTCCACGACGCCATCGCCGCCGCGAGCGGCAACCCCGTGTTGCGCAGCATGCTCGCCGCCGCGTCGAACCTCATGTTCGAGATGATGCTGCGCTCCAACACCGACCCACGGATCGCGGAGCCGGGCGTGCCGCACCACCCGGAGATCCTCGCCGCCATCGCGGCGCACGACGTCGACCTGGCCCGCGAGCGCATGCGCGAGCACCTGGCGCTCGGTCTGCGGACCTACGGCCCGGACCTCGACCTCAGCCTCGACGCCATGGCGACGCGGCACATCGAATCGCTGCTCGCCGAGGCGAAGGACGAGGCGACCGGCGGCGCCGGGGAGGGCTGAGGCCACGGACGCCTCGGGGCGAAGCGTCCCGCGGCGAGCGTCGCGCTCGCCCGCCGAAGTGCCGGCGGCAGGGGAGCGACGCCGACGTTCCGAAGGGTTGGCCCGCCGGCGTCGGGCTGCTATGGTCCAACTGGTCCTACCAGTTGGACCACCATGCCCCCTCCGCATCGCTGCGGACTCACGACGAGGTGACGATGAAGTCCTGGACACCGTGGACAGACACTGAGCTCAGTCGACGCTCGTTCGGCCGCCTGCTCGCGGCCGCCGCCGGTACCGCCGCCGTGGCGGGATGCGCCCCGCGCGGCGCGGGAGCGCCGTCGGCGTCGACGCCCCTGCGCGTGGCAGCGATCAACCACGTGTGGACGCACGCGATGCTCGAGCGGGTCGAGGAGCTCGAAGAGCAGATCGGCCGGCGCGTGAGCGTGCAGATGCTCACCGCCGACCAGCTCTCCAACAGCTACAACGTCAAGCTCAACGCGTCGGCGACGGACATCGACGTGATGATGGTCCGCCCCCTGCAGGACCAGCTGCTGTTCGCGCGCAACGGCTGGATGGCCGACCTGACGGGCGACGTGGCGGACGCCGACTTCGCGTGGGACGACTTCCAGGACGCGCCACGCGACCGCTCGGTCACCCGCGGCAAGGTGTTCTCGGTACCCGTGGTGACCGAGCGCCCGGCCCTGTACTACCGCAAGGACCTCGTCGCCGACCTAGGCGGGCCGCCGGCGACGCTGGAGGAGATGCGCGAGCAGGCGCTCGAGATCGCCGGGGCGAACCCCGGCGTCTTCGGCTTCGTCGCGCGCGGTCAGCGCAACGGCGCGGTGAGCCAGTGGTCCAGCTTCCTGTACTCGTACGGCGGCGACTTCACCGACGACGCGGGCCGGTCCGGCATCGGCACGCCCGAGGCCGTGGCCGCCTACGAGTACTACGGCGGGCTGCTGAACGAGGTCGGCCCGCCCGGCGTGACCAACATGAGCCTCGAGCAGGCCATGCCGATCTTCGCCCAGGGCAAGGCGGCGTTCTACGTGGACGCCGACGCGATCTACTCCAACTTCCTCGACCCGGACATCTCCACGGTCCAGGACACCGTCGGCTTCGCGCCGTTCCCGGCGGGGCCGGCCGGGTCCCGCCCGCACAACATCCCTTCGTGGAGCCTGGGCGTGAGCGCCTTCTCCCGGCTGCGGGACGACGCGTGGGCGTTCGTCCGCTGGGCCGCCGGCCCGGACATGGTCAAGGACCTGCAGGCCGACGGCATCCCCGGTGCCCGCTCCTCCGCCTGGGACGACCCCAGCACGCTGGCGGCCTTCCCGGAGGAGCTGGCGCAGACCATGAGCGTCAACGCCGCCAACGGCATCGGCCACGACCGCCCCGAGGTCATCCAGGTGGGCCGCGCCCGCGACATCGTCGGCCAGCCCCTCGTCGCCGCCATCGTCGGCCAGGACGTGGCGGCCGCCGCCGCGGCCGCCGACGCCGAGTTCGCCGACTTTCTCGTCCGCGACAACCGCCACCAGGAGTTCTGATGTCCGTCACCACGAGCGGGACGCTCGGCCGCGCACCGGTGGCCGACCCCGCGCCCGCCTCGCGCCGCCCCGCCGGACGCCGTCGTCGCGCGGGCTCGTTCGCCGGCGAGAACCGGCGGCTCAAGTGGCTCATGCTCTCGCCCGCCCTGGGCTTCGTGGGCCTGCTGATCGTCTTCCCGCTGGTGTTCACGCTCAACCTCAGCCTCACCGACGCCTTCGGCGCGGTGAACGCCGGCAGCCAGCACGTCGGCCTGCTGAACTTCGGCGACGCCCTGACCGACACCCGCCGGTTCTGGCCCGCCGTCGGGCGGACCGTCGGATTCACCGTCGGGGCCGTCGTCCTCGAGACCGTGCTCGGCCTCGCGCTGGCGGTGCTGCTGCGCCGGCCGTTCCGCGGCATGCGGGTGGTGCGCACCGTGCTCATGGTGCCGCTGCTGGCGACGCCGGTCGCCGTCGGCATCCTCTGGCTGCTCATCCTCGACCCGACCAACGGCATCGCCAACCACCTGCTCGGCTACCTCGGCGTGCCGCCGCAGGAGTTCCTCGGCTCGGTGCGCCAGTCGCTGCCGGTGCTCATGCTCATCGACGTGTGGCAGTGGACGCCCATGATGACCCTGCTGTTCCTGGCCGGTCTGTCCACGCTGCCCGAGGAGCCGGAGGAGGCTGCCCGCGTGGACGGCGCCGGCGTCTGGCAGCGCTTCTGGTTCGTGATCCTGCCGATGCTCGCGCCGACGCTGATCACGGCGCTCGTGCTGCGCGCCGTCGACGCCCTCAAGACGTTCGACATCCTCTACGCCACCAAGGGCCCCGGCGGCGGCTCCGACTTCGAGGTCGAGACGCTCAACGTCTACGCCTACGGCCTCACATTCGACTACCAGGAGTACGGGCTGGCCGCGGCCGTGCTCGTGCTGTTCACGATCTTCATCGTCGGCGTCGTGGCGCTGCTGCGCCGCGGCTCCGGGAAGGAGTCCGCATGAGCGCCACCGCCCCGGCGACGTACCGCGCGTCGTCGTCCCCGCGCCCGCAGGCGCTGCGCACCGACCGCCGCCTGACCGCCTGGTCCTGGGTGCGTGCCGCCCTCATCGTGGTGGTCTGCCTCGTCCTGGCGCTGCCCGTCGTGTGGATGATCGCCGCCGCGTTCAAGACGAACGTGCAGGTGACCGATCCGTCGGTGGGCCTGTTCTTCACCCCGACGCTCGAGAACTTCGGCAACGTGCTCGCCGACGGCGAGATCGTGCGCTCGCTGGGGAACTCCGCCCTGGTGGGCGTGGTCTCCACGGTGCTGTCGGCGCTCGTCGCGGTGCCGGCGGCCTGGGCCGTGGGCCGGTTCCGCATGCGGCGCACCGGCTCGCTGGTGCTCGTGGCCCGCATCGTGCCGGCGGTCTCGCTGCTCGTGCCCTGGTACTACATCTTCGCCCAGCTCGGCCTGGTCGGGAGCTACACCGTCCTGGTGCTCAGCCACATGTTCGTCTCGGTGCCGCTGATCCTGTGGATCATGATCGGCTTCTTCGAGGGCCTGCCGATCGAGCTGGAGGAGGCCGCCCGCACCGACGGGCTCAGTGCGTTCGGGGCGTTCCGGCACATCGCGCTGCCGCTGGCCGCGCCCGGCACCGCCACCGCCTGCGTGCTGGCGTTCATCTTCAGCTGGAACAACTTCATGTTCGCGCTGATCCTCGCCGACGAGACCACCAAGACCATGCCCGTGGCGCTGTACAACTTCATCTCCTACGCGAGCACCGACTGGGGCGGCCTCATGGCGGCCTCCACGCTGATGATCGTCCCGGTGCTGCTGGCCGCCGTCTTCGGGCAGAAGTTCCTCGTCGCCGGCCTCACCGCGGGCGCCACCAAGGGCTGAGCGCCCCCGCTCCCGCATCTCCTCCCACCACCTGCACCACACCGAAAGGCCGCCATGAAGATCGTCGACGCCCGCGTCATCGTCACGTGCCCGGGGCGCAACTTCGTCACCCTCAAGATCACCACCGACGAGGGGGTCACGGGGCTGGGCGACGCCACGCTGAACGGCCGCGAGCAGGCCGTCGTCGCCTACCTGCGCGAGCACGTGGTGCCGCTGCTGATCGGGCTCGACCCGCACCGCATCGAGGACACCTGGCAGTACCTGTACCGCGGCGCCTACTGGCGGCGCGGGCCGGTCACCATGGCCGCGATCGCCGCCGTCGACGTCGCGCTGTGGGACGTCAAGGCCAAGGTGGCCGGGCTGCCGCTGTACCAGCTGCTCGGCGGCGCCTCCCGCGAGGGCCTGCGCACCTACGGCCACGCCAACGGCCGCGACATCCCCGAGCTGCTCGACTCCGTGCGCGCCCGGCTCGCCGAGGGCCACACCAGCGTGCGCGTGCAGACCGGCGTGCCCGGGCTCAGGCGGGTCTACGGCGTGCACTCCGGCGACCCGGTGCCCTCGGGCGACCGGTCGCGCAGCGAGGACGCCCGCCCGCTGGTCGAGGACTGGGACACGGCCGCCTACCTGCGGCACGTGCCGACGGTGCTCGAGGCCGTGCGCGCGGAGTTCGGCCCCGAGCTGCCGCTGCTGCACGACGTGCACCACCGCCTGTCGCCGCAGCAGGCCGCCCGGCTGGCCAAGTCCGTCGAGCCGTACGACCTGTTCTGGCTGGAGGACTGCACGCCCGCCGAGAACCAGGCGGCGCTGCGGCTGGTGCGCCAGCACAGCACCACCCCACTGGCGATCGGCGAGGTGTTCAACACGATCCATGACTACAAGACGCTGCTCGACGAGCAGCTGGTCGACTTCGTGCGCTCCGCCGTCACGCACTTCGGCGGCATCACGCCGATGCGCAAGCTGTTCGACTACGCGGCGGTGAACCAGGTGCGCACCGGCATCCACGGGCCCGAGGACATCTCGCCGGTCGGCATGGCCGCGGGCCTGCACCTGGACCTGGCGGCGCACAACTTCGGCATCCAGGAGTACTCCGGGCACACCGACGCCACGAACGCGGTGTTCCGCCACGCGTACACGTTCGAGGGCGGGTACCTGCACCCGGGGGAGGCGCCGGGCATCGGCGTCGAGCTCGACGAGGAGGCGGCGGCGGCCTTCCCGTACCGGCCCGGCTACCTGCCGGTGAACCGCCTCGTCGACGGGACCGTGCACGACTGGTGAGCCGGGACCGACGCCGGCGCCCGGCCGGAGTCGCCGCCGGCCGGGCGTCGGTGCGGGTGGTGCGGCACAGGGTCCGGGCGGGTGCCGGCGTGCGACCGACGTCGGCGGCTCGGCTCAGGCCGGGTACAGCGGGTTGTGCCCCGCGGCCACCTGCTCGCCCTCGCGCACCGGCCCGGGCGCGGTGCCGCCGTCGCCCCACGTCTTGTCACCCAGGCGCTCGCGGCCGTGCGGCTCGAGCCAGCCGTCCAGCGCGGGGCCGGCCGGGACGATCTGCGTGGGGTTGATGTCCTTGTGGACCACGTAGTAGTGCTGCTTGATCTGCACGAAGTCGACCGTGTCGCCGAAGCCCGGCGTCTGGAACAGGTCGCGGGCGTAGGCCCACAGGTTCGGCATCTCGACCAGCTTGTTGCGGTTGCACTTGAAGTGCCCGTGGTAGACGGCGTCGAACCGCACCAGCGTGGTGAACAGCCGCACGTCCGCCTCGGTGAGGTGGTCGCCCATGAGGTAGCGCCGGTCGGTCAGGCGCTCCTCGAGCCAGTCGAGCGCCACGAACAGCCGCTCGTACGCGGCCTCGTACGCCTCCTGCGACCCGGCGAACCCGCAGCGGTACACGCCGTTGTTCACCTCGGTGTAGACGCGCTGCATCACCGCGTCCATCTCGGCCCGCTCGTCCGGGTCGGCGGGCAGCAGGCGCGGCGCACCCGCCCGGTGGTGCTCGGCCCACTCGGTGGACAGGTCGAGCGTGATCTGCGCGAAGTCGTTGGTGACGACGGCGCCGTCGCGGGTGTCGACGATCGCCGGCACGGTGATGCCCCGCGGGTACCCGGGCTGGCGGGCGAAGAACGCCTCCTGCAGCCGCTCGATCCCGAGCACCGGGTCCTTGCCGCCGGGGTCGAGGTCGAAGGTCCAGCTGCGCTCGTCGTGCGTCGGCCCGGGCAGGCCCAGGCTGATCGCGTCCTCGAGCCCGAGCAGGCGCCGCACGATGATGCTGCGGTTCGCCCAGGGGCAGGCGCGCGCCGCGACGAGGCGGTAGCGGCCGGCCTCGACGGGGTAGGTGTCCGACGCCGCGTCGTGCCCGCCGTCGGGCGCGCCGCCGCCGCGGGTGATCCGGGTGGTGATGTACCGCTGGTCGCGCACGTACTCCTGGCCCTTGACCGTGTACCTGCCGCCCTGCGCGTGCTCGGGGCGCTCGGACGTGGGGGAGGGCGCGACGTCGTTCATGTTTCAACTCTAGGGGACGGGTCGGACTTGCCCGACGGTTCGGTCAGATCGTTCGACGGCCCTTCGCTGCCCGGTGCCTCGCTGCCCGGGGCCTCGCTGCCCGGCGCCTCGATCCCCGGTGCCTCGCTGCCCGGCGCCTCGATCCCCGGCACGTCCGCGAACGAGTACGGCGGCCACGGGCCGAGGTACCGGATGCGCGCGGCGGGCTGCTCGTCCCGGACCGCGGCGAGCTCGCGCCCCACGCTCGGCATCGCCTCGCGGGCCACGAGCAGCGAGACGGTGAGCACCGGGACGTGGCCCTCCTCGGGCCGGGCCCGGCGGTTCTCCGTGAGCTCCTCCGCCACCTGCGCGAGCCGGCGCCGCAGGGCGGGGTAGAGCTCGTCGGCCAGGGCGTCGGCGGCGTCCCGCTCGAGCCGGTCCAGGCGCCGGCGCAGCAGCCGCTGGACGCCCGGCGGCCGGGACTCCAGCTCGGCCCGGACGGCGCGGGTGGCCTCGTCGCGCTGCCCGACGGCGTGCTGGTCGAGCGCGACGTCGACCCGCAGCTCGACCCGGCCGCGCAGCGCCTCGAGCCGGTCGCGCAGGTCCGCCGCGTGCGCCCCGAGCCATCGCTCGAGGCGGCGGCGCGCCGTCGCGACGCCGGCGTCCAGGGCGCCCTCGCCGTCCGCCGGGCCGTCGCCGTCGCGGTCCGCCGGGCTGTCGCCGTCCTCCTCGGCCGCGACGATGACGTTGAAGCTCATCGGCAGCACCGGCACGCCCGCCTGCCACAGCCGGTCGACGACGTCGCTGTGCTCCACGATCCAGCGCCGCACGTCGTCGTCGGCGCCCTGGTAGGGCCCGTCGGCGTGCCGGTGCACGACGGCGGCGACCCCGGCCGCGGGCACGACGTCGAGCGCGGCGCCGTCGATCCCGGTGCCCAGGTCCGCTGGCGCCCCCGCGACGACGGCGTAGACGTACAGCCCGGTGCCCACGCCCGGGATCTCCGGGGATGCCGCGGCGCTCACGGCCCCTCCCGCCGGGACTGCTCGGCCCACCGTGCCGGGTTGACCAGCTTGTCCACCAGCTCGTCGACCACGTCGTCGAGGCCGCGGTGCAGGTCGGCCACCGAGGCGGTGAGGCCGTGGTCGGCCTTGATCTGCTCCAGCGCGTCGTCGAGGTCGAGCAGGGCCTGGCCGAGCCGCTCCTGCTCCTCCTCGGTGAGGTCGCCGCCCTCGATGCGTCGCAGCGCCTGGTGCTCCAGCGCCTCCTGGATCACCTCGACCAGCGTCACGACGAGCGTCAGCACCCCGTTCTTCAGGCTGCCCTCGTCGACGCGCAGCGTCATCGCGGCCCTCCCGTGGGCTCCAGCGCCCGCAGCCCCGCGAGCTCGGCCACCGCGCGCGCCCAGCGGCTCGCGTCCGCCACGGCGAGCCGCACCGTGGTCGCGGTGCCGTCGCCCGTGCGGCCGTGCACGACGAGCACCCGCGCGCCCGTCGGCGTGCGGCCGCGCTCGACGTCGACCGCCGCGATGCGGTCGGGCCGCAGGCGCACGGCCGGGCGGGAGTCGAGCGGGCCCTGCCACACGAGCCCGGCGGTCTCGTCGAGCGTCGCCGTGCCACCGCGCCACGTGCTGCGGCCGGCGAGCCGCTCGCAGTACCACGCGTGGTCCCGCAGCAGCGGCGGGGCGGGCTCGTCGCGCGCCGGGCCGCCGGCCGCCGGCCGGGCGCCGTGCTGCACGAGCAGGTCGCGCAGGCGCTCCGGCGCCGCCGCGGAGAGCAGCGTGGTCCCGGCCGACGTCTCGACGACCACCCGCGTGCGGTCCTCGCCGCCGATGGTGGGCTCCGCGCGCAGCGCGATGCCGACGACGTCGGCCAGGTCCGCCTGCCAGAGCAGCTCGCGGGGGTCCGCGCGCCACACCAGCAGCCGGCGGGTGGTGAGGTAGATCGTCCCGGGCCGCCACAGCGGCACCGGCTCCTCCTGCCGGTGGCCGCCCGCCATGCGCGCCACGACGTCCTCGTCGTCCGCCAGCGGCAGGTGCCGGGCCACCGACCGGCGCACCCACGCCCGGGTCTGGGCGTCCCAGCGGCGCATCATCCCGTGCTCGAGCAGGGTCTCGATCCCCGCCACCGTGGCGCGCAGGTTGACGCCGATCAGCGGGATGTCGGCGACCGTGACGATGAGGTCGAGGTCGAGGTAGACCCCCTTGTCGAGCAGCACGTCGACCAGGTCGGGCAGCGTGGCGCGCAGGTCGCGTGTCGGCTCCAGGGCGTCGGGCGCCCCCCGGCCCGGCCGGTCGTCGCTCAGCAGCTCAGTCATCGCGGCCCACCTCCTGCGCCCCGACGGCCTCGGGGTCGTCGACGTCGTCGTCGCGTGCGTCCGGCGGCGCGGCGCCGTCCTCGCCGGGGTCCCGTCCGGAGTCCTCGTCGGGGTCCTCGTCGGGGTCCTCGGCCTCGATCACCCGGTCCGCGCCCGGCCCGGTTCGCTCGCCGCGCAGCGCCTGGGCGCTGCGCCAGCCGCACCACGGGCAGTACTCCTCGAGCAGCTGCCGGGTGGGGGAGGCCTTGCCGCAGCTGGGGCAGGTCTCCTTGGCCTCGGTGGCGGCGCGCCAGGCGACGGTGTCGGTGTCCGTGCCGGACGGGAACTCCAGCCCGTAGCGCGCGGCGGTGTCGAACGACGCCAGCGCCGCCCGGATGCGGATGCCCAGCAGCTCGACCCCGGCGACCGAGACCATGATGTCGGCGTTGAGCACGAGGCCCTTGTCGAGCAGGGTTTCGATGACGTGCGCGAGCGTGCCCTCGCGCTCGCGCTGCGGCTCCATGGCCCGGCCCGGGCCGCCACCCACCACGGTCATCGGTCGCCTTCCCTCCGTCGGAGCGCGCCCGTCCCGGCGCGCTCCCGTCCGTCCCGGCGCGGCTGCCGCGCCGGGACGCTCGCTCAGCCCTCCACCCGGCCGCGCACGAACCGCCGGCCGCGCCGGTAGGCGAGCAGGTCGCCGTCGGCGTCCAGCCGCACCTCGTACTCGGCCAGCACGTCCGAGCTGCTCGGCACGTGCGGGTCCTCGACCACGTCCAGCGTGACCAGCCACGTGTCCTCGGAGCGCTCGACGGCGACGACGCCCTCGACCTCGTGGCGGATCAGCGCGGCGAGTTCGTCCCGCGCGCGCCGCGCCGCCTCGCCGGCGCCGAGGCGGGGACGCCGGCGGCCGCGGCGCGCCTCGTCACCCTGGCCGTCGCCGTCACCGTCGTGGACGTCGACGTCGTCGCCGGCTCCGTCGCGGACGTCGGCCTGCTCGTCGCGCCGGCGGGTCGGCCGCCGCGGCGCCTGCTGGCGCCGGTCGCCCGCGGGGCGCTCGCGGCGCTCACCGCGCTCCGCCCGCTCGGCGCGCTCGTCCCGGTCGTCCCGCTCGGCGGACCCGTCGTGCACGGCCGAGTCGTCCGACGTCGGCCGCCGGCGCCGCTCCGCCCCCTCGGCCCTCTCGCGCCGGCCAGGCCGGGGACGCGCGCGCCGCTCCGGGCGGTCGGCGTCCTCTGCGCGCCGCCGCGGGCGCCGCTCCGGCGCCCGCTCGGTGTCCCTCGTGCTGGTCTCGCTCACGGCTGCCCCTCCCGGTCACGACGGCCCGCCTCGACGAGCCGCGCCACGAGCTGTTCCTCCAGCGCGTCCGCCTCGGCGTCGTCGAGCACCCCCTGGGCACGGGCCCGCTCGACGTCCTCGAGCTGCCTGCGGATGCTGCCGGGGTCGTAGTAGACCCGCTCGGCCTCGCGGCGGACCTGCTCGGCCACCCAGACCGTGCCGCGCACCGGGGCGAGGGGCAGCGAGAAGAGGGCGCCGAGCAGGCCCATGTCAGGCCCCTTCGACGAAGTCGTAGGGCGCCTGCGGGCCCACCAGCCGGACCGCCACGAGGCCGGCCGTCCGGGCGGCGTACCGCTCGAGCGCGCCCTCGAACGTCGCGGTGTCGCGGCGGCGCACCAGCGCCGCGACCTCGGCGACGTCGTCCACCTGCGACGTGGGCCGCTGGCGCAGCTCCACCGCGTACGGCGCGGCAGCGCGCTCGAGCGCCGCGGCCTGCTCGGCGCGCTTGCGCTCGAAGCCCGCCACGACCAGCTCGCCCAGCCGGATGCGGGCCCGGTACGTCTCCTCCTCGAGGTGCTGGCGCGTCTGCTCGCGCAGGTGGCGGATCTCCGGCTCCTCCGCCACGAGCTGCGCGATGACGGCGTCCTGCACGAACCGGGCCCGGACGGTCATCTGGACCACGTCGGCGAGGTCGCGCAGGCGGTCCGCGTGGTCGCGCTGCTGCGGCGCGGGGAACGCTGCGCCCATCGCGTCGACGTCGTCGACGGTGGTGCCGAAGCGGACCGGCAGCACCGGGCCGGCGGCGGCGACGGCGTCGAGCACGGCGACGTGGTCGCGCACCTCAACAGGAAGGCCGACCACGGCCCGCCCGTCGAGGTCCGACACCAGCGCGGCGACCTCCCCGAGCGGCAGCACCTGCACCGGGGCCCCGTGCACGCCCGTCAGGCCGCGGGGGAGCGCGGTGCCCGGCGGGGCGATCCCGTAGAAGTAGAGCCCCGCCACCTGCGTCCCCACGTCTGTCGACACCGCGGCGCTCACGAGCGCCCCTGCCGAGCGGGCCGGCGCCGACGCGGTTCCTCCTGCCGCTGCCCGCTGTCGTCGTCATCGTCGTCGTCGCCGGTGAAGGCCTCCTTGACCGAGTCGATCACGCCGCGGGACTTGCCGCGGGCGCCGCCGCGCATCATGCCCTCGGTGAGCTCGGTGAGGTCCTTGCCGCCGGTCTGGGTGAGGTCGAGGCGGTTGGTGGCCTCCGCGAACCGGAGGTAGGTGTCCACGCTGGCGATGACGATGCGGGCGTCGATGGTGATCAGCTCGATGCCGACCACGGAGACCCGCACGAAGATGTCGATGACGAGACCCTTGTCGAGGATGATGTTGATGACGTCGGCCAGCGAGGCGGACGACGGACGATCGAGATACCCGCCGCTGCGGGTGGTGGTGACCGCACTCATGGTGCCTCCTTCGTCTGCTGTCTCCGGGCGCTACCGACGGCTCCGACGGCGGGCCGGGGCGGGCTCCTGCGAGGCGGCCTCGTCGTCGGCCTCCTCCTCGTCCTCGTCGGCAGGCTCCTCCTCGTCCTCGGCGTACTCGTCCTCGGCGTAGTCCTCGTCGCCTTCCTCGCCCTCGTCGGCTTCCTCGCCCTCGTCGCCGTAGTCCTCCTCGTCGTACTCGTCGGCCGGCTCTTCCTCGTCGTACTCGCCCTCGTCGTACGCCCCGTCGTCGCCCTCGTGGGACTCCGGCTCGTACTCCTCGTCGTAGCCGGCGTCGTAGTCCTCGGCGCCTTCGCCCTCGGCGCCCTCCGCGGCCTCGCCCTCGTCGCCCTCGTCGCCCTCGTCCTGCTCCTCGCGGTCGGCGAGGGCGTCCTCGTGGCTGCGCACGATCTCGCCGTCGTGGATCTCCGCGTGGAAGCCCTCGAAGTCGTCGGGGTGCAGCACGGCGTCCTTCATGACGTACCGGACGAAGAACTTGAGCTCGAGCCGCACCCGTCGGTTGGCCGCCCGCCAGATGTTGGCGGTCTTCTCCATGAACCCCTGCGGGTGGTACTCGAGGACGATCACGATGCGGGTGAGGTCCTCGGCCAGCTCGTGGAAGGTCACCGCGCCGCTGATGTGCCCCTTGGGGCCCGAGGAGTCCCAGACGATGCGCCGGTCGGGCACCTGCTCCTTGATCGTGGTCTCCCACTCGCGGTGCGACCAGAAGACCTGCCCCTTGAACTTCGCCTTGCCCTCGTCCGGGTCGAGCTCGGCCTTCTCGAGCTTCTTCATGAAGTCGGGCCACTGGTCGTAGGTGGTCCAGGCGTCGTAGACCACGTCGACCGGGGCGCCGACGTCGATGGCCTCGACGATGTTGTTGAACTTGAACTTCTTGTTGCCGCTGCCCTTGCCGCCGCCGCCCTCGCCGCGGCCGAAGATGCCCTTGACCGTCTCCTTCAGGCCCGTGCCGACGGCGGAGAGCCCGGCCTTGACGGGGGAGCCGCCCTCGGCGACCTTGCTCGCGCCCTCGGCGACCGCCGACGCCATCGGGCTGCTCTTGCCTCCGCCGTCGTCGTCACCGTCGCCGTTCTTGCCGTCGCCGTTCTTCCCGCCGCCCTTGCTGCCGCTTCCGCCGCCCTCGGCGTACTGGGTCAGGCGGTCGGTGAGGTTGCCGGCGGACTCCGACAGCCGGTTGACCGCACGGCCCCCGACGGCCTTGGCGTAGCTGCCGGCCGCCGCCTTCAGCACCGCCATCGGCAGCCCGAGGCCCGGCTTCGGCACGTCGGGCTTGAGGGTGTTGTCGCTCATCGCGCTGCTCCTTCGCCCGGGGCCCGGTCAGCTCGACCGGCTCGAGCCGGAGGACCGCCGCCGCGTCTGCTGGGGCTTCTCGGTGGTGCCGGAGGCCCGCTCCGCGGTGGCCGAGGAGCCGCTCGACGAGCGGGCTCGCGAGCCCGTGCGGGGCGCGGGCCGGCGGGCGGTGGACGACGACCGAGCCGTCCGCCGCGGCGCCGGGCGCTCCTCCGGCTCCTTCGCGGGCTCGTCGCCCTGCACCTCGGTGCCCTCGTCCTCGGGGGCCTCCTCCGGGGCTTCCTCCTCGGGGCCCTCGTCGGTGCCCTCCTCCTCGGGCGCCTCCTCCTCGGGACCCTCGTCCTCTGCGGCCTCGTCGGTCGGGCCCTCCTCCTCGGGCGCCTCCGGCTCGGCGCCCTCGTTCTCCGGGGCCTCGTCCTCGGCGGGCTCCTCCTCGCCCTGCCCGGACAGCGCGCCGGTGGCCTTGCCGGCCGCGCCCCTCGCGGCCCGCCCGGCGCTCTTGCCGGCCTTCCCGGCCGTCTCGCCGGCGGTCCCTGCCGCGTCCCCGGCAGCCCCCGCCGCGTCCCCGGCAGCTCCTGCCGCGCCACCGGCCGCCTCGCCGGCGGTGTGCTGGAGGCGGTCGGTGCGCTCCTGCAGGTTGGAGCTGAGCGAGTCGACGCCGCGGGTGGCGGCGGCGAACGCCGCGGTCTTGGCGGCGTCCACGAGCTTGCCGGTGAGCTGGTCGGTGAGGTTCTTGATCTCCGGCGACGACATCAGCGTGTCCCGGAGGCCCGACAGGCCGCCCAGCGCCCCACCGGCGGCGCCGGCGCCACCGGCCTCGCCCTTGGACTCCTCGCCGCCGGCCAGTCCACGGCCGGCCATGGCCAGGGCGAGGGCGAGCGCCGTCTTCCCGTGCTTCGTACGGCCGAGCAGATACCCGCCAATCACGAGCGCGGCGAGCTTGAGCTTGTCATCCATGGCGACTCCCAACGATTGCTGGGTTGGGTGAACGGCCAGTCCCCCCTGGCTACTGGTCGCCTGGTTCCTTGCAGGATGACACGGGCGCCGACCCCTCGCGCGCCCGAGACCCCCGGTCAGCGGGTGAGGTCTGCGGGCGGGTCCGGCGGGGCCTCAGGCCTTCGCGGCCGCCTGCTTCGTCCCCGCCTGCTTCGTCCCCGCCTGCTTCGCCGCGGCCTTCTGCGCCTTCTTGAACTCGCGCACCTTGGCCATGGCGTCCGCGCTCGTCACGTCGGCGATCGAGCGGAACGAGCCCTCGTCGCCGTAGTGCCCGGCGGCCTCGCGCCAGCCGGCCGGGGTGACGCCGCGCTGCTTGCCCAGCAGGGCCAGGAAGATCTGTGCCTTCTGCGTGCCGAACCCGGGCAGCGCCTCGAGGCGCGCGAGCACCTCGGCGCCGGTGGGCGCCTCGCCCGCGGCGCCCGGCGTCGTCCAGATGCGGGTCACGTCGCCGTCGTAGTCGTCGACGACGGCGCGCGCCACCGCCTGCACGCGGCCGGCCATCGAGCGGCCGTAGCGGTGGATCGCCGGCGGCGTGGTGGCCATCGTGACGAACGCGTCGGGGTCGGCGTCGGCGATCGCGCGCGGGTCCAGGGTGCCCATGCGGTCGCGGATCTTCCGGGGGCCGGCGAAGGCGGCCTCCATCGGATACTGCTGGTCCAGCAGCATGCCGACCAGCAGCGCGAACGGGTCGTCGGAGAGCAGCTGGTCGGACTCGGCGTCGCCGGTGAGCCACAGGGCGGAGGTCATGCGCCCATTCTGGCCGACGACGCCGCGGCAGGCCGTTGACCAGGCCCGGCGCACGGAGGATCCTGGTGGCGTACGAAGGAAGTGCACCATGCGCCGTCGACTGCTCGCCTGGTTGGCCGTCCTGTCGTTGCTGTTCGCCGGGACCGTGCTCGTGGCCCCGACGGCAGCGGCCCATCCGTACTGCGGGCAGGCGTGGACCTCGCTCGCCAAGAGCGACCCGGGCATGTCCCGCGGGCAGCTCACCGACGTGCGCGCCGGCCGCCACGCCTGCTTCGACCGGCTCGTGCTCGACGTGAGCCGCCCGCTGACCGGCTGGTCGGTGCGGTACGTGAGCCGCGTCGTCGCCGACGGGTCGGGGCACGTCGTGCCGGTCCGCGGCGGGGCCCGCATGGAGGTCGTCGCGCGGGTCGGCATCGACCCGGACGGTCCGCTCGCCGTCCGTCCCGGCACCCGGCTCGCCGGCACGGCCGGCTTCCGCACCTTCCGCGACGTCGTGTACGCCGGCAGCTTCGAGGGCGTCACGACGGTCGGGCTGGGGGTGCGGGCGCGGCTGCCCTTCCGGGCGTTCGTCGTGCCGGGACCGGGCCACGGGTCCCGGCTGGTGGTCGACGTCGGCCACCGCTGGTGCGCCCCGGGGCACACCGACTGCTGAGCCGCGCGCGGGGGAGCCGGACGCCGCGCCGCCGGCCGCCGGCGGTCCGGATCGGCGACGCGCGCCCGACGTCGTGGCCCACGCCCCCGCGGTGGTGCAGAGTGCGCGCATGAGCGTCGCGACCTGGGACTTCTTCATCGACCCTGCCCAGTTCCTGGCGGTGGCGGGCGAGCACCTCGCCGCCGACCCGGTGCTCGCCACCGTGGTGTCGACCACCGCGCAGCGGCTCGCGGCACGTGCGGCGGCCGGGGAGGGGCCGCCGGAGCACCCGCACTGGTTCGCCGTCACGCGCGACCGCGGCGACGTCGTCGGGGTGGCGATGCGGACCGCGCCCATGCCGCCCCACCCGCTGTACCTGCTGCCCATGCCCGACGACGCCGCCGTCGCGCTGGCCGACGCGCTGGTCGCCCGTGGGGAGCTGCCGGGCGGGGCCAACGGCGCGCTGCCGGCCGCCCGGCTCGTCGCCGAGCGGGTCGCGGCGCGCTCCGGCGCCGCGGTGACGGCAGCCGTCCGCACGCGGCTGTTCGAGGTGCGCACGGTGGTGCGGCCGGTCCGGACGCCGCCGGGCGGGCCGCGCCTCGCGACCACCGCCGACCTGGCGACGGTGCAGGGGTGGTTCGACGCGTTCGGGGCGGAGGCTGCCCGGCAGGCCGGCCGCGCTCCGAAGGGCCGGGCGGGGCACTTCCTGTCCGCCGACGACGTGACGCGGCGGGTCGCCGACGGGCGCGTCTGGCTGTGGGAGGACGCCGGGGAGACCGTGCACATGACCGGGGTGGCCGGGCCGGCGCTCGGCGTCGCGCGGGTCGGGCCGGTGTTCACCCCGCCGGCGCACCGCGGCCGCGGGTACGCGGGCGCGCTGGTCGCCCACGTCAGCCAGGCGCTGCTCGACGCCGGGCACCGGGTGTGCCTGTTCACCGACCAGGCCAACCCCGTGTCCAACGCGCTGTACCAGCGCCTGGGGTACGAGCGCGTGGTCGACACGACCGAGCTGCTCATCGGCTGACCGAGGCGGCCCGGCGCGCTCTCTCGCGCCGTCGGGCACGCCGTCGCACCATGGGGCCATGGGCCTGCCCGCACCGATGCAGCCGGTCGCCCGGCGCGCGAACCCGTCCATGCTCCGCGTCGCCGCGAAGGTGCCGCCGTGGGTGGTGGTGCAGCACGTCGGGCGCACGAGCGGGCACGCCTACCGGACCCCGCTCGTCGCCTTCGCGGCACGCGCCCCGATCGACCCGGGCGCGACCGCCGTGCCCGGCCGGCCCGTGGTGACCCGCAGCGACCGCGACGTGCACGTCTACATCCCCCTGCCGTGGGGCGCCGACACCGACTGGTGCCGCAACGTGCGGGCCGCCGGCCGGTTCAGCCTGACCCGCCGCGGCGAGGAGTACCTGGCCGACGGGCTCGAGCTGGTCGACGTCGACGACGCGGCGCTCGGGCCCGGCCTGACCGCGGCCCTCAA
Organism: Puerhibacterium puerhi; assembly: GCF_009846865.1. GTDB lineage: Bacteria > Actinomycetota > Actinomycetes > Actinomycetales > Cellulomonadaceae > Puerhibacterium > Puerhibacterium puerhi. Next base: position 181,308 of record NZ_WUWN01000002.1, read on the forward strand.
GGCGTTCGGCGTGGGCCGGCTCCTGCGCGGGGTGCTGCACCGGCCCGCGCGCGTCCCCGTCTGACGGCGGCCAGGACGGGGGTGCACGACCGGAGGACCGCGGACCGGGACGAGCCGGGCGTCCGCGACGCGCCGGGCGCCCGGGCCCGGCGTGCTCAGTCGAACGCCAGCACCGGCCGCCCCGTGCGCGGGTGGCGCAGCACCGTGGTGCGCACGCCGTAGACCGGGTCGATGACCGCGGGCACGAGGACGTCCTCGACCGGCCCCGCCGCCACGACGCGTCCGCCGGCGCCGTCGCGCCCGGGCGCCAGCAGCACGACGTGGTCGCACGTGCCCGCGGCGAGCGTGAGGTCGTGCAGCGCGGCGAGCACCGTGACCCCGTCGTCGGCCAGCGAGCGCACCAGCCGCAGCGTGGCGAGCTGCGCGGCGACGTCGAGGTGGTTGGTCGGCTCGTCGAGCAGCAGCACGCGCGGCTGCTGGGCCAGGGCACGCGCGAGGTGGACCCGCTGGCGCTCGCCGCCGGACAGCGTCGTGACCTCGCGGTCGGCCAGGTGCGCGGCGCCCGCGCGGGCGAGCGCGCCCCGGGCGACCTCGCGGTCGTCGGCGGAGTCGCCGGCCAGCCAGGAGCGGTGCGGGGTGCGGCCCAGCAGGACGGCGTCCAGCACGGTGACGGGCAGGTCCGTGCCGGCGTCCTGCTCCACGAGCGCCAGGGTGCGGGCCCGGCGCCGGCGCGGCATCGCCAGCAGGTCCGCACCGTCGTCGTCGCCACCCGCCAGCAGCACGCGACCGCCGTCGGGCCGCTGGACCCCGGCGACGATGCGCAGCAGCGTCGACTTGCCCGCCCCGTTCGGGCCGAGCAGCCCGGTCACGGCGCCCGGGGGAGCGGTGACGTCGACGCCGTCGAGCACGAGCCGGCCGTCGACGCCCCAGGCGACGCGCTCGGCGGCCAGCCCGGTGGGCGCGCCGGCGGGGCTCGCGGTGGTCGCGGGGCGGTCGCCGGCGGTCGTCGCGGGCATCGCCGTCGAGGCCGCCGTCGTCGGGGTCGCGGTCGTCGCGGGACCGGTCGTCGTGTCAGGCACGGGCCCGCCCCCGCCACAGCAGGGCCGCGAAGACCGGCGCGCCGATCGCCGCGGTGACGATGCCGACCGGCAGCTCGCGCGGCTCGAACACGGTGCGCGCCAGGGTGTCGGCCCAGACCAGGAACGTGCCGCCGGCCAGCGCGGACAGCGGCAGCAGGGCGCGGTGCCGGGCCCCCACGAGCAGCCGCACGGCGTGCGGCAGGATCAGCCCGACGAACCCGATGGACCCCGACTGCGCGACCAGCGCGCCGGTGAGCAGCGCGACGCCGACTAGCAGCACCCACCGCACGCGGGCCACGGGCACGCCGAGCGTCGCGGCGGCGGTGTCGCCGAAGGTGAACGCGTCCAGCAGCGAGCCGGTGCACGCCAGCGCGGTGCCCAGCACGAGCACCGCGCCGCCGGCCACGGCCACCGACGTCCACGTCGCCCCGGCCACCGAACCCATGAGCCAGGACAGGATCTCGCGGTACTGGTCGCCCTTGGCCGACCAGAAGATGACGAAGCTCGTCGCTGCGGCGGCCAGCTGCCCGACGGCGAGGCCGGCCAGCACGGTGCGGGCCGGGGCGATGCCCCGCCCGCGCCCGGACGCCGCGGCCAGGCCCAGCGTGGCGACCAGCGCCGCCGTCGCGCCGACGAACGCCGCGACCGGCAGCAGCACCGTCGCGCCCAGCACCAGCACCGCCGCCGCGCCGAGCGACGCGCCGGAGGACAGGCCCAGCAGGTAGGGGTCGGCCAGCGGGTTGCGCGTCAGGGACTGCATGACGACGCCGCACACCGCCAGCCCGGCGCCCACCGCCGCGGCGGTGAGCACGCGCGGCAGCCGCAGCTGCCACACCATCGCGTCGGGCAGCCGGTCGAGCGGCGCCAGGCCGAGCGCGTCGCCCAGGCCCAGGTGCGTGGCGACCGAGCGCCACACGTCGCCCGGCGCGAGGTCGGCGGGCCCCACGGCCACGGCCAGCACGACGGAGGCCAGCAGCGCGACGGCGCCGACGGCGGCCCACGGGCCGGTGCGGCGCGCGCCGCTCGTCGCCCGCGGTGCCGCCGCGGTACCGGTCGAGGCGTCGGCCGAGGTGCCGGTCGGGGCGCTCGTCACCGCAGGTCCAGCTCCTGCAGCTGCGCCGCGAGGTCGACGACGGCGTCGACGTTGCGCACGCCCGCCTCGGTGGCCGGGAACGGCACGGTGAGGTAGCGGTGCTCGCGCACCGCGGTGAGCTGCGCGGTGGCGGGGTTGGACTCGAGCCGGGCGATCTTGTCCTCGGCGCTGTTCCAGGTGGCGTCGACCAGCACGATGACGTCCGGGTCGTCGGCCACGACCTGCTCCCAGGACATCGAGGTCCAGGTGTCGTGGACGTCGGCGGCGACGTTCTCCAGCCCGACGGCGTCCATGATCATCTGCGGCGCGCCGATGCCGGCGCCGACGTAGGGCGTGTCCCCGCCGGAGGAGTACCACAGGGCGCTCAGGCCGCGGTCGTCCGGGGTGACGCCCGCGAGCGTCTCACGCTGCTGAGCCACCAGGTGGGCCGCCGCCTGGTTGGCGTCGAAGATCTCGCCGGCCTCGGTGATATCGGCGAAGACCTGGTCGAACGTCAGGGGGTCGGGCATGTACCCCTCGCCCTTGCACGCCGACGGCGAGACGTACGTGTCGACGCCGAGCTGCTCCAGCGTGCCGCGGTCGCCCGCGCCGTCGGCGGTGACGTTGGACTCCCAGCCGGCGTAGACGAGGTCCGGCTCGAGGGCGAGCGTGGCCTCGGTGCCGGGCACCTCGTCGCTGAACGGCGTCTCGACGGCCGTGCCGCGGGCGGCGTCGGCGAGGGAGTCGGGCACCGGGCCGTCGAGGTAGGCGGAGCCGACGATCCGGTCGCCCAGGCCGAGCGCGAGGAGCATCTCCGCCGTCGAGGACTTGATCGTCACCACGCGCTGCGGGGCGGCGTCGATCGTCACGGCGAAGCCGCAGTTGTCGAGCGTCACGGGGTAGGTCGTGGCCACGGGGGCGTCGGACGACGCCGCCGGGGTGGTCGCCGCGGTGGCTCCGGCGCCGGCGGCTCCGTCGACGTCGCCGCCGCACGCGGCGAGGGCGAGGACGAGGCCGGCGGAGGCGGTGGCGGCGAGGACGGCGGGCAGGGCGGGGCGACGGGTGGGGCGCAGGCGCACGCGAGTGACTCCAGGTGTGGCTGAGGGTGCCGGGTGGCTGACCGACGCGCCATCTCGCGTCCACGGACCCGCGGCCCCAACGCACGGGTCGCGCCGACGGGCCAGATGCGCGGCCCGCGGTCCGCCGGTGAGCCTAGTACGCCGTCGTCGCGACTGCCCCGCGCCGCGTCGCGGCTGCGGGCCCAGCGGCGGGTGCTGTGGCGGCGAGTGCTTCAGCGGCGGGTCGCCGTCACCAGCAGGTACTCCCACTCCATCGTGCTGCTGCCGTCGTGGCCGGTCAGGTAGCGGTCGCCGAGGGCGGCGAGCTCCTCGTCGAGGCGCTGGGCGCGCTCGGCGTCGTCGCCGACGTGCCTGTACGTGGCGATCATCGGGCCGTAGGTCGCCTTGAAGAAGTCGCGGAACTGGGCGCCGCTGGCGAACCGGTCCACCGTGAGCGTGCGCGTCTCGGCCCGCAGGTGCCGGACGCGGTCGCCGAGCAGCTCGCGCACGTGCGTCTCGTCGCCCCACAGGGGCGGCGGCTGCGCGCCGGGTGGGGACGGCGGCGCGTCGGGGCGCAGCGTCGCGAACAGCTCGCCGATGAACCCGTCGGGCGTCCACGACGCCACGCCGATCCGCCCGCCGCGCCGGGTGACGCGGACGAGCTCGTCGGCGGCCAGCTGGTGGAACGGCGCGAACATGACGCCGATGCAGGACATGACGACGTCGAACTCGCCGTCGGCGTACGGCAGCGCGTGGGCGTCGGCCTGCTCCCAGCGCAGCTGCGCGCCCTGTGCGGCGGCCCGCGCCCGGCCGGCGTCGAACAGCTCGGGCGTCAGGTCGGAGGCGACGACGTCGGCGCCGGCGAGCGCGGCGGGGATGGCGGCGTTGCCGGAGCCGGCGGCGACGTCGAGGACGCGCTGGCCGGGGCGGACCTCGCACGCCTCGACGAGCGCCGGGCCGAGGCCGGCCACGACCTCCGCGACGGCGGGGTAGTCGCCGGAGGCCCACAGGGCGTGGTGCTTGGTGCGGACGGTCGCCAGCAGCTCGGCCGGGACCGCGGGGGAGAGAGGGGTCGTCATGGTGTCCCTCCTCGGACCGTGACGGATGACGACACCTCCCAGCGTGCGCTGGTCGCGTGCGCCGATAAAGGGGGGCGGCGGGGATCGGCCGCGCAGGTCGCGGCTAGGGTGCGAGGCATGACGACCACCCCCGCCGAGCACCGCTCCGCCTCCGCAGAGCCCACCCCGTCCGCCGACGCCGCGCGCCGCGTCCTGGTCACCGGGGCCTCCTCCGGCATCGGCGCCGCCACCGCCCGGCGCCTGGCCGCCGAGGGCTGGCGCGTCGTCGTCGCCGCGCGCCGCGCGGACCGGCTCGAGGCGCTCGCGGCCGAGACCGGCGCGGAGGCGTACCCGCTCGACGTCACGGACGACGACGCCGTCGCCGCGCTCGCCGGGCACCTGCGCGCGACCGGGGGCCTGGACGCCGTCGTGAACAACGCCGGCGGAGCGCTCGGGCTGGACAAGGTCGAGGACGCCGACCTCGACGGCTGGCGGCAGATGTACGAGCTCAACGTGCTCGGCACGCTGCGCGTGACGAAGGCGCTGCTGCCGCTGCTGCGCGAGTCGGCGCAGCGCACCGGCGGCTCCGACGTCGTCGTCGTGACCTCTACGGCGGCGCACGACGCCTACGAGGGCGGCGCCGGGTACACGGCCGCCAAGCACGCCGAGCGGATGCTCGCCACGACCCTGCGCTGGGAGATCGCCGGCGAGCCGCTGCGCGTGGTGCAGATCGCGCCAGGCGCTGTGGCCACCGAGGAGTTCTCCCTGGTGCGGTTCGAGGGCGACGCCGAGCGCGCCGCCGCCGTCTACGAGGGGTACACGCCGCTGGTGGCCGACGACATCGCCGACGCCATCGCCTGGACGCTGACCCGCCCGGCGCACGTGAACGTCGACCTGCTCGTGGTGCGTCCGCGCGCGCAGGCGAACAACGTCAAGACGGTCCGCACGGGCGTCTGACCCGGCGCCCGCCCCCGCTGGGCGCCGAGACTTGAGTTGTGGTCGCCTCCGAGGCCTCGGAGGTGACCACAACTCAAGTCTCGGTGCGTCGGAGTTGGCGCTCAGGAGCGCGAGCGGACCGCGCGCCGCAGCATGGCGACGAGCGCGTCGGGGTCGCGCAGGTGCGCGCCCACGACCACGACCACGAGCCAGCCGAGGTCCCGGAGCTGCTCGCGCTTGGCGACGTCGCGCATCCACGTCTCGCGGTCGGTGCGGTGCACGTCGCCGTCGTACTCGATCGCGATCTTGAGCGCGGGCAGGGCCAGGTCCGGCATGGCCACGAAGCCGCCGCGGTCGTCGTAGATCTTGGCATTGACGAGCGGGCACGGCAGCCCCGCCCGGACCATGTGCAGCCGGACCCAGGACTCCGGTGACGAGTCGGTGCCGGGCCGGACCAGCTCGACGGCATCGCGGGCGCGGCGGATCCCGCGAGTGCCCGGTGGCGCGGCACTGACCTCCCCACGCAGGGCGACGACGGTGGTCACCGGCGACTTGCGTCGCGTCATCGCATCGCCGAGCACCACCAGCTCGTCGGCCGTCAGCGACCCCGCCAGCTGCAGCCACGTACGCTCGGGCGCGACCGCGGGCAGCCCTGCGGCGGTGACCGTCGGCAGGGGGCGTCCTCGATATCGGCGCCCGTCGGACGCGTGGGTGTGCGTCACGACGCCGCGGCGCTGCGGGGCGACGTCGCCCTCCAGCACGGTGATGTGCACCCGCTCGTCGCCGGACAGCCGCCGCGGGATCTCGACGCGCACGAGCCGCAGCGCGCTGACGTAGCTGACCACGGCCGACGGCGGACTCGCTGCGAGCACGGCGCGGCAGCGCTCGACGTGGTCGTCGGCGAGCACCGTCGGCATGCGCGCCCCGCGCGTCGGGCGCGCGAGGTCCGCCGACCGCAGGCGGCCACGGCTCAGACCGGCACGGCGAGCCTCGTGCACGGTGAAGGCTCGGCCGGCGAGAGCGCGAGGCAGCGGTGCGGGTCGCGACATGCGCCACAGCGTGCTCCGGGAGACCGCGCGCCCGCCGGCGCCGTCCACAGCCCCGTGCCGAGACTCGAGTTGTGGTTGCCTCCGAGGCCTCGGAGGCAACCACAACTCAAGTCTCGGCGTGAACCGGCGGTCGGGAGCGCGGAGGGCGGAGAGGCGGGGCAGGGCGAGGCGGAGTTGCGCCCCTGGCTACCATGGAGGCACAGGCGTCGACCCGGCCATCACCGGCGAGCCTCCGGAAGAACGGCGGCCCCGCGACCAGCGGGTCCGCTCAGTAGAACCGGACGGGTAGGCCCGTCACAGCCGTGAACGAGCGGTCGGCCCGCTCGTCGCCGCACGACGCGCGTCCCCCGCGCAGGCCGTGCGGCGGCGGAGGGCCGGCAAGCGGGGTGGTACCGCGGCACCGCACCGGGCGCGCAGCGCACGGGCGACGTCGTCCTCGCAGCCGAGAACGTGCCCGTACCACCGCTCGAGGAGCCGCCCGCCATGGCCTATCCGCTGCACGCGTCGTCCGAGAACCAGGCCGGTCAGGACCAGGCCGAGAACCGGCCCGGCGCCGCCTTCGGCATCCCCGCCTCCCCGGACCTGCCCGCGCTGGAGCGCGGCGTGCTCGCCTACTGGGCGGCCGACGACACCTTCAAGGCGTCGGTGGAGAAGAACCCCGCGGGCGAGGACGGCGGCAACGAGTTCGTCTTCTACGACGGCCCGCCGTTCGCCAACGGCCTGCCGCACTACGGCCACCTGCTGACGGGCTACGCCAAGGACGTGGTGCCGCGCTACCAGACGATGCGTGGGCGCCGCGTGGAGCGCCGCTTCGGCTGGGACACCCACGGCCTGCCGGCCGAGCTCGAGGCCATGAGCCAGCTCGGCATCAAGACCAAGGACGAGATCCTCGAGCTCGGCATCGAGAAGTTCAACGAGGCCTGCCGCCAGTCGGTGCTGAGGTACACGTCCGAGTGGCGCGACTACGTCACCCGCCAGGCGCGCTGGGTCGACTTCGACAACGACTACAAGACGCTGAACCTGTCCTACATGGAGTCCGTCATGTGGGGCTTCAAGCAGCTGTGGGACAAGGGCCTGGTCTACGAGGGCTTCCGCGTGCTGCCCTACTGCTGGAACGACCAGACGCCGCTGTCCAACCACGAGCTGCGCATGGACGACGACGTCTACCAGCAGCGCCAGGACCCGGCCGTGACCGTCGGCTTCCGCCTCACCGACGTCCCGGCGTCGGCCGAGGCCGCGGGCGTGCGCGCCGGCGACCTCGTGCTCATCTGGACGACGACGCCGTGGACGCTGCCCAGCAACCTGCTGGTCACCGTCGGCGACGACATCGAGTACGTCGTCGTCGAGTCGCGCTTCACCGGCGTCGCGGAGCGCTACCTGCTCGCCGCCGACCGCCTGGCCGCCTACGAGCGCGAGCTCAAGGACGAGGGCGTCGAGGACGTCGCGACGCAGGTCGTCGCGCGCCTGCGGGGCGCCGACCTGGTCGGCGCCGCGTACGAGCCGCCGTTCACCTACTACCGCGGCCACGACCGCGCCCACCGCGTGGTGGCCGCCGACTACGTCACGACGACGGACGGCACCGGCCTCGTGCACAACGCCGCCGCGTTCGGCGAGGAGGACAAGGTCGTCACCGACCGCGAGGGCGTCGAGCCCGTCATCCCGGTCGGCGCGGACGGCAAGTTCACCTTCCCGGTCGTCGACTACGAGGGCCTGCAGGTCTTCGACGCCAACCCGGTGATCATCGACCACCTCAAGGCCCGCACCCGCCTCGACGCCGCGCAGGGCGGCGGCGCGCCCGCGGCCGAGGTCGGCGCCCTGGGCGCCACCAGCGCCGGCACGGTGCTGCTGCGCCGCGAGTCGTACGCGCACTCCTACCCGCACTGCTGGCGCTGCCGGCAGCCGCTGATCTACATGGGCGTGTCGTCGTGGTTCGTGGCCGTCACCAAGATCAAGGAGCGGATGCTCGAGCTCAACGAGCAGATCTCCTGGACGCCGGAGCACATCCAGCACGGCCAGTTCGGCAAGTGGCTCGAGGGCGCCCGCGACTGGTCCATCACGCGCAACCGGTTCTGGGGCTCGCCGGTGCCGGTGTGGAAGTCGGACAACCCCGAGTACCCGCGCGTCGACGTCTACGGCTCGCTCGAGGAGCTGCAGCGCGACTTCGGCGTGGAGGTCACCGACCTGCACCGGCCGTACATCGACCGGCTCACCCGGCCCAACCCGGACGACCCGACCGGGAGGTCGACGATGCGCCGCGTCGAGGACGTCATGGACGTGTGGGTGGACTCCGGCTCGATGCCGTACGCCCAGGTGCACTACCCGTTCGAGAACCGCGAGTGGTTCGAGGACCACTACCCCGGCGACTTCATCGTCGAGTACATCGGCCAGACCCGCGGCTGGTTCTACACGCTGCACGTGCTGGCGACGGCGATCTTCGACCGGCCCGCGTTCCGCACGTCCGTCTCGCACGGCATCGTGCTGGGCTCCGACGGCCGCAAGATGAGCAAGTCGCTGCGCAACTACCCGGACGTCAACGAGGTGTTCGACCGCGACGGCTCCGACGCCATGCGGTGGTTCCTCATGTCCTCGCCGATCCTGCGCGGCGGCAACCTCGTGGTCACCGAGGAGGGCATCCGCGACTCGGTGCGCCAGGTGCTGCTGCCGCTGTGGAGCACGTACTACTTCTTCACCCTGTACGCGAACTCCGCGAAGGGCGGCGCCGGGTACACCGCGCAGCAGGTCACGCCCGAGCGCGTGCCGAGCCTGCCCGCCCTGGACCGCTACCTGCTGGCCCGCACGCACGACCTCGTCGTGCGCGTCACCGAGCAGCTGGACGTCTACGACATCGCCGGGGCGTGCGAGTCGGTGCGCGAGCACCTCGACGTGCTGACCAACTGGTACGTGCGAACCCAGCGCGACCGGTTCTGGGAGGAGGACGCGGACGCGTTCGACACCCTGTACACCGCCCTCGAGGTGCTGTGCCGCGTCATGGCCCCGCTCGCGCCGCTCCTGGCCGAGGAGGTCTGGCGCGGCCTGACCGGCGGCCGGTCGGTGCACCTGGCCGACTGGCCGGCCACCACGCAGGAGGTCGGCGAGCGGTTCGAGGGTGCCGACGGCATGTACGCGGTCGCGGTCCACCAGGTTCCCGAGGCCGCCCTGGTGGCCGACGACGCCCTGGTCGCCGCGATGGACGAGGTGCGCGCGGTGGTGTCGACCGCGCTGGCGCTGCGCAAGGCGAACAAGCTGCGCGTGCGCCAGCCGCTGGCCCGCCTCACCGTGGCCGTCGAGGACCCGGAGGCGCTGCGCGACTACGTGGGCCTGCTCGCGAGCGAGCTCAACGTCAAGGCCGTGGACCTCGTCCAGGCCGACGCGGGCGCGGCCGAGCGGTTCGGCATCACCGAGCGGCTGGCGGTCAACGCCCGCGCCTCCGGCCCGCGCCTGGGCCGGGGGGTGCAGGCGGTCATCAAGGCCGCCAAGGCCGGCGCGTGGCGCCAGACGGCGGACGGCGTCGTCGTCACCACCGACGACGGCGACGTGCCGCTGCTCGAGACCGAGTACGAGCTGACCACCGTGGTGGGCGACGAGGCCGGCGAGAACGTCGCCGCCAGCGTCCTGCCCGGCGGCGGGTTCGCCGTCCTCGACCTGGCCCTGACCCCGGAGCTGGAGGCCGAGGGCTACGCCCGCGACGTCGTGCGCGACGTCCAGGACGCCCGCAAGGCCGCCGGCCTCGAGGTCAGCGACCGCATCCGCCTCGAGCTCGACGTGCCGGCCGAGCACGTGGGCGACGTCGAGGCGCACCGCGAGCTGGTGATGACCGAGACGCTCGCGGTCGAGCTCGTGGTGGCCCCCGCCGACGGCGCCGAGCGCGCCGTGCGCGTCGCCAAGGCCGACGCCGCGGCCGGGTCCGGCGCCGCCACCGAGGCGGGGGAGGCCCGATGAGCGCCCGGGGCGCCAAGGGCTCGGGCCGCAAGGCGGCCCAGCAGGCCGCCGAGGAGGTCGCCGCGCAGGAGTCGCTCCGCGAGGTCTACCGGGAGATCATGTCGCGCGCCCCGGAGCACGACATCGACCCGACGCTGGACCGCGTGCGCCGCGTGCTGGAGCTGCTCGGCGACCCGCACCGCGCCTACCGCGTGGTGCACCTGACCGGCACCAACGGCAAGACCTCCACGGCCCGCATGGTCGAGAGCCTGGTGCGCGAGCACGGCCTGCGCACCGGCCTGTTCACCTCGCCGCACCTGACCAGCGTCACCGAGCGCATCCAGGTCGACGGCGAGCCGCTGAGCGCGGCGCGGTTCGTCGAGGTGTTCGAGGACGTCGCGCCGTACATCGGCGTGGTCGACCGCGAGTCGCAGGAGGCGGGCGGGCCGCGGCTGAGCTTCTTCGAGGTGCTCACCGTGATGGCGTTCGCCGCGTTCGCCGACGCCCCGGTGGACGTCGCCGTCGTCGAGGTGGGCATGGGCGGCTTCTGGGACTCCACCAACGTCGCCGACGGCGACGTCGCGGTGGTCACGCCCGTGGCCGTGGACCACGAGCGCTGGCTCGGTTCCACGGTCGAGGAGATCGCCACCGAGAAGTCCGGGATCATCAAGGCGCGTTCCACCGCCGTGGTCGCCGCCCAGACCGAGGAGGCCGACGCCGTGCTGCGCGCGCGGGCGGCCGAGGTCGGGGCGCACCTGCTGCGCGAGGGCGTCGAGCTCGAGGTGGCCGGCCGCCAGCTCGCCGTGGGCGGCCAGATGGTCGACCTGCGCACCCCGGCCGGGCTGTACACCGGCGTCTTCGTCCCGCTGCACGGCGAGCACCAGGCGCACAACGCGCTGCTGGCGCTCGCGGCCACCGAGGCGCTGCTCAGCGGGGGCGGGGCGCTCGACGGCGCCCTGGTCGAGGCGGGCTTCGCGGGCGTCACCTCGCCCGGGCGCGTGGAGCTGGTGCGCGCCTCGCCGACAGTCATCGCCGACGCCGCGCACAACCCGCACGGCGCCGAGGCCCTGGTCGCCACCCTGGACGAGGCGTTCGACTTCCGCCACCTGGTGGGCGTGGTCGCGATCATGGCCGACAAGGACGCCGAGGGGCTGCTCGCCGCCCTCGAGCCGACGCTCGCGGAGATCGTCGTCACGCGGAACTCCGCGCCGCGCTCCGCGGACCCGCAGGACCTGGCCGAGGTCGCCCGCGACGTCTTCGGCGAGGACCGGGTGCACGTGGCCGAGCGGCTCGACGAGGCGCTCCAGGTGGCGACCGACCTGGCCGAGCGGCACGACCCCGTCGGCAGCGGCATCGGCACCGGCGTCCTGGTGACCGGCTCGGTGATCACGGTGGCCGACGCGCGCATCCTGCTCGGGCGCGGCTGACCGCACCCTCGGGCGCCGCTGGCCCGCAGCGGGCGTCACCCACCGGCCCCGCGCCGGAACGCGACTGTCAGAACCCTGGTGCGCCAGAGCGCACCAGGGTTCTGACACGTCATCTACCGGGACATTTACGCAACACCGCCGTTGCGGAATTGTTGGACGAGGCGACGACCGTCACTTAGGTTAGGCAGCGCTAAGTCGCCCGCGCGTCAGCGCCGGACGACCCGTGCCCGTGCTGCGCCCCGCAGCTTCAGTCCCCACCGAGGAGTCCCGCGTGACCACCGTCCGCTCCGCCCTGCGCGCCGCCCGGCTGGCCGCCCCGGCCGCCGCCGTCGCGCTCGTCCTGGCCGCCTGCGGCGGCACCTCCGAGGCCGGCGAGCCCGCCTCGTCCGCCCCCGCCGCGGCGTCCGGCCCGATCACCGTCGAGCACGCCCAGGGCTCCACCGAGCTCGACGGCACGCCGCAGAAGGTCTTCGTCTTCGACTTCGCCGCTGCCGCGGTCATGCAGGAGCTCGGCGTCGAGATCGACGGCATCCCGAAGAGCAACCCGCCGGCCGGCTTCGAGGACCTCGCCGCCGACGAGGACGTCGTCGACGTCGGCACGCTGTTCGAGCCCGACTACGAGACGATCGCCGCCGAGGCGCCCGACCTCATCGTCGTTGCGGGCCGCTCCTCGGCCGCCTACCCGGAGCTGGCGAAGATCGCCCCGACCGTGGACCTGTCCAACGACTGGGCCGACAACGTCGCCTCGTCCGAGGAGAACGCCCTGAAGCTCGGCGAGATCTTCGGCAAGACCGCCGAGGCCCAGCAGCTGGTCGACGACCTCGACGCGAAGGTCGCCGAGGTCGCGGAGAAGTCCCAGGACGCGGGGAACGCGCTCATCGTCCTGACCTCGGGCGGCAAGGTCACCGCCTACGGCCCCGGCGGCCGCTTCGGCTTCCTGCACGACCAGCTCGGCTTCGCGCCCGCCGCGGAGGTCACCGAGGAGGCCCAGCACGGCCAGGCGATCTCGTTCGAGTTCATCGCCGAGCACGACCCCGACTGGATCTTCGTCATCGACCGCGACGCCGCCACCGGCGAGGGCGGCGAGGCGGCCCAGCAGGTCATGGACAACGAGCTGGTGAACGGCACGAAGGCCGCGAAGAACGACCGCATCGTCTACGCCGACCCGACCAGCTGGTACATCATGGGCGGCGGCGTCGTGGCCCTCCAGCAGATCGCCGACGACGTCTCGGCCGCGCTGGACGAGAAGGCCTGACGTTGGCAGCGGCCACCGTGGCGGCTCGGGCCGGGGAGCGCGCGGCGCCCTCCGGCCCGCGCCGCGCGCTGCTGTGGGCGGGCGGGCTGGCCCTCCTCGCCGCCGGCGCCGTCGTCTCCCTGCTCGTCGGCGCGGGCGACGTCTCGCCCGGTGCGCTGCTGGCCGGCGACCCGCACGCCTGGGAGCTGGTGCGCCTGTCCCGCCTGCCGCGGACCGTGGCCCTGCTGCTGGCCGGGGCGGCCACGGCCGTCGCCGGCGTCGTGATGCAGATGCTCGTGCGCAACCGCTTCGTGGAGCCGTCGACGATCGGCACCACGGAGTCCGCCTCGCTCGGCCTGCTCGCGGTGACCATCTGGGCGCCCGCGCTCAGCATGACCGGCAAGATCGCCGTGGGGTCGCTCGCGGCGGTGCTGGGCACCCTGCTGTTCCTCGGCGTCCTGCGCGCCGTGCCGATCCGCTCGGTGGTCACGGTGCCGCTGGTGGGCATCATGCTCGGCGGCGTCGTCGGCGCGCTGGCCGCCTACCTGGCCTACCGGTACGACCTCATGCAGACCCTGTCGGCCTGGCTGACCGGCGACTTCTCCGGCGTCATGGAGGGCCGCTACGAGCTGCTGTGGCTCGTCGGCGCGATGACGCTGGTCGTCTACCTGGTCGCCGACCGCTTCACCGTGGTGGGCATGGGCCGCGACGTCGCCACGGCGCTCGGCCTCGGCTACCGCGGCGTCATGGCACTCGGCCTGGCGGTGGTCGCGGTCTCCTCGTCGGTCGTGGTCGTCACCGTCGGGGCGCTGCCGTTCCTGGGGCTCGTCGTGCCGAACGTGGTCAGCATGCTCGTCGGCGACAACCTGCGCCGCTCGCTGCCCTGGGTGGCGGTGCTCGGCGCCGCGCTCGTGCTGGTGTGCGACGTCGTCGGCCGCCTGGTGATCCGCCCGTACGAGATCCCCATCGGCGTCGTCATGGGCGTGGTCGGCGCCGCCGTGTTCCTCTGGCTCCTGCTGCGAAAGGCCCCCGATGTCGGCTGAGGTCCTGCCGCACCCGCTCGGCGCCGCGGGCGTCTCGGGCGCCTCGGGCTCCGGTCCGGTGGCCCAGGGGCCCGGACGCGCAGGCCCCGGGCGCTCCGACGCCGAGCGCCGGCGCCGCCGCCGCGAGGTGCTCGTGCTCGCCGGCCTCGCGCTGCTGGCGCTCGTCGTGGTCGCCGTCTACCTCACGGTGAACGTGCGCGCGGGGTGGGCGTTCGTGCTGCCGTTCCGCGGCCGGCGCGTGGCGGCCATGGTCGTGGTCGGCGTCGCGGTGGCGGTCTCCACGGTCGTCTTCCAGACGCTCACCGCCAACCGCATCCTCACGCCGTCGATCATGGGCTTCGACGCCCTGTACCAGGCGATCCAGACCGCGCTCGTCTTCGTCCTCGGCGGCGTCGCGGTCGCCGGCATCGGCGCGCTGCCGCAGTTCGGCGTCTCGGTGGTCGTCATGCTCGGCGCGTCCCTGGCGCTGTTCCTCGGGCTGTTCGGCGGGGCGCGCCGCTCGCTGCACCTCGTGCTGCTGGTCGGGGTCGTGCTGGGCACGCTGCTGCGCTCGGTCACCGCGCTGCTGCAGCGCGTCATGGACCCCAGCGAGTTCCAGGTGCTGCAGGGGCGGCTGTTCGCCAGCTTCAGCGCCGTCGACGAGCGGCTGCTCGCCGTCGCGGCGGCCGTCGTGGCCGTGTGCAGCGCCGTGCTGTGGGCGATGCGCCGCCGCCTGGACGTGCTGGCGCTCGGCCGCGAGACGGCGGTCGCCCTCGGCCTCGACGTGCGCCGCACGTCGCTGCTGCTCATCGCGCTGGTGGCGGTGCTCGTCTCCGTCTCCACGGCCCTCGTGGGGCCCATCACCTTCTTCGGGCTGCTCGTCGCGAACCTCGCGTACGCGCTGGCGGGCAGCCACCGGCACGCGGTCACCCTGCCGGCGGCGGCGCTGCTCGCCGTCGTCACGCTCGTGGGCGGGCAGGCCGTGCTGGAGCACCTGCTGGGCCAGGACACCGTGCTCAGCGTCGTCGTCGAGTTCCTGGGAGGGATCGTGTTCATCGGCATGCTGGTCGCGGGGAGCAGGCGGCGATGACGGCGACGGCGAGCGCGCCCGCCGGCGCGGCGGGCACCCCGGGCGCGGCCGCGCCGCGCGCCCGGTCCATCCGCGCCGAGGGCGTCACCAAGCGCTACGGCACCGCCGTCGTCGTCGACGACGTGTCCATCGACCTGCCCGCCGGCGGCGTGGTCTCGATCATCGGGCCCAACGGCGCCGGCAAGTCGACGTTCCTGTCGATGGTCGCGCGGCTGCTGCCGTCCGACGGCGGGCGCGTCGTCGTCGACGGCGACGACGTGGCCCGCACCGCGGGCGACGTGATGGCACGCCGCCTGGGCATCCTGCGCCAGGACAACCACCTCGCGGTGCGCCTCACCGTGCGCGACCTCGTGACCTTCGGCCGTTACCCGCACACCAAGGGCCGCACGACCGCCGAGGACCGCGCGCACGTCGACGCGGCGCTGGAGTACCTGGAGCTGACCGACCTGCAGCACCGGTTCCTCGACGAGCTGTCCGGCGGCCAGCGCCAGCGCGCGTTCGTCGCCATGGTGCTGGCGCAGGACACCGACTACGTGCTGCTCGACGAGCCGCTGAACAACCTCGACCTCAAGCACGCGCGCGCCATGATGGCCCTCGCGCGCCGCGCCGCCGACGACCTCGGCAAGACCGTCGTGACCGTGCTGCACGACGTGAACTTCGCGTCCTGCTGGTCCGACGTCGTCGTGGCGATGCGCGACGGGCGCGTGGTGGCCCACGGCTCGCCGCAGGAGGTCATCACCACCGAGGTGCTCACGGAGGTCTACGAGGTCGACGTGACGATCCACGAGGTGGACGGGCGCCGCGTGGCGCTGTACTACACCTGAGACCGGCGGCGGCCTGCCCGCCCGTCGGGGTGAACGGGCGCGAGGGCTCTGTGCGCAGGGCCCTCGCCGGGTGTGGAATGGCCCCGGAGGCCCTCGACGGCGAGGGCTACCAGGGAGAGGACGCACCCATGAAGAAGCTGCTCGACGACCCGGCGAACGCCGTCGACGACTCGCTCGCCGGCTTCGCGCTCGCGCACGCCGACCTGGTCGAGGTCCACTACGCGCCCACCTACGTCACCCGGGCCGGCGGCGCGGTCTCCGGCAAGGTGGGACTCGTCTCCGGCGGTGGCTCCGGCCACGAGCCGCTGCACGCCGGCTTCGTCGGCGACGGCATGCTCGACGCCGCCGTGCCCGGCGCCGTGTTCACCTCGCCGACGCCCGACCAGATCCAGCCCGCGATCCAGGCGTCGGACTCCGGCTCGGGCGTCCTGGCGATCGTCAAGAACTACACCGGCGACGTGCTCAACTTCGAGACCGCCGTCGAGCTCGCCGAGGCCGAGGGCGTCGAGGTCGCCACGGTGGTCGTGGACGACGACGTCGCCGTGGAGAACTCGCTGTACACGGCCGGGCGGCGCGGCGTCGCCGGCACCGTGCTGGTCGAGAAGATCGCCGGCGCCGCGGCGGCGCGAGGCGACGACCTCGCCGGGGTGCGGGGCGTCGCCGAGCGCGTCATCGCGGGCGTGCGCTCGATGGGCGTCGCGCTGACGCCGGCCACCGTGCCGCACGTCGGGCGGCCCGGCTTCGACCTCGCCGACGACGAGATCGAGATCGGCATCGGCATCCACGGCGAGCCCGGGCGGCGGCGCGTCCCCATGTCGACGGCCACCGAGGTCACCCAGGCCCTGCTGGAGCCCGTCGTCGAGGACCTGACCCTGGAGGCGGGGGAGCGGACCCTGCTGTTCGTCAACGGGATGGGCGGTACGCCGCTGAGCGAGCTCTACGTGGTCTATGGTCGGGCGCACGACCTGCTCTCGAAGCGCGGCGTGGAGGTCACGCGCTCGCTCGTGGGCAACTACGTGACGTCGCTCGAGATGCAGGGCGCGTCCGTGACCGTGCTGCGCCTCGACGACGAGCTGGAGGCGTTGTGGGACGCCCCGGTGCGCACCGCGGCGCTGCAGTGGTGAGCGCGCCGCACGGAGGTCGGCACGCGGGCCCGCGCGGGCCCGCGGGACGAGGAAGGCGGAGGACCGAGGGATGACGCTCGACGTCGAGTGGGCGGAGCGGTGGGTCCGCACGGCTGCGGACGCGGTGACCGCGAACCGGGACGAGCTGACGGAGCTGGACCGGCAGATCGGCGACGGTGACCACGGGGCCAACCTGGACCGCGGGTTTCGCGCCGTGGTGACGCGGCTGGACGAGGTCGCCGCGGCGCCGGACGGCGGGCCCGCACAGGTCGGCGACGTGCTCAAGCTCGTCGCGACCACGCTCATGTCGACGGTCGGCGGGGCGGCCGGCCCGCTGTACGGCACGGCGTTCCTGCGCGCGTCGAAGGTGTGCGGGCGCGAGGCGATCGAGGCGCCGAGCGTCGTCGCGATGCTCGAGGCGGCGCTCGAGGGCATCGAGGCGCGCGGCCACGCCCGCACCGGCGAGAAGACGATGGTCGACGCGTGGCAGGCCGCCGTCGACGCGGCGGGCAAGGTCGCGGGCGAGGGCGGGGACGGCGTGGCCGTGCTGCGGGCGGCGGCCGACGCCGCCGACGCCGGCGCGACGGCGACCATCCCGCTCGTGGCCACCAAGGGCCGGGCCTCCTACCTCGGGGAGCGGTCCGCCGGCCACGAGGACCCGGGCGCGCGCTCGACGGCGCTGCTGCTGCGCGCGGCGGTGGTGGCGGCCGAGGCGGCCGACCCCGCATGAGCGTCGCCCTGGTGCTGGTCTCGCACTCCGCACGGCTGGCGGAGGGCGCGGCGGAGCTCGCCGGGCAGATGGCGCCCGACGTCGCGGTGCTGCCCGGCGCGGGGATGCCCGACGGCACGCTCGGCACGTCCTACGACGTGGTGCGCGCCGCCGTGGACGCCGCGCTGGCCCGCGCCGACGCGGCCGCCGTGCTCGCCGACCTCGGCTCGGCGGTGCTGACCGTCGAGTCCGTGCTCGAGCTCGACGACGACCTCGCCGGGCGCGTGCGGCTCGCCACCGCGCCGTTCGTCGAGGGCGCCGTGGCCGCCGCCGTGGCGGCGCAGCAGGGCAAGGCGCTCGCCGACGTCGTCGCCGCGGCCGAGGCGGCCGGGGCGACGTTCGTGGCGACGCCCGGCGGGGGAGCGGTGCAGCCGGGCGGGGGAGCCACGAAGCCGGAGGCGGCGGGCGGACCGGCCCAGGCGCGGGCCGCCGCGGCCGTCGGGGCCGGCGTGGAGTCGGCGCCCGCGCCGGGCGCGGCGGGCCGCACGGCCGCCGAGGACCGGCAGGTGGCGCGGGTCGTCGTGCGCGACCCGCTCGGCCTGCACGCCCGCCCGGCCGCCGTCCTCGCCCGGACCGTGGCCGAGCTCGGCGTGCCGGTCACCGTCGACGGCGCCGACGCCGCGAGCCTGCTGCAGCTCATGACGCTCGGCGTGCGGGGCGGCACGGAGGTCGAGGTCGCCGCGAGCGGCCCGGGCGCCGCCGAGGCCGTGCGCGCCGTCGTCGCGCTGCTGGAGCAGAACCCCGAGACGTGACCGGCATCACATCGAATTGCGCTTGGTGCAAGTTTGCAGTGACTGCATGATTGTGGGGTGACCACCGCGACCCCCGGCCTGCGCGAGCGCCAGAAGCAGGCGCGCGCCGACGCGATCGTCGACGCCGCCCAGCGGCTCGTGCTCGCCCACGGGCTCGACGCGGTCACCGTGGAGGCGATCGCCGAGGAGGCGGGCGTCTCGCCGCGCACCTTCTTCAACTACTTCGACACCAAGGACGCGGCGGTGCTCGGCCACCGCGAGCTCGACCTGGACGCGGCGGTCACCGCGGCGTTCGTCGCCGGCGGGCCGACCGGCCAGTTCCTGCCCGACCTCGAGGTGCTGCTGCTGGCGCTCGTCGAGGGGGCCACCGAGCACCCGGAGCGCGGCGAGCGGGCGTTCCGCGTGATGGCGGCCGAGCCGCGGCTCGTCGCCCGCCACCTCGGCTGGCTGGAGGAGCACCGGGCGCAGGTCGAGACGCTGCTGGCGCAGCGTCACCTCGCCCGACCGCTGCCGGCCGGCCCGACGTTCTGCTCGCACCTGGTGCTCACGCTCGTCCGAGCCACGGGTGAGCGGTGGGACGCCGCCGGGCGCGGGCGCGACATCGCCGTGCACGTGCACGCCGCCGTCGAGGACCTCGCCGCGGTGGCCGGCTCCTGACCGCCTGACCGCCGGCGCCTGACGACACACCCCGCGCTACTCCGCACACCGCTCCGCACGCCTCATTGCACGTCAGCCCCCGCCCGGCACCGCCGGGCGGCCGACCGATCTCGCTCCCGGCCGCGCCCGGGAGCGGCCAGCCTCACCCACCACGACTCAGGGAGAACCGTGAGCCACGCCCCGACAGCGACGGCGGACAAGCCGCTCGTCGTCCTGACCCCACGCACCGTCTGGCTGATCTTCGGCGCCCTCATGGCGTCGATGTTCCTGTCGTCCCTCGACCAGACCATCGTCGGCACCGCGATGCCCACGATCGTCGGCGAGCTCGAGGGCGTCGCGCACCAGGGCTGGGTGATCACCGCCTACATCCTCGCCATCGCCGTCGCGATGCCGCTGTACGGCAAGTTCGGCGACCTGTGGGGTCGGCGCTGGCCGTTCCTGGTCGCCGTCGGCCTGTTCACCATCGCCTCGGCGGGCGCCGGGTTCGCGCAGAACTTCCCCGAGCTGGTCGCCTGGCGCGCCGTGCAGGGCCTGGGCGGCGGCGGCCTGATGATCCTGTCGCAGGCGATCATCGCCGACATCGTCCCGGCCTCCGAGCGCGGCAAGTACATGGGCCCGATGGGCGCCCTGTTCGGCATCTCCGCCGTCATCGGCCCGCTGATGGGCGGCTGGCTCACCGAGGGCCCCGGTTGGCGCTGGACCTTCTGGATCAACGTGCCCGTCGGCATCGCGGCGTTCGCCGTCGCCTGGTGGGCGCTGCGCCTGCCGACCCACCGCGCCGGGCGCCCCGTCGACTGGGCGGGCATCGTGACCATGGCCGTGGCCACCACCGGCATCGTCGTGCTGACCAGCTGGGAGACCATCGCCGAGGGCGGCTACGACTGGACCGACTGGCGCCTGCCCACCCTGCTGGCCGTGACGCTGGCCGCCGTGGCCGCGTTCGTGCTGGTCGAGACCCGCGCCGCCGAGCCGCTGATCCCGCTGCGGCTGTTCAAGAACCCGACGTTCACGATCACCACGCTGATCGGCCTGGTCGTGGGCATGGGCATGTTCTCCGCCATGGCGATGCTGCCCACGTTCCTGCAGATGTCCACCGGCGCCGGCGTCACCGAGTCCGGCTGGCTGATGCTGCCGATGATGGCCGGCGTGATGCTCACCTCGATCGCGTCGGGCATCGCGATCTCCAAGACCGGGCGCTACAAGGTCTTCCCGGTCGTGGGCCTGATCGTGGTGGCCCTCGGCATGGTGTGGCTGACCCGGATCACCGGCGAGATGTCGCTGGTCCTGTTCGGCGCGATGATCTTCGTGCTGGGCGCCGGCCTGGGCCTGGTCATGCAGACGATCGTGCTCGCGGTGCAGAACGCCGTGGACCCGCACGAGCTCGGCACGGCGACGTCGTCGAACAACTTCTTCCGCGAGATCGGCGCCGCGGTGGGCACCGCCCTGTTCACGACGATCTTCACCTCGCGCCTGACGGAGAACCTCACCGGCGTCTTCGGCGCCCAGGGCGGGACCGACGCCGCGGCGTCCGAGGCGACGCTGACGCCCGCCGCGGTGCAGGCGCTGCCCGAGCCGCTGCGGACCGGCGTCATCGACGCCTACGCGGACGCGCTCGCCCCGGCGTTCTGGTACCTGCTGCCGCTCGTGGTGGTCGGCGTCGTGCTGGCGTTCTTCCTGCGCGAGGTCAAGCTGTCCGACGTCGCCGGCATGGTGGCCCGCGGCGAGGCCCAGGCCGACCCGGCCAAGGCCGCCAAGGCCGCCGCTGCCGACGGTGCCGACGCTGCCGAGGGCGACACGGTGCTCGTGCCGGGGTCCGCGGACCCCGCCACGGCGGACGCCGGTGACCCGGTCGCCGACGCGACGGCCGGTCCGGCGCGGAACCCGGCTTCGGACGTGCGGCCCGCCGCGGATATCGTGGACCGGTGAGCAAGGACCGTCCCGCCCCCGGCGACCGCATCAAGCCGAAGAAGCCAGCCCGCGTGCAGTTCACCTCCACGGTGCTGGCGCTCGAGGCCTTCTGCGTGGCCTTCGCCGCGGTGGCGCTGTACGGCCTGCGCGACATGCCGTACGAGAAGGGCCCCTTCGAGCTGCCGTCGCCGGCGTCGATCTGGGTCGTCGGCGGCACGCTGTTCGTCGTGCTGCTCGTGCTCTCGCGCATGATGGGCACGCCCGGCGGCTACGTCGCCGGGTCGGTCGCGCAGATCCCCGTGCTCGCGACGGGACTGGTGCTGACGATGATGTGGGTGGTCGCGATCATCTTCGTGATCATGTGGGTCGTCTCGCTGCGGCTCGGCGCCCGGATCGACCGGGAGCGTGCCGCCTACGACGCCGAGCACCCGGAGACCGCGCCGAACGTCTGACGGCCCCGTCGCCGCACTCCACCGACCGCCCCGCCGTCCGCCGACGGCGGGGCGGTCTGCGTCTGTGGCCCGGTGCCGTGCCCGTTGCCCGTGACCGGACGGGCGCCGGCAGGGACGGCGGCACGGGCCGGCCGATAGGCTTCCGCCCATGACGCAAGCCACCCCCTCCGCTTCCCCCGCCGTCGAGCGCACGCTCGTGCTGGTCAAGCCCGACGGCGTGCGCCGCGGCCTGGTCGGCGAGGTGCTCCGGCGCATCGAGGCCAAGGGCTACACGCTGGCCGCCGTGCAGCTGGTCACCGCGACGCCCGAGCTGCTCGCCGAGCACTACGCCGAGCACGTGGGCAAGCCGTTCTACCAGCCGCTCGTGGACTTCATGCTGTCCGGCCCGACGCTCGCCGTCGTCGCCGAGGGCCAGCGCGTGATCGAGGGCTTCCGCTCCCTCGCCGGCACGACCGACCCGACGACCGCCGCGCCCGGCACCATCCGTGGCGACCTCGCCCGCGACTGGGGCCTGAAGGTGCAGCAGAACATCGTGCACGGCTCGGACTCCCCGGAGTCGGCCGAGCGCGAGATCAAGCTCTGGTTCCCGGGTCTCTGACCGGGGACCGGCCCGACGGCCCCGCGCCGTCGCCCTGACGCCTCCGCGCGCCGACGTCCGTCGGTGGGCGGAGGCGTCCGTCGTCCGGGCCCCGTGGCGCGGGCGTGCTGCCGCGGGCCTGTGGCACGGGCCTGTGGCACGGGCCCGTGGTGCGGGCCTGCTGGCGCGGGCCGGTGGTGCGCGTCCGTCCGAGTGCGCCGTGCCCCGGCCCCGACCCTCCGGCTGGCCGACTGTTCGGTGATTCGTTGGCTGTTCGGCGATCCGGATCGCCGAACAGCCAACGAATCACCGAACAGAAGGCCGGGGCCGGCCCGGGGCCGGCCCGGGGCCGGCCCGGGGCTGGGACAAGGCCCGGGCCACGGGCAGGGTCGGGACGAACGGGCCAAGGCCGGGCCAGGGCGAAGACCGACGTGCGCCCGGCGGCGATGGTCGGCCGCCGGCGGGGAGGGGCGCTGCGACCGCCGGCTCGACGATGCTCCGGGCACCCCTCGGCGGCGCCCGCGTGCGCTGCCGCGTCGGGGCCGGCGGCTAGGCTCCCGCCCGTGCACCTCAAGACGCTCACGCTCCGGGGCTTCAAGTCGTTCGCCTCGGCGACGACGCTGCACCTGGAGCCGGGCATCACGTGCGTCGTGGGCCCCAACGGCTCGGGCAAGTCCAACGTCGTCGACGCCCTGGCCTGGGTCATGGGCGAGCAGGGCGCCAAGTCGCTGCGCGGCGGCAAGATGGAGGACGTCATCTTCGCCGGGACCACCGGCCGCCCTCCGCTGGGCCGCGCCGAGGTCTCCCTGACGATCGACAACAGCGACGGCGCGCTGCCGATCGACTACACCGAGGTCACGATCTCCCGGACCCTGTTCCGCAGCGGGGGGTCCGAGTACGCGATCAACGGCAGCCCGTGCCGCCTGCTCGACATCCAGGAGCTGCTCAGCGACTCCGGCATCGGCCGCGAGATGCACGTGGTGGTGGGCCAGGGCCAGCTCGACGCCGTGCTGCGGGCCACGCCCGAGGAGCGCCGCGGGTTCGTCGAGGAGGCAGCCGGCGTCCTCAAGCACCGCAAGCGCAAGGAGAAGGCGCTGCGCAAGCTCGACGCGATGCAGGGCAACCTCGCGCGCCTGACCGACCTGACCGCCGAGCTGCGCCGCCAGCTGGGCCCGCTCGGCCGGCAGGCCGAGGCCGCCCGCCGGGCGCGCACGGTCCAGGCCGACCTGCGCGACGCCAAGGCCCGCCTGCTCGCCGACGACCTCGCCCAGCTGACCGCCCAGATCGAGGCCGACACCGCCGACGAGGCGGCGCTGCGCGAGCGGCAGCGCGCCACCGAGGCGGCGCTCGAGGCGGCGCGGGCGCGGCTGTCGCAGCTGGAGGTCGCGGCGGCCGGCACGACGGCGGCGGCGTCCCGCGCCGCGGACACCTTCCACGCGCTGTCGGCGCTGCGCGAGCGGCTGCGCGGCCTGCAGACCCTGGCCGACGAGCGGGTGCGCCTGCTCGGCACCGCCGAGCCGGAGCACCGCGGGCAGGACCCGGACGCCCTCGAGGAGCAGGCCGAGCGCGCCCGCGCCGCCGAGGCGGAGCTGCAGCGCGAGGTCGAGCTGGCCCGCGCGGCGCTCGAGGCCGCCGTCCAGGCCCGCACCGCCGCCGAGGAGGCCGCCCGGGCCGGGGAGCAGGAGCTCGCGACCCTCCAGCGCGGCGCCGCCGACCGCCGCGAGGGCCTGGCCCGGCTCGCCGGCCAGGTGGCGGCCCGCCGCTCGCGCGTGGAGGCGACCGAGTCCGAGATCGAGCGCCTGCGCTCGGCGCTCGAGGACGCCGAGCGGCGCGCCGAGGAGGCGACCCGGGAGTTCGTCGCCCTCGAGACGCAGGTCGTGGGCGCCGAGGCCGGGGAGGAGGGCCTCGACGCCGAGCACGAGGCCGCCGCCGACGCGCTCGAGGACGCTCGCGGTGTCGTCGTCGACCTCGAGGCGCGGGCGGACGCGGCGGAGAAGGAGCGCGCCACCTGGTCGGCGCGCGTCGAGGCGCTGGAGCTGAGCCTCGACCGCAAGGACGGCGCCGGCGCGCTCCTCGCGGCCGACGCGCCGGGCGTCCTGGGCTCGGTGGCGGCGCTGCTCGGCGTCGAGCCCGGGTACGAGGCGGCGGTCGCCGCGGCGCTCGGCCCGCTCGCCGACGCCGTGGCCGTCGCGGACCTGGACGCGGCGGTCGACGCGCTGCGGATGCTGCGCGACGACGACGCCGGCCGCGCCGGGCTGGTCGTCGGCGCGCCCGACGGGGACGCCGCGGCAGACGCGGCCCCGGCGGCGCCGGACCCCGCGTGGCCGGACGGCGCCCGCCGCGCGCTCGACGTGGTCAGCGTCAGCGGACCGGCGGCGGCGCCGCTGCGCACCCTGCTGGCGGACGTCGTCGTCGTCGAGGACCTCGCCCAGGCGCGGGCGCTGGTCCGCGCGCGGCCCGACGTCGTCGCGGCCACGCGGGCCGGCGACCTGCTCGGCGGCACCCGCGCGTGGGGCGGCTCGGCGGCCGCCCCGAGCGTGCTGCACCTGCAGTCTGCGCTCGACGAGGCGCGCCAGCAGGCGGCCGAGGCCACGGCGGAGGGGGAGCGCTGCCGCTTCGAGCTGGTCGCCGCGCGCGAGCGCCTGGCGACGGCGCAGGACCGGTACGACGAGACGCTGGAGCGGCTGCACGAGTCGGACGCCGCGCTGGCGGCGGTCGCCGAGCGGCTCGGCACCCTGGGCTCGGCGCAGCGCGCCGCGCGCGCCGAGGCCGACCGCCACCGCACGACGCTCGAGCAGGCCCTCGCCCGCCGCGAGGCGGACGGGGCCGAGCTCGCCGAGCTCGCCCGGCGGCTGGAGGTGGCGGAGGCCGAGCCCGCGCAGTCCGAGGAGGAGATCGCCGGCGCCCAGGCGGCGCGCGACGCCGCCCAGCAGGCCGCCACCGGGGCGCGTGCGGCCGAGACGGAGGCCCGGCTCGCCCTGCGCACCTCCGAGGAGCGCGCCCGCGCCGTCGCCGGCCGAGCCCAGGGCCTGGCGCGCGCGGC
>NZ_WUWN01000020.1 GCF_009846865.1 Puerhibacterium puerhi
CCGGCCGGTGCCGGCGCCCACGAGCGCGGGCTCGCCCTGCGCACCCTCGTCGGGGTCCACCTCGGCGGCGACGTCCTGCGCCACCGTCTCGGGCATCGCCACGCGGCCCGCGCCGACGTAGCGCGGCTTCGCCGCCGAGATCATCAGGCGCTCGCGCGACAGCCCGGACAGCGCGTGGCCGTCGCGGAAGAACCGCATCCGCGCGATGAGCTCCATCATCGGGTGCGTGAACCACACGACGACGGCGACGTCGATCACCGTGGTCAGGCCGAGGGTGAACGCGAAGCCCTGCACGCCGCCCACGGCGAGGTAGTACAGGATGATCGCGGAGATGAGGTTGACCGCCTTGGCCGCGTAGATCGTGCGGCGGGCGCGGCGCCAGCCGCGCTCGACGGCGTACTGCAGCGAGCGTCCGTTGCGCAGCTCGTCGCGGATGCGCTCGAAGTACACGATGAACGAGTCGGCGGTGAAGCCGATGGCCACGATCAGGCCGGCGACGCCCGCCAGGGACAGGCGGTAGCCCATGCCCCAGCTCAGCAGCGCGATGGTCGCGTACGTGATCAGGCCCGCCACGACCAGCGACGCCACGGTGAGCAGGCCGAGCGTGCGGTACTGGAACAGCGAGTAGACGACCACGAGCAGCAGGCCAATGAGGCCGGCGACGAGGCCGTTGCGGAGCTGCTCCGAGCCGAGGGTCGCGGAGATCTCCTGCTGGCTCTGCACCTCGAAGGTGATCGGCAGGGCGCCGAAGCTCAGCTGGTTGGCCAGCGTGGCCGCGCTGTCGCGGGTGAACTGGCCGGTGATCTGCGCCTGACCGTTGGTGATCGGGCCGTTGGTGATCGACGGCGCCGAGACGACGAGGCCGTCCAGCACGATCGCGAACTGGTTGCGCGGCGACTCCAGGGAGTTCAGGCGCGTGGTGGTGTCGGAGAACTGGCGCGCGCCCGTGGAGTCGAAGTCCAGCATGACGCCCCACTCGTTGGTGGTGACGCCGTTCGGGCCGGCGACCAGGCCGGAGGTCGCGTTCCTGATGTGGGTGCCCTCGAGCTCGACCGGGCCGAGGATCCACTTGGTGGTCCCGTCGGTGGAGCAGGTCACCAGCACGGCGTCCGGGTCGTCGCCGCCGCCGCCCTTGAGGTTCGCCGGGTCGGTGCAGTCGAGGTTCTGGAACTGCTCCTGGATCTCCGGGGTGATCTGCGCCAGGTCGCTCGGGTCCGCGGCGGCGGTGCCGGTGTCACCCGAGGGGGACGGCGACGGCGACGGCGAGGCCGACGGGTCCGCGGCGGCCGGCGCCGGCGCGGGCACGGTGCCCGCGGCGCTCTTGCCGGCCGGGCTGGAGCCGGCGCTCTGCGACGCCGACGGCGCCGGGCTGGCCTCGGCGGAGGCCGACGGCTCCGGGCTCGCGGCGGCGTCGCCGGAGGCCGACGGCTGCGGCGTCGGCGTCCCCATGCCGTACGTCAGCACGGGACGGAACCGCATCTGCGCGGCCTGGCTGACCAGGTCGACGGTCTCCTGCGAGGGGCGGCCGGGGATCCCGACGACGATGTTGGCCCCGCCCTGGCTCGTGATCTCCGCCTCGGTGACGCCCGAGGAGTCGATGCGCTGGCGGATCACGTTGATCGCCTCGTTCACCGTCTCGTCGGTGACCCGCGACCCGTCCGTGGTGGTCGGCGTCAGGATGATCTGGGTGCCGCCCTCGAGGTCGAGGGCGAGGCCCGGCGTGAGGCTCGCGCCTGCAGGGTTCTCGGTGGTCCGCCCGTCGAGCTGCGTGCCGACGACGAGCCCGGCGATCGGCAGCAGGATGGTCAGGACCATGAAGATCACGAGCGTGCGTACCGGCCGCGATCGCCGCGTGCTGGAGTTGGCCAACGTCAGTCTTCTCTCTGGTGCGCGCCGCCGGTGTGGTCGGCGCGGGATGGTGCCGGCCGGGGCGGCCCGGCCGGCACTGCGTCAGTGATGGGTCACTTGCCCTCGGCGTCGCCGTCGGCCTTGCGCTGCTGGTCCCGGTACTCGCGCTGGGCGGTGTCGAGGCCAGAGATGTCGTCCGGCACGTCGATGACGTCGGCAGAGCTGGACCCTGCCGGCGCGATGGTACCCGCCGAAGCCGACGGATCGGTGTCACCGGCCTCGACGGCGGTGTCCGCGGGCGCGTCGACGCGCTTGGCGATCGCGGCCCGCAGCCAGCGCGAACGCGTGCCCGGGGTGGACTCGATCGTGATGATGTCGTTCGCCTCGTCGACCTCGACGATGGTGCCGAACATGCCGGAGCCGGTCATGACCTCCTGGCCGGGCGCGAGCTCGTTGCGGAACGCCTGCGCCTCCCGCTGCTGCTTGCGCTGCCGCGACGTCATGAAGAACATCAGGCCGAGCAGCACGACGATGAGGATGAGGAAGGAGAGATCCACGGAGAGTCCTTGGTCTGGTGCGGTCGTGTGGTGCGTCGGCCCCTGCCCGGCGTGCGGCTGGGCGACCTGTCAAGTCTAGGCGCCGACCTTCATCCAACGTCGCCGGCCGCCGCCGGGTTCCCGCCGCCGAGGTCCTCGAAGAGGGTCCCGGCCGCGGCGCCCGGCGCCCCGGCGGGCGCGACGAGGCCCAGGTGGGCCCACGCGGCCGGCGTGGCGACGCGGCCGCGCGGCGTGCGGGCGACGAAGCCCTCGCGCACGAGGTACGGCTCGGCCACGGTCTCGACCGTGTCGGGCTCCTCCCCCACCGTCATCGCGAGGGTCGACAGCCCGACCGGGCCGCCCGCGAACCGGCGGCACAGCGCGTCCAGGACCGCCCGGTCGAGCCGGTCGAGGCCGAGCGGGTCGACCTCGTAGACCTCGAGCGCCGCCTGCGCGGCGTGGTGGTCGAGCACGCCGTCGCCGCGCACCTGCGCCCAGTCGCGCACCCGGCGCAGCAGCCGGTTGGCGATGCGGGGCGTGCCCCGCGAGCGTCCCGCGATCTCGTGGGCGGCCGCGTGCTTGATCTCCACGCCGAGCAGGCCGGCGGACCGGACGATGACGCGCTCCAGGTCGGCGGCGTCGTAGAAGTCGAGGTGGCCGGTGAAGCCGAACCGGTCGCGCAGCGGCGCGGGCAGCAGGCCCGCGCGCGTGGTGGCGCCCACGACGGTGAACGGCGGCAGCGCCAGCGGGATCGCGCTCGCCCCGGCGCCCTTGCCGACGACGACGTCGACGCGGAAGTCCTCCATCGCCACGTACAGCAGCTCCTCGGCCGGGCGGGCCAGGCGGTGGATCTCGTCGATGAACAGCACCTCGCCCTCCTCGAGCGAGGACAGCACGGCGGCGAGGTCGCCCGCGTGCTGGATGGCGGGCCCGCTGGTCACCCGCAGCGACGTGCCCAGCTCCGAGGCGATGATCATCGCCAGGGTGGTCTTGCCCAGGCCGGGCGGGCCGGACAGCAGCACGTGGTCCGGCGGTGCGCCGCGCGCGATGGCCGCCTGCAGCACCAGCGACAGCTGGTCGCGCACGGTGGCCTGGCCGACGAACTCCTCGAGCCGCTTGGGGCGCAGCGCGGCCTCGGCGGCGCGCTCGACGTCGTCGGCCGACGCGGTCACCAGCCGCTCGCTGGTGAACTGCGGTTCTTCGTAGCGGCCGTCAGCCACGGCGTCCGCCCAGCGAGCGCAGCGCCGCCCGGAGCGTGGCGGCGACGTCGGCGTCGGACACCGCCTCGGCGCCGGAGTCGGCCAGCACGGTGGCGACCGCCTCCTCGGCCACCTTGGCCGTCCAGCCGAGGCCGACCAGCGCCTCGACGACCTGGTCGCGGCGGTCGCCGGGGGCGGCCTCGGGGGCCGCGGCGCCCTCGGGCGCCTCGGCGTCGGGCGCGGCGAGCTTGCCGCTGAGCTCGAGCACGATCCGCTGGGCGCCCTTGGCGCCGATCCCCGGCACGCGGGTCAGCGCCTTGACGTCCTGGGTGGCGACGGCGCGGCGGATGGCGTCCGGGGTGTGCACGGCCAGCATCGCGAGCGCGATGCGGGGACCGACGCCGGAGACCGACTGGACGGTCTCGAAGATCTCCCGCTCGGCGGCGTCCGCGAACCCGTAGAGCGTCATCGAGTCCTCGCGCACCACGAGGGTGGTGGCCAGGTGCGCCTCCTGGCCGACCCGCAGGCCGGCGAGCGTGGCGGGCGTGGCGAGCACGAGGTAGCCGACGCCCCCGACGTCGAGCACCGCTCGGTCGAGCGTCACGTGCGAGACCACGCCGGTCAGGGAGGCGATCACCCGGGCTCCTTCCGTCGAACACCCGTACGACGGGCGCC
This sequence comes from Puerhibacterium puerhi, assembly GCF_009846865.1. Lineage (GTDB taxonomy): Bacteria > Actinomycetota > Actinomycetes > Actinomycetales > Cellulomonadaceae > Puerhibacterium > Puerhibacterium puerhi. The sequence goes on from NZ_WUWN01000020.1 coordinate 4,259, forward strand.
ACTCTAGCAATCGGCGGCGACACGCCGTCGGCGGCGCCGGCAGGGCCTCAGCGCGCGACGCGGCGGGCGCGGCCGCGGGCGGCGTGCTCCGCCGCGGCCCAGGCGCGCTGGGCGGGCGTGAGCTCGTGCCGGTCCCCGCCCTGCAGGGCGCCGGCGGGCCGCCACAGGTGGGTCACCGCGAGCGCCAGGGCGTCGGCGGCGTCGGCCGGCTGGGGCGGCTCGGCCAGACCGAGGATCTGCTGGACCATCCGCTGCACCTGCTCCTTGCCCGCCCGGCCGGAGCCCGTCACCGCGGCCTTGACCTCGCTGGGCGTGTGCAGCGCCACGGGCACGCCGCGCCGGGCGGCCGCCACCATGGCGAGCCCGGCGACCTGGGCGGTGCCCATGACCGTGCCGACGTTGTGCTGGGCGAAGACGCGCTCGACGGCGACGACGTCGGGCACGTGCTCGTCGAACCAGGCGTCGAGCCGCTCGGCGACGTGCAGCAGGCGCAGGTCGGGGCTCGTCTCCGGCGCTGTGCGGATCACGCCCACGGCCACGAGCTCGGCGCGCCGGCCGGACAGCGAGTCGATCACCCCGACCCCGCACCGGGTCAGGCCCGGATCGACCCCCAGAACGCGCACACCCTCACCCTCTCACGAGGGCGAGGGTGCGGCGGGGCAGGCGCGCGGCGACCGTCACTCCTCGTCGAGCGCCGCCATGACCTCCTCGGAGGCGTCGAAGTTGGCGTAGACGTTCTGCACGTCGTCGCTGTCCTCGAGGGCGTCGATGAGGCGCATGATCTTCCGGGCGCCCTCGACGTCCACCTCCACCTGCATCGAGGGGTGGAAGATCGCGTCGGCCGAGTCGTACTCGATCCCCGCGTCCTGCAGCGCGGTGCGCACCTGCACGAGGTCGGTCGCCTCGCACAGCACCTCGATGGTCTCTCCCTCGTCCGTGACCTCCTCGGCCCCGGCGTCGAGCGCGGCCAGCATGACGTCGTCCTCCGTCACGCCGTCGGACTTGGGGACCACGACGAGGCCCTTGCGGGAGAACAGGTAGGACACCGAGCCGGGGTCGGCCAGCGTGCCGCCGTTGCGCGTGAACGCGAGGCGCACCTCGGAGGCCGCGCGGTTCTTGTTGTCGGTGAGGCACTCGACCAGGACGGCGATGCCGTTGGTGCCGTAGCCCTCGTACATGATCGTCTGGTAGTCGGCGCCACCGGCCTCCTGGCCGGAGCCGCGCTTGACGGCACGGTCGATGTTGTCGTTGGGGACCGACGACTTCTTGGCCTTCTGGATGGCGTCGAACAGCGTGGGGTTGCCCGCCGGGTCGCCGCCGCCCGTGCGCGCCGCGACCTCGATGTTCTTGATGAGCTTCGCGAAGAGCTTGCCACGCTTGGCGTCGATCGCCGCCTTCTTGTGCTTGGTCGTGGCCCACTTGGAGTGACCGGACATGCGCTACCTAACTCCTTCGCGAATCTTCGACGAGGCGGGCGAACAGCGCGTGCACGCGGACGTCACCCGTGATCTCCGGGTGGAACGCGGTCGCCAGGAGCCTCCCTTGACGTGCTGCCACGATCTTACCGGCGGCGGCCCCCGCGTCCCTGCCGTCCGCCGTCGTGGCCGGGATCCGCGCCAGGACCTCGACGCCCGGGCCGGCCTGCTCGACCCACGGGGCGCGGATGAACGCCGTGCGCACCGGGCCGCCCGGGACGCCGGCCACCTCGAGGTCGGCCTCGAACGAGTCCACCTGGCGGCCGAAGGCGTTGCGCCGCACGAGCACGTCCATCCCGCCGAGCGTGCGCTGCCCGGCCGCCCCGCCCTCGATCCGGTCGGCGAGCAGGATCATGCCGGCGCACGAGCCGTAGACCGGCATGCCCTCGGCGATCGCCGCGCGCAGCGGCTCGTCGAGCTCGAAGAGCCGCAGCAGCTTGTCGATCGTCGTGGACTCGCCGCCGGGCACGACGACGCCGTCGACGGCCTCCAGCTCGCTGCGGCGGCGCACGGCCACGGCGCGCGCGCCCACCGCCGCCAGGGCGGCCGCGTGCTCGCGGACGTCGCCCTGCAGGGCGAGGACGCCGATCGTCGGGCCGGCGGCGAGCCCGCTCGCGGCGCGGGCCGCGGCGCCGGGCGCGGGGACGGTGGCGGCCGGGCCGGCCGGCGGGGTCACGGGGACTGTCACGGCCCAGGATTCTAGGCGCGGTCGGGCCGCAGCGGGTGAAATCCGGGCCGGTGGGCCGAACCGGCCGCCGAGGGCATGGTCACCGTCACGGGCGCGTGTCAGGATTCCTGAGTCGCACGACATGGCGATCCAGGGGGCGCCACCACCTGTCTGCGGCCCGTCGTCAGCGGGTCGCGTCAGGGGGCCCACCCGACGCCGTGGGCCTCCTTCGACGAGGGTGAGCGGGCGCGGCCGCGGTGGCGGCGCGTGGCCGCGCCGCCCCTGCCCCGCGCACCGCGGCCCTCGTTCCCCCCGTTCCCGGAGCCCGGCACCGGGCTCCGCTCCTGCCTCCCGCGCCGGCGGAGGAAGGAGGAGCGACATGGTCCACGACGCCGCGGCCCGCCTGGTGCCGCCCGTCCTGCCCCCGCTCGCGGTCGACCCCGTCGCCGCGCCGACCAGCGCAGCCCCGACGCCCGGGCACACCCGCCGCACGCTGCCGGCGGCGCCGCGGGCGGTGCCCGCCCACCTCAGACCGGAGGCCTGACCGGGCGCGGCGCGACGCCGGCCCGCCACACCCCCACCACGCACCCACCTGCGCACCTCGAGCGCGCGGGCCGTGCCGGGCGCGCCCCGACGCCGCCCGCGGCAGGTGCCCGTGACCGTCCGCCCCTCAGAGCTCCGAAGGCGAGCGCACCGTGGTCAAAGACGCACACCGAGCCGCGTCCCCCTCCCTGCCCGTGTTCTACGACCCGCGCGGCCGGCGCCAGCGGTGGGTCGTGGCGAGCATCGTCCTGGCCGTCCTGGCCGCCGCCCTCCTCGCGCTCCTCGTCGCGCCGCGGGTGCTGGCGCCGACCTGGCCCGCCGCCCGGAACGCCGACGTGTCGTACCCGGAACGGCTCCTCGCCCAGGGCGCGGAGGACGACATGCCGGTGCTCAGCGAGGACGGCGGCTTCGTCTTCCAGCGGGTGGCGCTCGTCGAGCGCTCGGGCTCCCGGGTCGTGCTCAAGGACCCGTTCAGCGACGAGGTGTTCCGCGAGCCGTCGGCGGAGGAGCTCGAGCAGATCGGGGACAGCCCGTACGTGCTCGAGACCTACGGGCGCCCGGCGGACCGCCAGCTCATGCTGACCTTCGACGACGGACCGGACCCGCAGTTCACGGCCGCCATCCTGGACGTGCTGTCCCGCGAGCACGTGCCGGCCACCTTCTTCGCGCTGGGCTCGAACGTCGACCGGTACCCGGAGCTGGTCGACCGGGCGGTCCGCGAGGGGCACATGGTGGGCAACCACACGATGAACCACATCGACTTCTACGCCAACGACGCGACGCTCAACCGCTTCGAGCTGATCGGCACCGACCGGCTCGTGCGCGCGGTCGCCGGGTACCAGACCCGCCTCTTCCGCATCCCCGAGGGCGACCCGTACGACAACCCGCGCGCGGTCCTGCAGGCCCAGCAGCTCGGCTACCTGCACGTGGACTTCGACCTCGACACGCTGGACTGGGACCACCCGCCGGGCGAGGAGATCCCCGTGCCCGAGCTGGACGGCGAGGGGCACGTGGTCCTCATGCACGACGGCGGCGGCGACCGGGCGCAGACGGTGGTGATGCTCGAGCGCCTGATCGCCGAGGCGAAGGCCCAGGACTACGAGTTCACGACGCTCGCGCCGCTCCTCGACGCCCGGAGCATGCCGCGGGAGGAGGTCTCGCCGGACACGGCCGACTACGCCACGCTCGTCGCGACGTCGAGCGTCCTGGTCGCGCCCAAGAACCTCGGCACGTGGCTGTTCTGGTCCGGGATCATCTCGCTGACGGCAATGTCGCTCCTGTACGTCGTGCTGGCCCTGATGGAGCGGCGGCGGCAGCGCAAGGCGTGGGCGATGATGCCGCGGCCGCGCGACCTGCCGATGGTGAGCGTGGTCCTGCCCGTCTTCAACGAGGAGCGGGTGATCACCAAGACGCTGGACGCCCTGCGCGCCAGCGACTACCCCAGGTTCGAGGTCATCGCGGTCGACGACGGGTCCACGGACGGCACCCTGGGGCTCCTGCGCGCCTACGCGCTGCGCTGGGGCCGCCTGCGGGTGCTCACCCAGGAGAACGGCGGCAAGTCGCGGGCGAGCAACAACGGCATCGCCCACGCCCGTGGCGAGGTGGTCGTCACCCTCGACGGCGACACCCTGTTCGAGCGGGACACCGTCCGGATGCTCGCGCGCCACTTCGTCGGCCCCGACAACGGCAGGCCGGTCGGCGCGGTCGCCGGGCTGGTGAAGGTCGGCAACCGGTGCAACCTCCTGACCGCCTGGCAGAGCCTCGAGTACATCTCCGGCATCTGCGTGACGCGCATGGCCGAGGGCTTCGTCGGGGCGATCTCGATCGCGCCCGGGGCGTGCGCCGCCTGGCGCCGCGACGCGCTCCTGCAGATCGGCGGCTACTCCCACGACACGCAGGCGGAGGACGCCGACCTCACGCTGTGCGTCCAGGCCCTGGGGTACGGCGTGGTCCAGGACAACGAGGCGGTGGCGTGGACCGAGGCGCCCACCCGGCTGCACGCCCTGGCCAAGCAGCGGCTGCGCTGGACCTACGGCAACATCCAGGCCCTGTACAAGCACCGGGACATGCTCTTCCGGCCGCGCTACGGCGTGCTCGGCCTCGTCACGCTGCCGTACGCGCTGATCTCGGTCCTGGTGCCGCTCGTGTTCATGCCGTTCGTCGTCCTGGTGGCGGTGACCAGCATCGTGGGCGGCAACTGGGAGAGCGTCGCCGCGTTCGCCGCCGCCGTGGCCCTCATCCACCTGATCATCTCGATCGTCGCCATCCGGCTGGTCCACGAGCGGCCCTGGCACCTGCTGGTCGTGCCGATCTACCGGCTGGTCTACGAGCCGCTGCGCGCGTACGTGCTGTACGGGTCGCTGGTGCGGATCGTGCGCGGCAGGATCGTCGGCTGGTACCGCCCGGAGCGCACCGGGACCGTCGTCGCGACGGCGCCCGCGCGGGTGCCCGAGCCCGTCGCGTGAGGGCGGTCGCGTGAGGGCGGCCGTGTGAGGGCGGCCGTGTGAGGGCGGCCGTGTGAGGGCGCGGGCACCGCTCACGCGGGGTCGTCCGCGACCTGCTCCAGCAGCAGGCCGGCGTCGAAGACGCCCGCGGGCTCGGCGCTGGTGCCGCACACCCCGTCGGACTCGCCCGGCGCCTTGACGTAGGCCTCCTCGACCCACGCGTCGGGGTCGAAGACGGTGTCGGGCAGGGTGCCGACCCGCTCGCCCTCCGGGTTGCACCACTCCAGGAGGTCGCCGGTGTCGGCAGCCCCGTTCATCGAGCTGTCGACCAGGACGTGCACCCGCCGCCCCAGCGCGTCCCACAGGTCGGCGGCGTAGTCCCGCAGCTCGGCCACCGGGCGCTGGTTGGAGACGTTGAGGGCGACGCCGGTGACGAGCGTGCCGTCGGGGTCGACCCGCTCGACGAGCTCGGCGGCCACCCGCGGGGCGAGCCACCGGGAGTGGCCGACGTCGAGGTAGACGGCGGTGCGCGGGTTGCCCTCCTGCAGCACCGCCAGGGCGTCGTGCAGCATCTGGACGCGCGCTGCCTGCCGGGCCGCGTCCATGTCGGGCACCGCCGCCAGCGCGTCGGGCTCGAGCACCAGGACGGCGGGCGTGTCCCCGATCGCGTCGCTCACCGAGCGGATCCAGGCGAGGTAGTCGTCGGCGTCCGCGCTGCCCCCGCTGGACTCCCCGCCCAGGTCCCGGTCCGGGATGCTGTAGGCGACGAAGAGCGGCACGGAGCCCTGCGCGGCGGCCGCGCGCAGGTTGTCCTCCACCGCCCGCGGGGTGTCCGTCGGCGGCCCCGTGAGCCACTGCGCGACGGGCGTCTCCAGCAGCGCCTCGATCCGGCGCTGCGAGCGGGCGTCCGGCGCCTGCCGCAGCGCCGCGGCCAGGTTCTGGAAGTACTGGTCCTGCGCGTCGAGGAGGTAGTCGGCGCGCCCCGGTGCGTTGCGCTCGACCGGCGCCCGCCCCGACGTCTCGGGCGGTGCGGGCTCCTCGCCGCCCGTGCACGCGGTCAGCGCCGCGGACGCCGCGACGCCGCAGGCCAGCGCCGCCCAGCGGCGCAGCGCCCCGGGCGGTGGCGCGCACGACGCCGCGGCCGGTGCTGGGCGCGCACGACCGCGAGGGGGGTGCCGGGGCGGTCGAGTCACCATCGCGCGGCCTTCCCGATCTCGGCGGCTGTGCCATCGACGCAGCTGCGCGACTCCCCCGTCCCGGTCCGCGCGCCCCGAGCGCGGCGTCCCGGCGTCGCTCGCGTCCCAGGCTAGCCCGCCCGCGCGACGGCGCACGCGCGGGGCCGCACGGGCAGGGCCGCACGGACGGGGCCGCACGGACGGCCGTCAGCCCTCGGCGACCGCCTCGTCGTCGTTCTCCGTGCCGAGGTGTCGCACGACGCCGTCCCACCCGCCCGCGAGGGCCTCGACGACGTCGGGCAGCACGGTCGGGAACACCTCGTGCGGCTGGGCCCGCAGCTCGTCGGCGCTGAGCCAGCGCAGCTCGTCGAGCACCTCGCGCTCGACCTCCGTCCAGCCGTCGGCGACCGGCACGTGGCCGGCGCCCACCCGGGCGACGAAGAAGACCTCGTCCTGGCGGCAGGTCTCGGCGAAGAAGTGGAAGATCCCGGCGCGGGTGAGCACCGGACCCTCGAGGTCCTCGGGGGCGAGCACCAGACCCGCCTCCTCGCGCAGCTCGCGCAGCGCCGCCTCGACCTCCGTCTCGCCGGCGTCGATCCCGCCGCCCACGGTGAACCACCACGAGCGGTCCGGCTGGTCGGCGTCGTGGCCGCGCACCAGCAGCGCGCGCCCCGCGTCGTCGAGCACGATGACGCGCGCCGCGCGCCGGTGGCGCAGGCCGTCCTCCCCGAGCACCCAGTCCGGGCCGAGCGAGGTGGTGGTGGCCAGCCCTTCCTCGGGCGTCACCGGCCGCGCTCCGCCCCGCGCGGCGGCGCCGTCCCGGCGTCGACGTCGGTGCCGCGGTCCAGCACCGGTGACCCTGCGGCGACGAGCCAGGAGCAGCGTGGGATGTGCATGCCGCAAGGCTAGTCCCGCCTGCCGTCCGCGCCGCGCGGCCGGCCGTCGAGAGCCTCGCCCGGCGAGCGCGGAGCGAGCGCCGGGAGGTCTCGTGCCCGTGCCGGCACGCCGGCGGGGCCCCCGGACGGTCGTGGGGGCGCGGCGCCGGGGGCGGGGGCGCGGGCCCCCCGCGGGGGGGGGGCCAACCCACCCCGCGCGGGCCCGGCCCGCCCCCGGGGCGCCCCCCCCGGCGGGTGGTGGCCCCGGCCGGCGGGGGCGCCCCCCCCCCCCCCACGGCGGGGCGGTCTCCTACCAGCCGCGCTCGGCCAGGCGCACCGGCGCCGGCTCGGCCTCGACGTTGATGCCCACCATCGCCTCGCCGAGGCCGCGCGAGACCTTGGCGATCACGTCGGGGTCGTCGTGGAAGGTGGTGGCCTGGACGATCGCCTTCGCGCGGGCCGCCGGGTCGCCCGACTTGAAGATGCCGGAGCCGACGAACACGCCTTCGGCGCCGAGCTGCATCATCATCGCGGCGTCGGCCGGGGTGGCGATGCCGCCGGCGGTGAACAGCACCACGGGCAGCTTGCCGGTGCGCGCCACCTCCGCGACCAGCTCGTACGGCGCCTGCAGCTCCTTGGCGGCGACGAACAGCTCGTCGGTGGGCAGCGACGTCAGCCGGCGGATCTCCTGGCGGATCTGCCGCATGTGCGTCGTCGCGTTGGAGACGTCGCCGGTGCCGGCCTCGCCCTTGGAGCGGATCATGGCGGCGCCCTCGGTGATGCGGCGCAGCGCCTCACCGAGGTTGGTGGCGCCGCACACGAACGGGACCGTGAAGGCCCACTTGTCGATGTGGTTGGCGTAGTCCGCCGGCGTCAGCACCTCGGACTCGTCGACGTAGTCGACGCCGAGGGACTGCAGGACCTGCGCCTCGACGAAGTGGCCGATGCGGGCCTTGGCCATCACGGGGATGGAGACGGCGTCGATGATGCCCTCGATCATGTCGGGGTCGCTCATCCGCGCGACGCCGCCCTGGGCGCGGATGTCCGCCGGCACCCGCTCGAGCGCCATGACGGCGACCGCGCCGGCGTCCTCGGCGATCTTCGCCTGCTCGGGGGTGACCACGTCCATGATGACGCCGCCCTTGAGCATCTCCGCCATGCCGCGCTTGACCCGCGCGGTGCCGACCTCGCCGAGGCCGGCCTCACCGGCGCCGGGACGCGTGCTGCTCTCGCTCACTTCTGGGACCTTCTCTCGCTGTGGTGCCGCCGGCCTCGTGCGGCCGGCGTCACGATCCTAAGCGCGCACAGCGGGCCCGGAACCCGCCATCGCGTCGGGCATCTGGTCGTCGAGCTCGACGGTGCGCGGCGACGGCGCCCGACCGGCCAGGTGCAGGGCGCGCACCCACCAGTGCCGGCGCACCCGCTGCGCCTGGGCCACCGCCTCGTTGTGGAAGCGCCGGGCGAGCTGGGCGCGGTACCACGTGGCCACGAGGGTGGCCAGGAGCTGCTCGCCAGGCGGGCCGGAGCGCAGGTCGGCGAGCACGTCGGCGTCACCGAGGGCGGAGCGCAGGGTGGCCGACAGCGCGCTCTCGGCGCGCTCGCGCCCCGCACCGAAGCCGTCCATCGCGAGGGCCTGCTCGGGCGAGGCGACCGGGCCGGCGTCGTCCACGACGGCGTAGGCGGCGTCGGCCACGAGCACGCTCGAGGCCGGGTCGAGCAGCCCCGAGCTCGCGAGGTCGACGGCGGCGCTCGCGCGCCGCACGAGCTGGGCGTCCAGGGCGATGCGGGAGGCGGCGACCTTGCGGTGCAGGCGGTCCAGCCGGGAGGCGGACACCCACGCGAGCCAGACCCCGACCGCGACGACGACCAGCGCCGCAAGGGCGGTCTCGGACCAGCTCATCGCCCGCTCCCCGCCTCGACGCCGTCGCCGCCGAGCAGGCGCCACGGCCCGCGGCGCCCGGCGGCCTGGCGCACGGGCATGGCCTCGCCCGCGGCGACCGCCATCTCGTACACGGCGAGCACCTGGTCGGTGACGGTCGACCAGTCGTAGCGGCGCACCCACGCGGCCGCGTGCTCGCGCCGCGCGGCGGTCGCGGCGCGGTCGGCGAGCGACTCGAGGACCGCCCGGGCGAGGTCGTCGGCGTCGCCGGTGCGGAACAGCGCGCCGGCCGCGCCGTCGTCGAGCACCCGGCGGAACGCGCCCAGGTCGCTGGCCACCACGCCGGCGCCGGCGCTCATCGCCTCGACCAGCACGATGCCGAAGCTCTCGCCGCCGGTCTGCGGGGCGACGTACAGGTCGACGGAGGACAGCAGCGCCGCCTTCTCGGCGTCGCTGATGCCGCCGAGGAACTCGACGCTGCCGGCCAGCGGGCCGAGCGTCTCGACCGCCTCGTCGCGCCCGGCGTCGCCCTGGCCGGCCACGAGGAACCGGGCGCCGGGGTGGGCGGCCAGGATCCGCGGGATCGCGGCGGTGAGCACCTGCAGGCCCTTGCGCGGCTCGTCGAGCCGCCCGAGGAACGCGACCGTGGGCGCCCCCGGCGTGCCCTGCCACCGCGGGTCCGGGGACGCCGCGGCGAAGGTGTCGGCGTAGACGCCGTTGGGGATGACGACGGCGTCGCCGCCCAGGTGGTCGACGAGCGTGCGGCGGGAGTCCTCCGAGACGGCGACCCGGGCGGCGATCTTCTCCAGGCTCTGGCGCAGCAGGGGGAAGGCCACCTGCAGCGCGCGGGAGCGCACCTGGGCGCTGTGGAAGGTGGCCACGACCGGGCCCTCGGCGATCCACAGGGCGAGCATCGACAGGCTGGGGGTCATCGGCTCGTGCAGGTGCAGCACGTCGAACGCGCCGCTCTCGATCCAGCGCCGCACCCGGGCCGCGGCACGGGGGCCGAAGGTCAGGCGGGCGACCGAGCCGTTGTAGCGCACGGCCACCGCCTTGCCGGCGGGCACGACGACGTCCGGCACCGGCGTGTCGTCGTCGGCGGGCGCGAGCACGGAGACCTCGTGGCCGCGCGCCTGGAGCGCCTGCGCGAGGTCGCGCACGTGGAACTGGACGCCGCCGGGGGCGTCGAAGCTGTACGGGCACACGATGCCCACCCGCAGCGGCCGGCTCGCGTGGGGCGCCGTCACAGCTCCCCCGCCTCCGCCCGCGTCTTGGCGTACCGCTCCGGGTCGAGGTCCTCGACGAAGACGCGCTGCAGCATGTGCCAGTCCTCGGTGTGCTCACGCAGCGCCGCGGCCAGGTGGTCCACCCAGCCCTGCGTCATGGCCGCCACCTGGCGGCGGCGACGCTCGGGCGCGGGCAGGTCGGGGTCGCCCGGCGGGACCTCGACGAACGGCGAGAACCACACGACGATCCCCCACGGGGTGCCGGCCGCGCGGCGGCGGGCCCCGGTGAGGCGCTCGTACGTGATCGCGGCGGTGACGAGGGGGACGTTCGCGGCCAGGGCGAGTGCCGCGGGCCCGGCCGCGACCCGGGCGCGGTGGCCGGCGAGGTCGACCTCGACGCCCGACGCCGCCAGGTCGCGGTCGGCCAGGAGCGGCACGACCCGGTTGCCGCCGCGCGCGCCGCGCACGAGCCGCCGGAAGACGTCGGGGTCGCCGAGCCCGAGCACGTCGATGCCGATGGACCGGCGGAAGCCGACGAACTCCTCGAAGAGCGCCTCGGGCTTGAGCCTCTCGGCGACCGTGAGCACCGGGGCGAGGTTCGGGGTGGCCCACGCGCCGGCGAGGTCCCAGTTGCCCAGGTGCCCCAGCGCGAGGGACAGGCCCCTGCCGCTCGCCACGTGCTCGACCACGTGGTGGCCGTCGGCCAGCCGCACCCGCGCCCGGATCTGCTCGGGCGTGGCGCCCTGGAGCGTGAACGCCTCGCGGAAGTACCGCATGTAGGAGCGCATGCCCGCGCGGGCCAGGCGGCGCACCGCGGCGGGGTCGAGCTCCGGCCGCACGCGCGCGTAGTTCGCCTCCATCCGGCGCACGCCCTCGGTGCGCCGCAGCCAGGTGAGGTCCGCGACGGCGGTGAAGGCCGCACGCAGCACCGGCTCCGGGATCCGCGGCGCGTGCCGCCACGCGAACGTGTACGCCTTCGCGACGTCGACGCGCAGGCCCATCACGCCGCCCCGCCCGCGACGCCGCCCTCGCCGGCCACGCCCGCCTCGCGCGAGCGCAGCTGGCGGTGCACCGCGCTGACGCGCTGGACAACCGTCACGAGGCTCGCCACCGCGAGCAGGCCGAGCACCACGACGAGCACGAGGACCGGCAGGCCGAGCTGGACCAGCCCCGTTGGCACCAGCGCGATCACCAGGCGGTCGGTGCGCTCGGCGATGCCGACGTGGGCGTCGGCGCCGACGCTCTCGGCGCGGGCCCGGGCGTAGGGCACCACGCCGCCGAGCACGAGGCAGGCCAGCGCCGCGCCCGCGCCCCACGTGGCGTAGGGCTCGTCCGGGTGCAGCACGAACCACAGGGTGATGCCGGCGAACACGGCGCCGTCCGACACGCGGTCGAGCGTGGAGTCGAGGAACGCGCCCCACGGTCCGGACCGGCCCGTCATCCGCGCCAGGACGCCGTCGAGCGAGTCGAACAGCGCGAAGACGCCGATGAGCAGGGCGCCGAGGAACAGGTGGCCGGTGGGCAGCAGGCCCAGCGCCAGCGCCGTGACCACCACGGTGCCGGCGATCGTCACCGCGTCGGGCGAGACGCCCATCCGCATCAGGGCGGCCGCGAGGGGGGAGAAGACGCGCTGCATCGTCGCGCGCAGGCCGGAGAACATCAGGCGGTCTCCCCCGGCGTCGGCTGCTGCGCGCCCGGCACCTGCGCGCCCGGCACCTGCGCGCCCGGCACCTGCGCGCCCGGCACCTGCTCGGCAGACGCCACGACCGCCGGCCACGCCGCGGCGAGGCGGGCGCGGGTGTCGGCGAGCAGCTCGGGCAGCGCCTTGGTCCGCCCGACGATCGGCAGGAAGTTCGCGTCCCCCAGCCAGCGCGGCACCACGTGCTGGTGCAGGTGCGCCGCGATCCCGGCGCCGGCGACCTCGCCCTGGTTCATGCCCAGGTTGAAGCCGGCGGGCGCGTAGACCGCCGTCAGCACCCGGATCGCGGTCTGCGTCATGCGGGCGAGCTCCACCGTCTCGTCGGCCGTGAGGTCGACGTAGCCGGGCACGTGCCGGTACGGCAGCACCATGAGGTGCCCGCCGTTGTACGGGTAGAGGTTGAGCAGGGCGAAGCAGGTCGCCCCGCGGGCGACGACGAGGCCCTGCTCGTCGTCGCCCGCGGCGATGCGGCAGAACGGGCACGCCGACGCCGTGGCGTCCGCCGGCTTGTCCTCGCCGCCGATGTAGACCATGCGGTGCGGCGTCCACAGCCGCTGCAGGTCGTCCTCCCGGGGGCCGAAGCCCGAGGCGTCCTCGACCGGCTGCCCCATCACACCTGCACCCGGTCGCGGACCGCGGCGACGATGCGCTCGACCGCCTCGGCGACCGGCACGCCGTTCTCCTGCCGCCCGTCCCGGTAGCGGAAGGAGACCGCGCCCGCCTCGGCGTCCTCGCCGCCCGCGATGAGCACGAACGGCACCTTCTCCTTGGCGGCGTTGCGGATCTTCTTGCCGAACCGGTCGTCCGACAGGTCGATCTCCGCCCGGATGCCCTGCGCCTTGAGCCGCGCGACGACGTCCTTGAGGTAGTCGTCGAACGCCTCGGCCACCGGCACGGCGAGCACCTGCACGGGCGCCAGCCAGGCAGGGAACGCGCCGGCGTAGTGCTCGATGAGCACGCCCATGAACCGCTCGATGGAGCCGAACTTGGCCGAGTGGATCATCACCGGCTGCTGCTTGGTGCCGTCGGGCGCGGTGTACTCCAGGCCGAACCGGGCGGGCTGGTTGAAGTCGTACTGCACCGTGCCCATCTGCCAGGTGCGGCCGATGGCGTCCTTGGCCTGGACCGAGATCTTCGGCCCGTAGAACGCCGCGCCGCCCGGGTCGGGCACCAGGTCCAGCCCGGTCTCGCGCGCCACCCGCTCCAGCACCGCGGTCGCCGAGGCCCAGTCCTCGTCCGAGCCGACGAACTTGTCGGGCTTCGAGTCGTCGCGGGTCGACAGCTCGAGGTAGAAGTCGGTCAGGCCGAAGTCCTTGAGCACGCTGAGCATGAAGTCCAGCAGGTGGCGCACCTCGCCCGGCGCCTGCTCGGGGGTGACGTAGGAGTGCGAGTCGTCCTGGGTCAGGCCGCGCACGCGGGTCAGGCCCTGCACCACGCCGGACTTCTCGTAGCGGTACACCGACCCGAACTCGAACAGCCGCAGCGGCAGCTCGCGGTAGGAGCGGCCGCGCGAGGCGAAGATCAGGTTGTGCATCGGGCAGTTCATGGCCTTGAGGCGGTACTTCGAGCCCTCGAGGTCCATCTCGGGGAACATCGTGTCCGCGTAGTACGGCAGGTGGCCCGAGGTGTGGAACAGCCCGTCCTTGGTGACGTGCGGCGTGCCGACGTAGGAGAAGCCCTCCTCGATGTGCCGCTGGCGGACGTAGTCCTCCATCACGCGCTTGATGACGCCGCCCTTGGGGTGGAACAGCGGCAGGCCGGAGCCGACCTCGTCCGAGAACGAGAAGAGGTCCATCTCGGCGCCCAGGCGGCGGTGGTCGCGGCGCTCGGCCTCGGCGAGCCGCTCCAGGTAGGCCTTGAGGTCGTCCTTGCTGGGCCACGCGGTGCCGTAGATGCGCTGCAGCTGCGGGTTCTTCTCGCTGCCGCGCCAGTAGGCGGCGGCGCTGCGCATGAGCTGCACGCCGTTGCCGATGAGGCGGGTGTTGGGCAGGTGCGGGCCGCGGCACAGGTCCTTCCAGACCACCGTCTCGCTCTCGCGCCCGGCGCCGCGGACGTTGTCGTAGATCGTCAGCACGCCGCCGCCGACCTCGACGTCCGCGCCCTCGGCGGCGTCGCCCGCGGAGCCCTTGAGGCCGATGAGCTCGAGCTTGTACGGCTCGTCGGCGAGCTCGGCGCGGGCCTCCTCCTCGGTCACGACCCGCCGCCGGAAGGTCTGGCCCTCCTTGATGATGCGCGCCATCGCCTTGTCGAGGGCCTTGAGGTCCTCGGGGGTGAACGGCGTGGCGACGTCGAAGTCGTAGTAGAAGCCGTCGGTGACCGGCGGGCCGATGCCGAGCTTGGCGTCGGGGTTGACCTGCTGCACGGCCTGGGCGAGCACGTGCGCGGCGCTGTGGCGCAGCACGGCGAGGCCGTCGGGCTCCGAGAGGGTCACGGGCTCGACGACGGCCCCCTCGGCCAGCGGCTGGTCGAGGTCGGTGAGCACGCCGTCGACGCGCACGACGACGACGTCCTTGCGGTCGGCGAACAGCTCGGCGCCAGTCGTCGGCGTCGCCACCGTCACCGCGCCCTGGGGCTCGCTGGGGGCTGAGGGGATCGACGAGGCGACGTCGGGCACGTGCTGCTCCTTCAGGTCGGTCCGGCCGGCAGACGAAGGCCGCCCGGCTCAGGGTCGCGCCCCGCAGACCTGCGGGGACACGTCGAGGGGCGCCGTCCGGCGGACGGCGCCCCTCGATCGTACCGACCTGCGCCGGAGGGTCGGACCCGCCCGGCGCCGCGAGTCGGGCCCGGCGCCGGACCCAGCGTCGGGCCCGGCGTCGGTTCAGCGTCGGTTCAGCGCTGGGGCGCGCGGGGGTCGGGGGCCCCGCGCCCCTCGCCGGGGCCCGTGCCCTCGTCGCCGTTGAGGTCCTTGGCCTTCTCGGCCGCGCGGTCGACGAAGCGGTCGACCTTGCCGGGCGCGACACCCTTGATCGCCGACGCCGCCCTGTCGACGTTCTCGTCGGTCACGAGCCGCTTGGCCCGCTCGAGGTTCTCCGGCGTCGCGAGCTTCCGTGCCTTGTCGAAGATGCCCATGCCACGAACCTAGCGCCGGGCGTGGCGCCTCGCAGCGGCCCGGCCCGCTCGCCTCGGGCCCACCGTCGCTGCACGATGTCGAGGTGCCCCCGCCGCTGCCGACGCCCCCGCCCCCCGACGACCCGTCGTACCCCGCCGCGGCCCGCGACGCCGTCGACCTCGCCGCGCTGGACCGTCACCTGGTCGAGTGCCGCGCGTGCCCGCGCCTGGTGGCGTGGCGCGAGGAGGTGGCCGTCACCAAGCGCGCCGCGTTCCGCGACCAGGAGTACTGGGCGCGTCCCGTGCCGGGGTTCGGCGACGCGCGGGCGCGCGTCGCCGTCGTCGGCCTCGCCCCCGCCGCCCACGGCGCCAACCGCACCGGCCGGATGTTCACCGGCGACCGCAGCGGCGACTTCCTGTTCGCAGCGCTGCACCGGGCCGGGCTCGCCGACCGGCCGGTGGCGCTGCACGCCGGGGACGGGCTCGCCCTGCGCGGGGTGCGGCTGGTGGCGCCGGTGCGCTGCGCGCCGCCGGCGAACAAGCCGACGCCGGACGAGCGGCGCCGCTGCGGGCCCTACCTGGCGCGCGAGCTCGAGCTGCTCGGCCGGGACGTGCGCGTGGTGCTGGCGCTCGGCGCGATCGGCTGGGGCGCCACGCTCGACACCCTCGCGGAGCAGGGCTGGGCGGTGCCCCGCCCCCGCCCGCGGTTCGCGCACGGCGCCGAGGTGGTGCTGCGCGCGACGGCGCCGGGCGGGCCGGACGGCGCGCGGCCGCCGACGCTGACGCTGCTCGGCTGCTTCCACGTCTCGCAGCAGAACACGTTCACCGGACGGCTGACCCCGGCGATGATGGACGCCGTCCTGGAGCGGGCCAAGGAGCTCGCCGGCCTCTGAGCGTCACTCCCCCAGCCGGCGCCGGAGCCAGGCGACACCCACCTCCGCCTGCGCCCGCTGGAACGCCCGCACGTGCGGGATGCCCGGCGGCGGGGGCTGCAGCGAGCCGTGGACGAAGTAGCCCACCAGGTCGGCCAGGTAGCAGGTCACGGCGTCGTCCTCGACGCCGGTGGGCAGCGGGTGGCGTCGCAGCACCTCCTCGGGCTCGGGGCCGCCCTCCAGCCGCACCGAGGGCAGCATCGCGACGAGGTCGAGGAACGGCGCGGCGCGCACGGCGTACGGCCAGTCCACGGCGACCGCGCCCGGAGCGTCCGGCGCCCGGGGCACGACCAGCGCGTTGTCGCCCCGCAGGTCGCCGTGGGCGAGGTGGGGCCCGGTCACCGCCTCGCGCACCGGCGCCGCCAGGGCGGCGAGCCGGTCGAGGTTCTTCGCCACCCAGGGGTCGTAGGTGTCGAGCCCCTGTGGCCGGTCGTCGGCCAGCACGGCCCACCGCCCGCTCGGCAGCTCGTCGGCGGCCTCCGGCAGCACGCCGGCGGGGACCTCGTGCGCGGCGACCCGCCGCGCGAGGTCGACGACGGCGTCCAGCTCGTCCGGGTGCCACGGCGTGCGCGGCGGACGGCCGGCGACGGCGTCGGCCGCGACGACCACCCAGCCGGGGCCGCCGTCGCCGGTGCCCACCTCCAGCGACCAGCGGACGCGCGGTGCCGGCACGGTCGGCGGCAGCACGGCGGCGCGGCGCGCCTCCTCCCGGTACAGGGCCCGGGCCACGTCGTTGCCCGGGCCGGTCGCCTTGACGAAGACGCGCCCTCGCGTGGTCTCGAGCACCGAGGCCATCCCCGGCGAGTACCCGCCGTCCCGGCTGGCCCAGCCCGTCACGCGGGCGCCGAGCCGGTCCTCCACCGCGGCGCGCACGGGCGCCGGCAGCTGCGGCCACACGGGGCGGCGGCGGGCGGGCTGGGGCGTCGGCATGCCGGGACGCTCTCACACCGCCCGGGCCCGGGCAACGTCATTCCGTGGCCGGGCGGCGCCCCCGCCCGGCCACGGACCCGGATCGTGCCCGGACCGGGCACGGTGCCGCGCAGCCCCGCTCAGCCCCGGGCCGGGACGAGGCGGCGCAGCTGGGTCACGTGCGCCGGGGTGAGCTCCTCGAGCGAGGCGACCTCGAGCAGCTTCATGGTGCGCACGATCTGCTCGGTGAGGATCTGGATCATCCGGTCGACGCCGGCCCGGCCGCCGGCCATGAGGCCGTACAGGTAGGCGCGGCCCACGAGGGTGAAGCGGGCGCCCAGCGCGATCGAGGCCACGATGTCGGCGCCGTTCATGATGCCGGTGTCGACGGCCACCTCCAGGTCGGTCCCGACCTCGCGCACCACCTTGGGCAGCAGGTGGAACGGCACGGGCGCGCGGTCGAGCTGGCGCCCGCCGTGGTTGGACAGCACGACGCCGTCCACCCCGAGGTCGGCGAGCCTGCGCGCGTCCGCGACCGTCTGCACGCCCTTGACCACCAGCTTGCCCGGCCACATCCCGCGGATCACGTCGAGGTCGGCGAAGCTGATCGACGGGTCCATCGCCGAGTCGAGCAGGTCGCCCACCGTGCCGCCGGTCGAGGTCAGGGAGGCGAACTCCAGCTTGGGAGTGGTCAGGAAGTCGTACCACCACCACGGGCGCGGGATGGCGTCCAGCACGGTGCGGGCCGTCAGCTGCGGCGGGATGGAGAAGCCGTTGCGCCGGTCGCGCAGCCGCGCCCCGGCGACCGGGGTGTCCACGGTGAAGAACAGCGTGTCGAACCCGGCCTTGGCCGCCCGCTCGGTCAGCGCGTAGGAGACCTCGCGGTTCTTCATCACGTACAGCTGGAACCAGTTGCGCCCGCGCGGGTTGGCCGCCTGCACGTCCTCGATCGAGGTGGTCCCGAGCGTGGAGAGGGTGAACGGGATGCCCGCGGCGCCCGCCGCGGAGGCGCCGGCGATCTCGCCCTCGGTCTGCATCAGCCGGGTGAACCCGGTCGGCGCGATGCCGAACGGCAGCGCCGACGGCCCCCCGAACACCGTGGTGCCGGTGTCCACGGTCGAGACGTCCTTGAGGATCGACGGGTGGAACTCCACGTCGCGGAACGCCTGGCGGGCGCGCGCGAGCGAGATCTCCCCCTCCGCGGCGCCCTCGGTGTAGTCGAACGCCGCGCGGGGCGTGCGGCGCTTGGCGATCGCGCGGAGGTCCTCGATGGTGAGGGCCGCCTCGAGGCGCCGCTTGCGCAGGTCCAGCTGCGGCTTCTTGAAGCGCATCAGCTCGAAGACCTCGGCGGGCTTGGGAACCTGACGTTGAACCACGGGATGTCCTAACGGGGGCGGTATCGGGTGGGGGTGAAGGTGGCGGCGACCAGGGCGCGCAGGTCCTCCAGGTCGCCGTCGACCAGGCCGCGGGCGCGCGCCTGGACCAGGAGGTTGCCGATGGCGGTGGCCTCGACGGGGCCCGCCACGACGGGCAGCCCGGCGCGGTCCGCCGTCGCCTGGCACAGCAGCGCGTTCTGCGCGCCGCCGCCGACGACGTGGATCGTCGCGACGGTCCGCCCGGCCAGCTTGGCGGCCGTGTGCACGGCGTCGGCGAAGGCCTGCGCCAGGCTCTCGACGATGCTGCGCACGTGCTCGCCCGGCGTGGCCGGCACCGGCTGGTCGTGCTCGCGGCACCAGTCGGCGATGCGCGCGGGGATGTCCCCGGGCGGCAGGAACCGCGGGTCGTCGACGTCGAAGACGGCGACGGGCGCCGTGACGTGCGCCGCCTCGGCGAGCAGGCCCTGCAGCGTGGCCGAGCGCTGGGCGGCGGTCGAGCCGCGCTCCCAGGTGCGGATCGACTCCGACAGCAGCCACAGGCCCATCACGTTGTGCAGGAACCGCGTGCGCCCGTCGACGCCGCCCTCGTTGGTGAAGCCGGCCTGGCGGGCCTCGTCGGTCAGCACCGGCGCGTCGAGCTCGAGGCCCACCAGGCCCCAGGTGCCGCACGAGACGTACGCGACGTCCCGGTCGGCCGCCGGCACGGCGACGACGGCCGAGGCCGTGTCGTGCGAGCCGACGGCGGTGACCTCGAGCGGGCGGCCCACCTGCGCGGCGACGTCCGTCGTGAGCGCACCGAGCGCCGTGCCGGGGTCCACGAGCGGCGGCAGGATGCCCGCCGGGATCCCGACCAGTTCCGCCAGCCCGGTGTCCCACTCCCCCGTGCGCGGGTCGAGCAGCCCGGTGGTCGAGGCGTTGGTGCGCTCGGCCACCTGCGCGCCGGTCAGCCAGTACGCCAGCAGGTCCGGGACGAGCAGCAGCCGGTCGGCCAGGTCGAGCACCGGGCCCTCGGCGGCGAGCTGGAACACCGTGTTGAACGGCAGGTGCTGCAGCCCGTTGCGCCGGTACAGCGCGGCGGCGTCGACGCGGGCGTGGACGGCCTCGACACCGGCCGCGGACCGCGCGTCGCGGTAGTGGTACGGCACGCCGAGCAGGCGCCCCTCGCGCAGCAGCCCGTAGTCGACCGCCCACGAGTCGATGCCGACGCCGGCGATCTCCCCGGGCGCCTCCCGCTCGGCCGCCGCCAGACCCTCGAGCACCTGCCGGTACAGCTCGAGCAGGTTCCAGTGCAGGCCGTCGCGGGTGCGCACCGGGTCGTTGCCGAACCGGGCCACGTGCCGCAGCTCCAGCTCGCCGCCGCCGACGCGGCCGAGGATCACCCGGCCGCTGGTGGCGCCGAGGTCGACGGCCGCGAGCGTGCCCGCCCGCCGCGACCTCGGCACCCTCGCGCCAGTCGTGCTCGCGGTCATCGCAGGAACGCCGCCGCGACGCCGGCGTCGACCGGCACGTGCAGCCCGGTGGTGTGCGAGAAGTCGGGCGTGCACAGCGCGAACACCGCGTTCGCGACGTGCTCGGGCAGCACCTCGCGCTTGAGCAGCGTGCGCTGGGCGTAGAACTCGCCGAGCTTCTCCTCGGGGATGCCGTAGGTCTTGGCCCGGTTGGCGCCCCAGCCGGACGCGAAGATGCCCGAGCCACGCACCACGCCGTCGGGGTTGATGCCGTTGACCTTGATGCCGTGCTCGCCGAGCTCGGCGGCCAGCAGCCGCACCTGGTGCGCCTGGTCGGCCTTGGTCGCCGAGTAGGCGATGTTGTTCGGCCCGGCGAACACCGAGTTCTTCGACGAGATGTAGACGATGTCGCCCCCGAGGCCCTGGTCCACCAGGATGCGCGCGGCGTTCTTGGCGACCAGGAAGGAGCCCTTGGCCATGACGTCGTGCTGCAGGTCCCAGTCGGCCTCCGTGGTCTCGAACAGCGACTTCGACAGCGACAGCCCGGCGTTGTTCACCACGATGTCGACGCCGCCGAAGGCCAGCACCGCCTCGCGCAGCGCCGCCTGCACCGCCGCCTCGTCGGCGACGTCCGCCGCCACCCCGACGGCGACGTCGGCGGAGCCCAGCTCCGCGGCGACGGCCTGAGCCTTCGCGGCGTCCAGGTCCGCGACGACGACGCAGGCGCCCTCGGCCGCCAGCCGCGTGGCGATGGCCTTGCCGATGCCCGAGGCGGCTCCGGTGACGAACGCGATGCGGGTGGCCAGCGGCTTGGGCTTCGGGCGACGGCGCAGCTTGGCCTCCTCCAGCGCCCAGTACTCGATGCGGAACTTCTCCGCCTCGTCGATGGGCGCGTAGGTGCTCAGCGCCTCGGCGCCGCGCATCACGTTGATCGCGTTGACGTAGAACTCCCCCGCCACGCGCGCGGTCTGCTTGTCCGCGCCGTAGGAGAACATCCCGACGCCCGGCACCAGGACGATCGCCGGGTCCGCGCCGCGCATGGCCGGGGGCTCCTCGCCGCGGGCACGGGCCGCCGCGGCGCCGCGCTCGTAGTAGGCGGTGTAGTCGGCGCGGTAGGCCTCGTGCAGCGCCGGCAGGCGGTCGACGATCTCCTCGACGCTCGCCGTGGCCGGCAGGTCGACGACCAGCGGCTTGACCTTGGTGCGCAGGAAGTGGTCGGGGCAGCTCGTGCCCAGGGCCGCGAGCGCCGGGTGCTTGGCGTGGGCCAGGAAGTCGAGCACCACGTCCGCGTCGGTGTAGTGGCCCACCTGCGGCGCGTCGTGCGAGGCGATCGCGCGCAGGTGCGGCGCGAGCGCTGCGGCCTTGGCGCGGCGCTCGGCCGCGGGCAGCGGCCCGTAGCCGGCCAGGGGCGCGCCGAACGGCTCGGGCCGCCCGTTCGCCTCGATGTACGCCGCGGCGGTCTCGATGATCCAGCGGCTGTTGCGCTCGGCCTCCTCGGAGGTCTCGCCCCAGGCCGTGATGCCGTGCCCGCCCAGGATCGTGCCGACCGCCTCCGGGTGGGCGGCCTTGATGGCGGCGATGTCGAGGCCGAGCTGGAAGCCGGGGCGGCGCCAGGGCACCCACACGACCTTGCCCCCGAAGATCTTGGCGGTGAGGTCCTCGCCGTCGGCGGCGGTGGCGATCGCGATGCCGGCGTCCGGGTGCAGGTGGTCCACGTGCGCCGCGTCGACCAGGCCGTGCATCGCGGTGTCGATGCTCGGGGCCGCACCGCCCTTGCCGTGCAGGCAGTAGTCGAACGCGGCGACCATCTCGTCCTCGCGCTCGACGCCGGGGTAGACGTCGACGAGCGCGCGCAGCCGGTCGAGGCGCAGCACGGCCAGGCCGCGCGCGGTGAGCGTGCCGAGGTCGCCGCCCGAGCCCTTGACCCACAGCAGCTCGACGGGCTCGCCCGTCACCGGGTCGGTGGCGGTGCCCTTGGCCGAGGTGTTGCCCCCGGCGTAGTTGGTGTTGCGCGGGTCGGCGCCCAGGCGGTTCGAGCGGGCGATCAGCTCATCCACGACAGGGGGGACGGCCGGGTGGGTCATGGGATCACTCCGTGGTTCGGTGCGGGTCGGTGCGGGTCGGTGCGGGTCGGTGCGGGTCGGTGCGGACGCTCAGGCGCCCCAGGAGGCCTGGGTGCCGCCGACCCGCTCGGCGGCGATGCGCTGCTGGTAGCCGGACTCGGCGTAGGCGCGCACCGGGTCCTCGGGCAGGCCGCGCGAGGCCCGGTAGGCGGCCAGGTCGGCACGCACGTCGGTCCAGAACGCGTCCATGAAGATCGCGTTGGCGCCCAGCACGTCGCCCTCCTGCTGCGCCTTGGCCAGCGCCTCGCGGTCCAGCAGCAGCGCCTTGGCCACGGCCTCCTGGACGTTGAGCACCGAGCGGATCTGGCCGGGGATCTTGTCCTCGACGTTGTGGCACTGGTCGAGCATCAGCTGCACGCCGCTGCCCGGCTCCAGCCCGCCGCCGCGCACCACCTCGACGATGATCCGGAACAGCTGGTACGGGTCCGCGGCGCCGACGATGAGGTCGTCGTCGGCGTAGAAGCGGGAGTTGAAGTCGAACGACCCGAGCCGCCCCAGGCGCAGCAGCTGCGCCACGATGAACTCGATGTTGGTGCCCGGGGCGTGGTGCCCGGTGTCCAGGCAGACGAACGCCCGCTCCCCCAGCGCGGTCACGTGGGCGTAGCTGGTGCCCCAGTCCGGCACGTCCGTGTGGTAGAACGCCGGCTCGAAGAACTTGTACTCCAGCACCAGCCGCTGGTCGTCGGCCAGCTGGGCGTAGATCTCGGCCAGCGAGGAGTGCAGCAGGTCCTGGCGCGTGCGGATGTCCGCCTGGCCCGGGTAGTTCGAGCCGTCGGCGAGCCAGATCTTCAGGTCGCGCGAGCCGGTCTGCCCCATGATCTCGATGCACTCGAGGTGGTGGTCGATCGCCTTGCGGCGCACGGCGGCGTCGGTGTGCGTCAGCGAGCCGAGCTTGTACGCGTCGTCCTGGAACGTGTTGGAGTTGATCGTGCCCAGGTCCACGCCCTGGTCCTGCGCGTACGCCCGCAGGGCGGCGTAGTCGTCGACCCGGTCCCACGGGATGTGCAGGGCGACGGTGGGGGCCAGGCCGGTGAGCCGGTGCACGGTCGCCGCGTCGGCGATCTTCTCCTGCGGCGTGCGCGGCGTGCCGGCGGTCGCGAACACCTTGAAGCGGGTGCCGGAGTTGCCGTACGCCCAGGAGGGCACCTCGATCGCGAGGCGATCGAGCACGGGGACGATGTCGTCGAAGGTCATCAGATGTCTCCTTGCTGGGGGTCCGCGGCGCCCTCGGCGCCCTGCGTCGGGGGCGCCGGCACCGCCGCGCCGTCGGCGCGCTCGCGTGCCGGCCCGCCCGCCGCCGCGGCGGCGAGCTGGGTCTCGAGGTGGAAGACCTCGGTGAGCGTGGTCATCTGGTCGTCCGGTCCCGCGCCGTCGAAGAACCGCGACATGGCCGCCTGCCAGCGGGCGTTGACGTCGCGCTGCGCCATGCCGGCGCGCGCCGCGTCGATGTCGTCACACTCAACGTAGCCGACCACGGTGCCGTCGGGGGCGGTGAAGATCGAGTAGTTGTGCCAGCCGGTCTCGTGCAGCGCCTGCAGCATCTCGGGCCACACGGCGGCGTGGGCGGCCGCGTACTCGTCCAGCAGCTCGGGGCGCACGCGGAAGGTGAACAGCACGCGGCTCATCGCACCGCCCCCGAGCGCGCCGCGGCCGCCTGCGCGGGCCGGGCCGGCGCGGCACCGCCGGCCGGCGTGCCGTAGCGCTCCGCCTCGATCTCCTCGAGGGAGCGGCCCTGGGTGCGGGGCGCCCAGATCGTCCCGACGAGCAGCGCCACCACGAGCAGGCCCAGGATCAGGTAGCCCAGCGAGTGCAGCCCGATCGAGGTGAGCAGCACCGGGAACACGCTGCTGAGCAGGCCGACCATGACGCGGGCGAGCATGAACAGCACGCCCTGGGCGCTGGCCCGGTACCGCGTGGCGAACAGCTCCGCGGTCCACAGCCCGTAGAACGCCTGGGCGCCGATGCCCGAGGACACGCCCCAGCCGACGGCGAAGACGTAGAGGGAGACCGCGCCGGGCGGGGCGTAGATCAGCACGGCCCAGGCGACGACGCCGAGGGCGGCGCCGGCGAGGTACAGCCAGCGGCGGTCGACGCGGTCGGCGTAGCGCATGAAGCCGAACCAGGTGGCCGCCACGGTGCAGCCCCACAGCAGCACCTGCAGGAGGTTCTGCGACGTCGGGTCGGTCAGCCCCGTGGCCTCGTAGACGCGCGGCTGGAAGATGCCGGCCTGGCCCGCCACGGTGTTCCACACGGCGTAGACGCCGAGCAGGAAGAGCAGCGGCACGAGGTTGCGCCGCTCGCGCAGCAGGTCCACGACCCCGGAGAAGAACCCGCGGCGCCGCCCGGCGGCCGCCGCCTCGGCCTTGCTCTCGGTCCACAGCCGCGACTCCGCCAGGCCCCGGCGCACCCACCAGGTGATCGCGGCCACGACGCCCAGGTGCAGGAAGATCAGGCGGTTGCCGAGCAGCCCGAGCGGCTCCACCAGCACGGCCAGCCCGAAGCCGACCATCGGGCCGACCGACCAGGCGAGCTGCGCGGTGCCGACGTGCTTGGCCCGCTCGTGCGCGGGCGCCTCCTCGGCGATGTAGGTCCACGACGCCGGCACGCCCGCACCCACGGCGACACCCATGAGCACCACGCCCGCGAGCAGCATGCCGACGTTGCCCGCCAGCGTGACGACCACGGCCCCGACGAGGAAGACGATCAGGTCGTAGGTGTAGATGAACTTGCGTCCCAGGTGGTCGCACAGCGGCCCGCCGATCGCGGCACCGATCGCCGCGCCGAACGCGTTGGCGCTGAGCGCCGCCACGAGCCCCGCGACCGTGTCGTCGAACCCGAGCTGCGCCTGCCACGCCGTCAGGCTCGTGGCGATCGCGATGATCGCGCCGGCCTCGATGTAGTTGGACATGGCCACCGCCACGGTGGCCTTCCACCCGGTGGTCCTGCTCGCTCCCATGCGCACTGCGTCGGTCCCTCCGTCTTCGTCGACGTCGCGGCCAGGTTCGGCCCGATTCGTCCGTGAATCGATTCAACCGTGACGCACGCTACACGGACGGCAGCCGAGCCCGCAAGACCGGCGCCCCGGCGCCCCGGCTCTCGGCCCGTCGCGCCCTCGGACGCCACCACCAGGACGGATACTGGTCCGGACCCGTCACCCCCGGAGGAGCCGTGCCCCAGCCGTCCCGCCGACGCCGCGCGTCGATCTCCGACGTCGCGCGCCTGGCCGGCGTGTCCGTCGGCACCGTCTCGAACGTGCTCAACCGGCCGCAGCGGGTCTCCGCGGCCACCCGCGAGCGGGTCGAGGCCGCGATCGCGGAGCTGCGGTTCGTCCCGAACGGCTCCGCACGCCAGCTGCGGGTCGGCTCGATGACCACCGCCGGGGCGATCGTGCTGGACCTGACCAACCCCTTCTTCACCGACGTCGCGCGCGGCATGGAGGACCGCCTCGCCCAGGACGACTGGACCCTGATGGTGGCCAGCTCGGAGGAGGACCCCGAGCGCGAGACGCGCTTCCTGCGCCTGTTCGAGGAGCACGGCGTCCAGGGCGTGGCGCTCGTGCCGTCCACCGAGGACGTCGACCGCCTGCTCGCGCTGCACGAGCGCGGCGTGCGCGTCGTGCTCCTCGACCGCCCCTCGCCCGTGCCGGAGCTGGCCTCCGTGGCGGTCGACGACGTCGCGGGCGCCGCGATGGCGGCGCGCCACCTGCTCGCGCAGGGGCACGAGCGCCTCGTCTTCCTCAACGGGCCGCGGACCATCCACCAGTGCGCCGACCGGCACGCCGGCGTCGTCGCCGCGCTCGCCGCGGCAGGCCTCGACCCGCACGAGGCCCTGGAGGAGGTCACGGTGCCGCTCAACGCCGACGGCGGCGAGCAGGGCGCGCGCGAGCTGCTGGCGCGCCGCACCGGGCGGCCCGTGGCCGTGCTGTGCGTCAACGACCTCGTGGCGCTCGGCGTCCTGCGCACGCTGCGCCGCGAGGGCGTCGACGTCCCCGGCGAGGTCGCCGTCGTCGGCTACGACGACGTCACGTTCGCCGCCGAGCTGACCATCCCGCTGACCTCGGTGCGCCAGCCGACCCACGACCTCGGGTGGACCGCGGCAGACCTGCTCGTGCGCGGCGGCGCTGCCGAGAGCGTCGTCTTCCAGCCGGAGCTCGTGGTGCGCGAGTCGAGCGGCGGGGCCGCCTGACGGCCGGTCAGCGGCCGCGGGCGGAGCCGAAGCCGAACGGGATGGGGATCGGCCCGCAGCAGCAGACGCCGCGCACCTGGGCGTTGGTCAGCAGCCGGGCGGCCTGGTAGCAGGCCAGGAGCTGGGCGGCCACCGGCACCACGCCCCGCACCACGCCGCGCTGCGCCACGATGCGGCGCACCGCGGCCGAGCAGGTGGTGTCCCCGTGCGCGACCCCGTAGGCGCAGCGCCACCCCTTGCGGGGCGAGAGGTGGCGCTGGTAGGCGCGGACGGCGGCGTCGACGGCTCGGGCGGCGGGCGTCATGCACGCCACGGTACGAGCACCCGTCGCCGCCCGCGCGCGGCGACGGGTGCGGCCGCCGCGCCGCCACCCCGGGACGCCGCCACCCCGGACGTCGCCGCGGGCGACCGGCGCGCGCCGCGCCTAGCCTGGACGGATGGCCAGGCGGCGGGTCCGCGCCGTGGTGAGCGGCATCGTGCAGGGCGTGGGCTTCCGCGCGGCGGTGGAGGACGCCGCGGTGGGCCTGGGCCTGGCCGGCTACGTCCGCAACACCGCCGAGGGCACCGTCGAGGTCGAGGTCGAGGGCGACGGCGGCGCCGTCGAGACCATGCTGGCGTTCCTGCACGAGGGCCCCCGCGCCGCGCGGGTGACGAGCGTCCAGGTGCGCGACGTCGCGGTGCGCGACGACGCGGGCTTCGACGTGACGGGCTGACCCCGGGCGCCCGGGCGGGTGATCTCCGGCGCCCGCCGCGCGCCTGTCGGACCCGCGGCGCAGGATGCCGCCATGCCCGCCGACCTCGCGCTCCCGCCGGAGCCCGCCCGCGCCCCGGACCTCGACGACGACTTCGCCGGCGGGCGCCTGGACGCGCGGCGCTGGGTCGACCACTACCTGCCCCACTGGACGACGCCCGAGCGGTCGCGGGCGCGGCTCGACCTGGACGGCGCGGGCCTGCGGCTGCGGATCGACCACGACCAGCCGGACTGGCGGCCCGAGGACGCGCCGCTGCGGGTCTCGCACCTGCAGACGGGCACCTTCTCCGGCCCCGCGGGGTCGCCGCGCGGGACGCACCGGCACCGCCCCGGCCTGCGGGTGCGCACCGCGACGCCGCTGCGGCTGCTGTGGGCGCCCACGGCGGGCCGGGTCGAGGTGACCGTCAGCGCCACCCGCGACGCCGGGTGCATGCTCGCCGTCTGGCTGGTCGGCACGGAGCACCTCTCCCCCGGCCACAGCGGCGAGATCTGCCTGTGCGAGATCGACGCCGAGGCGGTCGGCCCCGACCGCGCCCGGGTGCGGTCGGGCGTCAAGTCCCACGGCGACCCGGGCCTGACCACGGACATGGCCGAGGTCGAGGTCGAGGGCGACGCGACCCGCCCGCACACCTGGACGGCGGTCTGGGGCGCGGGCACCACGGTGATCGGCTGCGACGGCGTCGTGGTGCGGCGGCTCGCCCAGGCGCCGGCGTACCCGCTGTTCCTCATGGTCGACCTGTTCGAGGTGGCGCCGCCCGGGCCCGCGAGCGAGTACCCGAAGACGGCGCGGGTGCACCGCGTGCGCGGCTGGCGCGGCCCGGCCTGACCGCGGCCCGGTCGCGGCGGCGGGTCAGCCCTGACCCAGCCCCTCCTCGCGGGCCCGGACGATCGCCGCGGAGCGGTCGGGCACCGCCAGCTTCGTCAGCACGTTGCTCACGTGGTTGCGCACGGTCTTGGGGCTGAGCACCAGCCGGCGGGAGATCGCGGTGTTGTCCAGGCCGCGCGCGATGAGGTCGAGCACCTCCCGCTCCCGGTCGGACAGCTGCGGGAACGGCACCCTGCTCCCCGCCCGGCCCCCGACCACGTACGCCATCGCGCGCTCGGCCACCGTGGGCGCGAGGATCATGGCGCCCCCGGCCACCGCGTGCACGGCGCGCTCGACCTCGGCCGGCCCGGCCGACTTCACCAGGTAGCCCCGGGCGCCGGCGCGCACGGCGGCCACGACGGCGTCGTCGGACTCGTGCATCGTCACCACGAGCACCCGCGCGCCCGGCCGGGAGCGCACCAGCTCGCGGGTGACGTCCACCCCGGACCCGTCGCCGAGGTCGAGGTCCATGAGCACGACGTCCGCGGCGACGCCCGCGCCCGCGCCGTCCAGCCCGAGCAGCGCCCGGGCCTCGGCCGCCGAGGCGGCCTGCCCGACCACCTCGGTCCCGGCGAGCGAGCCGAGCAGCGCCACCATGCCGAGCCGGAACACGGGGTGGTCGTCGACGACGGCGACCCGCACGGCGGCGCTCATCCGGCCACCCCCGGAGCCGCGGCGCCCGACACGGCGCCCGACACAGCGCCCGACACGGCGCCCGACACAGCGCCCGACACAGCGCCGGGCAGAGGCCCGGCCGCCGGGGCGCCGCCCCCGCGCCCCGGCAGCAGCGGCAGCTCGGCGCGCACGCGGGTGCCGGCGCCGACCTCGCCGGGCCGGACGGGCTCGATCGCGAGCGCGCCGCCCAGCTCGGCGGCGCGCTCGCGCATCGAGCGGGTGCCCACGCCGGCCGGCGTCCCCGGCGCGATGCCCCGCCCGGCGTCCTCGCACGTCACCGTCAGCGTGGTGGGCCCGACGTCGACCGCGAGGCGGCACTCGGCGGCGCCGGAGTAGCGCGCGGCGTTGACCACCGACTCGCTGGCGATGGCGTAGGCCGCCGCCGCGACGTTCGGGTCGAGCCCGGCGCACGGGTCGCACCGCAGGTCGACGACGAAGCCGGCCACCGCCTGGCGGCCGGCCAGCTCCGAGAGCGCCGCCTCGAGGCCGAGGTCGTCGAGGGACGGCGGCAGCAGGCTGCGCGACAGCGCCCGGACGTCCTCGGTGCGCTGGCGCACCTCCTCGCCGAGCGCGTCGAGCACCGCCGCGGCGGCGGCCGGGTCGGTGGTCAGCGCGTTGCGGGCACCCTGCAGGCCCAGCCGCAGCCCGCTGAGCCACGGGCCGATGCCGTCGTGCAGCTCGCGCCGGATGACGCGGCGCTCCGCCAGGCGCGCCGCCGTCGTCGCCTCGCGCGCCGCCTCCAGCTCGCGCGCCGCCTGCGCCAGCGCGAGGCCGGCCCCCAGCACGGGCAGGATCTGGTCCAGCGCGTCGCGGGTGCGCGGGTCGAGCCGCTCCCCCGCGCGCGCGGTGACGCGCAGCCGGCCGAGCACGCGCCCGCCGTGCACGACGTCGCGCGCCGTCTCGCCGGGCGCGTCCGCGCCCGCACCCTGGGCCACGCCGGCCGCGGACGGCGCCGCCGGCCACTCGATCGTCGCCTGCTCCAGCCGCAGCCCCTCACGCACCCCGGCCGCGAGCGCGGCGACCAGCCCGGCGGCGTCGCCCGCCGACGCCAGACGACGCCCGACGCTGAGCGCCGCCCGCCCGGGGTCGCCGCCGTCGCCGTACACGAGGACGTGCACCCGCCGGCGCAGCCACGCGTGCAGGGGCTGGACCGCGAGCGCGACCCCGACGGCGGCGACGACCTGGGCGGCCGCCCCGCGGACGACGGTGGCGGCGACCACGACGACGACGGCGTACACGAGCGCGAGGCCGAGGGCGAGCATCCCGGCGACGGTGGCCCGCGAGAGCACGAGGTCGAGCCCCCAGAGCCGGTTGCGCAGCACGCACACGAGGATCGCCGCGGGGAAGAGCGCCTGGCAGGCCAGGTGGGTCAGCGGCAGCGCGTACGCCACGTCGGGCGACGCCCAGGTGGCCAGCAGCGGCACGAACGACAGCGCCATGAGGGCGGTGCCGAGGGCCAGCAGGCCGAGCCCGCGCCGGTCGGCGACGGGGCCGCGGCGCCACCGCCACGCCGTGGCGCCGGCGGTGAGCAGGCCCATGACGACGACCCCGGCGATCGCCGCCTGCGGCGCGTCCGGCGGGGCCAGCAGGAAGCCGGCGATCGACGCCGTCCCGCCGGCGACGCCGCACCAGGCGACCGGCCCGAGCCGGCCCGAGCGGACCAGCCAGGGCACGAGCACGAACAGCGACAGCGTGCCCGGCACCCAGGCCCAGCCGTACGCGGCGGCCAGCCCCTCGAGCGGCGGCAGGCCCGGGTGGGTGGAGGCGTAGCTGCGCCAGGCCCCGCCCAGCGCCGAGACGCCGCCGCCGAGCGCCGCGAGCGCCGTCAGCCACCCGACGACGTGCGGGCGGCGGGCCAGCACGACCGCCGCGACCGCGCCGTAGACGAGGGCGACGGTGGCGTCCACGAGCACGAAGAGCAGGTCGCCCAGGAGCACGGTGACCCCCGAGGCGACCTGCAGGGCGACGGCGGACAGCCCGAGCGTGCCCGCGAGGACGGCGACGGTCCAGGCGGTGCGGGGCATCCCGGCGCGGCCGGGCCCGGGCTCGGCCACGGCCCCACGGTAGGGGCGCGGCCGAGGCCCGGGCCAGGACGCGGCGCGGATCTCACCCGGCGCGAGCACCGGGGTGCTCCCGCGCGGCGGCCGGGTGCGTCACCGCCGGTCGCCGAGGGCGAACCCGAGCGCCGTGACGGCCAGCCAGACCGGCCCCACGAAGCCGGCCAGGTACTGGAAGGGCGAGACGCCGGTGAGGAGCGTCAGGCCGCCGAGGACGAGGCCCACGACGCCGATCCACCGCGGGGCGGCGCCGTGCCGCAGGGCGGCCACGCCGAGGGCGACGCCGCTGACGCCCGCCCCGACCCAGAGCCACGGGATCGTGGCGACCCAGTCGGCGTAGAACGCGCCGGACTCGGCCACGAGCCTGCTGGGCTCGGCCACGGCGAAGGTGAACTGCGTGTCCAGGCCGGTCCCGAGCAGCCCGGCGACGGCGACGAGCACCAGCCCCCAGGACGCGACGGTCGGCAGCAGCGAGCCGGCCGGCGCCTGCACGTCGAGGCGGCGCTTGAGGCCCGCGGCGAAGACGAGCACCAGCAGCGCGCTCGCCAGCGCGGCGGTGTGCATGACCAGCAGGGTCCCGGTCTTC
This sequence comes from Puerhibacterium puerhi, assembly GCF_009846865.1. Lineage (GTDB taxonomy): Bacteria > Actinomycetota > Actinomycetes > Actinomycetales > Cellulomonadaceae > Puerhibacterium > Puerhibacterium puerhi. Next base: position 35,197 of record NZ_WUWN01000020.1, read on the forward strand.
GTGCCGAGGTCAGCGACGATCGCGTCGGGGTCCCCGGCCACCTCCTGCCAGTTGGAGCTGAGGGCCATCGAGGCCTGGATGCCCACGACGCCGAGCACGCCGGCGAGCGCGCCGGTCCAGGCCCAGCCGCGGGCGACCCCGGTCCGCCCGCGGCGGGCGGTCGCCGGGCCGGACGGCGCCGGTGACGGCGAGCCGGACGACGGGGTGGCTGCCGGCGCGGACGCCGACGTGGTGAGGGGGCTGTTGTCCATGGGAGGTCCTTCGGTCCGGTCGCGGCGGGCGCCGCGACGTGTGCTGATGACAGGAAGAACCGTCCGCCGGGGCGTGTCCCGGGCACCAGGGACGGGTGTCCCGAGACCCCGGGCGATCGCGATGCGGACATGATGCATGCATCAACGCATGCGTCAGCTAGCCTCGCCCGCATGGCCGATCGGATCCTGCTGCCCTGGGAGGGCGAACCGCCGCGGTCGGTCGCCCTGCAGATCGCCGCGCGCACCGCGCGGCGCATCGTCGAGGGGTCCCACCCCGCCGGCGAGCTGCTGACCGAGGCCGCCCTGGCGCAGGAGGCGGAGGCGAGCCGCACCCCCGCGCGCGAGGCCATGCTGCAGCTGCAGACCTGGGGCCTGGTGCGGCTCATGCCGAAGAAGGGCGCCGTCGTCACCGCCGTCTCCCCGGCCGAGCGGCGCGACCTGCTCGACCTGCGCGCGATGTGCGAGACCCGCGCGGTCGAGGTCCTCGCCGAGCGGCCCGCCGAGCGCGCGGCGCTGGTCGCCGCGCTCGGGGAGACCGTCGACGCCCAGCGCGACGCCGTCGAGCGCGGGGACGGGCTCGGGTTCGCCGCGCTCGACCTGGCGTTCCACATGCAGGTCATCGCCGCGGGCGGCAACCAGGTCGTCGTCGAGACGATCGACCGGCTCGGGCCGCGCTACGCCCGCATGACGCACCACGCCGTCGCCGGCGACCTCGCGGCCGCCCGCGGCTTCCGCGCCGAGCACGAGGACCTGGCCCGCCTGGTCGCCGCCGGCGACGCCGCCGGCTACGGGGCGACGGTGCGGGCGCACATCGCGGCCGCCTACTTCCCCGGGGAGGCGCGGTGAGGGGCACCGCGGCGTGGCTGCGCGTCGCGCCCGCCGTGTTCCTCCTCGCGTGGGGCGGCAACCACTTCACGCCGCTCATCCACCTGTACGAGGACCTGGGCCACTACGCGCCGTGGCAGGCCAACCTCCTGCTGGGCCTGTACGTGCTCGGGCTCGTGCCCGGCCTGCTGGTCTCCGCGGCCGTCTCCGACTCGCACGGGCGCAAGCCGGTGCTCCTCGGCGGCCTGGTCGCCAGCATCCTGGGCAGCGTCCTGCTCGGCTGCGGGCTGCACGCGTTCGCGCTGCTGTGCGCCGGACGGGCGCTGGCGGGAGTGGGCGTCGGCGTCGCCATGTCGGTCGGCACGAGCTGGATCAAGGAGCTGTCCTCGCCGCCGCACGACCCGCTCCCGCCGCGCGGCGCGGGGGCGCGCCGGCCGTCGCTGACGCTGACCCTCGGGTTCGGCGTCGGCGCCGCCGTGACCGGCGCGCTGGCGCAGTGGGGCCCGGAGCCCGCCCGGCTGCCCTACGGGCTGCACGTGCTGCTGAGCCTCGCGGCCCTGGTGCTGCTCCTGGCCGCCCCCGAGACGCTCGGGGCGGCGCGGCGCGCCGCCGGGCCGTGGTGGCAGGACCTGCGGGTGCCGGCGGCCGGCCACCGCCGGTTCGTCGGGCTCGTGGTCCCGGCCGCGCCGTGGATCTTCGGCGCGGCCGGCGTCGCCTACGCCGTCATGCCCGCCGTCGCCGCCCCGCGGCTCGGCGACGCGACCACCGGCTACGCCACCCTGCTGACCGTGCTGACCCTCGGCTGCGGCGCGATCGTGCAGCCCTTCGTGGCGCGGCTCGAGGCCCGGTCCGGGGGCCGCGCGCTGCCCGTCGGCATGCTGCTGATGACCGCGGGCACGGCGCTGGCCGCCGTCGCGAGCCTCGCCGGCGAGCCCCTCCTTGCGCTCGGCGTCGCCGTGGTGCTGGGCTGCGGCTACGGCGTCACGGTGGTGGCGGGGCTCGCGCACGTCCAGGCGATCGCGACGCCGCACGACCTGGCCGGGCTCACCGGCGTGTACTACTCGCTCGCCTACACCGGGTTCCTGCTGCCCACGGTGCTCGCCGCGCTCCTGCCCGTCGCGCCGTACCCGGCCTCGCTCGCCGTCGTCGCCCTGGCGTGCGCCGGGTGCCTGGCGCTCGTGGCCCGGCGCGCCGGGCGGTTCCGCGGCGAGACCCGCTGAACCACCCGCCCCGGGTGCCCCGCGGCCGGGGGTCGGGCCCTAGCGTGGCAGTCCCGAGCGACGGGAGGCCGCGATGGGCCAGGAACGTTCCGAGCCCCGCGCCGAGCCGCACATCGAGCCCCGCGCCGAGCCGCAGCGCGACCCGCGTCCTCGCCTCGCCGACCGGGTGCGCGCGCTGCTCGCCGACCGCCCGGACGTGCGGGAGGTGCGCATGTTCGGCGGCACCGCGTTCATGGTGGCCGGCCGGCTCGCGGTCAGCGCCTCGGCCACGGGCGGGCTCCTGGCGCACGTCACCGAGGAGGACGCCGCCGCGCTGCTGGAGCGCGACGACGTCGAGCGCCCGGTCATGGGGCGGCGCACGATGAGCCACGGCTGGCTGGCCGTGCCCCGCGCCGCCCGGCTGCCCGACGACGAGCTGCGGGCCTGGGTCGACCGGGCCGTCGCCGCGGGCCGACCGGCCAGGGCCGAGCGGCCAGGGCCGACCGCTCAGCGCTGACCCCTCAGGGCTGCTGGGCCCGGCGGATGACGTCCTGCGCGGTGTCCGTCAGCGTCCTGCCGTCGCGGGCGGACCGGTCGATCAGCTCCTCGTACGCCTCGGCCATGTCGACGTCGAGCTGGTGGGCGAGCACGCCCTTGGCCTGCTCGACCGCCACCCGGCCGCCGAGCGCCCGGGCCAGGCGGCCGTCCACGTCCCGCTCGGCCAGGCGCTCGGGCTGGACGACGGCGAGCGTGAGCATGTCGGCGAACGCCTGGGCCGTGCGCACCTGCTCCGCGTCCGGGGCGCGCTCGTCGCGGCGGAACATGTTGAGGCCACCGACCGTGCCCCCTCCCAGGCCAGCGGGGCGGAGTGCACGCCCAGGAAGCCGGCCCCGACGATCACCGGCCCCACGGTGGGCCAGCGCTCGAGGATCTCCCGCCGCCCGGTCGCCAGCACCGGCTCCCCGGTCTCCAGCAGGTCCACGCAGGGGCCCTCCGCGCTCATGGCCTGGTAGAGCTCCAGCTGCGTCGCCGCGTGGGACGTCGAGCTGAGGGTCTCCAGCCCGGCGTCCGTGCGGACGAGCAGCCCGGCGGCGTCACCGCCGGCGAAGCGGGTGGCGTCGCGGGTCAGCCGCAGGAGCAGGTCCGTCAGGTCGTGCTCGTGCAGGAGGGCCTTGGCCGCGGCGGCGAAGGAGTCGGCGGGGGTGCGCGGCGTCATGGCTCCTCGGTCCTCTCGGTCTCGACCACGCGGGCGTCGTCGTACGTGAAGACGAGCCGCCGGGCGAGGATGTCGTGGGCAACGGTCTCCAGCGTGGTGGTCCTGGCGAAGGCGTGGGCCCGCATGACGGCCAGCGCGTCGCTCGGCGAGATGCGCAGCTGGGCGGTGACCATGCCGGTGGCCTGGTGGATCTGCGCCCGCGTCGACCAGTCGAGCGAGTCCAGCTCGCCGAGCAGGGCCAGGCCGACGGCGTCGGCCAGGAACTGCGCGTCGTCCAGGCTGCGGGCGAGCCGGCCGGCGGCGAAGAGGCTGAGCACCCCGACGACGCGGCCGGCCACGCGCATGGGGACGGCGTAGGCGACCCCGGGGCCGCCGACGGTCCGCACCATGTGCGAGAAGAGGGGGAACGCCTCGTCGACCGGCCCGTCCTGGTCGACCTGCGTGACGACGACGCGGTTCTCCGCGAGCGCGGCCCGTCCCGGCCCCTCCCCGAGCGTCTCCTCGAGGCTGTCGATCTGCGTGGACACGCCGTCGGAGGTGCTGACGGTCAGACGCGCCTCGGGCGTCGCGGACAGGGTCAGCGCACCGCTCTGCGCGCCGAGGATCTCGACGCAGGCCCGGCACAGCCGCGAGGGCATCGCCATCCCGGCGTCGATGCCCGCGAGGGTCCGCGCGAGCAGGCCCATCAGCTCCGGCGCGCTCACCCCGTCCTCCGTCCTGTCCCTGCCCTCGGCGTCCCGCCGAGCCGTCACCATCCCCGCCGAGGGCGGCACCGGTCGCGCTCGCACCGGTGCGGCTGCTCCGCAGGGGTCGCGGTCAGGGGCTGCGCTCGTCGACGATGTCCCCGCGGCCGCCGAGGGCGAGGGAGCGCAGGATCGACTCGGCGACGACCCGCTCGCTCACGTCGCGGCGCAGGGACGCGGAGCGTAGCACCCGGTGAGCCTCGTCACGCGAGCACCCGTTGCTCGCCATGATCGCGCCGAGCGCCCGCTCGACCGCGACGGCGTCCGTCATGGTCCGGTACAGCCCGGCGGCGGCGTCCTCGAGGTCCGCGAACCCCAGGTGCACCCGCACCCCGGCCGCGACCAGCCCGGCGAACGCCTCCGCCGTCTCGACCAGCGCCGACGGCCACTCGCCTGCCCCCCGCGCGTAGACGTTGAGCGTGACCGTGACGCCCGGGGCCGCCAGGGCGGGCACGGCGATCGAGGAGGCGAAGCCCTCCCGCACGGTCTGCTCGCGCCAGGCCTCCCAGCGCGCGTCCTGCGCCACCGACGCGACCACGAGCGTCGACTCCTTGGCCGCCGCCTGGATGCAGGGGCCGTCGCCCGCGCGGAGCTCGGCACGGTCGCACCGCTCGGCACCGTCGGCGCTGCTCGCGGCGAGCAGCGTGAGGCCGTGCGCGCGCACCGTGATGCACGCCTCGAGGTCGGGGCCGAGGGCCGCGGCGGCCCGGGCGGCGTACTCGTGGAGGTAGGTGCTGGCAGCCATGGGTCGGGTCCCGTCCGGCGGCCGGGGCCGAGCGCCCTGGCCGCGGGGAGGTGGTCACGGTCTCGCCGCGCCGTGGCGGCAGGCGGTCCGCCCCGGACCTCCACCGTACGTCAACGGGAGCGGGCCGGGTCCTCGACGTCGAGCAGCGCCTGCAGGATGCGGCGGGCGGCCTCGCTCCGCGACACGTTCCGGTTCGACGAGGCCGAGCCGAGGATGCGGTGGGCCTCCTCGGCGGAGCACCCGTTGGTGTGCATGATCGCCCCGACCGCGCGCTCGACCAGCACGGCGTCGGCCAGCTCCGCGTGCCGGCGCGCCGGCACGTCGCTGGGCCCGGCGACCAGGGTGCGGACGTGCGCGGCGGCCAGCTGGGCGTAGCCGTCGGCCGCGACGAGCAGCCCGGCGTCCCACGGGTCGGCCGCGCGGGAGTACAGGGTCAGCGCGAGGTCGACGCCGGGGGCGACCGACGCCGGCACCGCCAGCGCCGAGGCGAAGCCCTCGCGCGCCGCCTGCGCCGCCCAGTCGGGCCACCACGTCTCGTGGGCCACGCGCGCCACGAGCTGCACGCGGTGGCGGTCCATCGCGGCGCCGCTCGGCCCGGCAGCGGCCCGCGCGCCGGCGGCCTCGCACCGCGCCGCCGCGCGCGAGCTGCTCGCCGTCGGCGTCTCGGCCCCGTCGTGGCGCACCGTCACGGTCGCGTCCACCTCGGCCCGTAGGACGGCGGCGGCGCGCAGCACGAAGTGGTCCAGCACGCCCCACGACGTCATCGCCGCTCTCCCCCTCACCGCGCACCGACCACCTCACCGTGCACCGCCCGCCGCCGCGCGGCGGGCCCCTCGCAGGCTAGGGCACCGGGCCCGTGCCCGCCCGCCGCACCCAGGGACCGCCGGTCCCCCGATCACCGCTCCCCTCCCGCGCGGGCCGTCGGCGCGCCACGGTGGTGGTCATGGACATCTCCGGACGCACCGTCTTCATCCCCGGCGCCACGAGCGGCATCGGCCTCGCCCTCGCGCTGCGCCTCCAGGCCCGCGGCGCCACCGTCGTCGTGGGCGGCCGGCGGGCCGCGCTGCTCGAGCAGATCACGGCCGAGCACCCCGGCCTGCACGCCGTCCAGGTCGACGTCGCCGACCCCGCCTCGGTCGAGGCGGCCGCGCGCCGCGTGCTCGCCCAGCACCCGGCGCTGGACACGCTCGTGACCATGGCCGGCATCATGCAGCCCGAGGACTGGACCTCCGCCGGCTTCCTCGCCACCGCCGAGCAGACCGTCACGACCAACCTGCTCGGACCGATCCGCCTGCTGGCCGCGTTCGTCGAGCACCTGCGCACGCGCCCGGGCGCGGCGGTGATGACCGTCTCCTCCGGCCTGGCCCACGTGCCGCTGCGGGTCACGCCCACCTACAACGCCACGAAGGCTGCGGTCCACATGCTCTCGGAGAGCATCCGGCTGCAGCTGGAGCCGGCGGGCGTGCGGGTGCTCGAGCTGGTGCCGCCGTCGGTGCGCACCTCCCTCATGCCGGGCCAGGAGGACAGCCCGATCGCGCTGCCCCTCGACGACTTCGCCGACGAGGTGGTCACGCTGCTCGAGAAGGACGACGGCACGGTGCGCGAGATCCTCGTCGAGGGCGTGAAGTTCCTGCGCTTCGCCGAGGTCGAGGGCGCCTACGACGCGACGGTGGCCCGGCTCAACGCGAGCGACCCGCACGCCGCCGGCTGAGCAGGCGGGCCGGGAGCGGGCGGCGGCCGCCCTCAGGCGGCGACCCAGGGCCGGTCCGTCCGCGCGTGGTCCACGGCCCAGTCGAGCGCCAGGTCGGCCACCCGCTCCCACCCCGGGGCCCCGCACGTCCAGTGGTCGCGGCCGGGGAGCTCCTCGTAGTCGGTGACCGCGGGCGAACGACGGTAGTGCCGGGCGTTCGCCCGGTTCACCGACGGCGGCATGATGTGGTCCTTCTCCCCGGCCACGAACAGCAGCGGGGCGCGGTCGGCCGTGTAGTCGACCCACGTCTCCTGCGGGCCGGGCTTGAAGTTCGCGAGGAGCCCGTAGTCGAACACCCAGCGCCCGGGGGCGGGGATGGCGTACCGCTCCCACACCTGCCGCGACGCCTCGGCGTCGAGGGTGTTGGTGAAGGCGTAGCGGAACTCCTCCGGCGTGAACCCCACCGCGGCGCCGCGGTTGCTGGGCCGGCGCAGCGCGGGGTAGAGCGACCGCGCCTGCGACCACGGGTTGACGCGGACGCCCTCGGTCGGGGCCGAGTCGATCGCGACGCCCGCCGAGCCGAGCCCGCGGGCGAGCAGCAGCTGCGTCAGCGTGCCGCCGAAGGAGTGGCCGACGATGATCGGCGGCGTCTCGACGGACTCGACGACGCGCGCGAGGTGATCGACCGTCTCGGGGACGGTGAGGCGGGCGATGCGCTCGGGGTCCTCCCGCAGCGCCTCCACCTCGATCTCGAAGCCGGGGTACCCGGGCGTCAGGACGGTGAAGCCCTTGGCCTCGAGGTACGGGACCCAGTGCTCCCAGCTGCGGGGGGTCATCCACAGCCCGTGGACGAGGACGACGGTGTCGGGACCGGCGGTCGTGGGCGTGCTGCTCATGGGACTGCTCCTTCGGCGGTCGGCGGCGCGCACGGCTGCCAGGGTGCCGGTGCACGTGCGCGATGCCCGTGCGTCGGTGCACGGGTTCCGGCCCGGCCGGACGGCGTGGCGGGCCGCGCGTCGCGGCGAGGTCGGGACGGAGCGCTCCCCCCTCGCCGTCGAGCGTACGACGGCGCCACGCGACCGTCATCGGCCGCCCGCGGTGGCGAGATGTTGCACCGAGTGCATCGCTGCACCTAGTGTCGAGACATGCCTGCCACGCCCGACGCCCTCGACCGGCGTGCCGCGCTCAAGGCGCGCCACCGGCAGGCGATCGTCGCCGCCGCGGCCGCGCTGATGGACGAGCGGGGCAGCGCCCGGTTCTCCGTGGACGAGCTCGCCGCGCGGGCCGACGTCTCCCGGCGCACCGTCTTCAACCACTTCGCCACGCTCGACGACGTGGTCATCGCCGCGGCCTCCACGATCCTGGGGGACGTCGTGGACGAGCTGGGCGCCCGCGCCGGCGCGGCCGGCCCCGACGCCGACGTGCTGGACCAGATGGCGGCCGCCACGCGGGCCGAGCACCTTGTCCCGCTGATGGCCCGCCTGGTGCGCATGCTCGGCGGCGAGAGCGGCGCCGGCACCACGCTGCCGGCCCGTGAGGCGGCCCTCGTCCAGCGCACGTTCGCCCTGCTGGACGAGCGGCTCACCGCGACGATGGTCGGCCACCACGCCGAGCTGGACGACCTGGCGGTCGAGCTGCTGGTCGTGGCCTTCATGGCCGGCGCGCTCATGCTGTTCCGCCACTGGTACGCCGCGACCGGCGCCGTCGACGACGCGCGCTCCCGCCGCCTGTGGGACGAGCTCCAGGGGCACCTGGTCGACCTCCTGCGGCACGGCCAGGGTGCGCCGCAGGACGCGCGGTGAGGCCCGCCTGACACCGCGGTCCGCGCCGCGGCGCCCCCGCCCCGGCGCCCCCCGTCCTGACGCCTTCCTCCCGACTCCCCCGATCGATCCGAAAGGTCACCATGGCTGAGCTCCTCTACCGGGTGGGGCGCGCCTGCGCTCGCCACGCCCGGGCCGTCATCGCCGCGTGGGCGGCGGTGCTCGTGCTCGCCGGCGGGGCGTTCGCCCTGTTCGGCGGCACGCTCGCCTCGAGCTTCGACATCCCCGGCACGCCCACCGCCCAGGTGACCCAGAAGCTGCAGGACGCCCTGCCGGACGCCTCCGGCGGCACCGGCCGCGTCGTGCTGCGCACCACGGACGGCGCCGCGTTCACCGAGGCGCAGCGGGCGGAGATCGTCGACCGCGTCGCGCAGGCGGCCGGCGTCGACGGCGTGGCCCAGGTCGTCGACCCGTTCACCACCGAGGCCGAGCTGGCGAAGCAGGCGCAGCAGGTCGCCGACGGCCGCGCCCAGATCGCCTCCGGCCGCGAGCAGGTCGCCGCGGGCCGCGAGCAGCTCGACGGCGGCCAGGCGCAGCTGGACGCCGCCCGCCAGCAGGCCGAGGTCGCGGGCCAGGCCGCGACGGCGGCGCCGCAGCTGGACGCCCAGCAGGCCCAGCTCGACGCGGGGCGCGCGGAGCTCGAGGAGCAGGCCGCGCAGCTCGAGGAGCAGGCCGCCGCCCTGGAGGACGGGGCCCGGCTCCTGGAGCTCGCCGACGGGATCCGCACGGTCTCGCAGGACGGCTCGGCAGCGATCGTGACCGTGGCGTTCACCGAGCCGCAGCTCGACGTGTCCAGCGGGGCCAAGCAGGGCGTGCTCGACGCGTTCGACGCCGCGCCGATCGACGGCGTCCAGGTGGACGCCTCGTCCGAGCTGCTCGAGGCCGTGCCGAGCGTCTTCGGCCCCGGCGAGGCGGTCGGCCTGGTCGTCGCCGCCGTCGTGCTGGTCGTCATGCTCGGCACGCTGGTGGCAGCGGGCCTGCCGATCCTCAACGCCCTCATCGGCGTCGGCGTCGGCGCGATGGCCACGATGGCGCTCTCCGGCGTGGTGCAGATGGCCTCGGTGACCCCGATCCTGGGCCTGATGCTCGGGCTCGCGGTGGGCATCGACTACACGCTGTTCATCGTCAACCGCCATCGCCGCCAGCTCAAGGACGGCTACGACGTCGACGAGTCGATCGCGCTGGCCAACGGCACCTCCGGCAACGCCGTCGTCTTCGCCGGCGCCACCGTGCTCATCGCACTCCTGGCGCTCAACGTCACCGGCATCCCGTTCCTCGGCCTCATGGGCTCGGCCGGCGCGCTGTGCATCGCCGTGGCCGTGCTCGTGGCCGTGACGTTCACGCCCGCCGTCCTGCGCCTGGTGGGCCCGCGCGTGCTGTCGCGCACCGAGCGCGCCGCCCTCACCTCCCGCGGCGCCGCGCCCGCGAGCACCGCCGGTGCCGCCCAGGCGGCGCCCGTCGCCCGGCCCGCGCCGATGCGCACCGGCCGCGCCGTGCTGCGTGTCGTGGTCGGCGTCGGCGCGCTCGCCGTGGTGGCCCTCCCGGCCCTGGACCTGCGGCTCAACCTGCCCGACGGGTCGTCGGAGGCGCACGACTCCACCCAGTACCAGGCCTACGCCACGGTCGCCGAGAAGTTCGGCGAGGGGCAGAACGGCACCCTGCTGGTGGTGGCGGACCTGCCCGCCGGACTCGACGACGACGCGGTGGCCGGGCGCCGGCTCGCCGTCGCCGAGCGGCTCCACGAGCAGGACGACGTCGTAGCGGTCGCCCCGATCGGCGCCGCGGAGGACAACAGCCTGCTGGCGTTCCAGGTCGTGCCGGCCGAGGGCCCGACGAGCGAGTCGACGGAGCGGCTCGTGCACACGCTGCGGGGCCTGGACCTCGACGGGGTCAGCGAGCTCGGCGTGGCCGGCTCCGCCAGCGGCAACGTCGACATCTCCGACAAGCTCGCCGACGCCCTGCCCACCTACCTGGCGGTCGTCGTCGGGCTGTCGCTGCTCATCCTGGTCCTGGTGTTCCGGTCGCTGTACGTGCCGGTGATCGCGACGCTCGGGTTCGTGCTGAGCTACTTCGCCACGCTCGGCGGCACCGTGTGGATCTACCAGTGGGGCAACCTGGCAGGCCTGTTCGGCGTCGAGACGCCGGGCCCGATCCTCAACTTCCTGCCCACGATCCTGGTCGGCATCCTGTTCGGCCTGGCGATGGACTACATGCTGTTCCTGACCTCGGGCATGCGCGAGGCCTACGCCCACGGCGCGCCGGCCCGCCTCGCGGTGGTCCAGGGCGTGCGGGCCGGCCGGGCGGTGGTCGTCGCCGCGGCGCTGATCATGATCTCCGTCTTCGGCGGGTTCATGTTCTCCCACTCGGCGATGATCCGGCCGATCGGGTTCGCGCTGGCGTTCGGCGTCCTTGTCGACGCCTTCGGAGTGCGGATGCTCATCGTCCCCGCGCTCATGCACCTGGCCGGCGACAAGGCGTGGTGGCTGCCGCGCTGGCTCGACCGCCTGCTGCCGGACGTCGACGTGGAGGGCGCCTCGCTCGAGCGGCGCCACCCGCACCACGACGCCGTTGAGCCCGCCGCGCAGGCCGAGGCCGCGGCGTCGGAGCCGCCGCGGGCCTGACCGCCGCGCACCGCGCGCCCGCCCCGCCGCCCGCACCGGGCGGCGGGGCGGGCGCCGTCGTGCGCCGCGCGCGCCTGGCAGCTGCTCGGCGCGCAGGTCGACGTGGGCGCGGCGGAGGTGGGCGCCGGCGAGGCCGGCGCCTGAGAGGATCGGCCATGGCCTACGTGCGACCGGACCTCCCGCGACAGGTCTTCACCGACGCCGCCGGGCGCCCGATCCCCTACGGCCACCGCTGGGACCACCTCGACGGCCCGCCCGAGGCGGCGTACTCGGTCGCCGAGCACCCGGAGCGGTTCGCCCCGCTGCACGACGTCGCCGACGCGCTCGTCGCCCACCTGGCGGCGACCTACGCGGTGGAGGTGGCCACCGTCGGACCGCGGGACCTGCGCGGGCCGGCGGCCGACCGCGCCCTGCGCGCGGCCCGCCTGACGCCCAGCTCTCCCGACGCCGCACCGCTGACCGTCGTGCGGACCGACCTGCCCGGTGTCGTCGTCGAGGCGGGCGCCCTGCTCGTCGAGCCGTTCCCCGTCTGCGGCTGCGACGCCTGCGACGACCCGCTCGAGCGGGTCGTCGAGGACCTCGAGGAGACCGTCGGCGCGGTGGTGACCGGCAGCCTGCACGAGTGGGTCCGCGGCGGCCGGCTCGGCCGCCAATTCTGGGTCGGCCACGCGCTCTCCGTCCCCGGCGGCACGCGCTCGGGCGAGGGACGTCGCAGCGGTCCGCGCGCGCAGCTCCTCGCCGCCCGCGAGCGCCTCGCGGCGCTGCCGGGCGGCCGCTGGCAGCCCTGGGCCCGGGCGGCGGCCGACGCCTAGCTCCTTGGTGTCACGACACGTCGCGGTCCGCCCACGAGGCCGCGATCCGCGACAGGTCCTGCGCGACGATCCGCAGCCGGGTGGCGTCACCGTCCCCGGCGGCGAGGGCGTAGCCGAGCAGGAACGTGGTCAGCGGGCCGGCCGGCCGGGCGACGTGGTCGGAGACCTCGTCGGCGAGCCCGACCAGCGCGTCGACGTCGATCGCGTCCTCCGGCACGCCGAGCCGCACGGCCACGTGCGCCACCCAGGCGGCCAGCTCGTCGGGGGTCGAGGCCATCAGGGTCCCTCCGCTCGCCACGTGTCGGCGTGCTGGATCGCGCTCGCCGGGGCTCGGCGACCTCCACCATGGTCGGCCCGCCGGTGGACCGTCGCACGGCCGGCCCGGGCTCCGGCGGGCGCGGACCCAGGTACGGGTCGCTCGTCGCGGGACGGCGTGACGGCCATCGGTCAGCCCTCGTCGGCGGCCGGCGGGCCGCCGGGCCCGCCCGTGAGGCCGCCGACGATGGCGCGGACCGTGGCGGCGACGAGCGCCCGGTCGGGCGGCCCGGCGTCGAACGCCCGGTGGATGGGCCAGCCCTCGACGAGCACGTCGAGGGCGCGGCAGACCGGCTCGGGGAAGTGCAGGCCCAGGCTCTCGCGGCTGCGCAGCACCCAGGCGCGCGCCGTCGCGCCCACGCCGGCGTGGTGGTTGGCGTACGCGTACATCTCGAAGATCAGCGTCATCTCGCGCGCCGTCGCGTAGCGCGGCCCGCAGATCAGGTCGACGACCGCCTCCTCGGCCTCCGCAGGCGTGCGGGCGGCCTCGAGCGTCCGGCGGTAGGTCGCGGACATCCCGGTCGACAGCCGCTCGAACGCCTGGCCGAGCAGGTCCTCCAGGCCGTCGAAGTAGTAGGTCAGGGACCCCAGCGGCACCTCGGCGCGGGCGGCGATCCGGCGGTGCGTGGTACCCGGCACGCCGAGCTCCGCCACGACGTCCAGCGCGGCGTCGAGGATGCGCTCCTTGCGGCCGGGGTCGTTGGGCACCTCCCGGCGGGTTCCGCTCACGTGCCCATCCTCCCCGACCTGCCGCCCGACGGCGAGTGTGTACGCTTGTACAGCCTTGCTCGCCCAGCCCGTGGAGCCCCCGTGACCGCCAGTCTCCGCGCGCGCCGCAACGCGGTGTTCGCGCTGTTCTTCCTGCCCGGGATCACCATCTCCTCCTGGGTGACCCGCACCCCGGACGTCCGCGACCTCGTCGGCGCCTCGACGGCGCAGATGGGCCTGATCCTCTTCGGCCTGTCCGCAGGGTCCATGATCGGCATCCTGTCCTCCGGGCCCCTCGTCGCCCGGTGGGGCACGCGGCCGGTGATGACCGTCGGCACGCTCGCCGTCGCCGCGGGCGCGGCGGTCATCGGCGCCGGCGCGGCGCTCGGGTCGGGCGCCCTCGTGGCGCTCGGCCTGGGCGTCTTCGGGTTCGGCATGGGCGGCGGCGAGGTCGCCCTCAACGTCGAGGGTGCGGAGGTCGAGCGCGGGCTCGGCCGCTCCACGATGCCCGCCATGCACGGCTTCTTCAGCCTCGGCACGGTGGTCGGCGCCGGCGCCGGCATGGTGCTCACCGCCGTTCGGTTCCCCGTCGGCGTGCACCTCGCCGTCGTCGCCGTCGTCGTGGTCGCCGCGCTGCTCGTGGCGGTCCGGGTGGTCCCGGCCGGCGTGGGCCGGCGTCCGCGCGCGGCGGACGGCGTCGCCGCGCCCGCGCCGCGCCCGGCCGTGTGGCGGGACACGCGCCTGCTGCTGATCGGCGGGATCATCCTCGCCCTGGCGATGGCGGAGGGCACCGCGAACGACTGGCTGCCGCTGGTCATGGTCGACGGCCACGGCTTCGACGCCGCGCTCGGCTCGGCGGTGTACGCCCTGTTCGCCGCCGCGATGACCCTGGGACGGTTCGTCGGCGGCACGTTCGTCGACCGGTTCGGCCGGGTGGCCGTGCTGTGCGTCAGCGCGCTCGTCGGGGCCGCCGGCCTGGCGCTGGTGATCTTCGTCGACCACCAGTGGGTGGCCGCCGGGGCCGCGCTGCTGTGGGGCCTCGGCGCCTCGCTCGGGTTCCCGGTCGCGCTGTCGGCGGCCGGCGACTCCGGCGAGCACGCCGCGGCCCGCGTGTCGCTCGCGGCGACCATCGGCTACGTCGCGTTCCTCGTCGGCCCACCGGTGCTGGGCTTCCTCGGCGAGCACCTCGGCCTGCGGCACGCGCTGATCGTCGTCCTGGTCCTCGTCGCCGCCGCGGCGTTCATCACGCCGGCGGCGCGCGCGCCGCAGCCGGCGGGCGCGCCGGCGCCGGTGGACGCGTCCGAGCGGGTCTGACGGGCCGACCTGGCCGACCGGGGCCGCCCGGGCCGCCCGGGGCTGCTCGGCGCCGGCTCGGGACGGCTCGACGACGGCGCCGGGCGATACTGGCCCCGACCCGGCACAGGGACGAGCTCCAGGAGGCTGCGCATGAGTGACCAGAGCACGGCTCCGGGCGCACCCCGGCGCGCGCCGCGCCGCGCGGACGTCGCGATCGGCGCCGCCTGCGCGGCGTCGTCGGTCGCGCTCCTGCTGGCCGTGCCCGTCCTCGTCGCGGCCGATCCCGAGGCGGCGGGCCTGGTGCGGGTGACGCCGGGCGAGCTGGGCTGGTGGGCGTTCGCCGCGGGCCTCGTCCTGCAGGGGGCGCTGCTGGCGTGGGTGCGCACCGCCCCCGCCACGATCCTCGTGGCGGTCGCAGCCGTGGGCGCCGCGCTCTCCTGGACCGCGCCTGCCGGCGTCTACGGCCTGACGAGCGTCGCGGTGCTCGCCGCGGTGCTCCTCGCCGCCCTGCGCACGCCCGTCGGCCGCCTGCGGACCGCCCTCGCCGGCGCCGCCCTGCTGGTCCTGGCGGGCGAGGTCGTCGACGGCGTGCGCGCCGAGGGCCTCACCGCGGTCACGGCCGTGCTCGCCGCCGTCGTCCAGTCCGTGGCGATCGTCGGGGGCCCGCTGCTCGTGGCCCTGGTCGTGCGGGCCCGCCGCGACGTGCGCGAGGCGCGCCGGGCGGAGCAGCGGGCCCGCAGCGCCGAGCGCGACGCGCTCGTGCAGGCCGCCGTCGCCCGCGAGCGCACGGCGATGGCGCGCGAGCTGCACGACATCGCGGCCCACCACCTGTCCGGGATCGCCCTCATGGCCGCGGCGATCGACCGGCAGATCGACACCGCGCCGGCCCGGGCGCACGAGGCGGCCCGCCAGGTGCGGGCCCAGAGCACCGCCGTCCTCGACGACCTGCGCCGGCTCGTGGGCCTGCTGCGCGACGACGCCGAGGCGCCCCGGGCGGTCGAGTCGCTCGCCACCGTGCGCGAGCTCGTCGAGCGCGCCCGGGACCGGGCCCCGGTCGAGCTGCGCGTGCTGCCGGGCGACCGCCGCGCACCGGGCGCGGGCGTCGGACCGCTCGCGCAGCTGGCCGCCTACCGCACCGTGCAGGAGGCCCTGGCCAACGCTGCGCTGCACGCCCCCGGCGCCGCGTGCGTCGTCGAGGTCGACGACACCGCCGACGAGCGCGTGGTGGTGCGCGTGGTCAACGCGCCCGCCCCGGCGCCCGCGGTCGGCCGCACCTCCGCGGGCGGCTTCGGCCTGCGGGGCATGCGCGAGCGCGCCGACCTGGTCGGCGCCGACCTGCGGTACGGGCCCACGGCCGCGGGCGGCTGGGAGGTGCGGCTCGACCTGCCGCGCGAGGCACGTCCGTCGTGGGCAGCCGCCGCGGGAGGCCGGTCGTGATCCGCGTCCTGGTCGCCGACGACCAGCCCCTGTCCCGCGCGGGCCTGGCCGCCCTGCTCGGCGCCGAGCCCGACCTCGAGGTGGTCGGCGCCGCCGCCGACGGCGCCGAGGCGCTCGAGCTGGCGCAGCGGCTGCGCCCCGACGTGGCGTGCCTGGACGTCCGCATGCCCGGGCCCGACGGGATCGAGGTGGCGCGCCGCCTGTGCGGCCCGGGGGCCGACCCGCAGGTGCCGGTGCTCATGCTGACCACCTTCGACCTGGACGACTACGTGTTCGGCGCGCTCGAGGCCGGCGCGTCGGGGTTCCTGCTCAAGGACGCCGACCCGGACACGATCGTGCGCGCCGTCCGGCAGGTGGCGGCCGGCAACGGCACGCTGGACCACTCGCTGACCCGGCGCGTCATCCGGGAGTTCGTCGACCGGCGGCGGCTCCAGCCGGTCTCCGGGCGGGTCGCCGACGGCCTGCTCACCGCCCGGGAGCGGGACGTGCTGCTCCACCTGGCGCAGGGCATGTCCAACGAGGAGATCGCCGCCGCGCTCGTCGTGGAGGTCTCGACCGTCAAGTCGCACCTGGCCCGGATGCTGCCCAAGCTCGGCGTCCGCTCCCGGCTCCAGGCCGTCGTGTGGGCCTACCAGAACCGCGTGGTCACGGTCCCCGGGCCGGACGCGGGGCGCTGACGCCTCCGTCGAAGGATGCAAGGCGCCAGGTTCCACCCTGCGGGGCTGGGGCGGGCGCGCGGGGCCTCCTAGCGTCGAGGACGCCACAGTCCCCCTCGCCGAGGAGCCCGCATGCCTCCCGCCCCCACCCTCCCCCGCAGCCGCACGACGACGGCCGTGCGGCTCGAGCAGGTCGTCAAGACCTATCCCGGCGGCCCGACGCCGGTCGTCGCGCTGGACGGGGTGTCCCTGACCGTCCCCGCCGGCGCGTTCGTCGCGGTCATGGGCCCGTCGGGGTCCGGCAAGTCGACGTTCCTCACCTGCGCCGCCGGGCTGGACCGGCCCACGAGCGGCCGCGTCGTCGTCGGCGACGTCGACCTGACGGCCCTGTCCCCGGACGCGGTGACCCGCTTCCGGCGCGAGCACGTCGGGTTCGTGTTCCAGGGCTACAACCTGATCGGCCACCTCACCGTGGCCGAGAACGTCCGGCTGCCCCTGACGCTGGCCGGGACGCGCCCGGACGAGGCGTGGCTGCGCGAGCTGCTCGCCGCGGTCGGGCTGGAGGGGCTCTCGGAGCGCCTCCCGGGCGAGCTGTCGGGCGGCCAGGCGCAGCGCGTCGCGATCGCGCGTGCGCTGGTCGCCCGGCCCGACGTCGTCTTCGCGGACGAGCCGACCGGGGCGCTGGACGGCAGCACCGCCGACGCGATCCTGCGTCTGCTGCGCTCGACGGCCCACCGGTTCGGCCAGACGCTCGTGCTCGTGACGCACGACCCGCGCGCCGCCGCGTTCGCCGACCAGGTGCTGTTCCTCGCCGACGGGCGGTTCCGGGGCCAGCTGGTCGACCCCACCGTCGAGCAGGTCGCCGCCCGCGTCCTGGGGCTGGGGCGATGACCGCGCGCGCGGCCCTGCGCTCCGTCCTCGTCGTCAACCGTCCCGGGTTCACGGCCCCGGCCGCGGTCGTGGTGCTCGCCGCCGCCCTGCTGGCCGCCACGGCGGCCTGGCTGGAGGCCGGCCTGCGGGACGACCTGCCGCTGCTGAGCAGCGTCGCGGGCTCGTTCGCCGGCACCGTGCTGCTGGTCACCGTGCTCGTGGTGACCACCGTGCTGTCCGCGGCGCTGCGGCGGCGCCGGCACGAGCTCGCCCTGCTGTGCACCGTGGGCGCCACGCCGCGCCAGGTGCACCGCATGGTCGGCGCCGAGACGCTCGCGCTCCTGGTGCTCCTGGCGCCCCTGGGCGCCGCGGCGGGCACGCTGCTCGCCCCGCGGCTGGGCCCGCTGCTGCGCTCCGCCGGCGTGCTGCCCGCCGGCGCCGCCCTCGGCCCGTCGGTGACCCCGGTCGTCGCGGCGCTCGCCGTGCTGGCGCCCGCGGCGCTCGGGGCCGCGCGCCTGGCCGCGCGCGAGGTGACCCGCGTGAGCCCGACCGCCGCGGTGCGCCGGAGCGCCGTCGACCCGGCGGGGCTCCCCCGGGGCCGGCGCGCCGCCGCGGCAGCCACCGCCGGGGCGGGCGTCCTGGCGGCCGGCACGCCGTTCGTCGTCCCGGGGATGCTCGGGACGGCCGCCGGGGTCACGTCCGCCGTGCTGCTCGTCGTCGCCGCAGGGCTCGCGGGGCCGCTCCTGGAGCGCGCGGCCGCGGCGCGCGTCGCCGCCGCGACCCGCGGCTCCTCGCACGCCGCCCTGACCCTCGCCGTGGCCAACGCGCGGGGGTTCTCCCGCCGGCTCAGCGGCGCCGTCGTGCCCCTCGCCCTGCTCGTCGCCGTGGGCACCGTGCAGACGGGCGTCGACGGCGCGGTCGCCGCGGCGACCGCGGAGCAGCTGCGCGCCGGGGTACGCGCGGACCTCGTCGCCGTGTCCCCGGACGGCGTGACCCCCGCGCAGGCGGCGGCGATCGAGGCGCTGCCCGGCGTCGCGGCGACGGCGACCACGGCCCAGGTGGAGGCCGCCGTGCGGATCGAGGGGCCGGACGAGGACCTGCCGTGGCTGGACGGTCTGCAGTGGGAGCCGACCGCGCTGCGCGCCGTCGGCGGCGCGCCGCTGCTCGACCCGGGCGTCCGGGCGGGCACGCTGGCCGACCTCGACGGGCCCGGGACGGTCGCCGTGAGCGCCGAGGCGCTGGCGTTCACCGGCAAGGGCGTCGGCGACACTGTCGACGTCCGGCGCCCCGGCGCGGCCGCCGAGCGGGCCACCGTCGTCGCCGTCTACGACCGCGGGCTCGCGTTCGGCGACCTCCTCGTCGCCGGGGCGACGGCCGGCGGGACCGTCGACGCCGTGCTCGTCGCGACCGACCCCGGGTCCGGCCCGGCAGTGCGCGCCGCGATCGCCGGGCTCGGGCTGCGCGCCGTGGACGGCCGGACCTATGCCGGCGACGCCGCCGACGACGCCGCGGCCGGCCAGCGCCTCTCGCTGGTCCTGCTGCTGTCCCTGCTCGGGTTCGTCGCGGCGGCCGCGGCCGGCACGCTGGCGGCGTCGACCGCGGGCCGGCGGGGCGAGCTCGCCCTGCTGCGGCGCACGGGCGCGACGCGGCCGCAGCTGATGGCGATGGCGGCCCTGGAGACCCTCCTGGTGGTGGTCACCGCGGTCGCCGTCGGCACGGTGGCGGTGCTGCCCGCCCTCGCGGGCGCGGGCTACGGCCTGCTCGGCACGCCGGTACCCGCGCTCGACCTGCGCGCGTGGGGCGGGTTCTCGCTGGCCGCCGCCGTCGTCGCCGCGCTCACGATCCCGACGGCGGTCTGGCGCCTCACCGCGCCCCCGCGCACGGTGCGCACGCGGTGAGCGCGGTGAGCGCGGTGAGCGCGGTGAGCGCGGTGAGGCCGGCCCGGGGTCAGGCGCGCAGGGCGGCGTGGAGCCGGGCGGCCTGGCGCGTCAGGTGGTCGCGCTCGGGCACGGTGCTCGCCGCGCGGGCCGCCTCGGCGTACAGCCGCGCCGCCGTCGCGAGGTCACCGTCCCGCTCGTGCAGGTGGGCGGCGACCGCGGCGTGGCGGGGCAGCGCCGGGTCCAGCTGCGCGAGCGCGGCGAGGCCCGCGCGCGGCCCGTCGGCCTCCCCCAGCGCCACGGCGCGGTTGAGCCGCGCCACGGGGCTGTCGGTGAGCCGGACCAGCTCGTCGTACCACTCGACGACCTGCACCCAGTCGGTCTCCTCGACCGTGCGGGCGTCCGCGTGCAGCGCCGCGATCGCTGCCTGGGCCTGGTACTCCCCCAGCCGGTCGCGGGCGAGCGCCGCCTGCAGGATGCCCACGCCCTCGGCGATCTGCGCCGTGTCCCAGCGGCCGCGGTCCTGCTCGGCGAGCGGCACCAGGACCCTGTCGGGCCGGGTGCGCGCCGCACGCCGGGCGTGGTGCAGCAGCATCAGCGCCAGCAGCCCGGCCGCCTCGGGGTCGTCGACCCGGGCCGCGAGCTGGCGCGCCAGCCGGATCGCCTCGGCGGCGAGGTCGACGTCGCCCGAGTAGCCCTCGTTGAACACGAGGTACAGCACGCGCAGCACCGTGCGCACGTCGCCGGGCTGGTCGAACCGCACGCCGGCGACCGTGCGCTTGGCACGGCTGATCCGCTGCGCCATGGTGGCCTCGGGCACGAGGTACGCCCGCGCGATCTGGCGCGTGCTCAGGCCACCGACGGCGCGCAGCGTGAGCGCGACCGCCGACGCCGGCGTGAGCGACGGGTGGGCGCACAGGAAGTACAGCTGCAGCGTGTCGTCGCGGTGGCCGGCCGGGGCCGGCGCGGGCTCGGCCTCGACCCGCTCCTCGCGCCGCCGCCGGGAGTCCTCGGCGCGCACCGCGTCGAGGTATCGCCGCCACGCGACCGTGACGAGCCACCCCTGGGGGTCGCGCGGCGGGTGGGCGGACCACGTCCGCACGGCCTCGACGAGCGCGTCCTGGACGGCGTCCTCGGCCGCCGCGAACGGTGCGCCGCGGCGGACGAGGACGCCGATCACCGTGGGGACGACCGCCCGCAGCAGGACCTCGTCCACCCCGGCCTCACTCCGTGGCGGTGCGCTGCTCGGCGAGGACCGGCCGCAGCTCGAGCCACTCGTGGATCGGCGCGCCGCCGGCGCCGGGGGCGGCGGAGAGCTCGCCGGCCAGCTCGACCGCCCGGTCGTAGCTGTCGACGTCGATCACCATCCACCCGGCGATCAGGTCCTTGGTCTCGGGGAAGGGCCCGTCCGTGACCGGCGGCCGGCCCTCGCCGTCGTAGCGGACGAACGTGCCCTCGGGCGCGAGCGCCTGCCCGTCGACGTACTCGCCGCTGGCCTCCAGGCGGGCGGCGAAGTCCCGCATGTACCGCATGTGCGCGTCGATCTCGTCGGGGGTCCACCGGTCCATCGGCACGTCGTTGACCGGCGCGGGCGCCCCTCGGTAGTGCTTCAGCAGCAGGTACTTGGCCATCGCGTCCTCCTCGGTGCGGTACGGCCCATTGTGGCCGCGCTCACCCCGGGGACGGAGCCGGGGGCGGGTTCTCGACATCGCCCCGGACGCCGGCGCCGCGGCCGACCGTTCGCCCGCTCGGGCGTCCCCCGCAGGAGCCTGAGGTGCCTCAAGAGTGCAAAGCCGCATCTTGAGGCTCCGGCGCCGAGATTGGGCCAGGCCTTGAGGCGGGGGCCGAAGTCTTGACGCAGCCCAACGACGACCGACCGAGAGGCTGCTCATGGCCCCGCTGCTGACCTCCTCCCCCGACGTGGTGGCGCGTGTGCCCGCCACGGCGGCGCCGCGGCCGGACGCCGACGACGAGCTCGAGCTCGTGGCCCGGCTGCGGGCGGGTGACGACGACGCCTACGCGGAGCTGTGGCGCCGCCACCACGTGGCGGGCCGCGGCGCCGCGCGCCGGATCTCGCAGACGCTGAGCGCCGACGACGTGGTCCAGGAGGCGTTCGTCCGGATCCTCGCGGCGGTGCGACGCGGCAACGGCCCGGTGGGCGAGTTCCGCCCCTACCTCTACGCGGTGATCCGCCGGGTCGCGTCCGACTGGGGGCAGGCGCTGCAGGCCCAGCAGAGCGTCGACGACGTGCCCGACCAGCCGGACGTCCGCGTGCCGCGCGAGGACGCCATGCTCGAGCGGACGATCGTGCAGACCGCCTTCCGCAGCCTGCGCCCCGAGTGGCAGGAGACCCTCTGGTACACCGAGGTCGAGGGCCTGCCGGCGCGCGAGCTGGCGGCCCGCCTCGGCATCAGCGCCAACGCGGCCGCCGCCCTGTCCTACCGGGCGCGCGAGGGGCTGCGGACCGCGTGGCTGCAGGCGCACGTCAACCACGACGCCGCCGAGGACCCGTGCCGGGCGACCATGGAGCGGCTGGCCGCCCACGAGCGCCAGGTGCTCGGCCGGCGGGAGGCCGCCCGCGTCGCCGAGCACCTCGCCACGTGCGCGTCCTGCACGGCGGTCGCGCGCGAGCTGCGGGAGACGGCCGGGACCCTGCCGACGTCGAGCACCGACACCTCGTCGCCGACGACGGTGCCGGCGCTGCCGGCGGTGCCGGCGCCGGCACCCGCCGCGACCGCGGCCCCGGCGGCACCGCCCGCCCCGGAGCCCGGCGCGTCG
>NZ_WUWN01000021.1 GCF_009846865.1 Puerhibacterium puerhi
CCCCAGCGCGCCCGCAGCTGGCCGAGCGCCAGCGCCTTGTCCAGACGGCCGGCACCGAACCACACGGGTGCTTCGCGACGCCCGTCGACAACGTTCGGCACCAGCGCCACCGAGTACCCGACGACGCGGTCCCTGCCCCCCTCGGCGTAACGCGGGCGCACCAGCACGCGCGCGTCGCGTAGACCGTCCAGAAACTCCCGCTCGCTGCTCGCGTCGGCGGCCACCGCCCGCACCCGCCGCCGCAGCTCGTCGCGCATCGGGGCCGGCTGCTCGGCGCGCTCGGCGCGTGCCTGCTCCGCCGGCTTAGCGCCGGCCTGCATGCCGCGCCCCGACTCACGCGACTCGAGCACCCGGAGCCCATAGCGGTGCTCAAGCATGTTCGCCGCGGCCTGCGCGCGGGGCTGGTCGTTGTGCACGCGCGCCTTGGTGCCGTCCTCGCGCACCAGGTTCACGACGATGTGCACGTGGTCGTTCCCAGCGCTCGACACACCGTGTCGCACGGCAACCCAGCGGCAGCCCGCGGTGCCCGACTCGTCGTCTGCGGCAAAACCCATCTCGGTGACGAAGTCCGTCGCGATGGCCTGCCACTGCTCGTCGCTCAGCTCGCCCTCGTCAGCGCGCAGCGACAGCGAGCAGTGCCACACGTGCGCGTCCTTCTCACCCACCTTCACGTTCGCCTGCGCGTCCTCGCGCCACTCTCGCACCGGCACCGTGACGCGCGTGCCGAACACCTTGCGGGGCAGGTCGAGTTCGTTGGCAATGTCGAGGGCGTCGTCGACGTCCAGCTGGCGCCCGCCGGCCTGCTCGACCACCACGTCGTGTCCGGCCACGACGTGCGGGTTGGTGTGCTCGTTGTGTCGGCCCTTGCCGACCAGGTACACCATGACGCCGGCGACGCGATCGCCGCGGGTGATGTTCGGCATCACGAGCGCTCACCCAGCCCGTGCAGCGCGTGGTCCAACCTCTCTGCGACAGCACGCACCGCGTGCAGCGTCGACTCGAGGTCGGCCTGAACTTCGCCGGTGGCGTTCGTCGCCTTCGCGATCTGGTTGAGGTTGTTCGACACCGCAGCCAGCAGTCGGCGTGCGTGGAAGAACTCGGCGCGCAGCTCGGACCGGTCGGTGGCCGTCTCGCCGGTCTCCGACAGCGCCGCCTCGACCAGCAGGCGCGGCACCGTCACGTGTGCCGCCGCTGCGCGCTGCACAAGCAGCGCCTCCTCTTCCGGCGTTACGCCCACGCGGTGGAAGTGCCGCCGTCCGCCAGGGACGTTGGCACGACGACGACGCCCACGCGACCGTGCCCGCGTCGCCTCGTCGTCCACGTCCAAGTCCTTCCAGCCCAGCGCAGCGACCCCACGACAGTGGGGACCACACTCGCGAGTGTGCCATCGGTGCGCCGCAGGCTTCCACCGATCGAGCCACTTACAGCACGTAAGTGTATAGCTTGCTCCGCATGGTGCTGCTTGTGGGCGGTGTCGACGACGACGCGCGGTTCCGCGCAGCGCCCAAGAGGGCGTGCGCTTCGCACCCGCTTTGGGGCTTGCCTCATCGTCGGAGCGCTGACGTCACACCGGCCCGCTATGGTCCCCGCATGAGCGATGACTACACGGTTGACGAGTACACCCGGCAGCTGCACGAACTCATCGACGGCCGCATGGAAGCCGGCCGCACCTTGGCCGCTGCGGCGGGCAAGGTGCGCGAGGCGCGCGCAGCGCTGGAAGCAGCGGAGGGTCAGTACGCCGCGGCCTTCCAGGACGCGCTCAAGGCGGGCTGGACGAACGACGAACTGAAGCGCGTCTTCAAGACGGTGGGTGTCGAAGCCCCGACGCGCCCGCGGCGCTCATCGGGTCGCCGGCGTTCGAGCGCTTCGACCGCACCCACGCCTCAGACGGATGCGGCGACCGCCGGCGACGAGGGCTCGGCCGCCTGAACGACGTCACCGTGACGGATGCGAGAGGGGCGCCAGACCGATCGGTCTGGCGCCCCTCTCGCCCTGGCGGTCAGCGCTCGTGCGCGCCGTCAGCCTCCTGGCCGGGCCTGCGTGCCGGGCGCACGCGGTCGGGGCGCCCAGTGCGCGCCGTGCGCAGCGCGTCAACTGCAGCGATGTCGATCAACGGACCGTTCTCGACGGCGCGCGCACGGTCGACCTCGACGATGCGAGTCGCGTCGTTGCTCGGCGTCCAGAAGCGCCGGTACCGCGTCACCGCCCCGCACTCCTGCGCCAGGCGCAGCGCAGACTCCTGCGACCTAGCGCGCCCGGTTTGCGCGTCAAAGACCTCCCGCGCGTATGCGCTCGGCACCCAGCGCCCGCCCAGCCCCTCACCGGTCGCGACGGCGTTCTCATACGACTCGCGCCAGCGCTGCGCAATGCGCTGCTCGGACAGCTCGTACGGCACCTCGACGTCGATCACCTCGACGCGGTAGCCCGCAGCGGCCAGGTGCTGCCCGAGCGCCACCGCCTTGTCCGGACTCGACAGCACCGAGTCGATCACCACGTTCAGCCCCTCGGCCATCGCCTCGTGCCGCATCTGCTTAGCCAGGAACGACGACTCCTCGTGCACGAGCGACGCGAGCTCGAGCGGGTAGAACGGCTCGCCGGCCGCCTCACGCTCCGCCACCGCGGCCGGCTTCAGGAAGTCCTCGTACGATCCGTCCGCCAGCGCCTCGCGCAGCAGCTTGTGCTTGAACTCGTCAGCGTCGATGGTCACCCACGCAGACGCGTCCACTCCCAGCACGTCCCGCAGCACCGTCGACTTGCCCGCTCCCGGCGGGCCGGCCAGCACGATCGCGCGACGCTCAGCCCGCGCTGCGGGATGCTCCGCGCGCGCCTCGTCCAGCAGGCGGCGGTGCAGCGCGCGCCGCTCACGCGTCCGCCGTCGCACGTCGTGTCCGAAGAACCAGCGCGGGTTGGCCGTCGTCGCGTTCGGCCCGGCCGGGTCGAGCGGTCCACCCGGACGCGAGTACGCCCGGACCGTCTCACGATGCGCGTCGGTCGGGGTCATGGACTCCTCGGTCACGACGCGGCAGCCTGCCGGTACTCGTCGATCCGGTGCTGAATCGCGTCGTAGGTGTCCTCGTCGATCAGTCCGTCGTCGAGCGCGTCACCGACCTCGCCAACGGTGTTGGCGACCTCCTCGACCAGCCAGTCGTAGCCGTCGGTTGTAGGCGTCGGGGCGTATGGGAAGCGGCCCAGCTCATCGATCAGCCGGTCGCGGTCGATCATCCCCGCCGCGTAGCGCTCAGCGATCTCGTACGGGCTGGCGCCCGAGAACCCCTCGGGCACGTCGGGCACCTTCGCGGCCCGCTTGAGCGCGTTGTTAACCGCCGGCTGGCTAATGGCCAGCGCCTTGGCCAGCGCGGTCTGAGACATCGTGGCCGACAGCCGCCGCACCAGGCGCAGCTCGTCCAACCGATCGACCACCTGACGGTGACGCAGCCGCCGCACCTCATCCACGCTCGGGGGCTCGGCGATCGACATGTGAACCACCTCCTATAGAGGAGTTTATAGGACGTGGTCGCCATGCGCGAGGGCTCCTCGGATGGCTCCTCACGCGGTCACCTGAGTCGCCGCTACATGTCGGTAGATCGTCGCGCGGCTCACGCCAAGGGCCCGGGCCACGCTGGTGACCCTGGCGCCCGGGGCCTCGAGCAGTCGGTCGGCCGCAGCAGCCTTCTCGCCGGCCAGCGCGCGGGGGCGCCCGCCGACGCGACCGCGGTCACGCGCCGCGGCGAGCCCGGCGTGCGTTCGCTCTCTTGTCAGCGCTGCCTCGAACTCCGCGATGGCAGCGAAGATGTGGAACGTCAGCCGGCCGTTCGGTGTCGTGGTGTCGATGCCCTCGGTCAGCGAGCGGAACTCAATGCCGCGGGCGGCCAGCGACTCGATCACCGCGACGAGGTGCTTCACCGATCGGCCCAGGCGGTCCAGGCGCCAGACCACCAGCACGTCGCCGGCGCGCGCGTTGGACAACAGGTCGTCCAGCTCGGGCCGTGCCGCCCGCGTCCCCGACGCCGTTTCGGTCCAGATGCGGTCACAGCCAGCGGCCACGAGGGCGTCGCGCTGCAGCGCGGGGGACTGGTCGCGGGTCGAGACGCGCTCGTAGCCGAGGAGCATGCGACGACCGTACGGAACTCGTCGGCGCCGGGGGCCGTGACACCCGAGTTTCGGACACGGGTTTTGAACACATCGCACCCGGCGTGTCGCGCGTCCAGCTCGGCGCGTCCAGAAACGAGCGTTTCTGGACGGTATGACTAGTCCAAGGTTGAGGCTGGTTCGTCATCCGTGACAGGTGTGTCACCGGCGACGATGCTTGGGCGATGACTCGGAGGGCTCGGGCGCTCGTCGGCGTGCTGGTGGTGGGCGTCGCGTCGTTGACTGTCGCGGCGTGTGCGTCGACGCAGTCCGCTGGGTGCGCTAGCTGGGTGGACTTCAAGACGCCGGCCGATGCCGCGGCGGACGCTGACGCCGTCGTGATCGGGACGGTCGCCGGGCGGGGCGACGACGTGAGGGTCATGGGTGGTGACGCCCACACGTGGACGGTCGAGGTGGCTGACTGGGTCCGCGGCCACGGTGGCTCGCCGATCGTCGTGACCCCCATGCCAGATCACTGCGGCGAGGACCCTCCGTATCCGGGCGGCGACCCGCTCCGGCCGTTCGCCGACGACGGGACGCCGGTGATGCTCTTCCTGCGCGAGGGCGATGCCTACGACCTCGAGGAGGGCGTGTACACGACGCTCACGCCGTACCAGGGCGTGATCCCGGCGCCCGTCGACGGCCGGATCCCTGAGGAGTGGTGATGCTTCGGCCGTACGGGCCGGGTCGCGACCGAGCATGAGGCCGAGCCGATCTCGCGAATGCCCCGATCGCCCAGGCGGCGCCGCCGTCCGGAAACGGTCGGTTCCGGACGTCCGAAGCCCTGAACTGGCCGCGCTGCCGGGGCGCAACGTTCACATACGACCGTTTACGGGCACGGCTCTTGGGTTGCTTGTAGCCGACCTGAGCGCATCCGACCCTGCGGTGCACTCCACCACCCAATCGGACCGCCTTCAGGGCGGGGAAGCCCTGAAGGTGTCTTCCTGCCGCGTGCATCCGGTTCCGCGGTCTCCTCGCTGGGCCGTGGGTGAATTTTGCTCGGAACTGGGTGAGGCGCTGGGTGAGAATTCGGCGAACACCCAGGTCGCAGGCGGGGCCTCGTTCTGCACTCCCGAGGGTGCCGCCTCGTCCAGCGCGGGGCGTCTGAAACCCCTGCACCGGACTGCGCCAGGCTGTACCGGACTGCACCTGACTGCACCTGACTGCATTGCGCGTCGGATTTCCGACGCCTACGCTGTGCCTAGCCCGTTGCGCTGAGCTTCGGGAAGTGAACCCGAGACCCGTCCGGAATGGTCGTGGCGCTCGGGTTTCGCGCTTTCTACGGCCAGCCGCAGCAAGATGCGTCAGACGTCGACGACATCGTCGACCACCGGTGCGCACCGGCGCCGCCAGTCACCACCCTTGGCCCACGCCCAGGCAAATGCGTCGGGGATCGCCAGCAGCGGCTCGCTCGCCGCGGCCTCGTGCCGGTAGGCAAGGGTGTCCGCGCAACCGAGCGCCCGGGTGGTCTCGATCAGCTGCTGACGATCCCGGCGAACCAGGCTCTCGTCACGCTCGAGGTACAGGTGGGTGTGCTGCGCCTCGGCCGCATCGGCAACCAGAGCTTCGAGGCAGCGTGCGCGCCGCTCGAGTTCGGTGCGGTAGGTGGTCCCGGCGCGGTAGATCGTCACGGCAGGGGCCAGGCCGGCGAACGCCTCGAGGATCTGCTTGCGCCGGGCGTCGCTTTCCTTCTTCATGTGCAGACGCGGCTGGCGGGGCAGCACCAGCGAACGCACCGTACGACGAGCGTCGGCCAGCTGCCCAGGCAGCACGACGGCCGCGACGAGCAAGTAGTCCTTCGCCTTGCTCTCGTCGACGAACACGTGGCCGCTGCGGGCCGGCTTCGGGCGTCGTGGCACGAGGACCAGGGTAAGGACCGGTGACCACACCAACTGCACTGGACGACTGCGACAGCTGTGGATAACCCCGCGGTGCCTCGACCGTGCGCTGCCACCATGTGACCCATGGCCCGGTTCATCAAGATCGAGGACGTCGCCGAGGAGCTCGCGATCACCGAGCGGCAGGTCTACGGCCTGCTGCACTCCGGGGCGCTGCCGGCGATCCAGATCGGCGGGCGCGGGATATGGCGAATCGAACGGGACAAGCTCGAGGAGTACATCGCCGCCCAGTACGAGGCTCAGCGCCGGCGCATCGCTGAGTCCAAGGGCGGTGAGGAGCCGCCCGCGGACGCGCAGGATGGATGACGCCGCTGGGCGTCCGGCGCTGGCCTCGAAAGCCCTGCGCTGGCGCTGCCCACGCCCGCGCGGCAGGGTCTGAGCATGGCGTACCCCTCCAAGCCCTCGCTCGAGGCGCTGCGCCCGTTCAAGTACGACACCAAGACCCAGAACCAGTGGTTCCAGCGCAAGCGGCTGGACGCATTCGTCGCCGAGCAGTACACCGCCGGCCGGTCGCTGCGCGAGCTCGCGGAGCTGACCGGGCGCACGCAGACCGCGATCCGGCGCAGCCTCGACCGTACCGGCACGCCACGTCGGCCCGCCGGCGCACCGAGGCTCAGACCCGCGATCGACACCTCGCCGGCCGTTCTCGACCATCCAGGGAGGTCGTGTCGGTGACCTCGCTACCGAGCGTGCACGAACCGCTGCGCGTGCCGGAACTCGCTGCCGGTCCAGCTGGGGTCAGCAACGACCTCGGGACGATCCGTCTGTCCAGAAAGTGGTGTGGGTATGACCTGCGACACTGTCGTCCGGAAGCACGGAGAGTCCGAAACGGGCTCATGCCGATCCGGACTCTCGCGCTCACTGGCAGGTGAACCACGAGACTAACTCCGGGCGACGCCTCTCGGGAACGCCGCTCGGAGGGATCGGCCCGGCAGCTTCCCGAGGGACGACAAGGTCCAGAAGGAGGCAGGCGCATGGGGCGCACCGTCCACCGGAGTGCTGGCTCCGGGAAGTTTGTATCGAAGGCCGCGGCCGCCAGGTGGCCCGGCAAGACGACGACCGAGCGCGTGGGGTCGGGCACGTCGAACCGGCGGACTGTCTACCGGGACGCCGGTAGTGGAGAGTTCATGACCAAGCGGCGCGCCGACAGCGACCCAGGCGGGACCATCTCGCAGCGGGTGTAGGCCGAAGACCGTGGGGGCGCGGGCGCGAGTCCCGCCCCCACGGCACTGGGCCAGGTAGCGCCGCGGTGGTCGCGGTCACCGGCTAGCCGGAGCCCCTCGGCGTGATGCCGATCTGTGTGGGACCACCCGGACGAGCCGTGGCCGCGACCACCGCTCAGCTCCGCCTCCTGGTCCCTGGGTGGTCAGTGCATCCACGGATGCTCTCCACCTGGTCGTCAGGTCGACTCGGCCTGCGTGAACTGTAGCACAGTTTGCGGAGGTGGTGCGCGGGGGCCACCCTGGACACCTACCGACCGCCCCGGAGGAGTACCACGGAGCCACCGGGCAGCGCACGGTTCCTCCCGGACACACCCCTACCTACCGGCCGGGTGATAGGCTCACCCTGTCACCCGGTACTACGATATGTCTGAGGTAGATCTGTGTATACCCGTGGAGATGACGGAGCGGAACGCCCGACCGAGCGGCGAGCGAGCGCGGCCGCGCTCGAGGCTGCCGCCGTCATCAAGAACCGGGTCGGTCGGCGCACGACAGCGCCAGTCCGAGCGGTCTTCCTGGAGCAGCGCGACACGGTGGTCCGCAGCGCAAACGAGCCGGCGCCGATGGCTAAGCTTCTTCGCGGTGGCCGGGGAGGGGATGTCCGACTCAAGCTGGAGCTTTCGTTCCTATGGTTCGCGGCGGCACCGCCGCACGACCTGGCCTACCCAGCCCGCGCGTGGGCGACACTTCTTGATCTGCGCGACCCCAACATCAGCGGCACCCGCAGGATTCGGCAAGCGATCAACGCACTGGCCGAGGCCAAGCTTGTCAGCGTGACGACCCAGCCCGGTCAACCTAGCCGGATCACGTTGCTCAACGAGGGGGGCCAGGGCGAGAAGTACACGTTGCCGGGGCGCGCCTTCAACACCAGCCGCTCATTGGGGTTCGAGAACCCGCACCGTTACATCCAAATTCCCGACACGTTCTGGACCTCGGGCTGGCTGGCAGCCTTGTCTGGCGCGGGCATCGCGATGTTCCTAATTCTCCTGACCGAACTTGGCCCTCGTGATCCCGAGAAGACCGATCTGTGGTTCAGCCCTGAGCGCGCCGAGGCCCTGTATGGATTGAGCGAGGACACGCGCAGCAAGGGACTGCGCGAACTACGTGCCGCCGGCATCGCGACGGCCCGACGGCAGTCGGCGTCGCGCAACGCCTTCGACTTCCGTCGGCTGCGTAACACCTACCGGCTCGATCTGAGCCGGCTTGAAGACCCAGCCGTAGTTCCCGTCAACCCAGTTCCTGATCCGCCGACCGCACCGAGCGCCGCAGCCGTCGAGGACTTGTTCGCCGCCCATGGGTTCAAGCCCAAGAAGTTCCCTCGCTGAGACCCGCAGAGCCAGGGCAGCGGGCAGCTCGAAAAAGCCATGTCGGACATAAGGGTTATTATCGGCGGCCAGTACGCTCCGGAAGCACTAGGTCAGCAGTAGTCGCAGACACCAGTCGCAGGCAGCGTGGTGAAGCATGTCGGGCACTCAGGCCGTCGCGCAGGTTCTTTCGCCGTCTTGCGCGCCCGGCGCTCCGCCTCTGCCTTCGTTAGAGCTGGCCGTCCACCGTCGTCGGGCAGATCCTCCGCGTACTTGCGATAGCAAAGCAGCCTGTGCTCTGCGGCGTAGTGCTCGATGTCGTCGCCGGGTTCGTCGACCACTGACCTAGGTGCCTTGGCGTAGCCGGGTCCGATCGTGCCGTCCTGGTGGACGCACAGCGAGGTCAGGGGCGGCTCACCGTTCGTCTTGGCGAGGACGGCGACCTCCTCGAGCAGCTTGCCAATCCAGTTCGTGAGCAGCACGCGCGTGCGGATCCCGGATCGCTCCTGCACTTGGTCGCTCAGCTCTCGGTACGTGATCACGGCGTGGTACTTACGCGCGGTGGCGACGAGCTCCTGGTACGCCAGCGGGATCCACACCGCCATCGCCTCGGAGAACTTGACCGGTGATGCGTCAGCGACCCGGTAGGTCCCTGGTAGAGAAGAGTCGACGCTCGTCACGTCCGCGACCATATCTCGGCCATCCCCGAGCCCGGGCGCCCGTAGGACGCCGGCCGGCAGGACCGGAAGCATGTCAGCGGTCTGGCGCTGGGAATGCCGGGCCGCAGAGACGGCTGCGCGCAGGGGGCTGTGCTCGTTCTGGGCGAGGTTCAGCGGCAGGACTAGATCAGCTATGAGGGCCGATTCGATGTCCCACGGCCTCCGGTCTACGTACCAGCAGGCGCGGGCATGTTCCGCGATCCAATCCGACAGCACCGCCTCCCCCTCACCGAACGTTCGGCGCTCGGAGGCGCCGACGCGGCGCAGCTGGAGCTTGAGTTCATCCGAGAGCAGCGAGCCCAGGGTCAACCGCAGCGTCGAGCGTGAGGCGTCACCACTAAAGTGCTCGCGGATGCGCTTACGGAGATTCTCTCTGCTTGGCCGGCCGTCCCGAGACCGCGGTTTGCGCGGCGCGATTCCCACGTAGAGCAGGTGCCCCAGTTCGTTCTCGTAAACTCCTTCGGGGAGCGCCTCGAGCGGCGAAATGTCGAAATACCAGGCATAGACGCCCGGCTCGGCGGGGACGGACGACGGACTTCCGAGCGCCTCCACCTGACTCGTCGCACGATTCGGCGCGAGCAGTGCTTCCTTGGCGTGGAGGGCGCTCATGCGTCACCCCAGTCGCATGGGGCGCTGGTGCACACGTCACAGGTTGCAAGCAGCAAGACGCTCGCGTGCCTCATCGCCGGGTGTTGATCTCGAAGCTGCGCAGGTAGTCCGCGTACAAGCGAGTCGTCTTGAGCGCGGGATTCAGCTTCGCGACGATCTGCTGATACTCCGCGACCGAGTCCGTCACGATGAACGCGTGCGTTAGGTCCTCGCGCTTGGCAGCCGCTGCGACGAACGGACCCCACGCCGTGGTGTCGAACAGCACGCCGTAGACGGCTCCCGACGGGATCGCCCAGCCCTCCTCCGCCACCTTCTCGATCCGTTCACCGACCGCACCAGCGCGCAACCACAGCAACGGTGCGATCGCCCCGTACCGCCGGCCGAGCGAAACTAGCGCAGGATCTTCATACGTCAGTGTGAAGAACTCCGCGTTCTCAGCGAACCCCTCCGACATTGGGAACTCGTCGACGAAGCGGTAGTCGCCCTTGATTGGTTCGCCCGTGGTCGTCGTGCCGGTAATGGCAGCCCTGATGCGCGGCTTCGTGACGTAGTCGCAGATTCCCAGTGCCTCCCATTCCTCATCGCCGGGCTTCAGGCCGCGGGCCCGCAGCGTCGCTTGCTCGTCGGGTCCAACCTCGTTGTTCGTCACGAGGATCGCCCGACGGCGCCCGCCGTCCTGCTTGTTCAGGCGCATAACCGCGTGGGCTGTTGTTCCGGAGCCAGCGAAGAAGTCGAGCACGACGGCATCGGGCTTATTGGCGACAAAGAACCGCAGCGAGTCCTCAACCGCGTAGAGAGACTTGGGGAACGGGAAGCTTCGATCCGGCATCATCGCTCGGAGCAGGTTCGACCCGTTCCGGGACGAGTCGTGCGAGGGAATTCGCCAAGCCGTGCCCGGGATGATCGAGCGAAACTCGGTGTCCGAGATGACCGACCCGTCAACGCGGTGGCCGGTGATCTCGTAGGTCCCGTCCTCGACCTTCTTCTGCTCCCCAGCCTTCAAGTAGGAGAGGGACATGCCGCGATCTGTGAATCGTCCAAGCCGGACGTACCCCTTACTGTAGGCGGCCAGGAGGCGGTCTTGCGAAATCTGCCAGTTGCCCTCTGTACCGTCTCTCCGGATCGGCCACACCGCCACGGTCCCTGGTGGCGCGAGGATCTCTTCTCGAGGCGTGGTGAGCGGAACCGAGTCGCCGGCCCCGGCGAGGGTCGTGCCGTCCTCGCTGATGAAGATGGGATAGAACAGGTTTGGACGGTCGACCCGCCGAGCGTTGGTGCCCGTGCGGATGAGCATCGACCAGAGCATCCGCGTCGTGCGCTTGTCGTCAGGGTTGAGCCGCCACTCATCGCCGAGGGGAAGCGGAGTTACACGAGAGCCACCAAACTGGACGAAGAAGACGTACTCGTCCGTTCGCGCGAAACTGCTCGGTCGGCTAACTCCGGCCGGGTTGATCACGGCCGAAACCATCTGGATCCGAGCTGCTGGGAAGGTTTGCTCCAGCAGGAGCGCAAGTCTTGCGTACTCCTTCTCGTCGATCGTGACGATGAGAACCGAATCGGCGGGGTTCAGGAGCCTTTTGGCAAGGAGGAGACGCCGCTCGATGAACGAAAGCCACTTCGAGTGGCGGTAGGGGTCTGCGTCGTCGACGTAGTCGTTGTTGTACTTCCAGTCCCGGGCACCGGTGTTGTAGGGCGGGTCAATGTAGATGGCGTCGATCTGCCCCTCGTAGGCGAAGAGCAGCGCCTCGAGTGCGTGGTAGTTCTCGGCGTTAATGACCGTGTGAAACGGCTTGCCGCCATCGTCGCCCTCGGTACCACCACCACGCACCACAGCACCGGTCGATACCAGTCCCGGGTAGATGGGGTCGCCGAACTCGCGGGTGGCGACCAGCCGACTGACGGGTGCCTCGCGCGTTTCGCCGTTCCCGTCACGCAGTCGTGCGAGTTCGCCTTCGACGCTAGCTACGGTCCAGATCCCGGTGCCGTCCAGCTCGGTGGGGTCGTCGGAGCCTTCGGCGAGAACCTGGACCTTTTCGCCGGCGCGGATCGCGAAGCCCGGCAGCGCGACGGACTCGGGCATGTGTCGGTCGAAGACCAGGCCGAGTCGGCGGTTCTTGGTGACCTTGTCGTACTCGGCGCGAAGGGCCGCGCGAAGGTGGGGGTCCTTGATCGACTCGATCAAGTTGTCGATGTGGGCCACGTCAGTACCTCGTCCCGTGGGCGCGGAAGAGCTCGCGCGAGTCGGTGCCGTCAAACGCCGCGATCGCGTTGCGGATGCTCGCGTCCTGGTGGTTGAGCATCAAGTACTCACCGTCGACGAGCGCGATCGACTGGACGCGGTGGTAGTCCTCGGCGTGCTTAGCGGCGTACTCGGCGAGCCCCTTGAGCTTGTCGACAGCATCGGCCAGGTGCGTGCCGTGCGGGTCCACGAGGGAGGCTCGCAGCTGGCCGCCGACCTGGTGGACGAAGATGAAGTCCGGCGCCAGACCCCGGACGCCCTGCGCAGTGGTGTACGGGATTTGCAGGGAGTGCCGCCCGGTCGCCGGGTTGCGGTACCAGGCTGTGGCCCCGGCCCCGAGCTCGGTGCGCAGCACGTGCTCTTCCCATCCCTGCAGGTCCGTCCGATACAGTCCCTCGGCGTCGGAGAGGATGTGTCGCTCCCAGGCCGTTCCGGACGCGCTCTCGGTCCGGGTCGTCGGCAACGTGATCGTGGTCGGCAGCGGCCGGTCGGACTCGCGCTTGATCCGGTCAAACGACTCCTGCTCAGGAGCGGGCAAACGGGTGATTGCACCCCCGTACTCCTTGAACCACTGCTCCACCTGATAGGACGCCCGGTTCTCCAGGTCAGGCAGCAGGGTGGGGTCGCCGGCGAGGGCGATCGTGGTCAGCTGTGCCTCGCGCACCTGCTCGTCCCGCTCGGCCAGGCGCTTGACATACCAGTTGGCCAGCCCCTCGGGCAGCGCCGCCGCGGCGCGCTTCATCAGGATCTGGATGCCGCGAGCGTCCAGCACGAGGGCGGACGTCGTATCGACGGGCGTGGAGTTCGGGTTGGCGAAGCCGACGGTGCGCTCGAACAGCCGCGTGGTGCCCGCCCCGCGCACGAGGTCCTCCAGCTCACCCGACTCGGCCAGGACAGCGCGGTGCTCATCGATCACCGACAGCAGCGCGATGCGCGCCTTCACGGGGGCCTTGGCGTCGATGACCATGCCGTCGTGCTCACCGGCGAGGAGGATCGCCATCTGCATCAGCCGCGATACCGGCGAGCGGTGGATGCGGCGCGGGATCGTGTAGGAGGTCAGCGCGCCGATGACGTCGAAGACCGACGACTCGGCGGCGGTGAGATCGTGGACGGGCTCCGCAGCGGCGTCAAACAGCCCGCCTTGTGCCGCGTCGGTGGCTGCGGGCGACGTCGACAGCGCCACGGGGGCAGGGTGTGACGTCGAGGCCGGAGCGGTCCGGTCACCGGCCGGTGTGCCCTCCTCGGCCAGGCCAAACTGATCGGCGTCCTCGGCGCCCGACGCGCTCCGCGGTGACGGGACCGCGGTGACAGGTGCCGTCAGCGAGCCAAGCACGGGGTTGCGCGTGAGCTCGACGGCGTCCGTGATCACGGTGGCGCCGGCGGCGAGGGTCTCGTCGTCGCCGATCTTGAACCGCTCGGCGATCTCTTCGACCGCCGCCTTGTCGAACTTTGGCAGGATGCAGTGGACCGCGTTGAGGTCCTGGTCAGTGTCGATCCGCCGGGCCAGCGGTGTGCGGACCATGCGGCCCATGATCTGGGTGATCAGGTCCAGGTCCTTGGCGACCCGGAAGGACAGCAGCACCTCGGCTCGCGGGCAGTCCCATCCGGTGGTGATCGCCGTCTTGCACAGCACCACGCGGACCTCGGTGCGGTCCTGGATGTCCTCGGGCGGGCACCACGGGATGTGCAGGCCGCCGGCGTCGACCGCGGCGTGGTCGGCGAAGGTGTGCACGATCGCATCCGAGGAGATCTCCGGCCACTCCTCGAGCACGGTCGCGATGAGGGCGCCGAGCTCGGCCGACGTCGGCTTGTCGGCAACCTGGATGACTAGGGCGGGATGCACGTGCGGTTCGCCCGTCGCGGCGGTGTATGCGGCCCACTTCGCGTCGTAGGTTCGCACGCGCTGGACGGCGAACCGAACCAGGGCCGATTCCGCAGCGTCGACCCCCTGCGTGTGGCCCACGACGATCTGCTCCTTGAGCAGTCCGGAGGCCCGCACGTCTTCGATCCGCACGGTGTGCTGCTTGGTGGTGCGCCCCGCCTCGTTCATCGCGGCCACGAAGCGGCGGGGCGTTGCGGAGATCCCCCACACGACCGGGGCGGCGGGTCGGCCGGTGGTGCCGCCACCGATGATCTGGCTAACGATCGTCTCACGTGTGCGGCCTGCGGCTGCTGTGTTCGTCGTGCCGCGGTGTGCCTCGTCGATCACCACGACAAACCCGTGCGGGCGTTGGGTGATCGTGTTGGCGATCGTCTCCCACAGGGAGTAGGTGCGCCCGTCGACCCGGGACTTGGCCAGGTTCGCGTTCGCGGACAGCTTCTGGATGTTGAGGAAGTAGACGCGGCCGGGCTCGAAGACCTCGGCGTCAAAGTCGTTCTCGATGATGCTCAGCAGCCCCAGGTCCATGTCGGACGAGGAGTCCATCATCTTCTGCAAGGTCTGCCGGTTGAGCGACGGGTCGTCGGTGACCCACAGGAACGTCGCGCCGTCGACGCCCGGTGTCGCCTCGTCCAGGTCGAGCGACGCCTCGATCACCCCGGTCGCGATGACAGTCTTGCCGGCGCCGGTCGGCGCGGCGAGCACGACAGCGGACAGCTCGTCAGGGTCCTCGATGTGGTCGCGATTCGCGCGGATGAGGTGCCGGGAGATGGCTGCGACGGCGTCGTCCTGGTAGTCGAACAGCTGGTACTTCACGCCACTCCCTCAGGTTCTAGCTGACCGGCGAAGCCTACTGGCCCGAGGCATGGCGGTATGTCCCTGGAGCGGCGGTGCCAGCGGCCCCATCACTGCGAGTTCTTAGCAGGCTGCGCCGCTTAGACGTCGCCTGCGGCCTATGCCGCTCCGCTGACGAGGCGCAGGCTGCGGCGCTCCTCGGCCGCGGCGTAGAGCTCGAGGCGGGTTCGGGCAGTGGTCCCTCGGGCCAGCCCGGTCTCGTGGGTGCGCACGATGGTGAAGCGCCGACCGGGTCCGTCGGCCTTGCTGTGGCGCACGACGTCGTAGCGGGTCTCGCGTAGCCAGTAGTCCCCGCCGTCGGGGCCCGCCCAGGTGGCTCGCTCGACGTCGAGAGCCAGCGCGGCACCGGACCAGGGAGTGGTGCTGATGAGCGCGCTGCCGCGCTCTCGAGCGCGGGCCAGCAGCCGTCGGCGGTCGGTGTCGAGCAGGGCACAGGCCGGGCCGACGACGATGTGCTCGATGCCGTCGAGCAGCGCGGCCACGGCCGCTGGGCCGTTGGGGCCGACGTTGGGGATGTAGGCGACGCGTTCGAGGTCGACGCCGGCCTCGTGCACGGCCAGGAGCCCCAGGGTCGGCATCCCGACGAAGGCGACCCACTCCCCCGCCCGCTGCGTGGCGCCGAGGAGCTCGAGCAGCAGGCTCGTGGATCCGACGACGGTGGACGTCGTCCCCTTGGGGAACGTCCTTCCTGGTAGGAGGTCTGCCAGCGGTTGGCTGACCGGCTCGACGGGCTCGGGAAGGACCTCGGCGCGGCGGGTGACGCCGACGCGCTGCTCGGCGGCGCGCAGGGCCGCTCGAGCAGCTTCGAGCGCGTCCGCGCCGCTTCCTCCCATGGCGCCATTATCGAACGTGAGTTCGAATGACGCCGTACCCTGAGGGGGTGACGGGAGAGGGGCGCAGGGCCGATCGGGAGGCTCCGCCGGCGCGGCCACGGCCGGCGGAGGAGTTCTGGCCGGCGCCCGTCCCGCTGAACTACGCGCGTCCCGACCACGTGCCGGCGCGCCCGCAGGGCAGTGTGCCGGTCATCTGCCGGCTGGTGTGGTCCACGCACGAGGAGCTGGTGCCGGCCCGTGCGATCCGCTGGACGGTCGACCGGGTCATGGTCGCGGTCACCGCACCGGAGGCCCGCTCGCAGGATCATGAGCTGTTGGTGTGGCTGCGCCCCCAGGACGTGTACCGCACGATCCCGCCGCGCCGGCGCCCCACTCCCCCGGTCACTGTCGGCTGAGCCTCCCGGACGCCGCGGCGGCTGCGCTGTGGCGTGGTGGGTGATGGCTAGGGTAAGGACGACTGATGAGCGCTGGCAGGGGGTGGCCAACACGTGCTGGACGCCGTACTGATCACCGTAGGATGCGTCGCCGCCATCGTCGCCATCGATCGCCTAGCCCTTCGTGCCGAGGCGAAGGGGTGGATCTACTGGCGGCACACACGGCCGAAGCCCGATGGTGGCGCGGTCCTCGGTGAGCTTGTCGAGGCATTCCAGCCCAGCACGCAGCTCACGCTGCAGGAGAAGCAGCGTCTCGAAGCGGGTGCCGAGCGCGCGAACCCTGGAGACGTGTTCGACCTGAGCTCCGGCCGAGTCGTCCTCTACGTCGATGCCGATCGCCCGACGCGCTGAGCGGAGCGACCGCGGCCTCACGCGTTCCGCCGCACCGCGGGGTGCAGCGAGCCCCGTTGCTCGCAGGGCGCGAGCATGGTGGAACGTCAGCCGGGGCCCGCTCGGCGCGGATCTTCTGACCGCTGCGTGAGCGCTGCGGCGGTCAGTCGGCCCTGCCGAAGGTGCTTTCGAGTGCCTTTCGTGGGGCGCCCCAGGGGCATCTGGTCGCGCACCTAGGGTCATTTGAGGGCGCTCGGGCTCATGCTTGCCGCGCTTCTGCTGACCGGTAGGCGTCGAGGATCTCGGCCAGCACGCTAGCGGTGTCGAGGGTGTCGGTGACCCGCTGGGACAGGTGGAGACCGGCGGCCGCGGCGGCGTAGGGCTCGAGGCAGCGCACCAGCTGTGCTGCGTCGCGGACGGCTGCGAGCCGTCCTTCGAGGTGGTCGCCGTGCTGGGCAAGCGCCTGGTCGATGACGGCGTGGGTGAGCGGCTGGGGGTGTGCCAGGAGGGCGGCGAGCTCGTCGCGGTGGCCGGCCTCGAGGAGGCCGGCGGGGTCCGTGCCGGCGGGCAGGACGACGGCGCCGATGGTGCCGGCCTCGGTAGCGGTGAGCTGGTCCCACAGGCGCCGGGCGCCTGCTGCGCCGGCGGCGTCGCCGTCGAGGGTGACGATCGCGCGCTCGAGCGCGTGCGGGTCGAGGGTGCGCAGCTGCTCGAGGTGGCCGGTGGTGATCGCGGTGCCGCAGGCGGCCACGGGCACGTAGTCGGGGCCGGCCCGGCGGACGGCTTCGACGTCGAGGGCGCCTTCGACCAGCACGGGCGCGGCGCCGGCGGTGATGCGCCGGGCAGCGGCCTGGTCGAGCCCGTACAGCGCGCGATGCTTGTCGTAGACGGCCGTGGTGGTGGTGTTGAGGTACTTCGGGACACTCTCGTCGCCGTCGACGGCGGGGTTGCGGCGGGCGGTGAACCCGATGATGCGATCGGCGGTGTCGGTGATGGGCAGCACGAGCCGGTCACGGAAGGCGTCCCCGAGCGCGCCCTTGGCGGTGCGCACGGCCAGGCCGGCGGCCAGCAGCTCGTCGTCGGTGACGTGCTTGCGGTGCAGGGTGGGCACCAGGCGCGCCCAGCCGGGTGGGGCGTAGCCGGCCCGCACACCGCGCAGGCCCCGGCCGGCGAGGTACTCGGCGGTCCACTCCCCCGGCTGGCGGGCGTGCCAGCGCCAAAACTCCCACGCCGCGGTGTTGACCTCGACGATCCGCTCGGCGCTGACCTGCGCCTGCATGGCGGTCACGGTGTCTCCTCGGCATGGGCGGCCGCGGCGACGCGGGCGATCTGGTCGGGGCGGAAGCCTGACCAGTGGTCCTGGCCGGTGCCGTCCTCGACCACGACGACGGGCGCCTCGCTGTACCCGAGGTCGGTGGTGACGTACTCGTGCGCGGCCGGGTTGTCGGCCAACGCCACCTCCCGCACGGTGATGCCCTTGGTGGTGAAGGGGTCCTTGGTCATCTTGCAGCGGATGCACGCGGGTGTGCTGTAGACGGTGACGCTCAGCATTGGTCCCCTCCCCCTGCTTGTCCCCCAGGCGACATTTTTCGGGGCGTTCCTGGTGAGCGCAGCACGGGCCGCCGACAGCGCCCGGAGCGTCAACCCGTAGGGCGGCGGTGGCGAGAAGTTCGGCGCGATGCCAGGGAGCTGCGCGACCGCGTGCCGCAGTTGTCGCCTGCTGCCGGCGGCGCAGCCGCTTGCGCGCAGGGTGCGGCGGCCATGATGTGGCGTCCAGGAACGCCCCGATCGGCTCTTGGGTGGCATCGGCGGCCGCAGGCCGCTTCCGTTGGCGCGCTGGCGCGCGGTGGTGCTCATGCGGCCTCCTCGAGCAGGGCGCGCAGGCGTTGGCCGTGGGTGGCGTGCCAGGCGGGGCCCAGGTGGTCGGTCGCGGTGTCGAGGGCGAGCCGGCACAGGGCGGCGGTGGTGGCCAGGAGCTCGTGCCCGACGGTGTGGTCGAGCCAGGCGGCCACGGTGTGCAGCTCGCGCGCGGCTGCGGGGGGTGCGCTGGTGGCGACGTGGCGTAGGGCATCGGCGGCGGCGGTGCGGGGGTCGACCTGCCAGGTGTTGAACGCGGCCGCGGCGGCCTGCAGGGCCGGGGCGGTGGGTCGGGCGGCCTCGAGGGCTGCCAGGCGCAGGGCGTGGGCTGCGTACTGGCCGGCGGAGGCGGTGCGGCGGGCGGCCTTGTAGCCGGTGGGGATGCGGGTCTGGCCGGCCTCGGCGGCCGCGCGTTGGTTGGCGTGCCGGTGCCGGCGGCGGCGGCGCGGGCGCGGTGGACGACGTCGAGGATCGGGCCTGCGAGCTGCGGCGGCAGGGGCTGGGTGCGTCGGGTCATGGTCTCTCCAGGGTGTGTGGCGGCCACCGCGCCCGGGATGGGCGGGTGGCTCACCGGCGGCCGGGCCGGCCACGGCCCGGCCGCCGGGGTCAGTCCTCGTGCGGCAGTAGGACGGTCAGCACGGGGGCGGGGGTGTCGCCGGGGCCGATGTGCAGGTGGAGGGTGGTGTTGGTGGGCTGCTCGGCACCGGGCCGGTTGGGCACGCGCGCGACGGTGAAGGCGACGCGGGGGCCGGTGGCGGTGCGTGCGGCGAGCCCGGCCATCGTGAGCACGTCCCACAGCCGCCCGGTCTCGTCCTGGTGGGGGCCGTGGTCCCATGCCACTGCCTCGGCCCAGGCGGCGGCGGTGAGGGCGAGAGGGACGGTGAACCCGGCTTCGCGGGCCAGCTCGCCGGCGTCGATGAGCGCGCCGTCGGCGAGGGCCTGCGCGCGGGTGTAGCGGTGGATCACCGGGCCGAAGATCTCGGTCAGTTCGTTCACGTCTGCGTCCTTCCTGCTCAGGGGATCGGTTAGCGGTTCTGCTGGCGTCGGGCGTGGATGGTCCGAGCGCGCCGGATGCTGATGCGGCCGGCCTCGACCGCTTCGCGGATGTCGGGGTCCCAGTCCGGAGGGACCTCGGCGAAGTCGTGGGTCGGGATGGCCTCGAGGTGCCGTTGACGGGCGACGACGACGGTCACGGTCTGGCGCATGGTGGGTCCTCCTTCGCCAGGGGTGGGTGGTCGCCTTGCCCGACCGTTTTTCGCCCCCTCCTGGCGCCGGAATGACCGCCCGTATAGCGGCCGGGAGTGCAACCACCGGGACCGGGCGGAGGGCCGGGCTCGTCGGCGAGCTCAGGGAGCGCAGCGACCGCAGCCGGCGAGTTTGGACCGCAGGTCGGCGCCGTAGGCGCGGTGGTTGCGCGCCGGGTCGCGCGGGCGAGCATGGAGAGCCAGGAGGGGGACGTGCGTGCGCCGCAGGCGCTGTGGTCGCGGCCGCGCAGCGGCCGGCCGCGGGGGTGCGGGGGCGGGGCCCCTGCAGGCCGGCGCAGCCGGTCTTGGGGGTGCGGGGGTCTCCCCCGCCCGCGTTCGTCGGCCCTCGATGGGCCGACGAACGCGGCCGCCGCCGCGACGGGGGCCGGACCGCTTGGCCCGGCCCCCGCACGGTGTCGTTTCGAGGGTCACCGCTGGATGGCGCGGACCCAGCCGGGGGCGAGCCGGGCCGCGATGGCGGCGAGGACCAGTCCGGCCAGGCGGTGGTCGGGGTTGATGCTGCGCGCTCGGGTGGCAGCCTCGCGGGCGAGGCCGCTGTTGCCCTTCCACCAGGTCAGCAGCGCCCACAGCGCCCACGCGTTGGCGCTGGTCGGGGTGTGGGCGATGACGCGTCCGAGGGTGTCGATGGCGTCCTGCACGGTCTCGTCGGGGGCGACCGCGCGGGCGGGGTCGACGATGGCGGCCACGGCCTGCTCGGCGGCCTGGTCGACCTCGGGGTCGTCGTCGGCGGCGTCGATCATCCGGGCGGGCAGGTCGAACGGCAGGCCCGGGACGGTGGCCACCAGCACCGCGTCACGCACGCGCGTGTCGGTGAGCATCTGGGCCAGTTCGCCGTAGACCTCGGCGTCGTCCAGCATCCCGGCGACAGTGCCGCGCCAGGTCGCCAGGGCGAACCGGCGCGGGTTGTCGATGTTCTGGGCGGCGTGCGCGGCGGCGGCCGCTGCGGCGCGGTCACGCTCGGCGGTGGCGGCCGGGCCGGGCAGGGCCTCGGTGATGCTGGCCGGGGCCGCGCCGTGCTCCACGAGCATCTGCAGCGCGGCCGTGCTCTCGGTGATCTCGCGCCGGTCGCGGGCCGGTGCGGTCGGGTCGAGCAGGTCGCGGTAGTCGTCGGCGCCGATCTGGTAGGCGGCCGCCACGTCGAGGGCCTGGCCGTGCAGCGCGCCGGTGAGGCTGTCCAGCGCGGCCGTGGCGGTCGCCGCGTCGTCGGTGTAGACGGCCACGACGGCGCGGGTGGCCTCGGCGCGGGTGAACTCGTCGGCGATCATCGCCGCCCCGGCGTCGGTCAGGTCCAACAGGCGGGCGCTGGCGGTGACGGACAGGCCCGTGTCGCGCACGCCGATCACGACGGCCTGCTCGGCGGGCTGGTAGCCGACCATGGTGGGGATGACGCCCAGCAGGTCGGTGATGGTGCGGATGCGGTAGGACTCGCTCACGGGATGCTCCTTCGCCCAGGGGTGGGTGGTCGGTGGCCCCGACCGTTTTTCGCCCCCTCCTGGCGCTGGAATCACCGCCCGCATGAGCGGCCCGGAGTGCAAGGCCCGGGACCGGCAGGAGGAGAGATTTCTCGAGCGGGCTCAGGGAGCGCAGCGACCGCAGCTCGAGAAATCTCGGGGGAATGCCGGCGCGCAGCGCGGGCCTTGCGCGCAGGGTCGCGCGGGCGATGATGGAACGCCAGGAGGGGAAGAAAACCCTGCGCCGCAGGCGCGATCGCCGCGGCCGCGCAGCGGCCGGCCGCTCGGCCCGCAGGGCCGCCGGGGTGCGGGGCTGGCCCCGCTGCGTGGCCGCCGGCCCTCGATGGGCCGTCGGCCGCGCCCGCCGCCCGCGTGCGGGGCCGGACCGCTCGGCCC
This sequence comes from Puerhibacterium puerhi, assembly GCF_009846865.1. Classification (GTDB taxonomy): domain Bacteria; phylum Actinomycetota; class Actinomycetes; order Actinomycetales; family Cellulomonadaceae; genus Puerhibacterium; species Puerhibacterium puerhi. The sequence goes on from NZ_WUWN01000021.1 coordinate 21,418, forward strand.
GGCCCCGCACCGCCTGCCTACCGGCTCACTGGCCCTTGGCGATCTGCTCGACCTCGGCCAGCGCGTACCCCCAGCCTTCGAGGGCGGTGAAGTAGCGGCGCGTCTCGGTGTCGGGGTTGCGCCAGGTGTGCACGTCTGTGGCGTCCTCCACGGCGGCCAGTGCCAGCACCAGCGCGATGTGCTGGGCGCGGGCCGGGGTGGCCTTGGCCAGCAGTCCGGTCACTGCGCCGCGTCCGGCGTCGGCCTTGCCGGTCAGCCACTCGGTGGCCAGCCGGTGACCGCGCTCACCGGCCTTGTTCAGCAGGTAGGTGCCTTCGGCCATGGCCTGGGCGAGGAACGTGGCGGCGTCCTTCGGCGCGGTCTTGCGCTTGGCGAACTGCGCCAGCCACTCCCGGCGCACCGTCTCGGCCGACCGCCACGCCTTGTTGTTCTCGATCACCCGGCGCCGCTCGGCCTTCTGCTCTTCGGTCTGCGGCCCGCCGCTCGTGGGGGCCTGGGCGTAGCGGTCGAGGTGCCCGTGCCCGCGCCAGTCGGTGCACACGTAGACCGTCACGACTCCGTCCCAGCGGGTGGAGACGTAGGCGGCGTGGCCGGGGCACTGCGCGTGCGCCTCGGGCGTGATGCCCTCCCCCGCCTCGGCGTCGGCGTTGCGCAACTCGTGCAGCCGCTTGGCCTTCTTGTCGTCGTACCCGATCGGCTCGATGACCGGTACGCCCGCCTGGGTCAGCGCCTCGATCGCCTCAGTGCGGGCATGGGCCTCGGTGCGCTGGTCGCGCAGCCGCTGGGCGGTGTGCGCGAACGCCTCCGGGTGCTCGACTGCGCAGGCGGTCAGCGTCTTGACCGCCTCCTTGTCGTCCTCGAACTCCGCGACCACGGCGGCCTGGTCGAGGGTCAGGTCGTACTTGGCCTGCACGGCCTCAGCGACCTGGCTCCCGGCCACGTCCAGCGCGGCGGTCACCGTGTCCTTGCTGGTGCGGGTGCGGCGGGCGATCTGCGCGGCCGACAGCCCGAAGTCGAGCGCCAGCTGCTTGATCGCCGCGGTTCGGTGGGTGTCGCGCATCGCGGCGCGGTGGTCGTTCTCGGCCCACTGCCGGATGATCCGCTCGGCCTCGTCACCGTTGGCGTCGGTGACGTAGGCGGGGATGGTCGCCAGCCCGGCCTCGACGGCGGCGAGGGTGCGCCGCTGCCCGGCCAGGACGACCAGCGTGCCGTCCTGCTGGCGCTGGACGTTGATGGGCGTCAGGACGCCCAGGTCCTTGATCGACGCGACGAAGTCCGGGTCGAGGTCGGCGTCGGTGCGGATGTTCGCTCCGATCACGAGCGCGGCCGGGTCGACGTGCTCCAGCGTCCCGTGCGTGGCGGTGGCTTCGGTGTTGGAAGTCATGGTGACTCCGATCCGCCAGGGGTGGGTGGTCGCCTTGCCGGACCGTTTTTCGCCCCCTCCTGGCGCTGGAATCACCGCCCGCATGAGCGGCCCGGAGTGCAACCGGCCGGTCGCGGGACGGCGGGGCTCGTCGGCCGAGCTCAGGGAGCGCAGCGACCGCAGGACGACGAGTTTCGTCGGGCCGGGACGCGCAGCGAGGCCGGTTGCGCGCAGGGTCGCGCGGGCGAGGATGGAACGCCAGGAGGGGAAGAAAACCCCCGCGCCGCAGGCGCGATCACCGCGGCCGCGCAGCGGCCACAGGCACGGCCCGGAGGGCCGCAGGGGCGCAGCCCCGCACCGTGTCAGCGCCCCGCCATAGCTCGACCCACGCTCAGCCCCCTGTGTGTCACAAAGGCGCCCCCGACCAACAGCCGGGGGCGCCTTTGCCGTCGCTCCACGCGACGCTCAGCCGTCGAGGTCGTCGTCGCGAAACTGGAAGTCCACGTCGGCGTCGGTAGTCACCGGCGCCCAGGGCAGCTGGTCCAGCAGCGCGTTCTCGACCGCGCTCAGCGGCTCGAGGACGCCCTGGGGCGTCGTGTCGTCGGGTTCGCTCATGGCCTGCACCTCTCTGCGATGGGTCGGCGACGTGGGGCTGGAAGTCTGTAACTCCCGAAGTTCGGAAGTTACAGACCCAGCGACTTACGCAGGTCGTCCTCGGTGACGCCGCTCAGTTCGTCGGCGCGAGAAAGCAGCAGGTCCGCGGCGACCCGGATCAGCGTGTTCTCGGTGATTCGCTCGCCCTCGCGGTTGCGCTCCTTGTTCAGTCGCCGCGCGGTCGCCGTCAGCCCCTCCCACTGGTCGGCGCGGATGCGCGTCTCCTTGCGCTCCAGCTGGAGGTACTTCGGGCCACCGGCAGGCTCGCTGCGGCGCGCCGGCTCGGCCTGCGCGCGCCGCGCCGGCCGAGTCGAAGCCTTGCGCGTCGCGGACGGCTGCGGGAGCTCGGCCGCCGGCGCCGCTTCCGGCGCGGGTACCGCGGCACGGGGCGGTTCCGGTGTCGGCGTAGGTGCAGGGGCCGGCGCCGGCTGCGCGGCGGCGTTGTCCAGCAGCGACGTCAGGCTGACCTTCGGCATGTCAGTTCACCCCCACGGGCTGGCTCTGGGCGGCCCAGACAGTGTTGAGCTCGAGCGCCACGCGGCGGTAGTCGTCGATCGCCTTGAACGTCGCGCGCGAGGTCTCGTACTGCGTGACGACCTCCCCACGCAGGGGCGCGGTCGAGTGGGCCTTGTACTTGCGCACACCGTGCTGGAAGCGCGGGAAGCCGGCGCCGTCGATGAGCTTCTGCGCTTCCAGCGTCTCGCCGGGGTTGCGCGGGTCGAGCTTGTTGAGCATGACCCGGTAGTCCACGCCGTAGGGCTGGACCAGGCTCTGGATGGTCCGGCTGAGCGGCTGGAATGCCAGCGCCTCCGGCTCGGTAGGCAGGATGACGAAGTCCGACGCCTGCACGATCGTGGCCAGAACCTCGCCGGCCTCGAGGGAGCCGGGGGTATCGACCACGACGACGTCGTACGGCAGCTCACGAAGTCGCGCGAGCTCGTTCGGGTTCGTGCTGCCCGCGAAGTCGAACGGCAGCGACTCCCCCGCGCGCTCGGCCCACCACGTCGACGAGCCCTGCGGGTCGTTGTCCACGACGAGCACACGCGACACCTCAGCCAGCACCGCAGCCAAGGACATCGCTGTTGTGGTCTTGCCCGCCCCACCCTTCTGGTTGGCCACTGCCAGGATCCGCACCGGTTGTCCTTCCGCCATACTTCCGAAGTCTGGAACTCCGGCACTACCGAAGTTCGGTACTCCCGGAGTTCCGGACTCTCTCACGTCGAGCGACGGCAGACGCATACCCTCCTCGGCGTGTCTGACTTCCGAACTCCGGAAGTTTCGGGGTCTGTCACTCCGGAAGTTCGGAAGTTACAGGCTCGCGCGTGCCGTCTGCGGAACTCGGCAACCCGCGGCACAGGCGGCAGCGCAGCGCGCTGCACCGGAGTTACAGAGTTCCAGAGTGTCCTGCGCGCGCATCCGGCCTGGCTGCCGCGCCAGCCAGGACCCGAGGCCTGCGCCGAGCGCAACGCGACGCGCCATTTCCCGACGGTGCGGAGTCGGGCACTTCCGAAGTTCGGAAGTTCGGACGTTACAGACTTCCGCGCCCGGGACCTGACGTGCACGTCGGCGTCGCGAACGGGAGCCTCCAGCTGCCTCCGGACCCGCCGGCAACAGCCGGAGTCACAGAGTTCCGGAGTTACAGACTTCCGGAGTCCGGAGTCGCGCGCGCCGAGCGGGCGACAGCGCCCCGGCCCCACGCGGGTCGGCGCGCCAGCGCAACGCAACGCGTCACCTTGAAAGTTACAGAGTCCGGTAGTTACAGACTTCGCTACTTCCGAAGTTTGGAAACTACCGATTCGCACGTGACCTGGACGGTCCGGACGGCCGCGCTGATGGGCACAGCGGGACGCCCGAACTACGGAGTTCCGGAGTGCCGGAGTTGCGCGCGTGTCGGATCTGGCGCCGGCGCCCTCATGGCCGGGCAGGTCGACGTGCACGCCAAGGTGTGACGTCCTAGAGCATCCCGACAGCCTTGGGGGCGACGGCGTGATCGAAGGGTTCGGACGCCACGCATCAGGCGGCGACATGAGGTGTGACCGCGCCTACGAGCGTCCAGCCAGCGTCGGCGGCGTCGTCGGGTGGCCACCACCACGTCTCGGCGTCGTCGAGATCGCGTGGTTCGGCGTCCGGTTCGTGGCGGGCGAGGTAGGCGCGCCAGGCGGCGCGCTGGCGGGCGTAGCGCCGCAGCTGCGCGGTCACGGCGTCGAGCGCGCCGAGTTGCTCGGCGACGCGGCTCAGCGCCTCGGGCCGGGCGACGAGGCCGTGGCTGGTGCGCTCGAGTAGGGCCCAGGCGGACAGGATGTCGACGGCTTCGTGCACGGCGCGTCGGGAGATGCCCGTTGCGGTGACCAGGGCGGTGATGCTGCGGGCGCGGCCGGTCTCGACGGCTTCAAAGACCAGGGCGGTGACGTGTCCGAGCTCGCGGAAGGCCGGGCGCAGGGCGTGGACCTTGCCGGCATCCCAGCGCAGCGTGCCGGCGGTGTCCTGCAGGTCGTGGGGGAGGGCCAAGGCGTACAGGTCGGCGTGCTCGCCGCGCCCGGCCTCGAGCCGGTCGCACCAGCCGGCCGCGGTCAGGGCGCGCAGGGCCACCGAGACGGTGGAGTGGTCCACGCCGCAGGCCACGGCCAGGGAGCGGGTGCCGACGGCGAGGTAGCGACTGCCGGTGCGGTGGGCCATCTCGCCCAGGGCCCGCAGCACGAACCGGAGGGTGTACCCGGCCCTGCCCGGCAGGCGGTGCTGTTCGTAGGTGCGGACCGCCGCGCGCCAGGTGCGGATGTAGGCGTGCTCGTCGAAGGCCGTAGAGGCGCCCCCCTGTGACTGTTGGGCGCTTGTGTTGGATCTGTGCACATGATCATTCCCGCGCTCGGTGGCGGGTTCGTTCGCGCCGCCGCTGATCAGGCGTTCGGCGGCGCGCCAGTCGCGGGCCAGGGCGCCGTGGCGCTGGTGGGGGGCGTAGCGGGCGTACAGGGCGGCCAGGCCCGGCCAGCGGCCGTCCGCCAGGCGAGCGGCGACGTCAGTCAGGCGCCAGCCGGCGCGGGCGGCGCCGGCGATGACGGCCTGGCGGGCCTCGGAGGCGGTGGCGTAGCGCGCGGTGTCGTAGACGCCCTCGCGGGCGATGCGCACCAGCCGGGCGCTCAGCTCGCCCTGGGCGAGCCGGCCGACCATGTCGGGGTCGGCCGCGGTAGGGGAGGGGGGCGGGGCCTGCGCGGCCGCGCGCCAGGCGGCGATCTCCCGGGTCAGGCGCACCCGCATGGCCTGCACGACGTCGGCGCCGTTGCGGCGGCGCAGCACGTCGTATGCGGCATTCAACGACATCGTCAGCACCTGGTGGCCGCCGCGGGCGTGGACGGACCCGGGCACGCGGATGCACCCGGTCGTCAGCGACCGGTGCGGGCCGGGGTCCAGGGTGGGGAAGTGCGTGGCCAGGGCTTCGACGAGCTCGCGGGCGGTGGTGTAGTCCAGCCGCTCGGCCAGCGGGACGTACACGTGCCGCCCGCCGCTGGGGGAGAGGTCGGTGACCACGCGGGCGCCGCACTCAACCAGCCACCGCTCGAGCCCCGCGGCGTCACGGGCCACGGCCTGCGCCCCGCCCTTGGAGGCGTCCAGGTCGAAGCACAGCGCCGCGCACGCGCCGTCATGGCCGTAGACGCGCACCGCCGCCGGCGCGCTGGGCAGCGCCGGGGTCAGCGGCCGCTCGTCACGGTCGCGGTACTCCACACCCTCGGCCCGGCGGCGTCCCAAACGCACACGGGCCACACCGGCAAGCAGCGGCGCGCACGCCGCCCACTCCGCGCGGGGGTCGCCAGCCGGACGCTCGTCCGGGTTGGACGGCGTGTCGGGCGCAGCTGATCGAGAACTGGTAGCGGTCACTTGCTACAGTGATCCTGTCGTGAAACACACCAAGGGTGTGTTGATCGGGGCCCATCACCTCCCCGCCTGCCAGCTTCGGGTGATGAGCTTCTGAACCTGGCCCGGCCCCTTCGGGGGCCGGGCCGCTTCTTTTCTGCGGTTATGCAGGGATGTCGAGAGCCTCCTGCTGGGCGCGAGTCGGAGCGGGTACGTACTCGGGGCGCCCGAAGTGCTCGGCGAACAGCGCCACGAGGAAGTCACTGCGCGTCTTGTACGGGGACGAGGCGGCAGCTTGATCGATCACGGCAGCGAGCGGAGGAGGCACAGAGGCCTCGATCCGCTCTCTCGGGCCTTTGCCCTTCGGTCCGCGCTTACCCATGGCTGCAACACAACCACGCTGGCCAGCGGCACCGGAGCTGGGGATGCGGCGTGTCGCAAATTTCTCCGGTCGAGTTTTGCGCCCGGGCGATCCACAGGGCGTCTTAGCGACCGGCGGCGTAGTCCCGCAGGGCCGAGAAGGCCTGGTCCACGGCGTGGGCGTCGGCCTGCCAGCGCACGGTGGTGCGCCGCCATCGCTCGTCGTGCGGCACGTCGCCCTGGACGAACCCGAGTTCTTCGAGCGTGACGAGGTGGCGTCGGGCTGAAGAGCGGTCGATGCCGAGCGCTTCTGCGACCTCGGTGAGGGTGAGCTGGCCGTGCCGAGAGAGGATCCGGAGTACTTCCAGGCGTGCGCGATTGCCGAGAGCGTCAATGGCGACACTCACCTCCTCGGGCATCGAGGGGGGCGTGGTCAGTCGCGGCATGGGCCAATACTGCCCGACCGCACCTCGCCCGCCGCTGGGGTGCTTAATGCCATAGTAACCTGTGCGTAGTTCTTTGACAGCAGCACAGGGAAGCGACGAGGTCGGCTCCGTGGGGGCCGGCCTCGTGTCATCCGAGGATTGCCTGCTCGAAGTGGGCGATGAGCGCGCGCAGTCGCTCGTCGTCGACGCTCCACCGCACCGTGCGGCCTCGGCGGTGCTCGGGCGGCAGGTCGCCGGTGACGATGCCTTGGGCTTCGAGCTCGTGCAGGTATTTGGCGAGGCTGCCGCTCGAGATCCCGGTCGTCTCCAGGATTGAGGCGAAGTAGTCGCCCGGGTGCGCGCGCAGGTGGCGCACGAGCAGGATCCGGTCACTGCTGCGGGCGAGTTGGCCGAGGGCGTCGACGTCGCTGTCGTCGGACGGTTTGAGGGGCACGGGGCTCCGATCTGTCGTGGCGTACTGGTCGCCGCGGCTGTCAGAGCCCCCTGGCAACAGCCGCGCCGGCTGCGAGCCAGGCTCGCTGGGTGGTCGGTCGGAGACTGCCGTAGCGCAGGATGCCGTCGACCATCGCGGGGTCGAACGGGATGGTAGCCACCTCGCGCGCCAGCTCGCGATATCCCGCCGCGACGTGTTGGACGTCGGTGGTGCTGACGGCTCTGTCGGCTTGGCTGACGATCGCCACAGCGCCCTGCGCCAGGCGGGCGGCGCGGCCGCCGCGGTCGGCCAGGGCCTCGAGCAGGAGTGCCCCTGCTTCGGCGTGGTCGTCGCGGGTGGTGGTGGCCACCACCAGCTGGTCAGTGTGGTCGATCATGCGCCGCCACATCGGGTCGGTCTCGTCGTTGCCGGAGTCGATGAAGATCAGGCGGTAGTACTTGGCGGCCACGGCGTGGATCGCGTCGACGTCCTCAGCGGTGATGCGCTGCTCGCTGGCCAGCACGTCGGGCTTGGAGCGCAGCACGTCGAACTTGTCGCGGGTTTGGTGGTGGACGTAGTGGGCCAGGTCTGCGGACTGGGCGCCGGTCGACAGCAGGCGGTCGACCTGGGGGAGCAGGTCTAGCAGGGTCGCCTCGTGGGGCCCCTGTTCGGTGCGCCATCCCAGGGTGCCGCGGGTCTGGTTGTTGTCCCAGGTCAGGACGCCGGCACCGCCGTAGCGGGCGAATACCGCGGCCAGCAGGATTGTGCTGGGTGTCTTGGACGCCCCGCCCTTGCCGTTGACGATGGCGATGGTGCGCGGGCCGGGCCAGTGCTGGGAAACGGCCTGAGCGTCGGTGCGCTGGGCGCGCTCGGCCTCGCTGGGAGCCTGACGGATGCCGACCCGGGTCAGGAAGCCGCGCCAGCCCTGGGTGGCGGGTTCCTCGATCTGCTCCTGGGTGAGGAACGACTGGCGGGCCTCGCGGCGGGTACGCAACGGCGGGCGGTCGCTGGCCGCGGCCGCCGGCTCCTCGGCCCCGCGCCGCGGCTCAGGCTCCGGCTGCGGGGGCTCGACGACCTCGGGCGCGTTCTGGATGAAGCGGTGGGTGTCCACCGGCGCAGCGGCCGGGGAGCCGTCGGCCGCGCCGGCAGGAGCGGGGACGGCCGGGGCAGGGTCGGCGAGTGGCGTGGTCAGGATCGGCTCGTGGTCGGCCGCGTCCCACGTGGTGGCCGTGTCGGGGCGGGTGTCGATGGCGGCGTGCTCGGCGACCTGCACGCGCCCGTCGGGGCTGACTTCCAGGTACTGGGTGTCGGCGCCCTGCTCGGCCTTGACAAGCACGGGGCGACCCTCGGCGGCCGCGTGGCGGTGCAGCACGGCGATCGCCCGGTCCTGCACGGTGCTCGGGGTGCCGGGCTCGAGCTCGATGGTGCGGTCCGGCAGGGCGACGGTGCCGCCGGTGCCGTCGTCTCGGACGGAAACAGTGATCACGGGTGCGTCCCTTCGGTGCGGGGCAGGGCGTACAGGTAGGTCTCGTCGACCTTCTGGGTCACGACGTAGGCGAAGTCGTCGGTGACGGCGATGGGCGGCACCGCGGTGGTGCCGCTGTCGTTGGTGGTCGTGTGGACTTCGCCGTCGGTGAGGGTGGCCGTCGCGGCGGCGCGCTCGAGCGTGCCGTAGACGGTGCGGCCGTGGACGGCGGTCGCTTCTAGTTCACCGAGGTGGGCGATCACCGGGTGCGGGCCGTAGTCGACCAGCACCGATCCCAGGACCAGGGACTGGCCGGTGGGGTCGTGCAGCGGTTGGTCGTCGTCGCGGATCGCGCCGGCCGGGATGGTGGCCTGGGCGCGGATCGCGCCTTGGCCGGTGTCGATGAGTGCCAGGACGTCGGCATGCGGGTCGGTGGTGGGCCAGGCGACGAGGAGCTGGTCGTCGGCGGCCGCCGAGAGCACGGCCGGGGCGCCGGCGGCGGCCTCGGGTTTCGGCAGTGGGTGGCGCTGCGGCTCGGCGTCGGGGGTGATGAGCCACCAGGCGTCCGCGCCGACGGCCACGACGCCGTCGGGGGCTGCCAGTACCGCCGTCGCGCCCACGGGCACGTCCCGGCGGGTCAGCCCGTCGCCGTCGAGCAGAGCGACGGTCTGGTTCTCGAGCGTGACTAGGGGCTGGCTGCCGAGGTAGGTCACCTCGGCTCGCGCCCCGATGGGCAGGGTCGTGGCCGCGACGGTCCCGCCGCCGTCCAGGTCCAGGGGCCACAGCGACAGCTCCTGGCTGCCCGCGGTGGCCACGACCGGCCGGCCGTCGACCTGGCTCAGGTGCAGCTGGTCGCGGGCCCCGGCACCACGCCAGGTGACGCGTCCGGTGTCGCCGTCGACCGTGCGCAGGTCGCGTCCGGCGGTGAGCAGGACCACCGACCCGTCCGTGCTCACGAGCGGTGTGGTGCGCGAGTCGGCGGGCAGCGACCAGGTCGCCTTCTGCGCGAAGCCGGGTGGGGCGAGGACCGGCAGGTTCGCCCCGGCGCCGGGCAGCGGGGCGGAGGCGGTGGCGGCCGTCGTGGTGGCGGGCCGGTCGCTCAGCGCCACGACGCCAGCGGCGGTCGCCGCGACGAGGCCCAGGGCGCTGGCGGCGACCACCGCGGCCAGCACGGGGCGGCGGCGCCCACCGCGCGGGGTGGCCGGCGTCGTGGGGGTGGTGTCGATCGCCTGGCCGTCGGCGGCCACGACCATCTGGAAGCGGCCCTCGGGGGAGCGGGCGCGCACGCGTACCGCGTCCAGGCGTTGGGCGCGCACCATCTCGGCTACCGCGGCTATCGCGGTGGCGGTCGGGGCCTGGCCGGGCACACCGGGCACGGGGTTGCCGTCCACCAGGATCTCGCCGGTCTCGGTGACCTCGATGTTGACCACCGGGAACAGTGGGACCTTGTCGGGGTCAAGCTGCGTCATGGGTCTGCGCTCCCCAGAACTCCCAATGCCAGGGCTCCTCCTTGCGGCCACCGCGCTGAGCCCAGTCCGGGTTGATCCATCCGAACCGGGCGGCGTTGGACTGCATCCAGCGGTGAGTGTCGGTGTCGTAGTTGTTGATCCCGCCGCTCAGGTCCAGGGCCAGGGCCCAGCCGTGGTTGGAGTAGCCCGGCGTGGCCGCCAGGTGGCCCTTGGCGTTCTTGGTGGCGACCTGCTCGGCGTAGGAGCGGTAGGAGTCGGTGATCGCGATGTTGGTCCCGAACTGGGCTCGGTAGGCGTTGTTCAGTGCGATGAGGGCGTCGGCGGCGTCGGTGCGCAGCAGCTCGCCGGGCGCCCACGGGATCGGCTTGAGCTGGGCGGCCGGGATCTGGCCGTTGGAGAACCCGCCCCACGCGGCGGGCTCACCGGCGGCGCCTCCGGTGCCGGTGCCGCCGGCGCCGGCCACGGTGCAGCTACCGGCCGGCGTGACCACGGCGGCCGGGTCGATGGTCACGCCGGTCAGTGCGCTGACGACGGCGTTGGCCGTCTCCCAGTACGGGGCGTAGTGGAAGGGATCAGCGTTGCGCTGGACCTTGTTGGCCGCGATCGTCGGCTCGAGGTCCTGCCAGCCGGCGACCTGCGCCAGGCGCTCGAAGAACTTGGTGGCGGCATAGGCGGGATCCAGGACCTGCTCGCGTGTGCCCCAGCCCAGGCACCACTGCTGCTGGAACAGCCCGAGGGAGCAGGTCGGCGACCCGTCAGGGTTCGTCACGCCGTGCACGTCGTCGCCGTGGTCGACGTTGATCAGCGACGACTCGCCCAGGGCGGTCATCACGCCGATGGCCTGTGCCTTGAGCGGCAGCCCGAGGTCCTTGGCGGTGTTGATGATGACCGCCGCGTTGGCCAGCTGTTCGTCGCGTGTGTCGGGATCGCCCGACAGACCCGGCACGTCCCCGACCTGTTCCAGCTGGCCGGCGCTCACCGCGCCTGCAGCGGCCGCGCTGCCGGAGGCGACACAGCCGCCGTCGCCGCCAAGGATGACCACGACCAGTAGCGGCACGGCCAGGATCGCCGCGATGATCCCGGTGATGACCTTACCCATCAGTACCCCTCCGGCGGCGTGATCCGCTCGACCTGCCACGGGTACTCGGCGGTCTCTCGGATCAGTTGCACCCGGTACTGGCCGATGTCGGTGCCCACCAGCACGATGGCTGACGTGCCGTCGGGGTAGGCGGACAGTCGCCCGTCGTCGACGGCGGACGCGGGGATCCAGGCCGGTTCCACCGTCTCGTACGCCTGCCTCCCGGCGGCCGTCAGGTGGGGCGCCAGTCCCGCCCACCACTGGTCGTAGGGCAGGTCGGCGACGAACGCCCGCAGCGTGGCCACAGCCTCGTCCACCGCGGCCTGCTGTCCGGCCGTGTCGTGCTCCGGCGCGGCGCTCGTCAAGGGGGTGACAACGGGCCCGGGCGCAGCACTGGTGGCAGCGCTGGCGGGGGAGGCCGACCGGTCAACGTCAGCAGAACAGCCGGTGACCAGCACACATGCCATCACGACGCCGGCGGTGGCACGCGATGCAGCCGACATGACCCCTCCCCCCGAAGAGCTCACCAAGCGTTGCTAGATCGACCCTAGCAGGATGTCACCGCCTACTGATAGCCTCTCATCAGATCCATGCTGACGGGGGGCGTGAGTGTGATCGGACGAAGGTCGAGCGCGTCGCAGGCGCCGGCGAACAACCCGTTTGTGACCGCCGAGCCGGTCGCACCGGTGACGGAGCCGACCACCACCGATGAGCTGCTAGGGCAGGCCCTGAGCCTGGAGGGACCCCGCCGACCGGAGTCGGCCCCGCCCGTGGACGTCAGCCATGACGAGCCCTGGCCCGTGGCCGAGGTGACCTCCCGCCCGTGGGTGTGCGTCATCGGTCTGCACGGCGGCGCCGGCGCCTCGACGCTCGCCCGGCTGCTCGGCGACGGCGCCCTGGACGCCGGGCGCGCGTGGCCCGTCGCCGCCGGCTGGGAGCGGCCCCTGCCATCGCTGGCAGTGGTCGCCGTCGCCCGCACCCACCATGAAGGCCTGGCCGCGGCCGAACGGTTCGCCCGGCTGTGGGCAGCCGGCACGCTGACCGGCTCGCACCTGCTGGGCCTGGTGCTGGTCGATGACGGCCCGCGACTGCTCGCCGCTCAGAAGCAGACGGCGCGCCGCCTGGCGCGGATGACTCCCCACGGCTGGCACCTGCCCTGGGTGGAGCGCTGGCGCGTCGAGCCCGCAGACCTGTCCTCCAGCCCCCTGCGCACCCGCCAGGTGGTCAAGAACCTCCGCGCACAGGCGCGGGACACCGAAGGGAACGATTCATGAAGGCTGCGGTACTGCTACACCACGCCGCTACAAGCGTGCTGCCTGACCCCACGCCCGAGGAGCCGCCGGGCTTCGACGGCATCACGACGATCCTGAACTGGCTCAGCTGGGCCGTGATCATCCTCGGCGTGGCCGGCTTCCTGGTGTCCGCCGGCTACCTCGCCTTCGCCGCCTTCACCGGCCGGGAGATCAACGGCTTCAAGGGCCTGATCATCTCGATCATCGTGGCCATCCTGGCTACCGCCGTCGGAGTGATCTTCCGCGTCTTCGTCTAGGAGCCACCCATGAGCGACGACAACAGCGCCCCCACGCAAAGCCCTATCAACGCCTGGTGGTGGGTCTCAGCCGGCTTCATCGTGCTGGTAGTCATCGCCATCGTCGTGGCGATCGCGGCACGAAGCGGCTCGGCCGACGACGACGCCGAACCGTCCGTGGCCACGACCTCCCAACCGCCGGTGAGCTCGTCCGTTGAGCCGTCGAGCTCATCGTCCGCCCGCGGCGGCGCCTGCGGCCTGCCCGCCGGGTCGCAGGACATTCCCGTGACCGGCCCCGACGCACAGTGGCAGCCCTCCGGCGGCTACTTCATGGTCCCGACCTCACCGGAGGCCGGGCCCATCGCGGGCGAGGACCCCGCCTGGCCATGCTTCGCACACTCGGCGACCGGCGCCCTCTTCGCTGCGCCCCACGCCTTCGCAGGGCTAGCGGGTCCCGAGTATGAGACCTTTGCCGCGGCGGCTGCGCTGCCGGGCCAGGCACGCGAAAGCTGGATCGCCAGCCAGGATCCGGCTGCCCACCAGGGCCAGACCGCGGGCCGCGTAGCCCAGATTGCCGGGTTCCAGTTCCAGAAGGTCGAGCCCGACGCCGTCGTGGTCGACCTGGGGTTCCGCCAGGACGAGGTCGAAGGATCCATGCGGGTGTCGCTCGTGTGGGACGACGAGACCGACAACTGGCTGATCGATCTCGCCACTTCTCGCTTCGACTGGGTTGCGTCGGACCTCAGCGCCTTCACCGCCTGGAGCGCCAGCGATGGCTGAGCAGTGCGGCCTGTTCGACGCGACCTGCCATCTGGGAAATGTGGCGGGCAGCGTTGTCGGCAACGCTGTCGAAAGCTTCGTGCGCAGCGTGGGTGACGGGACAGTCTCCGTGCTGGGCTGGTTGAACACGTTCTGGATGGGCCTGCCGTCACCCGACGTGCAGTCCACGGGCGTAACGGCGATTCGAGAGAACCTGTCGCTGTACACGGCCGTGTTCGCCATCGCAGGCTTCCTGATTGCCGCCGCCCGGGTCGGTATGACGCACAGGCTCTCGAGCGGCGCCGGCGCAGTGAAGATGCTCGTCAACCTGATGGCCGTCTCTGCAGCGGTCACGGTCGGGTTCACGGCGCTCATGCGCGCCGGGGACGCATTCGCGCCGTGGATCGTCGAGAAGGCGACCGGCTCGGCGATGGACCTTGATGGCTTCCTCACCACGGACATGCTCCTGGCCGGGGGAACCGGCCCCGGCCTGTTCCTGGGCATCTTCGCCTTCCTCGGCTCGTTGGCCAACGTCGCCTTCATGATCTTGCGCGACGCGCTGGTGCTGGTGCTGTTCGCGTTCCTGCCGACCCTGGCGGCCTCGTCCGCCTCGGAGGCGGGAGAGCAGGCCTTCAAGAAGGCGATGGCCTGGCTGCTGAGCTTTGTGCTGTTCAAGCCCGTGGCCGGGGCGATCTACGCCCTGGGAATCCTCACGTTGAGCTCGCCCGTGGAGATCGAGGGCATGGACGACGTCGCGCAGGCGATCTACCAGACGTGCGTGGCGGTGGTGATCTTGGCGGCCGCCGCTCTGGCGCTGCCGGCACTGATCAAGTTCATCGCGCCGGTCGCGTCCAACGGCACCTCAGGACTGTTCTCCGGGGGCGGCCTCGCCGGCGCCGCGGTAGCGGGCGGCGCCGCGGTGGTCGCTCTGGGTGCTACCGGCGGCGCGGCCGCACCCGCCGTGGCCGGCGGCGGCGCGGGCGCCGCGTCCGGCGTCGCCTCGACCAGTGCAGCTGCTTCAGGTGGTGGCGGGGCCTCGGCCGCCGCTGGCAGCGGCAGCACCGCCATCGGCGGTGCGGCGGGCACGGGGGGCGCGTCGAGCGGTGGGGGCGGGTCCACGCCGCCGGCGTCCGGAGGCTCCCCGTCAGGTGGCTCCCCGTCGGGGGGCTCGCCGTCGAGCGGCAGCCCCGGTTCTGGCGCTGATGGTGCGGGGCGCGGCGCTGGCGGCGCCGGTGCCGCGAGCAGCAGTGACGCTGGCAGCGGTGCGGCGAGCAGTGGTGGCGATGCCGGCACCGACGCGGGCGCCGCAGCGGTCCCGGCAGGGGCCGCAGGGGCGGCGTCGAGCGTGCCGGCGTCGAGCGGCGCGAGCACCGATGCGGGCCCCGGCTCGCGCGCAGGCGGCCGCGCTCGGGCAGTGGGAGACCTGGCCCAGGCGTCGATGACGGCCAACGGTGCGATGGATGACGTGAGCGAGGAGAAGCGATGAGTGCTGACAGCGCGAACCCGGTGGTCTACGGCAACATCACGCGCCCGAGCCGGGAGGGCCTGCTGGGCATCCCTATGGGCGTTTCCCTCGCCGGGGTGCCGGTGGTGCTGCTGCTGATCGTCATGATCGCCAAGCAGTGGTGGATCGCCGCAGCGGTAACCGTGCTGGTCGGCGCCGTGGGGATCTTCCTGCTGGTCGGATTCAACCGGCAAGGACGGAGCATCTACAGCCGCTGGCTCCTGCTGGGCGCGCACCGCGCCAAGGCCCGCCGCGGCGACACGCTGTACCTGGCCGGGCCGGCCGGGAAGGTGCCGGACGGGTCGTTCACCCTGCCGGGGCTCATGGCCCCGAGCGAGCTGAGCGAGCACCGCGACGCGTACGGCAGCCCGTTCGGCATGATTCGGCTCAAGTCGGCGAAGCACTACACGGTGGTGATCGAGGCCTTCCCCGACGGTGACGCCCTGGTCGACCAGCCGCGCATCGACTCGCAGGTGGCGCATTGGGGCGCCTGGCTGGCGCAGCTGGGCGTCGACGACGGGATCGTGGGCGCGAGCGTGACGGTAGAGACCGCCCCCGACTCCGGGGTGCGGCTGTCGCGCATGGTGCGGTCGAACATCGCCGAGACGGCGGAGCCGTTCGCCAAGGCGGTGGCCGCCGAGATCGTGGAGACCATGGCGACGGGCTCGCCGGTGATCACGACGCGAATCGCGATCACGTTCTCGGGCAAGTCGGTCGACGGCAAGGCCACCGACCGCGGGCCGGCCGCGATGGCCGAGGAGATCGGCAACCGCCTGCCCGTCCTGCTGTCGGGTCTGTGGGAGACGGGCGCGGGCACGTCGGTGCGCGCATGCACCGCCCAGGACATCGTCGACTTCACCCGCACCGCGTACGACCCGACGGTGGCCACGCGGATCGAGCAGTTGCGCGCCGAGGGTGGAACGGGCCTGACCTGGAAGGAGGCCGGCCCGGTGTTCGCCGAGGACCAGGTCGACCGGTACTTCCACGACCGCGCGGTGTCCAAGACGTGGCAGATGTGGGAGCCGCCGCGCGGGATGTTCTACTCCTCGTCGTTGCGCCGGCTGGTGGAGCCCACGCCGGGGGTGCTGCGCAAGCGCGTCACGATCCTGTACCGGCCGATCCCGGCTGGTGAGGCGACCGACGTGATCCAGCAGGAGATCAACAACGCGCAGTTCTCGGCGTCGCAGAAGCACCGGCCCACAGCCCGCCAGCAGCTGCGCAAGGCGTACGCGACGAAGGCGGCGGAGGAGGAGGCCAAGGGCGCAGGGCTGGTGCGCTTCGGGGTGCTGGTCACGGTCACCTGCGCCCGCTCCGACGAGTTCCCCCGCTTGGACAAGGTCATCCCCTCCTTGGGCAACCAGGCTCGGCTGCGCCTGCGCCCCGCGCTGGGCAACCAGGCGGTGGCCTTCCAGGCGGCTCTGCCGCTGGGCGTGGTCCTGCCCGAGCACTCGATCATCCCGACCCAGGTCAGGGAGTGGCTGTGACCCGTCGATTCCGGAAGCCTGACACGCCAGCGCACACCAGGGTGCTGCGGCTGTCGCGCCGCGAGCTGCGACAGCTCGACGCCGCGCAGCGCGGCCGCCAGCCCCGCCCGAGCGTGCTGCGCCGGTTCCTCCAGGACGCCTCGCAGGGGCGAGCGGCGGCACGGCTGCGCCCGACCCGTCGCGGCTGGGCGATCCCCGGCGCGGGGCGTGAGCCGTACATCGAGCCCGCGCCGGAGGGCCAGGGCACCACGGTCCAGGTGTGTGGCCTGTGGCCGTTCATCGCCGGGTCAGGCAACCCGGTCCGGGGTGTCCCCCTGGGACCGAACCTGCTCAACGGCTCGACCGTCTGCGCTGATCCGGTGCACTGGTTCCTCGCCGGGCTGGTGCTCAACCCGTCATGCTTCGTGCTGGGCCGGCCGGGCCTGGGCAAGTCCTCCCTCGTCCGGCGCATGGTGACCGTTCTGCAGGGCTGGGGCATCGTGCCGATGGTGCTGTCGGACACCAAGCCGGACTACGTCGACCTGATCCGCGCGTTGAACGGGCAGGTGATCACGCTCGGTCCCGGGTACGGGTCGATCAACCCGCTGGACCTCGGCCCGCTGGTGGCTCAGCTCGAGCAGATCCCGGCCGAAGATGTGCGTCGCCGTGCGTTGGAGGAGATGCGGGCACGCCGGCGGACCACGGTGCTGGGTTTGCTCGACCTGGTGCGGGGTGAGCGGCTGCGCGACTACGAGCAGTCGTTGGTCGCTGAGGCCCTGCGAGTGCTGGACGAGGAGCACCCGGGAGTCCCGGTGGTTGACGACCTGCTAGAGCTGGTCCGCTCCCGCCACGAGCGGCTGGTGCGGGTGGCGTCCAGCCGTGGCGACGTCGCCCACTACGACGAGCGGGTCCAGCACCTGCTGGACGCGCTTCTCGCGCTGGGACCCTCGGGTCCCTTCGGTGAGACGTTCTCGCGCCCTACGAGCGAGCACATCGAGCTGGGCCGCCCGATGGTCTACGACCTGCACGCGATCGACTCGGGCGACCGCCAGCTGCTGGCCGCGGTGCAGGCGGTGTGCTGGTCGCACGGCTCTGCGCTGGTGTCGGCCGACAAGCACCTGGCCGAGGCTGGGCTGCGCGCCCAGCGGCACTACTTCCTGGTCATGGACGAGCTGTGGCGCATGCTGCGCGCTAGCGGGCTGATGGTCTACTTCCTCGACGAGCTGACGCGTCTGAACCGTCAGCGCGGCATCGGTCAGGCGATGATCACGCACACGATGAACGACCTGAAGCTGGGCGACGCGCACCTGACCGAGATCGCCTGGGGCTTTGTTGAGCGCTCGGCGATGGTGTTCCTCGGCGGGCTGGCCAACGCCGAGATGGGCAACTTGCGTGAGGTGTTCGCGATGTCGAGCCGTGAGGTCGCGCAGATCGAGGACTGGTCGGTCGAGGCGCAGGTCAACCCAGACACCGGCGCCGCCGCGGCCCCTCCTGGGCGCGGGAAGTTCCTGCTCAAGACCGGCAAGAAGGCCGGTGTGCCGTTCGTGATGCGCATGGTCCCGGCCGAGCTCGACGTGAACAACACCAACCGCGCCTGGGAGGCTGCGATCGAGCGCGCCGCCCGCGCCGGCGTGCTCGACCTCGAGGACGTTGAGGACGCCGCGGACGTCGGGGCGGGGGTGGCGGTGTGATGCCGCGCGAGCGCAACCGTCGCCCCGAGCCGGCTGGCAATGACACCGGCTGGCTCGTCCTGGGCGGTGTGCTCGTGTTCGGCCTCGTGGTCGTTGCCGCGCTGTGGGCGGGTGCCCGCCTCAACCCCGCCTTCGCCCACACCACCGACCCGGTGGTCATGCTCGGCGACGTGGTGACGGGGCGGGTTCCGATGACCGGCGCGCAGGCCGCAGTCACGTTCGGCAGCATCGTTGCTGCGCTGGCCGTAGCCGGCCTGTTGGTGTTCGCCGGGCTTCGAGTGCGCGGCGCCGGCTCACGGGTCGACTACAAGGCGCGCTGGTTGGCCAGCGGCCGCGACGTCGCCGCGCTCACTGCCCCGCAGGCCGCGAAGGACGCCGCCAGGCTCGGCGCCACGGGCGCCGGCGTCGGTGTCACGCTCGGCACGCACCTTCCCTCGCGCCAGGCGCTGTACGCCTCGTGGGAGTGGGTGCAGGTGTGGCTCATGGGCCCGCGGGCGGGCAAGACCTCCTGCGTGTGCATCCCGCAGGTTCTGGAGACCACCGGTCCCGTGCTGGCGACCACGAACAAGCCGGACTTGCCCGAGGCCACGCGCGGCCCGCGCAGCGAGCTCGGCGTGACCTATCTGCATGACCCGCAGGGCATCGTCGGGGCCGAGCCGACGTTCTGGTGGGACCCGCTGAGCTTCGTCACCGACATGGAGACCGCCGAGAGGCTGGCGGACGTGTTCATCTCGTCGGCCACGTCGGCCGGGGCCAAGCAGGATGCCTACTTCGAGTCCGCCGGCAAGGAGTTGCTCTCGCGGCTCCTGCTCGCCGCGGCGTTGGACCGCCGTCCCATCACCGACGTGTTCACGTGGGCCAACGACCCGGACTCCACGCACTCCGACAACCCGGCCGCCGTGCTCAACAAGCACGGCGAGACGGCCAACGCCGTCGCGCTCGAGCGCACTCAAACGCTGACGGAGAAGCAGCGAGATGGCGTCTACGGGACCGTGCGGCCGTGGATCGGGGTGCTGGGCTCGAGCAAGATCGCCCCCTGGATCACCGACCCGACCGGGGCCCGGCCGCACTTCGACCCACACCGGTTCGTGCGCTCTAGCGACACGCTCTACCTCGTTTCCAAGGAGGGCGGCGGGTCGGCTCGCGCGATCACTGCAGCACTGACCATGGCCGTGCTGACCGCGGCCGAGCAGGCTGGTGCCGCCAGCCCGGGCGGGCGTCTGCCGGTGCCGCTGACGGTGGTGCTCGACGAGGTCGCCAACGTGTGCCGGTGGCGTGAGTTGCCGGACGTCTACTCCCACTACGGCTCGCGCGGAATCGTCGTCAGCTCGTTCTTCCAGTCCTGGGCCCAGGGGGTCGAGGCCTTCGGCGAGACCGGCATGCAGAAGCTCTGGTCGGCCGCGAACGTCCGCGTGGTGGGGTCCGGCCTGAGCGAGGACAAGTTCCTTCCGTTCGTCTCCGGCCTGATCGGGGACCACGACGTGGTCAAGCGGTCGGCCACCCAGCAGAAGGGAGGTCGTAGCGTCTCGACGTCCGTCCAGCGCCAGCGCATCTTCGAGGTCTCCGACCTGACGGCGCTGCCGCAGGGCCGCGCCTTGCTGATGGGTTCGGGCCTGCCGCCGGCGCTGCTTCGGCTGGATCACTTCAGCGCCCGGCCGTACGCCGGCAAGGTCGCCGAGAGCTCCCGCTACTACGAATCGCAGCGCGAACGGCGCGCACGATGGGAGGCAGCATGACCGCCGAGTTCGTCGACGTCGACGTTGACCTTGATGAGGTCAACGACCCGACGCCGCGCACGTACTACGCCAATGTCGCCGAGTGGGTCGAGCAGTGGCTGCTACCGCACTGGAAGCGCAACCCCAAGCAGGGCAAGTGGGACCCCCGGTGGTGGGAGTACGCCGAGGTCATCGCGCGCCTGGAGGCGCTGTGGCAGTCCTGGGAGTTCCTGCGCCACGAGGGGATGACGGGCATGACCGTCTTCTTCCGCGACTACCTCGGCCCGGAGATGCGCGAGATCACGGCCCCCGACGGGCCGTTCTGGAAGCTGAGCGACGTGCAGGAGCGCGAGCTTCCGCAGCAGTGGCCGGCCGAGGCACCGCCTGCCGGCCTGTTCCGTTCGGCCGACGACCCGGCCGAGCAGTGATCGCAGGGAGGGCACGCATGATCGAGGATGAAATCGCCCAGGAGACCGACCAGCTCGTCCGCACGGCCTTCATGGCGCTCGGGCAGCTGCGCGAGCGTTCTGCGCGGAACCAGGCCGCCCGGTCGGCGGCGCAGTTCCAGGAGGTCGCCCGCCAGGACGCTCAGGTGCGGGAGAACACCCGCCTGGTGCACGAGCGCGTGCAGCGTGACGGCTTTTGGCGCGCTGCGTCGCCGGCTGCGATCGCCGACGTCGCGCGGTACACCGCCGCGGTCGCTCGGCACGACGTGCGCGGCCGGGAGGCCGACGCGATCGTCGCGGAGCAGCTGCACAGCCGGTATGGCATCAACCTTGCGGCGATCCGCCTCGCGCACCCGGAGAGCGAGGAGGCGCGTCGCCAGGCGTTGGTCGATGCTCTCGACGATGCCATGGCCGTTCGCCGTCAGGACGCCCTCGCCCGCGAGGATCTGGCTGCCTCGGCCCAGCTCGACGAGCGGGCCGACGACAAGGAGGAGGTAGCCGACCCGTCCGCCGCCGCCGACGCCAGCGAGGCACAGGAGCTGCGGGACGACGCCCGCGAACACCACGCCGAGGCGGACCGCATCAGTGCGGACGCGTCCTCGGCGGACGCGCCGCCGCCGTACACCCGCGCCAGCGAGCATGAGCTGAAGGCGGTGCCGGACGCAGCGGCCGAGGCGCGCCGCACGTCGGCGACCAACTTCCCGAAGTCGGCCAACGCGGTCCTGCGCGACTCCCGTCGCGGCAGTGCCCCTCGAGCGCGCACGATTCTGAGACGCTCAGGCGCACGCGAGAGGAGCCCTGAACTAACGCGCTAACTGACTGAGTCCGGCGGATTGCGATGAGTCACGGCGATTGGTGCGTGCCGCAATCAGTAGCCGAGCTCTGGATCGACGATGCCCTCGAGAGGATCGCCAACGACGAAGCAGAGCGCGTTCTGGACGACTCGCTCCCGCAGAAGCGGTTCGATCATGCCGGTCGTGTCGGCGCTGTGCGGAGTGATCAAAGCGCGCGGCTGGCTCCAAAGAGGATGCCCATCAGGCAAGGGCTCCGGGTGAGTCACGTCGAGGGCCGCCCCACCGATCCGCCCATCCGCAAGGCCGTCTACTAGCGCTTTGGTGTCCACGAGAGCGCCGCGAGCGACGTTGACAAGTATCGCGTCGGGACGCATCGTGGCGATCTCACGCTGCCCAATCAGAAAGCGCGTATCTGGTGTTAGAGCTGCTGCGAGAACGACGATGTCGGCAGTACCGAGTTCATCGCGCAAGTGCTCTTGCGTAACCGTACGTGTTGCGCCGGGCAGCGGATCGGGCCGACGGCGCACGATGACGCTGTTGGCACCGAACGGCTCAAGCAGGCGGAGCAATTCGCGCGTCACTCCGCCGGCTCCGACGATCACTACGTTCTGCCCGTGCAGGGAGGTGCCCTTCTGCTCGCCCCAAGACCCGGCACGGGCGCGCTCGGGCAGATGTCGCAGCATGGCGAGGATGAGAGCGAGCGCATGCTCGGCCACAGGGCGGGAGTAGGCGCCCTTGGCCGACGTCCATATCACGTCTCTGCCGCGTAGGACCCCCGCCCGAGCGTAATCGTCCACCCCTGCGGACGGCAGTTGAACCCAGCGGGCGCCGGGAGCTTGCTCAAGGACGTCGCGAAGGCCCACCGGGTCGTGGAAGCCAAGCCAAACGATCCCGTCAGTTTCCGGGCCGAGGGGCACCAACGGAACGCCGGCGACGCGAAGAGCACGCGTCACGGCGGTGCTCATGTCTCCGGCGTGCGGCATCACGCTTATGCCGACCATGTCAATCCCTTGCGTCGTTCATAGCATTGATATATTCCAACGGAGGGCTGACGCAGGCGTCGGCGTTACTCCTCAAGGATCGACCGCGCGGTGTTAACGTCGGTTATCACCACGTTCGCCCATCCGCCGCGTAGCGCTCCCCGGATGGCTGCGGTCTTGCGTTCTCCACCGGCAACCGCGACGCGGCGAGGGATTGAGCGCAAGACGTCGGGATCGATGCCTATGACCCGCTCGTCCAGTTCCCTAGTCACCGGCTCGCCGCTCTCATTGAAGAAGCGCAGGCAGACGTCTCCTACTGCACCGGCCTGGCGGAGCGCTTCCTGGTCTGCTTCCGCGATGGAATTGCCGGACCGTCGCAGAAGTGGCGACGGCTCAAGTGCCCCTATGCCGACCAGCGCCATGCTGAGGTTGGGCCAGCGAGTACTGACCTGCGTAACGGTGGGATCTCCCATCAGGGATTCGCGTGCTTGCACGCTACCCAGGAGTCCCGGTGCTGAGAGGAAGATCGACTCAGCGCCGGTGGCCGCCGCCAGTTGCGTGAGCAGGCGAGTGGCATCCGCCTGAACGCGCGGCTCTCCGATACCGCCTACCAGTTGCACGACTTCAGTGACCACCCGGGTCGTGAACGGCCGCAGGGCGTCCACTGTTGCCAGCAGAGATGCGCTCCAGGACGATATACCGATGGACTCACCGCCGGTGAGAGTCGTTTCTAGGTATACGGCGGCCGCGGTACCGAGGGCTCGCAGTTCGTCAGTGTGGCCGCTGGAGTCGACGACGACAGCTTCGGAAAGCCCGTAAGTCGCTTCGAGTCGCTGCTCGAGCTCGGTGTAAACGCCCGGAGGTTCGCTGACCGTCGTTCGGACGATCCCAACCTCTGCCGCCTTCTTGAGCAGTCGGGACACGCGGGGCTGTGAGACGTGCAACTCGGCCGCAATCTCTGCCTGGCGCATCCCGCGTTCGTGATACATGCGAGCGATCTTGGCCATCAGCCGCGATTGCTCGTGCAACTGAGGTCGGCGGTCCGAAGGTGAGGCGGCCAAGCCGATTGCCAACGTCGGTCCTTCCGTTGCCGTATTCAGCTCCGACTGCACATGCGAGTGTACGCGGTCGTTCAGACGCC
Source organism: Puerhibacterium puerhi (assembly GCF_009846865.1). GTDB lineage: Bacteria > Actinomycetota > Actinomycetes > Actinomycetales > Cellulomonadaceae > Puerhibacterium > Puerhibacterium puerhi. The sequence continues at coordinate 44,532 of NZ_WUWN01000021.1, forward strand.
CAACAGGTCCGCGGCTGCATGGGCGATGCCCTCAGCATTGATGCCGAAGTGGTCCAGCAGCCAACTGACCGAACCCGTGGGAGCGAACTGATCCGGCACTCCAACAAAGCGCATCGGGGCAGGCACGTGCTGGGCGAGGTACTCCGCCACGGCTCCACCGAGCCCACTGGTGAGGGCCTCCTCAACCGTGACGATGCCCTTGGTCTGCGTCGCCGCGGCATGCAGCGCCTGCTCATCGAGCGGCTTGATTGTGGGCATCGACAAGACGCGCGCGCTGATCCCCCTCGCCGCGAGCAACTCGGCAGCCTCGAGAGCGCGAGAGACGACCGTACCCGTCGCCACAACGGCGATGTCCTGCCCCTCGCGCAGGGTCACAGCCTTGCCGGCAACGAACTCATAGTCATTGGGGTTCACAGCGGGCACGCCCATCCGGCTCACCCGGATGAACACTGGGCCGTCGTGCTGTGCGGCCCAGCGGATGGCCTGCGCCGTTTCCTCCGGGTCGGCGGGAACGACGATGGTCAGGCCCGGGATTGCACGGAGCCAGGCGAGGTCCTCGATGGAGTGATGTGTCGGCCCCAGTTCCCCGTAGGCCATCCCGGGGCTCTGCCCGACGAGCACCATGTGGTGGCGGGAGTAGGCGGCGTCGACCTTGATCTGCTCCATCGCCCGGGCGGTGAGGAAGCAGGATGCGGCCGAGACGAACGGCACCTTGCCGCCGTTGGCGAGCCCGGCGGCTACCCCGACCATGTCCTGCTCAGCGATGCCGACGTTGATCAGCCGATCGGGGAACTTCTCCTGGAACGGGGCAAGCTTGCTCGACCCGACGGAGTCGTTCACGACGGCGACGATTCGCTCGTCGTTCTCCGCGAGCTGGACCAGCTCAGCGACGTACGCGTCGCGGCAATCATGCAGCGTGGAGGTTGCGAGGGTAGTCATGAGTTCTCCAGCTCGGCCAGGGCCTGGTCGACCTGCCCCTCGGAGGGGACCTTGTGGTGCCAGGCGACGTTGTCGGACATGAACGAGATCGGGTGGCCCTTGTGGGTGTGGGCGATCACCGCGGTGGGCCTGCCCGACGCGGCGGGGACGGCGGCGAACGCGTCCACGAGCGCGCCGTGGTCGTGCCCGTCGACCTCGACCACCTCGAGCCCGAACGCGGCGAGCTTGTCGGCCAGCGGCTCGAGGTCGTTGGTGTCCGACACCTTCGCGCCCTGCTGCAGGCGGTTGCGGTCGACGACCACGCACAGGTGCTCGAGCCGGTGGTTGCCGGCCGTCATCAGGGCCTCCCAGTTGGAGCCTTCCTGCAGCTCCCCGTCGCCGACGACAACGAAGGTGCGGCGTCCGGACCCGTCGAGCTTGCCGGCGAACGCCGTGCCCACCGCGATCGGCAGCCCGTGCCCGAGGGGGCCGGTGCTGGCCTCGACCGCCTCGATCTTGGTGCGGGCCGGGTGGCCGTTGAGCGGGGAGAGCGGCTGCATGAACGTGCCCAGCTGCTCCGGCGGCAGGAAGCCGGCGGTCGCCAGGGTGGTGTAGAGCGCGGCGGCCGCGTGGCCCTTCGACAGGATGAACCGGTCGCGGTCGGGGTCGTCCAGCCGGTCCGGGGCGACGTTCATCGCGTGCAGGTACAGCGTCACCAGGATGTCGATGACGGAGAACTCCCCGCCGATGTGCCCCAGCCCGGCCGCGCGGACCATCTTGATGTCGCGCCGGCGCACCGCCCGGGCCGCCTCGCGCAGGTGCGCGGTGATCTCCTCCCGCGTGGCGTCCGGGGCCGTCCGGCCGAAGACGCGCAGCGCCTCGACGGGGACCGCGCCGACGTCCGGCACGAGGTCTTCCTCGACAGTCATCTCTCAACCCCTCATGCTGCTGAAGAGGGCGTCCTGCACCAGCTTCTGGGCCCTCATCGCGTCCTGGTCGGCCTGCGCGGCGCGCAGCGCCTCGATGTCGATCTCGTCCAGCGCCCGGTGGATCGCCTTGAGGAACCGGATCGACAGCCTCGCCGCCTCGACGGTGTCCTCCCGGAACGGGAACTGGTCGAGCTGCCACACGCCCTCCCAGCCGTTGACCTTCAGCGTGTAGAAGTACTCGAAGACCTCGACGGGGTGCACCGTGCCGACGACCATGTCGTCGTCCCAGCCGCGCAGGTTGTCGTTGACGTCCATCGCCCACAGCAGCCCGTGGTCGATGAGCAGCTGGGCCGACGCCGCGGGCGACTCCCCGCCGAACAGCGCGTGGCCGAAGTCGAGGAGCACCCCGACGTTGTCGACGCCCATGGCCTTGATGCCCAGGACGGTCTTGGCGGCCGAGTCCCAGAACATCTTGACCCGCGGCTCGCGCGGCTTGTACTCGATGACCATCTTCACGTCGGGGTTGGCCTGGGCCAGCTCCCGCATGCCGGAGACGGCCAGCTCCCACTGCTCCTGGTGCGACACCTGGAACGGGTAGTCCCAGCCGTCCTGGCCGGGCCAGACCTTCAGGTACTTCGCGTCCAGGGCCCGGACGACCTCGGCCGCCTCGTCCAGGAACGCCAGCAGGTCGGCGCGGACCTGCGGGTCGGGGTTCGTGAACGCACCCTTGGCGTACTTGCGCATGTAGATCTCGGGCGTCACGCCGATCGCCCGCAGGCCGTTGCGCTTGAGGGCGGCCGAGACGTCGTCGACGGTGACGCCCTCGGTGAACGGGTAGGGCACGTCCACCCACGACAGGTCACCGACCTGGCCGGCACGGTCGATCTGCTCGAGCGTGGTGACCGGCGGGGCGTACCCGTCGGTGGCGTAGCGGTCCACGTACGACGCGAAGTGCCACAGGCCGGCACCGAACTCAGGAAGCCGTGAAGGCATTTTTATTCAGCTCCGATCATCGATTCGAATCAACTGTCTCACGCCGTGCACGCTCTGTCACAGGCGGGCGCGCCCGACGGCTCGAGACCACTGCCCGCGGGCCTTTCGCCGAGCTCTGGCATCGAGCCTAGGGTTGTAGGTTGCGCTGGCGGGGCAAGGCGGAAGTCGCTTGCCTAGTGCCTCGAAGGCCAGTTCAGCTGCGCCGTACAGAGCAACGTCGGCCTGCCCAGCCACGGTCACCGGAGCGCCAAGGGCATCCGCCTGTGTCTGCATGAGCAGAGTCGATACCGTCGCGCCGCCGTCTGCGCGAAGGAAGCCCAGCTCGCCAGCCTCGTCGTTCATCGCTTCGACCACGTCGGTCACTTGCATCGCGACGGCATCGAAAGCTGCTCGCGCGACGTGCGCGGGCGTGGCGCCTGCGGTGAGCCCTGTCAGGACGCCGACAGCGCTGGGGTCCCAGAACGGCGCGCCCATACCCGCGAAAGCCGGCACGAGGCTCACGCCACCGGCATCCGGAACCGTGCTGGCCAACGCGCTGAGGGCTGCACTGTTTTGTACTCCCAAGATGCGGGCGGTCCAGTCTAGAGCCGCTCCGCTGTAACGAATGTTGCCCTCGAGTGCGTAGGTGGGATGGTCGGTGAGCCAGGCGAGGGTTGTGGCAATTCCGGAGCGATAACGCAGACGAGCGCCGCTTCCTTGCATAACGGACGATCCGGTGCCGTATGTGGCCTTGACGAGCTCGGGGGAGCCTCCTCCGTGTCCGCGCAGCGCGGCGTGGGAGTCGGCCATGACTGCCAGGATCGGAAGGCCGGAGGGCAGGCCGTCACACGCGACGACTCCCATCTGGGTACTCGAGGAGCGCACTTCGGGCAGAGCCGAGGCCGGCACTTCGAATAGGTGGAGTAGGTCGTCGTCCCAGTTCAGCTTGTCGAGGCGGAACAGCAGAGTGCGCGAGGCGTTTCCAGCCTCGATCACGTGGCTTCGGCCCCCGGTGAGCTTCCACACCAACCAGCTGTCGACCGTGCCCACGAGCGTGTTGCCAGCCGCACGCTGAAGTAGCCAGGCCATTTTGGGGGCGGAGAACATGGGATCGATCGGCAGACCAGTACGTTCGTGGACCAGCGTTGCAATGTCGTCGCTCGCCAGTTGTGCGCACTGTTCGACTGTTCGGGTGTCGTGCCAACTCAGCAGCGGCGCAATCGGCATTCCCGTCGTCGGGTCCCACGCGACCACCGACTCGCGCTGATTGCTGATCGCCAGACCGGCAACGTGCCGGGCTCCCACACGGTCGAGACACGCACGGATCACCTCTACCGACAGGTGCCAGATTTCCTCTGCGTCCTGCTCGGCCTGTCGTGGTGCCGGATGCGCGATAGCGACGGGCACGCTCGCACGTGCTACCACCGCGCCGGTCTCGTCGATGGCCAGAGCTTTGGTGTTCGTCGTCCCTTGATCTAGGGCGATGACGACGTCCATGGTCGCCCCTTTCAACCCTTGACTGCCCCGGCGAGGGCACCGGAGACGAAGTAACGCTGGAACATCAGGTAGACGATCAGGACGGGGATCGCCGACAGCAGAATGAACGCATTCAGCGGTCCGTACGAGGTGCCGTGCTGGGTGGAGAAGGACTGCACAGCGAGCGGAACGGTCCAGTTCTCCTGCGACCGCAGCAGCGTGGTGGCCATCGCGTATTCGTTCCACGTACTAACGAAGTCCAAGATGAACAACGCGGCCAGCGCTGGCTTCGCGAGCGGGAGGATCACCTGCCAGAAGATCCGGAAAGTCGATGCGCCGTCAATCCGAGCGGACTCCTCAAGCTCGTCCGGAATGGCGCGCAAAAAGCCGTACAGCACGAATATCTGGTAGGGGATACCGAAGGCAAGATAGGGCAGTATCAGCCCCATTCGGGAATCCAGCAGGTCCAGGCTTAGCATGGTGGAAAACAACGGGCCCAGTCCGATCTGAATGGGCACCATGGAGCCCACGGCAATGACTCCCAGAACGATGCGGTGGAACTTAAACCGCAGACGCGCGATCGCGAACGCCGCCGCGGCCGCGATGAACAACCCGAGCGGCACCTTGATGACGGCGATCAGCAGGGAGTTAGCGCCCGTGTTCCATAGGTCACCGGTCTCGACCGCCTCGGAGTAGTTCGCCCAGTTCCATGTCTCCGGCAGTGTCCACGCCGCGGACTGATTGATATCCGCGTTCGTCTTGGCCGAAGTCAGGAACATCAGCAAGAACGGGGCGGCCCACAGTGCGCAACTAACCACAAGAGCGATCCACAGACCGATGCCGACCCAGTCGCGCTGGCCAACAGCGGGGCCCGGCGGTGGTGTGTGGTTCTTCCTGGCGAGGTCGGCGCCGACGGGCGTTGTCAGGGCGGTGCTCACTTGTCCTCTCCCTTCATCGACCAGGCCATGTAGGGGATGACCAGGGCCAGGGACAAAATCAGCAGCACGGTCGCGACCGCCCCGCCCATGCCGAAGCTGTGGTTGGTGAACGACTGGGTGTACGACCACAGCGCGAGCACCTGAGTCGACTGCGCCGGCCCGCCGCCGGTCATGCCGACAACGAGGTCGAAGACCTTCAGCGAGTTAATGATCGTCAGGATGACGACGACTACGGTGGTGGGCCGCAAGGCAGGGAGCGTGACGTTGCGGAAGACCTGCCATGCGTTGGCGCCGTCGACCTTCGCCGCGTCGATGAGCTCGTGCGGCACGGTTTGAAGTCCGGCCAGGAACAGCACCATCGAGAAACCGACTGCCTGCCAGATGGACGCTGCGAAGACGGAGTACAGCGCGATCTCCGGGTCTCCGAGCCAGGTCCGGGTCCACGACTCCAGCCCGACCGCTTCCAACACCTGGTTGACCAGCCCAAGAGTGGGGTTGTAGATCCAACGCCACATCGCGGCAACTGTGATTGAGGCGAAGACCGAGGGGATGTAGAAGATCGAGCGCATGAGGTTGCGCCCACGCATCTTGCGGTTGAGGCCGAGCGCAAGCAGCAGCGCGAGCAGCGTCGGCACCAGCAGCGAAAGCACGACCCATATGACCGAGTTCTGCAGCGCCTTCCAGAACACCGGGTCCTCGGTGAACAGGCGCACGTAGTTGTCGAGGCCGACGAACACAGGGCTCTCGGTGCGGAACCCGGACCACTGGAAGAACGACAGCCGGACCGCGTCGATCATCGGGTACACAACAAAGTAGCCGTACAGGGCCAGCGCAGGGATCAAATAGGGCAAGGCTTGGACGAACTTGCTGGACTTGCGCTTGCGTCGCGACGGCTGGGTTTCAATTGTGATGGGACCTGCCTGGGTATCGGCTGTGGCGGTCACCGTGACTCCTCTCGACTGTCCGGGGCGGGCAACAAGTGCCCACCCCGGACAGTTGGCTCACTGGTTGGCGTCCCGGAAGGCCTGGAACTCTGCGCCTGCATCGGCGGGAGCGAGGTCACCGGTCAGCACGGAGTTTTGGACGCGCCAGTACTCGGTTGTCTCGGCGGTGGAGAAGTTCTGGTCGTTGTTCGTGTAGATGCCCTCGGCGTTCGCGAACAGCTCGTTCCACGTCGGCGCCAGGACCGAGTCGCCCGATGGCTTCACGTCCTTGTTTACCGACAGGGCCGCCCAGGCGTTGCCAGCGATCTCCTGCCCCTCGGTGGAGGTGATGAAGTCGAGGAACTTCGCCGCTTCGTCGGGCTGGTCAGACTCTGCGTTGATGTAGAAGCCCTCACCGAAGCCATAGAGCCGCTCAGTCCCGGTGGGGAAGGCGAAGATGCCGATGTCCTCCGGGCTCATGCCACCGTCGATCGCGTTCGACTCGAACCAGGTGCCCTCGATAGTCATCGCGGCTTCCCCGGTGAAAAACAGCTGAGAGGAGTCGTCGTTGCTGATGGCCATGAACCCCTCGTTGAGGTAGTTGTCTGCCCAGGTCTTCAGCTCGGTAAACGCCTCAGTCACGCAGGGCTCGGTGCCCCAGTCACCGTCGCCCGTGTTGAGCTCATCGGCCTTGTCGGCGCCGCACTTCGTCTCGATGAGGGAGTCGAGCAGGCGCATGACGTGCCAGTTCACGGTGCCGCCGAACTCCATCGGCGTGATCCCGGCGCCTTTGAGTGTCTCAGCGGTCTTCACAAGGTCGTCGTACGTGGTGGGCAGTTCAGTGATACCGGCCTGCTCGAAGAGCTTCTTGTTGTAGAAGATGGCCTGGGCTTGCTGGGTCCAGGGCACTCCGTGGTAGCCGCCGTACTGGGTGACCGACGACAGGGCGGCACTGGTGAACCTGTCGTCCCAGCCGTACTGCTCGTAGTACTCGGTCAGGTCCTTGCTCATCCCGACGTCGACCAGCTCGCCTCCGAGGCCCGCACCTTCCCAGTACCAGTAGATGTCGGGCCCGGAGTTGGTCCCCGCGACCTGACGCAGAGCGTCCTTGTGTGCGTCGATTGCGCGCGCCTCGGTCTTGATCGTGATGTCGGGGTTCTGCTCCTCGAAGGTGGATACCAGTTCGTCCCAGGCGGCCTTCTGAGTGTCTTCCTGCGTGGTCATCCAGACGGTCACCTCGCCGCCAGCCTCCCCGCCGGCGGCCTCGTTGCCGCCGCTGCACGCGGACACCAGGCCAACGCTTGCGAGCGTGGCGACCGCCACGCTCCACTTCGTCTTCTTCAGCACCGTTGCCTCCATGGTGATTCGGGGCCTTGCCCCGGCGCCCCTCGTAGGGCCGTATCCGTATCGGTGGGACTCGCCACAGTTATGGGCGAACCAAGAGCAGTTCTTAGGCGCCCCGCTGCCACTGAGCGAACTCGCGGAGTTTGAGGAAGAAGTCCTCGAACATCAGTCGCGTGTCGACCCACGTGTACACACGCATGGAGCGGCTGCCGTGCACGGCTCGGTAGGCGCCGTCTGACGTGAGCGCAGGGGTAGGCCGCAGTTCGTAAAGACTCGACGTGCCATCGGCTTCGAATAGTGACTGCAGCGCTGTGAGCAGGACGAGAGGAGAGTCGCCGAGGGCGTACGTCTCGCCGGGCCCGCGACCCTGAGCCGTTGCCCGGTCCATGACCTTGCGCACCTCGTCGTACAGGTAGGCGCCGATCAACCCCTCGCCAGCAACCCGCAGCCGCAGCTCTGCGTCAGAGACGAGGCACTGGCGATAGACGTTGCGTGGTACTTGCCATAGCGCGAGTTCCGAGTGCCCGAACACGACCTGCGCAGCGGTGACGTCGATCAGAAGGTTGTACTCAACCGGCATCCCTCCCGGCGGCGGATAGGCCAGGCCATCATGTTCGGGCCCACCAATCCACACGACCGTCACCTTGTCGGCGATGCGTGGTTCCAGCAGATACGCAGACGCCAGGTCGGTAAGGCCGCCACCAGCAACGTAGTAGAGCGGCGAATCGATGTCGTCGCGCATCGCCTCCGCGATGATCGCGCGTGCGCCCGGCGAATCCTGAGGCGTCTGCACGTCCGTCAAAGGCAGGTTGGAACCCTGCAAGATCAGGTCTTCGTCCTTCAGACCCATGCGGGCGAACACATCTTTGACCACCGCCACGGCATTGGCAGCGGTGTCTGGGCCGGGATCGAAGGGGTCACCCTCGCGCAGATGCGACCCAATGATCGCTCGGATCTCCACGGTGGTGGACAGGAGGTGATGCACGAGTTGGTACAGGTCGTCAGGATCGCCCGAAAAGTCGTTATCGATGATCACACGCGCCCGGGGTCGACCGAGATGCGCCATCGATCGCCATGGAGCCGACCCGAGCGACCAAGTGCGGTCCGGCGGTAAGTCGTAAGAGGACCCGTATTTGGGGGGCAGCGTCATCATCGACTCCTGAATATGTATTCGTCCCCGAATGAACGTGCCTTGAACCTAGGGATGGGATGCGCTTCGTGTCAAGCGACCAACCGACGTCGATACCCCAAGGCGCTAGCACGACGTAGAGAACTGAGGCTCTCCGCCGGCCGGCCGAGCAGCCTCACCAGATCTCATCTGTGAGACGGGCACTCGAAGATGCCACCTTGCACGGCGCCACTAAGGCCGAGGACACAGAGCACGGTGCTCCGCATGACGCTTGCGGAGCTCAACCGCGGTCGTAGCCCTTAGCATCCCGGCTCAAGTCGACGTTGCGTCGATACGTCGGCGTCGCGCGAAGGGCAACTGGCGTAACCCCGGCACGCTGCGCCGTCGTCATCTGCGGAACTACCTCCACAACTGCCGCCAGCGCAGCGTAGGTGCGCTGCGCCGCTTGGATGCGGGCCTGCAGCTGCTGGGCGTGCGCGACTGCACGGGCGGTGCGCTCGACCTGGCGCAGCACGCCGATCCATCCGCGCTTGGAGTCGCGCCCGGTCGCGCGCGCCACGAGCCGAGCCGCATACGCGGCCTCGAGCGCGGCCTGCTCGCGAGCACGCCGGCCAGGGTCGCGGGCGTCCCACTTCGAAGGCTGCCCCGCGCGGGCCAGCGCGTCGGAAGCCTCCGCCAGCGGCCCCGGCTGATCCTTCTCCAGCGCGATCGATGCACGGGCGAGAGCGCCGGCGGCGTCGATCGCAGCGAGCCTCTGCGCACCGTCGTCGAGGCGGCCCTGCAGTCCCGCCAAGGCGGCGCCGGCGTCCGCGGGGGGATTGGTCAGCGCGACCTTGTCGGCGGCCGCCGACGTCCTCCAGTTGCGCGTCCACACCGGCACGAGCGCGGGATCGCCCGCGCGCTCCTCGCCCCAGCGCGCCCGCAGCTGGCCGAGCGCCAGCGCCTTGTCCAGACGGCCGGCACCGAACCACACGGGTGCTTCGCGACGCCCGTCGACAACGTTCGGCACCAGCGCCACCGAGTACCCGACGACGC
>NZ_WUWN01000022.1 GCF_009846865.1 Puerhibacterium puerhi
CGGCGCGCTGCGGTCCGCCGCCGCCGAGGCCGCCCGGGAGGCCGCCGCCGCGCTGCGCGGCTGACAGCCGGGGCGCCGGCCGGGGGAGACCCGGCCGGCGCCCCGCCGCGCGGCCGACGCCGACCGGCGTCGCCTGGCGCCGACCGCCGTCGTCTCAGCCGGGCCCCGCGCCGTGCGCGGTGATCCACCGGACGGCCAGCCCGTCCACGAGCTGGGCGCCGACCGTCCCGGGCAGGTCGAAGGTGTGCTGGCCGTGCGGCACGACGACGAGCTCGACGTCCGCGCCCCCGGCCCGCGCGGCGTCGACGAAGGCCCGCGCGCCCGCGGGCGGGACGATCCCGTCGTGGTCCGGGACCACGACGAGCGTGGGCGGCGCCTGCGCCGTGACGTGCGTGGCCGGCGTGATCGCGCGGTATCGCTCCGGGTGCTGCGCCGGGGTGCCGCCGGTGTAGGCGCGGGCCATCCACCGCGTCAGCGGCCCCAGCACCGGGTCGGGGTTGTCGTGGAAGCCGGCCGGGTCGGCGACGGGGGAGGTGACGACGACGGAGGCGGGCACCGGCAACCGCCCGCCGCAGGACGGCTCGAGCGTGCCCGCCGCCGCGCGGTAGGCCACGTCGAGCGCCAGGTTGCCCCCGGCCGACGCCCCCATCAGCGTCAGGCGGTCGGCGTCCCCGCCGTGGTCTCCCGCGTGCCGGCCCAGCCACGCCAGCGCGCACGCCACCTGCGGCTCGGTGGTGTCCCACCGGTGCGTGGTGGCGTCCGAGAGGCTGTAGTCGACGTGCGCCACCAGCCACCCGCGCCGGCGCAGCTGCTCCAGGTGCGCCAGGCCCACCGGTGCCAGCCGCGTGCTCGACACCCAGCCGCCGCCGTGCAGCCACACCGCGACCGGTGCGGGTCCGCCGGAGTGGTCGGCGCCGTCGTGCGGCTCCCACAGCGACAGCTCGACCGGGCGCCCGCCGTCGGTCGTGTACGCCACCGTGGCGTCCGGCGGGGGGGACCGGGTCCGGCCACCGGAACGGGTCGACGGCCACGCCGGCGGCGTCCGCGGCGCCCAGCAGGCGCTCGAGCACCAGGCCGCACCCGACGAGCCCCGCGGCGGCGACCGCCGCGACGACGCCGCGCAGCACCGTGCGCCGGGCCCACCAGCGCGCCGTCGCGCCGGCGAGCCCGGCGGCCGCCAGCACGCACAGCCAGCCGGCGTAGCCGGCGCCGTGCGCGGCCTGCGACACGAGCGGCAGGGTGGGCGCCACCGCGCCGAGGGCGACGACGCCCGGCACGCCGACGGCCAGGGCCGTCGCCGCAGCGGCGAGGGCCCGGGCACGGCGGCGGGCGGGGCGCGCGTGCCTGGTCGCCATGGGAGCTCCTCGTCGCGCCGGGCGCTGTCGCGGCAGTCGTGCTCGGGCGGGCCCGCGGCGCGGGTCCCGTCGAGCGCCACGGTAGGGCCGCGGGGCCGGCCGCGCGAGCGGCCCGCGCGGGCGCGACCCAGGGCCCGCGGGGCGCCGTTACGCGCCGGATGCCCGGAACGCACCGCCGCCGGGTACGACCGTGTCGCGCCACGCCGTCGATCACCGATTGCCCGCGCCGCAGGTCGTGGTTACTTTCGTCGGGAGCAGTACCCCCCATCGGCTCGACTGAGTAGGTGACTTGAGTGGCCCTTCCCCCTCTCACCCCGGAACAGCGTGCTGCGGCACTCGAGAAGGCCGCCGAGGCGCGCCGGGTGCGCGCGGAGATCAAGAACCGCCTGAAGTACTCCCAGGGCTCGCTCAAGGAGGTGATCGAGCAGGGCCAGACGGACGACGTGGTCGGCAAGCTCAAGGTCGTCTCGCTGCTGGAGTCGCTCCCCGGTGTCGGTAAGGTGAAGGCCCGGGCGATCATGGAGGAGATCGGGATCGCCGAGACCCGCCGCGTCCGTGGCCTCGGACCGCACCAGACCGCGGCGCTGATCGAGAGGTTTGGCTGACATTTCCGCGACACCCGCCGGCACCCCGGCCCCCCAGGACCTGCACGACCAGGAGCCCCGCTCCGCCCGCCTCACCGTCCTGGCCGGGCCGACCGCCGTCGGGAAGGGGACGGTGTCGGCGGACGTGCGCGCCCGCTACCCGCAGGTGTGGCTGTCGGTGTCGGCGACGACGCGGCCGCCGCGGCCCGGCGAGGTCGACGGCGTGCACTACCTCTTCGTGACGCCGGAGGAGTTCGACGCCATGGTCGCCGCCGGCGAGATGCTCGAGTGGGCGGTGGTGCACGGCCGCAACCGGTACGGCACCCCGCGCCGCCCCGTCGAGGAGCACCTCGCGGCCGGCGTGCCCACGCTCCTGGAGATCGACCTGCAGGGCGCCCGCCAGGTGCGCGAGACCATGCCCGAGGCGCGCTTCGTGTTCCTGGCGCCGCCGTCGTTCGACGAGCTGGTGCGCCGGCTCGTGGGGCGCGGCACGGAGGACGCGGAGGAGCGCGAGCGGCGGCTGGCGACCGCGCGCGTCGAGCTGGCGGCGGAGAGCGAGTTCGACGTCACGATCGTCAACGACGACGTGCGCCGGGCCACCGACGAGCTGGTCCGGGCGATGGGCATCGAGCCGACGCCGGCCGTGCCCGCCGCGCCCCCTGCGCCGGACGGTGCGCCGGACGGTGCCCCGGCCGTGCGCTGACGGCCGGGTAGACTGGCCAGTCGAATCCCATTCCTCCCACCACTGGAGCGTGAACCGTGGCCGGAACCGTCGCGCAGCCCATCGGCATCACCGACCCGCCGATCGACGAGCTGCTCGAGAAGACCGACTCGAAGTACGGCCTGGTGCTGTACGCCGCCAAGCGTGCCCGCCAGATCAACGCCTACTACTCCCAGCTCAACGAGGGCCTGCTCGAGAACGTGGGCCCGCTCGTCGAGGCCCGCTCGCAGGAGAAGCCCCTGTCGATCGCCATGCGCGAGATCAACGAGGGCCTGCTCACCTCGACCCCGACCGAGGACCCGGACGCCGCCAAGGACTCGAAGACCTCGCTCTGAGCGCACGCTCGAGCGACCGGTCCGGACCATCGGAGGACGACAGGCCCGCATGAGGATCCTCCTGGGCGTCAGCGGGGGCATCGCCGCGTACAAGGCGGTGCTCCTGCTGCGTCTGCTGCGCGAGGCGGGGCACGCCGTGCGCGTCATCCCCACCGCGGCGGCGCTGCGGTTCGTCGGCGCCCCCACGTGGGAGGCGCTGTCGGGCGAGCCCGTGAGCACCGAGGTGTTCGACGACGTCGAGCACGTCCAGCACGTTGCCCTCGGCAAGGGCGCCGACCTCGTGGTCGTCGCCCCGGCCACCGCCGACCTGCTGGCGCGCGCCGCGACCGGGCGCGCCGACGACCTGCTGACCTCCACCCTGCTCACCGCACGCTGCCCGGTCGTCATGGCCCCGGCCATGCACACGGAGATGTGGGACCACCCGGCCACCCGGGCGAACGTCGCGACCCTGCGGGCGCGCGGCGTGCACGTCATCGAGCCGGCCTCGGGCCGGCTCACCGGCAAGGACACCGGGCCCGGCCGGCTGCCGGAGCCCGAGGACATCGCCCGGGCGGCCCTCGCCGTCGTCGGAGCGCCGGACGCCGGCGGCGCGCCCGACGCGGTGCGGGACCTCGCCGGGCGCCGCGTCGTGGTGTCGGCGGGCGGCACCCGCGAGCCGATCGACCCGGTCCGGTTCATCGGCAACCGCTCCACCGGGCGCCAGGGCGTGGCCCTGGCCCAGGCGGCACGCGCCCGCGGCGCGCACGTCACGCTGGTGGCGGCCAACATCGCCGACCCGCCGGCAGGTGCGGCCGACGACGTCGTGGCGGTGGAGACGACTGCGCAGCTGCGGGACGCGGTCCGCACCGCCGCGGCGCAGGCCGACGTCGTGGTGATGGCCGCCGCGGTGGCCGACTTCCGGCCCGCCGCCGCGCCGGCGGCGAAGATCAAGAAGGTGCCCGGGCAGGGCCCGGCGCCGATCGAGCTCGTCGAGAACCCGGACGTCCTCGCGGAGCTGGCCGCCGACCGGCTGCGGCCCGGGCAGGTCGTGGTCGGCTTCGCGGCGGAGACGGGCGACGACCAGGGCGACGTGCTGCACCACGGCCGCGCCAAGGCCCGGCGCAAGGGCGCCGACCTGCTGGCCGTCAACGCCGTCGGCGGCGGCCTCGGCTTCGGCACGGCGGACAACGCCGTGACCCTGCTCGACGCGGCGGGGGAGACCGTCGCCGAGGCGGCGGGCAGCAAGCGCGACGTCGCGGACGCGATCTGGGACGCGGTCGCCAAGCTGTTTGCCTGACCGCCGCGCTCGCGCAGGTTCACCCCGACGCCGCCCGCCGGGACTCGGTCCGCCATGCGAGACTTTCTCGTGTTGTGAGACGCGCGTTGCCCGGGAGGGGGACGCGCGGCCCGTCGAGCCCTTAGGGTTGTGCGCCATGACCGATGCCCTGCGTCTGTTCACGTCCGAGTCCGTCACCGAGGGGCACCCGGACAAGGTCTGCGACCAGATCTCGGACGCGATCCTCGACTCCCTGCTCGAGCAGGACCCGCACTCGCGCGTGGCGGTGGAGACCATGGTCACCACCGGCCTCGTGCACGTCGCCGGCGAGGTGACCACCGACGCCTACGTCGAGATCCCGCAGATCGTGCGCGACGTCGTGCGCGGGATCGGGTACACCTCCTCGGCGATCGGTTTCGACGGCGACTCGTGCGGCGTGTCGGTCTCGATCGGCCAGCAGTCGCCCGACATCGCCCAGGGCGTGGACAAGTCGGCCGAGCAGCGCGACGACGCCTCCGACCTCGACCCGCTCGACGCCCAGGGCGCCGGCGACCAGGGCCTGATGTTCGGCTACGCCTGCGACGACACGCCGCAGCTCATGCCGCTGCCGATCTGGCTGTCGCACCGGCTCGCCGAGCGCCTCGCCCAGGTGCGCAAGACGGGGGAGGTCCCGGGCCTGCGTCCCGACGGCAAGACCCAGGTGACGATCGCCTACGACGGCGACCGGCCGGTGCGCGTCGACGCCGTCGTCGTCTCCACGCAGCACGACGGCGACGTGGCCCAGGACAAGCTGCACCAGGAGATCGCCGAGCGCGTCGTGGCGCCGGTGCTCGCCACCGTCGACCTGGAGTCCGCCGGCGCCCACCTCTACGTGAACCCGACGGGCAAGTTCGTCGTCGGCGGCCCGCAGGGCGACGCCGGCCTCACCGGCCGCAAGATCATCGTCGACACCTACGGCGGCATGTCCCGCCACGGCGGCGGCGCCTTCTCCGGCAAGGACCCCTCGAAGGTGGACCGCTCGGCGGCGTACGCGATGCGGTGGGTGGCCAAGAACGTCGTCGCGGCGGGCCTGGCGCGCCGCTGCGAGGTGCAGGTCGCCTACGCGATCGGGCGGGCCCACCCGGTCGGCCTGTACGTCGAGACGTTCGGCACCGAGACCGTCCCGGTGGAGCGGATCATCGGCGCGATCGACGCCGTGTTCGACCTGCGCCCGGCCGCGATCATCCGCGACCTCGACCTGCTGCGCCCCATCTACTCCAAGACCTCGGCGTACGGGCACTTCGGCCGCGAGCTGCCGGAGTTCACCTGGGAGCGCACGGACCGCGTCGACGCGCTGCGCGCCGCGGTCTGAGCCCGGGGCTCGAGCCGCAGGATCCCGGCGGGCCTGTGGGCGGGGCGTGGTGAGATGGTGGCCGTGAGCGACGTCGAGATCCCGGAGCAGCCGGCGCTGCTGGGGCTCGACGACGTCCCCGCCCCCGCCCGGGGGCGGGGCGGCCGCCGCCGGGTGCCGCTCGGCGCCCAGGAGATGGCCACCGAGCTGCCGGTCGCCCGCGTCGTGCTCGACCTGCAGCCCGCGCACCTGGACCACGAGTACGACTACCTCGTGCCCGCGTCGATGGCGCGGGACGCCGTCCCGGGCGCACGCGTGCGGGCGCGGTTCGGCCCCCAGGAGGTCGACGGCTACGTGGTCGCGCGCCTCGAGTCCTCGGACCACCCGGGCCGGCTGGTGCCGCTGCGCCGCGTCGTGTCGGGCGACCCGGTGCTCGCGCCGCAGGTGCTGCGGCTGGCCCGGGCGGTGGCGGACCGGTGGGCCGGCACGCTGTCCGACGTGCTGCGCCTGGCGGTGCCGCCGCGCCACGCGCGCGTCGAGAAGGAGGTCCTCGCGCGGGTCGCCGGCGGTGCGACCGACGCCGAGGCTGACGCAGAGGCCGACGCCGAGGCTGACGCAGGGACCGACGCAGGGACGGACGTGGACGACGGCGCCGCGGCCGAGGGCGGCACCGAGGCCGCCGGCACCGAGACGGGCGACACGCCCGGCGCGCCGGTGCGCCCGCCGGGACCGCGCGTCCTGCCGGCCGCCTGGGCGCACCTGTGGTCCCCGTACCACGGCGGCGAGGCGTTCCTGGGCCACGTGGCGGCCGGCGGCGCGCCGAAGGCCGTCTGGACCCCGCTCCCGGGCCTGGCCCCCGCCCCGTCGGACGACGAGCCCCCGCGGCTGCCGCACTGGGCCGCCGCCGTCGCGGTGGCCGTGCGCAGCGCCGTGGCCGCGGGCCGCGGTGCGCTCGTCGTCGTCCCGGACGCCCGGGACGCCGAGCGGGCGTGCGCCGCGCTGGACGCGGCCGGGGTGCGCGACCACGTGCGGCTGCTCGCCGACGACGGTCCCGCACCGCGGTACCGGGCCTTCCTCGCGGCGCGGCACGGGCTCGCGCGCGTCGTCGTGGGCACGCGGGCGGCGGCGTTCGCGCCCGTGACGGACCTCGGCCTGGTCGTGCTGTGGGACGACGGCGAGGACACCCACGCCGAGCCGCACGCGCCCTACCCGCACGCGCGCGACGTTCTGGCCCTGCGCAGCGACCTGGAGACCGCGGCGCTCCTGCTCGGCTCGCCGGGCCGCACGGTCGAGGCGCAGGCGCTGCTGGCCTCCGGGTGGGCGCGGGAGGTCGCCGCGCCCCGCGACGTCGTGCGCGCGCGGGCCCCGCGGGTGCGGGCGCTGACGTCGGTCGAGCTCGCGGCCGAGGGCGCGGGCGCCGCCGCCCGCGTGCCGACGGCCGCCTGGCGGGCCGCGCGCGACGCGCTGACCCGTGGGCCGGTGCTCGTGCAGGTCCCCCGCACGGGCTACCTGCCGGTGGTGGCCTGCTCGCGGTGCCGCACCCCGGCGCGGTGCGCCGCGTGCCACGGTCCGCTCGCGCTCGGCGGCGCCGCGTCGACGCCGCAGTGCCGCTGGTGCGGCCGCCTGGCCGGCGGGTGGCGGTGCGACGAGTGCGGCAACGGCAGCATGCGCGCCGTGCGCGTGGGCACGGAGCGCACGGCGGAGGAGCTCGGGCGCGCGTTCCCCGGGGTGCCGGTGCGCGTGTCCGCCTCGACGGCGCCGGGCGGCGTGCTGGGCGCGGTGCCTGGCACGCCCGCGGTGGTCGTCGCGACCCCCGGCGCCGAGCCGGTCGCCGAGGGCGGGTACGCCGCAGCGCTCCTGCTCGACGCCGCCGTCGCCACCGCCGGGGTGGGCCTGGCGAGCGCGACGCGCGCGCTGCACCGCTGGCTCGCGGCCGCCCACCTCGTCCGCCCGGCCGGTGCCGGGGGCCAGGTCCTGCTCGTCGGCGACGGCGCGCCCGGCCCGACCGGCGCGCTCGTGCGGTTCGACCCCGGCGGCTTCGCCGACCGCGAGCTGGCCGAGCGCGTGGAGCTCGACCTGCCCCCGGCGGTGCGCGTCGCCGCCGTGACCGGCGACCGCGCCGGCGTGCTGGCGGTCGTCGACCGCGTCGGGCTCGCCGGGCCGCAGTCCGTCCTGGGGCCCGTGGAGACCGAGCCCGACCCGCGGGACGTCGTCGGGGACGGCAGCCTGTTCGACGCCGCCCCCGTCCGCGTCGTCGTGCGCGTGCCCGCGCGCGACGGCCTCGCCCTCGCCCAGCAGCTGCGCGCCTCGCTCGCCGTCCGCTCCGCCCGGCGCGAGCCCGGCAGCGTGCGCGTGCAGCTCGACCCCCCGGAGATGCTGTGACCGACCAGGACGCCGGCCGCGACCACCCGCGCCCCGCCATCGACACCGTCGTGTACGACTTCGGCAACGTGCTGGTCCGCTGGGACCCGCGGGGCGCCTACGCCGACCACGACCCGGCTGCCGTCGACGCGTTCTTCGCCGACTTCGACTTCGCGACCTTCAACCACGCCCAGGACGCCGGGCGGCCCTACGCCCAGGGTCGCGCCGCGGTGGCGGCCACCGCGCCGCACCACGTGCCGATGCTCGACGCCTACCTCGAGAACTACGCCGGCACGCTCGGCGGCCCCGTGCCCGGGTCGGCCGAGCTGGTCGCCGAGCTCAAGGAGCGGGGCCTGCGGCTCTACGGGCTGACGAACTGGTGGGCGGAGACCTTCCACCACGCGGCGCAGGCGGCCCCGGCGATCGACCTCATGGACGGGGTGGTCGTGTCCGGCCGGGTGTGCCTGGCCAAGCCCGACCCGGCGATCTTCCGCCACCTCGCCGAGACCTTCGACGTCGAGCCCGCGCGGGCCGTGTTCGTCGACGACACGGCGGTCAACGTCGAGGCGGCCGCGTCGGTCGGCTTCCACGCGCTGCGCTTCACGACGACGGAGCGGCTGCGCGCAGACCTGCGGGCGCTCGGCGTGCCGGTGCGGCCGGACGGGGACGCGGGTGCGTCGCCGGACGCGCCCGACGGGGACGGGCGCCCTCGGCGCCCTCAGTAGGTGGGCGCGGCCGGCAGGCCGAAGTACTCCTCGAGGCTGCGCGCGCCGGAGGCGGCGACGTCGGCGGCCGTGGCGGCGCCGACGTAGCGCAGGTGCCACGGCTCGGCCGTGTACCCGGTGACGTCCTCCTGGCCGTCCTGGTAGCGCACCACGAAGCCGTAGTCGGGCGCGTGCTCGGCCAGCCACGCCGCCTGGGGCGTGTCGCCGAAGCAGCCGAACGCCTGGCACGTGCCGTCGGCCGGCAGCACGTCCAGGGCCAGGCCGGTCTGGTGCTCGGAGTAGCCCGGGCGCGCCGACTGCACGTCGGCCTCGGCCGACCCCAGCACGTCCTCCCAGTGGGCGTACGTGGCGACCTGGGTCTCGTACGACCGGAACCCGCTGCGCGGCAGCATCGGCACCCCGGCGCGCTCGGCGTCGGCCAGCAGCCGGTCGGCGGCCGCCGCGGCGTCCTCGCGCAGCTCGACGTCGGTGCCCGCGACGGCGCCCAGGTGGTGCGGGGCGTAGTCGAGCGGCTCGAGCGGGCGCTGCTTGTTCACGACGACGAGGGTCCCGGCCGCCGTGACGGCCGGCTCCGGGGCCCGGGGCGGGGGAGCGACGAGCGAGCCGGCCCGGCTCGGGTCCGGGATCGCGACCGGCCGGCGCGGGGTCCCCAGCGCGACCGCCCGGTGCTCTGGGCCGGCGGCGGTGACGGTCTGCGCGACGGCCGGCTCGGCGCTGACGGTTCGCGCGACGGCCGTGGCGGGCAGGGCCGTGGCGGGGACGAGGGCGGCGGCCAGGAGCAGCACGACGGCGCGGCGGCGGGCACGGGGCTGCGGGAGAGCGGCTCCGCGTCGGGCGAGGTGTCGGGCTCGGGTCGGCACGGTCGGTCCTGGGTCTCGGCGTACGGGCTGGACGGTCGGGGGCGGTGACAGCGGCGCGTGGTGCGCCCCGGCCTGCGGCACGGCCCGCGGCGGCGACGCCGTGAAGCACGTGCCGGAGGTGACCGTACCCGCCCCGCGCCCCGGTGGCCACAGCGGCGGAGCACCCGGGCGCGGGCACGGCCGGGCCGCCGCCCCGCGGTCCGTAGAATCGGCGGGTGCGCCTCCTCTTCGCCGGAACCCCGCAGGTCGCCGTCCCGTCGCTGGAGGCGCTGATCGCCTCGCGGCACGAGGTGGTCGCCGTGCTCACCCGCGCCGACGCCCCCGCCGGGCGCGGCCGACGGCTCGTGCCGAGCCCGGTGCGGGTCGCCGCCGAGGAGGCGGGCATCCCCGTCATCACGGACCCGCCGCGCGGCGAGGAGTTCCTCGCCCGCCTGCGCGAGCTCGCCGTCGACGCGGCGCCCGTGGTCGCCTACGGGCACCTGCTGCGCCCCGACGTGCTCGCCGTGCCGCGGCACGGCTGGGTCAACCTGCACTTCTCCGTGCTGCCCGCCTGGCGCGGCGCCGCGCCCGTGCAGCGCGCCGTCATCGCCGGCGACGAGGTCACCGGTGCCACCACCTTCCTGCTGGACGAGGGCATGGACACCGGCCCGGTGCTCGGCACGCTCACCGAGACGGTCCGGCCCCGCGACACGGCCGGCGACCTGCTCGACCGCCTGTCCCGGGCGGGCGCCGGCCTGCTCGTGGCCAGCCTGGACGCGCTGGAGGAGGGCAGCGCGCAGCCGCAGCCGCAGCCCGCCGACGGGGTCTCGATCGCCCCCAAGCTCACCCCGGCCGACGCCTTCGTCGACTTCCGCGTCCCGGCCCTCGCGGTGGACCGGCTGGTGCGCGGGTGCACGCCCGCCCCCGGCGCCTGGACCACCCTGCCGGCCGGCGACGGCCAGGCCACCCGGCTCGGCCTCGGCCCGGTCGTCCCGCGCCCGGACGTGACCGACCTGTCGCCGGGGGAGCTGCGCGCGGGCAAGAAGGAGGTGCTCGTGGGCACCGCCACCCACGCCGTCCAGCTCGGGGACGTGCAGCCGGTCGGCAAGCGGCCCATGGCGGCCGCCGACTGGGCGCGCGGCGCCCGGCCCGCCGAGGGCACCGTGCTGGGGGCCGCGCGATGAGCCCGCGCGACGAGGCGCGCGGGCGCGGGAGCGAGCCCGGCCGCAGCGGTGGCCGGGGAGGCGACGAGCGGCGGGACGCCCGCGGCCGGCAGCGCGGTGCCGCGCGCGCCCGCGGCGAGCGCAGCCGCACGTCGCAGGCCCCGTCCCAGCGACGCCGGGGCACCGACCCGGCCCGCACCGCCGCGTTCGACGTGCTGCGCGAGGTGGACGGCTCGGACGCCTACGCCAACCTCGTGCTGCCCCCGCTGCTGCGCGAGCGGCGCATCGCCGGCCGCGACGCCGCGTTCGCCACCGAGCTGGCCTACGGCACCCTGCGCCTGCGCGGCCGGTACGACGCCGTGCTGGCCCGCTGCGTCGACCGTCCGCTGGAGCGGCTCGACGCGCCCCTGCTGGACGTGCTGCGCCTGGGCGCCCACCAGCTGCTCGGCATGCGGGTGCCGCAGCACGCCGCGGTGTCCGAGACGGTCGGCCTGGCGCGCGACCGCGTCGGCGCGGGGCCGGCCCAGATGGTCAACGCGGTGCTGCGCCGCGTGGCCGGCACCGACCTCGACGGCTGGCTCGAGCGGCTGCGCGCGGAGGCGCCCGACGCCGTCGCGGCCAGCGCCGCGGTCGGCTCGCACCCCGCGTGGATCGTCCGCGCCCTGCGCGAGGCCCTCGCCGGCAACGGGCGCGACCCGGGCGAGACAGACGCCCTCCTCGAGGCCGACAACGCCGCGCCCCGCGTCACGCTGGTGGCCCGGCCCGGGCTCGTCGCGCCCGACGAGCTGACCGACGGGGCACCCGAGGGCGTCCGGGTGGCGCCGGGACGGTGGTCCCCGACCGCGTCCGTGCTCGAGTCGGGTGACCCCGTCGCGGTGCCGGCGGTGGCCGACGGCCGCGCCGGCGTCCAGGACGAGGGCTCCCAGCTCGTGGCCCTGGCGCTGGCGGCGGCCCCGCTGGACGGCCCGGACGCCCGCTGGCTGGACCTGTGCGCGGGGCCCGGCGGCAAGGCTGCCCTGCTGGCCGCCCTGGCCGCGCAGCGCGGCGCGCGCCTCGTGGCGAACGAGGTGGCGCCGCACCGCGCACGCCTGGTGCGCCAGGCGCTGCGCGCCGTGCCCGACGGCGTGGTGGAGGACGTGCGCACCGGCGACGGCCGCGAGCTCGGGGGCCTCGAGCCCGGCGGGTTCGACCGCGTCATGGTCGACGCCCCGTGCACCGGGCTGGGCGCCCTGCGGCGGCGCCCGGAGTCGCGCTGGCGCCGCACGCCCGCCGACCTGGCGCACCTGACCACGCTGCAGCGCGAGCTGCTCGCCTCGGCCCTGGACGCGGTCCGCGTCGGCGGCGTCGTGGCCTACGTCACGTGCTCGCCGCACCTCGCCGAGACGCGGCTGGTGGTCGACGACGTCCTGCGCCGGCGCGACGACGTCGAGCGCCTGGACGCCCCCGCCGCGCTCGGGGCGGCCACGGGCCGCGACGTGCCGCTGGCCGACCGCACGGACGTCCAGCTGTGGCCGCACGTGCACGGCACCGACGCGATGCACCTGACGCTGCTGCGCCGCACGCGCTGAGCCCGCGGGCGGTGCGCGGAGGGCGCGGGCGGGGCGCGCGCACGCCCTACCCTGGGGCCATGCCCGCTCGCATCGCCCCCAGCATCCTGTCCGCCGACTTCGTGAACCTCGAGCGCGACCTGGCCGCCATCGCCTCGGCGGACCTGGCGCACGTGGACGTCATGGACAACCACTTCGTGCCCAACCTCACGCTGGGGCTGCCGATCTTCGAGCGCATCGCGCAGGTCTCGCCGGTGCCGATCGACGCCCACCTCATGATCGAGGACCCCGACCGGTGGGCGCCGGCGTTCGCCGAGGCCGGCGCCGCGTCGGTCACCTTCCACGCCGAGGCCGCCACGGCGCCGGTCCGCCTGGCCCGCGAGCTGCGCGGCCGCGGCGTGCGCGCCGGGCTCGCCCTGCGGCCGGCCACGCCCGTGGAGCCGTACCTCGACCTGCTGCCCGAGTTCGACATGATCCTCGTGATGACGGTGGAGCCCGGCTTCGGCGGCCAGTCGTTCATCGAGGGGACGCTGCCCAAGATCCGTCGCACCCGCGAGGCCGTCGGCGCGTCCGGGCAGGACGTGTGGATCCAGGTCGACGGCGGCGTCTCGCGCGCCACGATCGAGCGGGCCGCCGACGCCGGCGCCGACGTCTTCGTGGCCGGCTCGGCCGTCTACGGCGCCGAGAACATCCCCGAGGAGATCGCCGCGCTGCGCGAGCTCGCCGCCGCGCACGTCCACTGAGCCGTGCCACCGGGTCGGCGGGCGCGAACGGCCCGCCGACCCGGTGGTTTGCCCTCGCCGGGGTGGGCGGGGCAGGATCGCCGGAGCACGAAGCATGCTCCGGGGGCGGTGAGATTCCGCACCGGCGGTGACAGCCCGCGACCCGCAGACCCGCAAGGGCGAGCGGTTGACCTGGTGGAACTCCAGGGCCGACGGTGAAAGTCCGGATGGGAGGAAGCATGTGCGGTGCGCGCACCCGCGCGCACCGTGACGTCGTCGTGCGCCCGCACCCGCGGCCCTGAGCGGCCGCGCGCCGCGGGCGCGTGCCGTCGCCGTACCCCCGGAGCACCGACGCTCCGGGAGGATCTCGCGTGACCGGCACCCCGCCGACATCCCCGTCGACGTCTCTACCGACGTGCCCGCCGACGTCCCTGGACGTCCCCGCGGCGATGGACCGCGCCCTCGAGCTCGCGCGCCGCGGGCCCGCCCACGGCCCCAACCCCCGGGTCGGGTGCGTGCTGCTCGCCGGCGGCGTGCCCGACGGGTCGCCCGCCCGCGTCCTCGGCGAGGGCTGGCACCGCGGGGCGGGCACCGCGCACGCGGAGGTCGCCGCCCTGGCGGACGCCGCCGCGCGTGGCCACGACGTCCGCGGCGCGACGGCCGTCGTCACGCTCGAGCCGTGCGCGCACACCGGCCGCACGGGCCCGTGCGCGCACGCGCTCGCCGACGCGGGCGTGGCCCACGTGGTGCACGCCGTGGAGGACCCCAACCCCGCCGCGGCCGGCGGCGCGGCCGCCCTGCGGGCCCGCGGCGTGCGGGTGACCTCGGGCGTCCGCGCCGCCGAGGCCGCCGAGCTGCTGCGCGTGTGGGCCACAGCCGCGGCGCGCGGGACGCCGTACGTCACCCTCAAGACGGCCACCAGCCTCGACGGTCGGGTGGCCGCGCGCGACGGCACGAGCCGGTGGGTCACCGGCCCGCAGGCCCGCGCGCACGCCCACGCGGTGCGCGCAGCCGTCGACGCGGTCGCCGTGACGACCGGGACCGTCCTCGCCGACGACCCGGCCCTCACCGCGCGCCGCCCCGACGGCTCGCTCGTCGACCACCAGCCGCTGCGCGTCGTCGTCGGGCGCCGCGACGTGCCCGCCGCCGCCCGCCTGCGCGGCGCCGGCGGCCCGCTGCTGCACGTGCGCAGCCACGCCGTCGCCGACCTCCTCGCCGCCGTCGCCGCGCGCGAGGTGCGCCACCTGCTCGTCGAGGGCGGCCCTGCCCTGGCCACGGCGCTGCTCGCCGCGGACGCCGTCGACGAGCTGCACGCCTACCTCGCGCCCGTCGTCCTCGGCGCCGGCCCCGCCGCCGTCGGCGACCTCGGCGTGAGCACCCTCGCCGCCGCGCCGCGGCTGCGCACCGCGCGCGTCGAGCGGCTCGGCGACGACGTCCTGCTCGTCGCCCGCCGCGAGCCCGCCCCGGCCGTCGCTCCGGCCGCCGCCACCGCCCCCATCGAAGGAGACAGCTGAATGTTCACCGGCATCGTCGAGGAGACCGGCCGCGTCCGGTCCCTCACCCACCCGGACGCCACGGCGGTCGACGCCGTCCTGGTCGTCGAGGCCGACGTCGCGACCCGCGACGCGCACCCCGGCGACTCGATCGCCGTCGCCGGCGTGTGCCTGACCGTCACCGGCCTCGACGAGCGCGGGGCCTTCGCGGTCGACGTGATGCCCGAGACCCTGCGCCGCACCGGCCTCGGCCGGCTCCGGCCGGGCGACGCCGTCAACCTCGAGCGTGCGCTGCCCGTCGGCGGGCGCCTGGGCGGGCACGTCGTGCAGGGTCACGTCGACGGCACCGCCACGCTGCTGGCCCGCAGCCCGGGGCCGCGGTGGGACGAGCTGACGTTCGCCCTGCCCGCGCCGCTCGCGCCGTACGTGGCCACGAAGGGCTCCGTCGCGCTCGACGGCGTCTCCCTCACCGTGGCGGAGGCCGGCGCCGACACCTTCACCGTCTGCCTGGTGCCCACCACGCTCGCGCGCACCACCCTCGGCGCGCTGCGGCCCGGCGACGTCGTCAACGTCGAGGTCGACGTGCTGGCCAAGTACGTCGAGCGGCTGCTCGCCCACGGGGCGGCAGCGGGCCGGGCGGGCACCGTGGCGGACGTGCCGGCGGACGGCGTCCTGCCCGCCGCGCCGGAGGAGGCCCGGTGAGCGCGGTCGCGGCGGCCCTGGCCGCCCTTGCCGCGGGGCGCCCCGTGCTCGTGGCCGACGACGCGGCGCGCGAGGACGAGGTGGACGTCGTGCTGGCGGCGCGGGACGCCGACGCGGCGACCGTCGCCTGGGTGGTGCGGCACAGCTCGGGCTACCTGTGCGCCCCGATGCCGGCCGCGCGCGCCGACGCGCTCGACCTGCCGCTGATGGTCGCGCGCAACGAGGACTCGCTCCGCACCGCCTACACGGTCTCCGTGGACGCGGCCTCGGGCGTGGGCACCGGGATCAGCGCCGCCGACCGGGCCCGGACGCTGCGGGTGCTCGCCGACCCGGACGCGGCGCCGGGCGACCTGGTGCGCCCGGGGCACGTGCTGCCCCTGCGCGCCCGGCCCGGCGGCGTCCTGGAGCGGCCCGGGCACACCGAGGCGGCGGTCGACCTCGTGCGGCTCGCCGGGCGCGGCGAGGTCGGCCTCATCGCCGAGCTCGTGCACGACGACGGCCGGATGGTGCGCCGGGACGACGCCCGCCGTCTCGCGGAGGCCGAGGGCCTCGTGCTGCTGACCGTCGCCGAGCTGGTCGCCTGGCGCCGGGAGCACGACCCCGCCGGTGCGCCGAGCGCCCTCGCGGAGCCTGGCGAGGCGGACGAGCAGCCGGACGAGCGCGTCGCGGCCGTGGCCGAGGCGGCCCTGCCCACCCGGCACGGCGCCTTCCGGCTGCACGCGTTCCGCGACCGGCGCACCGGGGCCGAGCACGTGGCGCTGGTGGCCGCGCCGCCGGACGGCCCGGGCTCCCGGGGGCCCGGCGCAGCGCCGCTGGTGCGCGTGCACTCCGAGTGCCTCACCGGGGACGCGCTGGGGTCGCTGCGCTGCGACTGCGGGCCCCAGCTGGAGGCCGCCCTCGCGCGCGTGGCGGCCCACGGCGGCGCCGTCGTGTACCTCGGCGGCCACGAGGGCCGGGGCATCGGCCTGGCCGCCAAGGTCGCCGCCTACGCGCTGCAGGACGCCGGCATGGACACCGTCGCGGCGAACGTCCACCTGGGCCTGCCGGTCGACGCCCGGGAGTACGGCGCCGCGGCGGCGATCCTGCGGGCGCTCGGGCTCGGGCGCGTCACCCTGCTGACCAACAACCCGCAGAAGGTGGCGGGCCTGCGGCGGGCGGGCGTCGACGTCGCGGCCACCGCGCCGCTCGAGGTGGGCCACGGCGCGCACAACCACCGGTACCTGCTGACCAAGAAGACCGCGATGGGCCACCGGCTGGCCCTCGCCGCGCCGGCCGACGCACGGCCGGCGCCGACCCTGGAGGAGGAGAGCGCATGAGCGGTGCGGGAGCGCCGACGATGTCGGTGGACGGGACGGGCCTGCGGGTCGTGGTCGTGGCCGCCAGCTGGCACGAGCGCGTCATGGACGGGCTGCTGGACGGCGCGCGGCGGGCGCTGCGCGCCGCCGGGGTGGGGGAGTGGCAGGAGGTGCGGGTGCCGGGCTCGTTCGAGCTGCCGGTCGCCGCGGCGCGCGCCGCCGCGGCGGGGGCGGACGCCGTCGTCGCGCTCGGCGTCGTGGTGCGGGGCGGCACCCCGCACTTCGACTACGTGTGCTCGGCGGCCACGTCGGGGCTGACGGAGGTGAGCGTGCGCACCGGCGTGCCCGTCGGGTTCGGTGTGCTCACCTGCGACGACGAGCAGCAGGCCCTCGAGCGCGCGGGCCTGGCCGGCTCGAGCGAGGACAAGGGCCACGAGGCGGCCCAGGCGGCGGTCGCGACGGCGGTCGCGCTCCGCGCCCTCGGCTGACACTCCCGGTTGTCAGTACCGGCGCACGCCCGAGCCTGCGCTGGTACTGACAACCGTAGGAGACGAGATTAATAGTGTGCCAAGCGTCCTCTCACCGCTGTGACCTCCGTCCCGAGCACCGAACCCCAGCCCGGAGGGGAGGGGCGGCCCCACTAGGCTGACCCCGTGAAGACCTTCGACTCCCTGTTCGCCGAGCTCGCCGAGAAGTCCGTCACGCGCCCCGCCGGCTCCGGCACGGTCGCGGAGCTGGACGCCGGCGTCCATGCGATCGGGAAGAAGATCGTCGAGGAGGCGGCCGAGGTCTGGATGGCGGCCGAGCACGAGGGCGACGAGCGCACCGCGGAGGAGATCTCCCAGCTGCTCTACCACCTGCAGGTGCTCATGGTGGCCAAGGGGCTCACGCTCGAGGACGTCTACACCCACCTGTGAGCGGCGCGAACGCCGCACGCCCGCCGACCGCCTGACCACCCCAGCGAGGTTTCCCTGATGCTCCGCATCGCCGTGCCCAACAAGGGCTCCCTGTCCGAGCCGGCCGTCGCCATGCTGCGCGAGGCCGGCTACAAGCAGCGCCGGGACTCGCGCGAGCTCGTGCTCGCCGACCCGGACAACGACGTCGAGTTCTTCTTCCTGCGGCCGCGCGACGTCGCCGTCTACGTCGGCTCCGGCACCGTGGACGCCGGCATCACCGGCCGCGACCTGCTGCTCGACTCCGGTGCCGCCGCGATCGAGCACCTGCCCCTCGGCTTCGCCCGCTCGACGTTCCGCTTCGCCGCGCCGGCCGGCACCATGTCCGACGTCGCCGCGATCGCCGGGCGCCGCGTGGCGTCGTCGTACACCACGCTCGTGCGCGACCACCTCGCCTCGCGCGGCGTGGAGCCTGCCGCCGTCGTGCACCTGGACGGCGCCGTCGAGAGCTCCGTGCAGCTCGGCGTCGCGGACGTGATCGCCGACGTCGTGGAGACCGGCACCACGCTGCGCGCCGCTGGCCTCGAGGTCTTCGGCGAGCCGATCCTGCGCTCCGAGGCCGTGCTGATCCGCCGCGCCGACGCGCCGGAGCCCGCCGGGCTGAGCGTGCTCACCCGCCGCCTGCAGGGCGTCATCACGGCGCGCGAGTACGTCCTGATGGACTTCGACGTGCGCAACGACCACGTCGACGCGGCGGTGGCCATCACCCCGGGCTTCGAGTCCCCGACGATCTCGCCGCTGCACGACCGCGACTGGTCGGCGGTGCGCGTCCTGGTGCCGCGCAAGGACATGAACCGGATCATGGACGCGCTGTACGAGGTGGGCGCCCGCGGCATCCTCGTCACGTCGATCCTGGCCAGCCGGCTCTGACCGCGCGCCGCGTCCCCGTGACGGCCCGCGGCGCTGTCGAGCAGGTCGCCCACGTGGCAGCGTGACGAGCATGACGCACGACGCGCGCTACCGGACGTTCCGTCCGCGCTGGGGCCAGGTCGCGGCCTGGGCCGTCGGCGTCATCTCGGTCGGCGGGACCGTCCTGGTGGCGTTCACGTCGCGCGGGCCGCTGGGCCAGGCCGCGGGCAACCGCCTGTCGTTCGCCCTGTTCGCCCTCTGCGCGGCGCTGCTGCTGTGGCGTGTGGGCGGCGTGCACGCGCGGCCGAGCCCGCAGGGGCTGGTGGTGCGCAACATCGTGCGCACGCGGCGGCTGGAGTGGGCCGAGATCCTGGCCGTACGGTTCGGCGTCAACGACCCGTGGGTGCGGCTCGACCTCGCCGACGGCGACACCATCGCCCTCATAGGCATCCAGCGCGCCGACGGCGAGCACGCCATGGCGGAGGCGCGGCGCCTGGTCGCGCTGGTCCAGGAGCACGGCGAGGCGTCCGAGCCGGGCGAGCGACAACCCTGACGGTGCGTGCCGGCCACGCCGCGGGCCCGCCCCGACGGCAGCGGGCCCCGACCCTCGAAGGGTCGGGGCCCGCGGTCGTCACCGGGTCCGGCGCGTCAGGCTCTCGCGATCAGAAGTCGCGGTGCTGGCGCGGGCCGCGCTCCGTGCGCGGCGCGCGGTGGTCGCGGCCGCCGTCCCGGAAGCCCTCGCGGAAGCCATCGCGGCGCGGGCCGCGGTGCTCGGGGGCGCCGCGGTCGACCGTGATGCGCAGGGACTTGCCGGCCACCCGCGCGCGACCGAGGCGGTCGAGCTGGGCCTCGCTCAGCGGCGCGGTGATGTCGACCAGGGAGAACGACCCGAAGATGTCGATCTTGCCGACGTCCGAACCGGCCAGGCCGCCCTCGTTGGTCAGCGCCCCGACGATGCCGCCGGGGTTGACGCCGTGCGTGTGCCCCACGGCGACGCGGTAGCGCGTCCCCGCGGCGGGGCGGCGGATGCCGCGCGGGCGGTCGTCGTCGGCACGGGACGGGCCGCGGCGGTCGCCGCGGTCGAACCGGTCGCGGGCGCCGCGCCCGTCGCTCGCCTCGTGCCGGCGGGTCTCGCGGGCGGTGCGAGCCGCACGGGCCTCGCGCTGCTCCCGCTCGTACTCCTCCTGCTCGGCACGCTGGCGCGGGCCGTCGTCGCCGACCGCGAGAGCCAGGAGCGTGGCCGCGAGGTCGACGGGGTCGGCGCCCTCGGCCGCCCGGGCGCGCACCAGCTCGGTGTACAGGTCGAGGCGGCCCGCCGCGAGGCGCTCGGGCACGGCGTCCAGCAGGCGGCCGGCCTTGTGCGCGGACACGTCGCGGGGGGAGGGGACCGCGACCTCCTCGAGGGAGGTCTTGATCGTCGCCTCGATGTGCTTGAGCTTGCCGCGCTCGTGCGGGGTCACGAAGGACACGGCCCGGCCGGTGCGGCCCGCGCGGCCGGTGCGCCCGATGCGGTGGACGTAGGCCTCCGGCTCGCGGGGGATGTCGAAGTTGACGACCAGCCCGATGCGGTCGACGTCGAGGCCGCGTGCGGCGACGTCGGTGGCCACGAGCACGTCCAGGGCGCCCGAGCGCAGGCGCTCGACGATCTTCTCGCGCTCCTTCTGGGCGACGTCGCCGGAGATGGTCGCCGCGGAGATGCCGCGCTCGATCAGGGCGGCGCCCACCTCCTCGGCGGCCGAGCGGGTGCGGGTGAACACGATGGCCGCGTCGGCGTCGGAGGTGGCCAGCACGCGCACCAGGGCGCCGGTCTTGTGGCGGAACGGCACGATCGCGTACGTCTGGTGCACCGAGGCGACGGTGGAGGACTGGCGCGCGACGGCGATGGCGACCGGGTCGTGCAGGTGGTTCTCGGCCACGGCGCGGATGGCCGGCGGCATCGTCGCGGAGAACAGGGCGACCTGGCGGCGGGCGGGCGCCTTGCCGAAGATCTGGTCGACGTCCTCGGCGAAGCCCATCCGCAGCATCTCGTCGGCCTCGTCCAGGACGAGGTAGCGCACGGAGTCGAGGGTCAGCGACCCCCGCTCCATGTGGTCCATGACGCGGCCGGGCGTGCCGACGACGACGTGCACGCCCTCGCGCAGCGCGCGCTGCTGCGGCACGTAGGGGGCGCCGCCGTACACCGGCAGCACGCGCACGCCGGGCAGGTGCGAGGCGAACGACTCGACGGCCTCGGCCACCTGCATGGCCAGCTCGCGGGTCGGGGTGAGCACGAGGGCCTGGACCTGGTGGAGGTCGGGGTCCACGGCGGCCAGCAGCGGCAGGGCGAACGCGGCGGTCTTGCCGGTGCCCGTCTGGGCGACGCCGGTGATGTCGCGGCCGGACAGCAGGGCGGGGATGGCCTGGGCCTGGATGGCCGAGGGGGTGGTGAAGCCGAGGTCGGCGACGGCGGCCGCGAGCGCCGGCGGCAGGCCGAGCTGGTCGAAGCCGGGCTGGGCGGGGGCGGTGTCCGCGGTGACGGCCTCGGGGGCCGCGGCGGAGGTCGTCTCGGTGTCGGCGGGCAGGGTCGTGGGCGCGCTGGGCATGGGTGGGTGCACCGTTCGGTCGTCAGTGGTGGGAGTCCGGCACGGCCGGCGGCAAGGGCCGCCGGGTGTGTCGCCAGATCCCGAGACACAGACACGAACCAGCGCGTGACCCGGAGCCAGGCAGGTGCCGGGGCCGGGTGCGGGGCGCACGAATGCGGGACGGAGCGACGAACTCCAAGGGGGTGAGCGCCCATCGTACGCCCCGTGCCGGCACCAGCGCCCGACGGCGCCCGGTGAGGTCCGTCACCGCGACGTGGCCCGCAGGGGCTCCGACGGGTCACGACGTGCTGCGTAGGATGGCGGTGCCGGGTGCGGTGCACCCGGCGGACGTGCAGAGACGAGGACGGTGGGCGTGCAGCGAGGGCAGGAGGTCAGCTCCTCGGTCCTGACCGTCCCGAACCTGATCAGCCTGCTGCGGCTGGCCCTGGTGCCGGTGTTCGCGGTGCTGATCGTCTCGGGGCACGACGTGTGGGCCCTGGTGGTCCTCGCGGTCTCTGGCTTCACCGACTGGCTCGACGGCGTGCTCGCGCGCCGCCTGCACCAGGTGAGCAAGCTGGGCGAGATGCTCGACCCGGCGGCGGACCGGCTCTTCATCTTCGTCACCCTGGCGGGCCTCGCCTGGCGCGGCGTGGTGCCGCTGTGGGTGCTCGTCGTCATCGTCGCGCGCGACGCGGTGCTCGCGGTGGTCGTGGTGCTGCTCGGGCGCCGCGGCTACGGGCCGCTGCCGGTCAGCTTCGTCGGCAAGGCGGGCACGTTCGCGCTGCTGTACGCCTTCCCACTGCTCCTGCTGGCCGAGGTGCCCGGCGGCGTCGGCGCGGTGGCCCACGTGGTCGGCTGGGCCTTCACCTGGTGGGGCGTCGGGCTGTACTGGCTCGCCGGGTGGCAGTACCTCGGTCAGGCCCGCCGGCTCCTGGGCCCCGGGACCTCCGACGGCGCGACGTCGGGACGCTGGGAGACTCGATGACGCAGCCTCCCGCGCCCGGGCCGGGGCGGCGACGCCGCCCCGACGAGTCGATGACGCTCCTGATCGAGGTGATGGAGCGCCCCCTCGACCCCGGCTACGCGGAGGCCGCGGAGCGGCGGCGCAGCGCCGCCGCGTCCGGCCGGCCCGCGACGCGCCGTCCGGCCACGCGCGTGGCGCTCGTCGTGCTGGCCGTCGTGCTGGGGCTCGCGACCGCTGCCGCCGCCCGCCAGCTGCGAGCGCCGCAGCCGTCGGTGTCCGAGGCGCGCGCGGTGCTCGAGCAGCAGATCACGGAGCGCAACGACGAGGTCGCCGACCTGAGCGAGCGGTCCGACCGGCTCTCGGCCGAGATCTCCGACCTGCAGCGCTCCGCGCTCGCCAGCCGGTCCCCGCAGATCCTCGACAGCATCCGCCTGGACGAGACGGTCAACGGCACCGCGCCCGTCGAGGGGCCGGGGCTGGTGGTCTCCCTCACCGACGGCGGCGGCGGCCTCGCCGGCGACAGCGAGAGCGACGCCCGGGTGCGTGACACCGACCTGCAGGCGGTCGTCAACGCCCTCTGGGCGGCCGGCGCCGAGGCGGTGAGCGTCGACGACCAGCGCCTGACCATGACCTCGGCCGTGCGCAACGCCGGCGACGCCGTGCTCGTCGACCTGGTGCCGCTCACCGGTCCGACGTACGTGGTGCGGGCGGTGGGGGACACCGACGCCATGCAGACCGCGTGGGCCCGCTCCGAGGTGCCCACCTACCTGCAGGTGCTCGGCTCCCAGTACGGCATCTCGTCCAGCGTGGTGGCCCAGTCGCGGCTCGAGCTGCCGGGTGCCGGGCCCCAGACGCTGCGCTACGCGCAGCCGGTAGGCTCCGAGGCCGGGAGCGAGACGCCGTGAGGACCACGGCCCGTCCTTCGGCCGCGCACGGAGCGGAGAGTCAGGAGTTGATCGCCGGATGATCGCCGTCGTCGGCCTCGTGGTCGGAGTGGTCGCGGGGCTGCTGCTGGAGCCCACGGTGCCCGTCGCCCTCCAGCCCTACCTGCCCATCGCCGTGGTCGCCGCGCTCGACGCGCTGTTCGGCGCCTTCCGGGCCATGCTCGACGGACTCTTCGACGACAAGGTCTTCGTCGTGTCGTTCCTGTCGAACGTGCTCGTGGCGGCGTTCATCGTGTTCCTCGGTGACCAGCTCGGCGTGGGCTCGCAGCTGTCCACGGCAGTCGTCGTGGTGCTCGGGATCCGCATCTTCTCCAACGCCGCGGCCATCCGGCGCCACCTCTTCAAGGCCTGACCGTGGCAGGTCGCGAGGAGAACCCCACCGGTCCCGTCGAGCCCGAGGTGCCCACGCCGACCGAGGTGCCCGAGGCGGAGGCGGAGGCGACGGAGACGGATACCGGAGCAGCCGAGGCTGAGGCGACGGAGACCGGAGCGACCGAGCCGGTCGCTCCCGAGCCTCCTGCCGACCCGGGTGAGCCCGACAGCGAGGCGCAGGAGCCCGACGAGGCCGACGCGACCGACCACGCGACCGGCCCCGACGAACCGGACGCCGGCGACACGGAGGATCCGGCGTCGTCGGGCACGCCTGCGGAGCCGCCGAGCACCGAGCCGCCGAGTGCAGTCAGCCCCTGGCAGCGGCTGGCCGGTGCCATGCGGCCGCGAACCTCCCGCTCCCACGTGCTCATCGGCGTGCTGTGCGCCGCGCTCGGCTTCGCGCTGGTGGTGCAGGTCCGCCAGTCCGGGCAGGACGAGCTGGCGTCGTTGCGCCAGGACGACCTGGTGCGGCTGCTCGACGAGGTGACCCAGCGCGCGGAACAGCTCGACGACGAGGTGACGCGCCTGCAGCAGAGCCGCGACGAGCTGGCGTCGGGCACGGGCCGGGCCCAGGCGGCGCAGGAGCTGGCCCAGCAGCGTGCGGCATCGGAGGGCATCCTCTCCGGGCGCCTGCCGGCCGAGGGCCCGGGCGTGGAGATCCAGATCGTCGACAGCGGCGACAAGCTCGAGGCGTCGCACCTGTTCAACGTCCTCGAGGAGCTGCGCAACGCGGGCGCCGAGGCCGTCCAGGTCAACGACGTGCGCCTGGTGACCTCGTCGGCGTTCGTGGACGGGCCGGAGGGCATCGAGGTCGACGGGCAGCGGATCGACTCGCCGTACCGGTGGGTGGCGATCGGCGACCCGGCGACGATGGACCGCGCCCTGGAGATCCCCGGCGGCGCCCTGGCGACCGTGCGCACGCAGGGCGCGACGGCGACGACCGAGCGGTCCGACCACCTCACGGTGGACGCCACCCGTCAGCTCTCCGAGCCGAGGTACGCCCGTCCGCAGGAGGACGACGACTGACCATCCCGCGGCGCCCGCCGGGCGTCGCGCACCAGACCCGTTCGGTCGCCTCACCTGCCCGGACGCCCCAGGCGGGTTCCCGCGAAGGGCGTTCACGCGATAGGTTGGCGAGAGGACGGCAGACCCGCCGGCGTGCCCGTCGACACCGCCGTCACACCGGCCCTTGCGTGGAGGACTGATGACCGACCCTCGTTCCCTGCCCCAGCAGCACGCCGCCGACGTCACGGCGACGCTCGGGCGCATCGGCGTGCCCGCGGCGGAGGAGCAGGCCGCGCGCGTACCGCTCACGGCCGAGGACGCCGCCGCGGTCTCGGCGCTGCCGCGCCACTCCGCCCTGCTCGTCGTGCAGCACGGCGGGTCGGGGGAGCGGTTCCTGCTGGACAGCGACCGCGTCGTGGCGGGCCGCAGCGAGCACGCCGACATCTTCCTCGACGACGTGACGGTGTCGCGCAAGCACGCGGAGTTCGTCCGCGAGGGCGAACGGTTCCTGGTGCGCGACGTCGGGTCCCTGAACGGCACGTACGTCAACCGTCAGCGGATCGACGTCGCGGCGCTGGCGACGGGCGACGAGGTGCAGATCGGCAAGTTCCGCATGTCGTTCCACGCCAGCCCGCAGGCGCCGCGGGAGCCGTCGGCGCCCGCCTCGTGACGGCGGCGCGCACCTGGTCGGCCGGGCCCGAGCCCGGCGAGGAGCACGCCCCCGAGCCGTGGCCGCGGGGCATCTCGCGGCAGCCCACGATGCGCATCTCGGACGTGCTGGCGGCGCTGTCGCCGGAGTTCGGGCAGGTCAGCCACTCGAAGCTGCGGTTCCTCGAGGAGCAGGGGCTCATCCACCCGGTGCGCACGCCGTCGGGCTACCGGCAGTACAGCCCGGCGGACGTCGAGCGCCTGCGCTTCGTGCTCGCCGAGCAGCGCGACTCCTACCTGCCGCTCAAGGTGATCAAGGAGCGCCTCGCGGCGATGGACGCCGGCGAGGAGCCGGCGCCGGTGCCGGCGCCGCGGCTCGCGGGCGGCTCGGCCGACCGGTCGGCCGAGCCGGCGCGGCCGCGCTGGACCGTGGAGTCGGTCGCGCAGGCTGCCGGGGTCGACGAGGCGTTCGTGCGCTCGCTCGTGTCCTCCGGCCTCCTGCACGAGTCCGCCACCGGCCAGCTCGACGCCGCGGCGCCGGACGTCGTGCGCACTGCCACCCGGCTGGCGGAGTACGGCATCGAGCCGCGGCACCTGCGGCCCCTGCGGACCGCCGCCGACCGCAGCGTCGACCTGGTCGACCAGGTCGTCGCCCCCTACCGCCGGCAGCAGACGGGCTCCGCCCGCGCCCAGGCGGACACGCTGGCCGAGGAGCTGGGCGAGCTGCTCGCGCGCCTGCACACCGTCTGGGTGCGGCGCGGCGTCGACGACCTCGGCTGAGCGGCCGGCCCGGTACGCCGTGCCCGCCCGAACCGCACCCGAGCCCGGTCAGCAACCCGGCAGCGAGCCGGCAGCGAGCCGGCAGGAACCCTCGGCCGCCGAATCCGGGCGGGACGGCGACGCGAACTGCTGCGCGGCGTAGCGTGGGGCCTTATGGACGACCGCTCACCGTTCGGCGACCAGGGCCCCGCGGACGACGTGCCCATGGTCCCCGTGGAGGTGCTCGGGGTCCGTCAGCAGCGCGGCGACCAGGAGATCGTCGTCCTCCTGCTGGACGGCGCGGCGTCCCTGGTGGTGCCCATCGTCATCGGACCGCGTGAGGCGAGCGCGATCGCGATGGCGCAGGCCGGCCTCGTCACCCCCCGGCCCCTGACGCACGACCTGCTGCGCGACCTGCTCGACGCCACCGGCGTGGGGCTCGAGCGCGCCGAGATCGTCGCCCTCGACGGCGGGATCTTCTTCGCCGAGCTCGTGCTGTCCAACGGGGTACGGGTCGACTCGCGCGCCTCGGACGCCATCGCCCTGGCGGTCCGCACCGGCTCGCCGGTCCTGTGCTCGGCCGAGGTCGTCGCGACGGCGGGCATCGAGACCGTCGACGCCTCGCACCAGCGCGAGATGGACCGGTTCCGCGACTTCCTGGCGAACGTCGAGCCCGACGACTTCGCCGGCCCGGGCGGCGCTCCCCGGGAGTGAGGCCCGCGACAGCCTCCCCGGGGTCGGACGCCCTCGTGTGCTCACCCTCACGTCGAGGTCGAGACCCGGACAGACCGGTCCGAACCCGTAGAAGACGACCCTCTACCTGAGGTCGAGGGGGCGACACGCGACGCGCCGGGGGCCGTTTGCGTTGAATCGGCACGGAGTGCGGCCTAGCGTGGACGCAGACATCCACCGGGAGGCACGAGTGAACACCAGCAGCGGCAAGGCGAGCGCCGTGTCCGGCGCGTCGGCCGAGACTGCGGTGCCGCACGGCGCCCAGGGTCTCCTCTTCGGCGAGGACCTCACGGAGCAGGACGCCGCGACCGGGTACCGCGGGCCCACCGCGTGCCGCGTCGCCGGCATCACCTACCGCCAGCTCGACTACTGGGCGCGCACCGGCCTCGTCGAGCCGTCGATCCGCCCGGCCACCGGATCGGGCACCCACCGGCTCTACAGCTTCCGCGACATCCTTGTGCTCAAGGTCGTCAAGCGGCTGCTCGACACCGGCGTCTCCCTGCAGCAGATCCGTGCCGCCGTCACCCACCTGCGCGAGCGCGGCGTGGAGGACCTGGCGCAGATCACCCTGATGAGCGACGGCGCGTCGGTGTACGAGTGCACGTCCCCCGACGAGGTCGTCGACCTCGTCCAGGGCGGCCAGGGCGTGTTCGGCATCGCCGTCGGGCGCGTGTGGCGCGAGATCGAGGGCACCTTGTCGACCATGCCGACCGAGACGCTCGCCGACGCCGAGCGCCCGGCCGAGCTCGCCGGCGACGAGCTCGCCGCCCGCCGCGCCAAGCGCCAGGCCGGCTGACCCGGACCCGCGCGCCGCGGCCGGCGCACGTCGCGACCGTTCGTCGCCCCGAGCGACAGTCCGCGGAAACCGGGGATAGCCTGCAGGCATGCAGCTGACGTCCCACGGCCACGCGTGCGTCCGCCTCGACGGCGCCGGGGCCCGCCTCGCCGTCGACCCGGGCACCTTCTCCGACGCGCAGGGCGCCCTCGCCGGCGCCACCGCCGTCCTGATCACCCACGAGCACCCCGACCACGTCGACGCACCGGCCGTCGCCGCTGCCCTGCGCGCCGACGCGGGCCTGCAGGCGTGGGGGACCGCCGGCGCGGTCGCCGCCCTGACCGGGGCGGGCGCGCCCGCCGGGCGCGTGCACACCGCGCAGCCCGGCGACGTGCTGGAGCTGGGGGCCGCGCGCGTGACCGTCGGCGGCGGGGCGCACGCCCTCATCCATCCGGCGATCCCGCGGGCGACCAACGTGACCTACCTCGTCGAGCTCGACGGGGCGAGCGCCTACCACCCGGGCGACTCCTTCGACGCCCCGCCCACCGGCGTCGACGTGCTCCTCACGCCCGTCTCCGGGCCGTGGCTCAAGCTGGGCGAGGTCATCGACTTCGTGCGGGCCGCGAGCGCCCGGTACGTGGTCCCGACGCACGACGCGCTGCTGTCCGAGGTGGGCTACCGGATGGTCTCTGGCCGGCTGTCCGACGCCGCGCTGGTCGGCGAGCACGCGTACGCCCGGCTCGGGACGGGGGAGACGCTCGCCCTCTGAGCCGCGCACCGGCCGCTCAGAGCAGGGGGCCGAGCGGCGCGACGAGGCGCTCGCCCACCTTCTGGAAGGCCGGCCGCCGCTCCCAGGCCGCGAGCGTGAGCTCGCGCGCGTTGCCGAGGTCCATGGCGAAGACGTCCTCGAGCGTGCGGGCGACGTCGCGGTCGACGATCTCGAGGTTGATCTCGTAGTTGCCGGTCAGCGAGAGCCGGTCGATGTTCGCCGTGCCGACGGTCGACCACCGGCCGTCGATCGTCGCGGTCTTCGCGTGGATCATCGCCCCCTGGTACAGGAAGATCCGCACGCCGCCGCGCAGCAGCGTGGCGTAGTGCCCGCGGGCGAGCCAGTCGGCGACCACGTGGTTGGAGCGCTCCGGCACCAGCACCCGCACGTCGACGCCGCGGCGGGCGGCGGCGAGCAGCGCG
Source organism: Puerhibacterium puerhi (assembly GCF_009846865.1). GTDB lineage: Bacteria > Actinomycetota > Actinomycetes > Actinomycetales > Cellulomonadaceae > Puerhibacterium > Puerhibacterium puerhi. Next base: position 28,181 of record NZ_WUWN01000022.1, read on the forward strand.
GCGAGGATCTCCCGGTCGGGGATGAAGTAGGCCTGGGTGATGTGCACGTGGCTGGTCGCCCGGTCGATGGCGTCGAGGTAGATGCCGCGGATCGGGAAGACGAGGTCGCTGGGGGCGTTGCGCGCCGCGCGCAGCTGCGGCAGCCACGACGGCGAGCCCACGTCCTGCAGGACCGGCAGCCGCGGGCGGCGCCACCGGTTCCAGAAGTCGACGAACGAGTTGCGCAGCTCCCAGACGGCCGGGCCCTCGAGCCGCAGGTGGGTGTCGCGCCAGTGCGCGGCGTACAGGTCGCCGAGGTTGTACCCGCCGACGAAGCCGACCTCGTCGTCGACGACGAGCAGCTTGCGGTGGTCGCGCCCCGAGTAGCGGATGCCGCCCCACAGGATGCCCGGGCGCAGCACGGGGAAGCGCAGCACGTGGACGGCGCGCGGGAAGCGGAAGAAGGACGGCGGCACGACGAGGTTGGCGAACCCGTCGTAGACCACGTAGACGGCGACACCCCGGGCCGCGGCGTCGGCCAGCGCCTGCTTGAACGCCTGGCCGACCTCGTCGGCCTTCCAGATGAACGTCTCGAGGAAGACGTGGTGCTTGGCGCCGCGGATGGCCTCGAGCATCGCGTCGTACAGGTCGTGGCCGGAGGTGTACACCGTGGTGGTGGTCCGCCCGACCTGCGCGTCCGTGGGCGGCGCGGTGGGGAACGGGGCGTCGAGCGGGTGGCGGTGACGGCGCAGGCGCTCGCCCGCCATGATCGCCAGCCCCGTGGCGACGGGAACGGCCACCGCCGTGAGCGCGGCCCGCAGCGCCACGCGGCGCACACCTGCCCAGGTGGTGTCGGTCGGCAGCGTGACCGCGAGGCGGGGCAGGCGGGCGGAGCGCGAGGGCAGGGCGGGGCGGGGCACGGGCGCCAACCTATCCGGGCCGGGACGCCGGTGCAGCGAGCCTGCCGCCCGGCGCGTCACGCCCCGAGCGCGTCCGACAGCGGGTGCGAGCGGATCGCGGCGGCCAGCTCGCCCTCGATCCGGTCGAGGTAGACGCCGGTGGTCGCGATCGACGCGTGGCCGAGCAGCTCCGCGACCACCTTGACGTCCCACCCCTCGGCGACCAGCAGCGTCGCGGTCGTGTGCCGCAGCGCGTGCGGGGTGGCGGGCCGGCGGTACTCCGCGGGCATGCGCCCGACGGCGCGGGCCAGCAGGCCGCGGATCGTCTGCGGGTCGGCGCGTCGCCCGCGCCAGGTCAGCAGCAGCGCGCGCTGGGCGTCGGGGTCGTCCGGGCGGCGGGCGGCGAGCCGGGGCCGCAGCGTCGTCAGGTAGTCCTCGAGCGCCGCGGCGAGCGGCGGGCTCAGCGCCAGCGTGCGCGTGCTGCCGCCCTTGCCGACCACGCGCCAGCGGGTGTGACCCGGTTCGCGGGTGAAGTCCTCGACGTCGGCCCGGGCGAGCTCGGAGACCCGCGGGCCGAGCACCAGCAGGAGGGCGACGACGAGGCGGTCGCGCAGCGCCAGGTCCTGGTCGGTGCGCGCCGGCGCCGACCCTGGCCCGGGCGCACCCGTCGCCGTGGCGAGCAGGGCCTGGGCCGCCGACGACGACAGGGCGGTGCGCGCCACGCGCAGGCCGCCGCGCACCTTGGCCGGGGGAGCGGCCCACTGCATGGGGTCGGCCTGGACCCAGCACTCCTTCGCGGCGTGCGAGAAGAACCGCGTGGCCGACTGGCGGAAGCGGTTCACCGTGGCGGTGGACCGCCCCGGGCCGGCCTTGCGCGCGGGGTCGGTGAACCGTCCGTCCGGGCTGGCCTGGTAGCGCACCAGCGCGTCGTCGACGTCGTCGCCGGTGACGTCGTCGAGGACGCGCTCGTGGCCGAGCAGGCGCGCGAGCTCGCGCACGTCGCGGTCGTAGCTGCGGGCGGTGGCGGGGGAGAGGACGCCGCGGACGGTCTCGACGCGCACGGACGCGAGGTAGCGGTCGGCGGCCTCGGCGACGGTGAGGCGGTTGAGCCGGGGCGGGGCGACCACGAGACCTCCTCGGACGACGGCGCCGGGGGACGCGGGCGCTGACCTGTACGGACGCCGCCGAGGCTAGTCGGACGCACCGACACGGGCACCGACACGGGCGGGAGCCCTCGCAGCGGGCGCCGCGTCGGCGAGACGGCGTGCCCGGGGACGATGCGCCTGCGTTATGTCACCGGCACCACTGTGTTGTACCATACACAATGGTTTGGGCGCTATGTCCGAATCAGTGTAGCGGGCTGCGGCTCGCCGAGAGGGTCGTCAGCGGAGCCATCCGCCGGCGTGTCGGCACCGGCGCGTCGGCACCGGCGCGTCGGCGCTGCGACGCCGTGTGCGGTGGCGTGGCGGCCTCGACAGGGGACGGCGGCTGCGGCTGGAGGTGCGGCGCCGGACAGTGGGCGCGCGTCCCGGCGCCGCAGCGCTGCGGCCTGGGCGCCGACATGCGCCGAGCGGCGCCCGGGTGCGGGCCGGCGCGCGCCCAGCGGTGCCGACGGCGCCCGACGCCTGACGCCCGACGCCGACGCGCAGCGTCCGGCGCGGCAGGAACGTCTCTGGCGAGCCGGCGCCGACGGTTCGGCCCGGACGAAGCTCGGGCGGATCGGTTCCGGGGCCAACCAGCACCTCGACGCTGCCGGACGGCGGCGGAGGGCGGCGAGGCGAACGCGCCCGGGCCGCGCACCGGCTGCCCATGGCCCGCGACGCCGCGCCGGGCGCGCTATCGCCGCCTGACGCGTCGTCGCGCACGCCACACGGTCCGGTCGCCGCGCCACCGTCGGCCTCGTCGAGGGGAGCGCTCTGGCAGCCGCTCCTTCCTCCGTAATGACATAATGTGCATTATCGGCATACCGCTCGAGGTGCTCGGACACTCTGGAGAGGCTGCTCGCGGGCCCGCACCGCCTCAGTGGGCCGTGGGCACCCGCCACGACCGCATGCGCACGATGCGCGCCGCACGGCGCAGGTCCGCGCGCACGGCGTACGGCGCCAGCGCCCGCAGCGTCACGACCACCGGCGACCAGGCGCCCGATCCCTCGACGGCCAGCTCGACGCCCAGCGTGGTCCCCGCGGCGCCGCCTGGGGCGAACGTCAGCCGCAGCCACGCCCGCAGCCCGCGCCACGTCCCGGCCTCGCTCCACGCGCCCGGTTCGCCGTGCGCGCCGGGCGGCGTCGACTCGGTGATCTCCAGACGCGGACCGGCGCCCACCAGCGTGCGGTCCACCCAGCGCGTGCCGACCGGCGGCGGCCCTGGGGCCGGTGATCCGTCCGGAGCCGTCAGCCGGTCCACCGCCCGCAGGCTCGACTGCCACTCGGGCCGGTGGCGCGGGTCGGCGAGGTAGTCGAACGCCGCCCGCGGCGGCGCGTCCACCGGCATCGTGAAGCGCGTCGTCATCCGGCCCGCCCGGGCCGTGCTCCCCCGCCGTTCGCCCCGATCGCTCGCGCCGCGACCGCCTGCGCGGCGACCCACCGGTCGACGTCGCGCCGGGTGCGCAGCCGGACGACGACGTGCGGGGCGTCGCGGGCGAGCTGCTCGGGCAGGTCGGCGAGCTTGTGCCGGGTCTGCCACGCCCAGCGCAGGATGTGGTCCCGGTCGTTGACGATCGTCCACAGCGGAGGCTCGACGTTGCCGTTCCACAGCTCCGTGCGGCGCACCGACCGTCGGACCGTGCGGCGCACGACCTGCCGCATGACCACCCGGACCGGCAGGTCGAGCCAGACCAGCACCTCGGCACGCGCCGCGAGCAGCGGCCGGGCCGGCGCGTACTGGTACTCGGTCACCCAGCGGTCGGACGCGGCGAGCCCGCGCACCTCGTCGAGGAACTGCGGCCGCGGCTGCCAGCCGGGCCCGTGGAACAGGCCGTCCAGCTCGGTGTGCGGGATGCCCCACACCGTCGCGAGCCGGCCGGCCAGCGTCGTCTTGCCCGCGCCGGAGGTACCCGCCACCAGCACGCGCCGCGGCCGCTCCCCCAGCGCCGCGACGAGGTCGTCGTCCGGCCCGAGCACCCGCACCGGCTCACGCACCGACATAGGCCGCGAGGTGCTGTCCGGTGAGCGTGGAGCGCGCAGCGACGAGGTCGGCGGGCGTGCCCTCGAAGACCACGCGGCCGCCGTCGTGCCCGGCGCCGGGCCCCAGGTCGATGATCCAGTCGGCGTGCGCCATCACGGCCTGGTGGTGCTCGATCACCACGACGGACTTGCCGGACTCGACGAGCCGGTCCAGCAGGCCCAGCAGCTGCTCGACGTCGGCAAGGTGCAGCCCGGTGGTGGGCTCGTCGAGCACGTAGATCCCGCCCTTCTCCCCCATGTGCGTCGCCAGCTTGAGCCGCTGCCGCTCACCGCCGGACAGGGTGGTCAGCGGCTGGCCGAGGCTGATGTACCCGAGGCCGACGTCGGCGAGGTGCCCGAGGATCGTCCGCGCCGCCGGGGTGCGCGCCTCCCCCGCGCCGAAGAACTCCAGCGCCTCGGTGACGGGCATCGCGAGCACCTCGCTGATGTCCTTGCCGCCGAGGGTGTACTCGAGCACCTCGGCCTGGAACCGCTTGCCCTCGCACTGCTCGCAGGGGGCGGCCACGCCCGCCATCATCACCAGGTCGGTGTAGATGACGCCGGCGCCGTTGCAGGTGGGGCACGCGCCCTCGGAGTTCGGGCTGAACAGCGCGGGCTTGACGCCGTTGGCCTTGGCGAACGCCTTGCGGACCGGCTCGAGCAGGCCGGTGTAGGTGGCGGGGTTGCTGCGCCGCGAGCCGCGGATGGCGCCCTGGTCGATCGAGACGACGTCGGCGCCGCGCGGCAGCGAGCCGTGCACGAGCGAGCTCTTGCCCGAGCCGGCCACGCCGGTGACGACCACCAGCACGCCGAGCGGGATGTCGACGTCGACGTCCTGGAGGTTGTTCGTGCTGGCCCCGCGGACCGCGAGCGCCCCGGTGGGCGTGCGCACCGACGGCTTGAGGGTGGCCCGGTCGTCCAGGTGCCGACCGGTCAGCGTGCCGCTGGCGCGCAGGCCCTCGAGGGTGCCCTGGTACACCACCTGGCCGCCCGCGCTACCGGCGCCCGGGCCGAGGTCGACGACGTGGTCGGCGATGGCGATCGCCTCCGGCTTGTGCTCGACGACGAGCACGGTGTTGCCCTTGTCCCGCAGGCGCAGCAGCAGGTCGTTCATGCGCTGGATGTCGTGCGGGTGCAGCCCGATGGTCGGCTCGTCGAAGACGTAGGTGACGTCGGTGAGCGAGGAGCCGAGGTGGCGGATCATCTTGGTGCGCTGGGCCTCGCCGCCCGAGAGCGAGCCCGAGGAGCGGTCGAGCGAGAGGTAGCCCAGCCCGATCTCGACGAACGAGTCGAGCAGGTGGCGCAGGTTGGCCAGCAGCGGCGCGACGGACGGCTCGTCGAGCTCGCGCACCCACTCGGCGAGGTCGCTGATCTGCATGCGGCAGGCGTCGGCGATGCTGATGCCGCGGATCTTCGACGAGCGGGCGCCCTCGTTGAGGCGCGTGCCGTCGCACTCGGGGCACGTGGTGAAGGTGACCGCCCGCTCGACGAACGCGCGCACGTGCGGCTGCATGGCCTCGCGGTCCTTGGCCAGGATCGTCTTCTGCAGCTTGGGGATCAGGCCCTCGTAGGTGAGGTTGATGCCGTCGACCTTGATCTTGGTCGGCTCCTTGTAGAGCAGGTCGTCCAGCTCGCGCTTCGTGTACTCCCGGATGGGCTTGTCCGGGTCGAAGAAGCCGGAGCCGGCGAAGATGCGGCCGTACCAGCCGTCCGCGCTGTAGCCCGGGACCGTGAACGGGCCCTCGCGCAGCGACTTCGTGTCGTCGAACATCTCCGTCAGGTCGAAGTCCGTCACCTTGCCCATGCCCTCGCAGCGCGGGCACATGCCGCCGGTGATGCTGAAGCTGCGCCGCTCCTTGGTGGTCTTGCCGCCACGCTCGAAGGTGACGGCGCCGGCGCCGCTGATCGAGGCCACGTTGAAGGAGAACGCCTGGGCCGAGCCGACGTGCGGCTGCCCGAGGCGGCTGAACAGGATCCGCAGCAGGGCGTTGGCGTCCGTGACGGTGCCGACCGTCGAGCGCGGGTTCGCCCCGATGCGCTCCTGGTCGATGATGATCGCGGTGGTCAGCCCGTCGAGCAGGTCGACGTCGGGGCGCGCGAGCGTCGGCATGAAGCCCTGGACGAAGGTGCTGTAGGTCTCGTTGATCATCCGCTGCGACTCGGCGGCGATGGTGGCGAAGACGAGGGAGCTCTTGCCCGAGCCGGAGACGCCGGTGAACGCGGTCAGACGGCGCTTGGGCAGGTCGAGGCTGACGTCCTTGAGGTTGTTCTCCCGGGCCCCGCGCACCCGGATCAGGTCGTGGGCGTCGGCCGGGTGCACGACGTCGGCGCTCGGACCGGGGCTCGGGGCAGGGCTCGTGGCGGTGCTCATCGTGTCTCCACCTGTCTCGGGAGCGGGCGCTGGAGATCGTCCCACGCGCGCGCCGGGGCTGCCTAGGCCTCGCCGGGTGGACGCCGTGGCACGATCACCGACCGTGAGCGCCGCACGTCAGCAAGCCCCGACACAAGCCCCGACGCCGGCCCCGGTGGGCCCCGACGACGTCACCGACCTGGTCGGCTTCCTGCGCTCGGTCGACCTCACGACGGCCGGGCTCGACGCGCCCACCGTGCGCCTGTGGGTCGACCGCGACGCCCGCGGCCGCATCACCGGCAGCACCGGGTACGAGCTGAGCCCCGACGGCGCGCACGCGCTGGTGCGCAGCGTCGCCGTCGCCCCGTCCGCGCGGCGCGCCGGGTACGGCACGGCGCTGGCCCGTCATGCCCTCGCGGCAGCGGCGGCCGAGGGCGCCCGCCGGGCCTGGTTGTTCAGCCGCAGGTCGGGCGGGTTCTGGCGCACGCTGGGCTTCGTCCCGGCCGACCGCGACGCGATGGCCGCCGCGCTGGACGCCACGCACCAGGTCCGGCTCTTCACGGCCACCGGGCAGCTGGCCCACGAGGTGGCCTGGTCGCGGCCGCTGCCCTGACCGCGGCGACCCAGCGCCGGCCGCGAGCGCCGGCGCGGTCGTCACGCCCGGCGGCGCCGAGACCGCCGCAGGGCCAGGACGGCGCCGGTCGCCAGGCATGCGCTGGCCACGGCCAGCAGCGCGATCGGCCGGACGCCGGACTCGGCCAGCGCGGCGAGCGGACGCCAGCCCTGCGCCGCGGTCGTGCCCGCGCGGCCTGTCGAGGACGCAGCGCCCGGCCCGACGCTCGAGGCGACCCCGCCGGCGTCGGAGCCGCCCGGCCCCGCAGCGCCGCCGCCCACGTCGGACGGGTCGTCACCGTCGTCGGGTGCGTCGTCACCCGGCGCCGCGGAACCACCGTCGCCACCCGGCGCGCCACCATCGTCGCCACCCGGCGCGCCACCATCGTCGCCACCCGGCGCCGCGGAACCGGCCGGGAGCGTCACGGTCGCTGCGGCGGCGCCGACCGTCGTGGACGCGCGCTGCAGCAGGACGAACAGCTGTTCGGTCCTGGCTCCCGTGGCGCGCGGGGCGAGCGGGACCGAGACGACGGCGCGGTCCTGCCCGTCGTCGAACGTGACGGTGCCCGAGGAGCTCGTGTAGTCCTCCCCCGCGGTGGCGGTGCCGTCGGCGGTCGTCCAGTCGACGCGTGCCGTCCCGGACGCGCTGGACCGTGTCACGGTGACCTGCGCCGAGGCCTCGGAGACGGTCACGTCTCCGACGCTGATCGTGCCCGGGTCGACGACGTCGACCGCGGTGCTGGCGCTCGACGCCTCCCAGGTCGTGCCGGGTTCCGGCACGAAGTCGGCGGTCAGCGACCGGGTCCCGCTCCCGTCGACCGGGAGCTCGAAGCGGGCCGTCCCGGCCGCGTCGAGCGGTGCGGAGGCGACGGTGCGGCCGTCCACCTGCAGCTCGACCGTGCCGGAGGTCGGCTCGGGCGCGACGAACGACCGGACCGATGCCACCACGGTGACCTCCGCGCCCGCGGTGGCCGTCGTGGGCGCCGACAGCTCCGTGCGGGTCACGTCACCGCACGAGGGGCTACCGTGCCGGGCGACGCTCGCGAGCTGAGTCGAGGGGCCGAGCAGCACCCACGAGACGGTCGAGGAACCGACGGCGAACGACGTAAAGGCTCCCTCGTGCCGCCCAGGGGCGAAGACCGACGGCTGTCCGCGGTCCCGGGCGCCGGGCATGACGAAGTTGGTGCTCGGCTTGGCGATGGTGATCGGTTGGTCACCCGTGTTCTCGTAGCCCCAGACGATGATCCACGGAGCGTGATCGACGTCGGTCATCCCCGAGTCGAGCACGCAGGTGACGAACGGGATCACCTCCCCCTCGGCCGCGGAGGCGGAGGGCGCCAGCGCGGGCGTCGCGACGAGGACGGTCAGCAGGGACGCGGCGAGTCGAGCGGCGAGTCGAGGCACGCGCGCACGCTACCGAGCCGCTCCGGCGTGCGACCAGGCTCCGCCCGGGTGATGTCCTCGCTCGCGCACCCGGCCGGGCCGTCAGCGCCAGCCGAGCTGCGGCGCTACGTGCGTGAGGATCGCCTCGATGACGTGGGCGTTGTAGTCGACGCCGAGCTGGTTGGGCACCGTCAGCAGCAGGGTGTCCGCCGCAGCGATCGCCTCGTCCTGCGCGAGCTGCTCGACCAGCACGTCGGGCTCGGCGGCGTAGGAGCGGCCGAAGATCGACCGCGTCCCCTGCTCGATCACGCCGACCTGGTCGGACTCCTCTCCGCCGCCGCCGAAGTACGCCCGGTCCTCGTCGGAGACCAGCGCGAAGATCGACCGGCTGACCGAGACGCGCGGCTCGCGCTCGTGCCCGGCCTCCTTCCACGCGTCGCGGAACGCCCGGATCTGCTCGGCCTGCTGGACGTGGAAGGGCTTGCCGCTCTCGTCGTCCTTGAGCGTGGAGCTCATGAGGTTCATCCCGTGCTCGGCCGCCCAGCGCGCGGTCGCGTTGGACCCGGCGCCCCACCAGACGCGCTCGCGCAGGCCCGGAGAGTGCGGCTCGACGCGCAGCAGGCCGGGCGGGTTGGGGAACATCGGGCGGGGGTTGGGCTGGGCGAACCCGCGGCCCTCGATCACCTGGAGGAACACCTCGGCGTGCGAGCGGGCCATGTCGGCCTCGGTGCGCCCCTCGCCCGGCTCGAACCCGAAGTAGCGCCACCCGTCGAGCACCTGCTCGGGTGACCCGCGCGAGATGCCGAGCTGCAGGCGGCCGCCGGCGATGAGGTCGGCCGCGCCGGCGTCCTCGGCCATGTACATCGGGTTCTCGTAGCGCATGTCGATCACGCCGGTGCCGATCTCGATCCGGCTCGTGCGCGCCCCGACGGCCGCGAGGAGCGGGAACGGCGAGGCGAGCTGCCGGGCGAAGTGGTGCACCCGGTAGTACGCGCCGTCGGCGCCCAGCTCCTCCGCCGCGACGGCCAGCTCGATCGACTGCAGCAGCGCGTCCGACGCCGACTGGGTGCGCGAGGTGGGGTGCGGCGTCCAGTGGCCGAAGGACAGGAACCCGATCTTCTTCACGTCCGGTTCAACCCGCTGCGCCGGCCGGCATTCCCGGGAGGCCGAGGCGGGCGGGGATCCCGGCGTGCGCGGGCGCGGGCATGTCACCTGCCGGCAACGCGCGCGTGCCACCATGCGTCAGTGACCGTCCCCGCCGACCTCGTCGTCGCCCCCGAGCCCCCCGACCACCCCGACGTCGTCGCCCTGCTGTCCGAGCACCTGGCGGACATGTACGCCACGACGCCGGCCGAGTCGGTGCACGCCCTGGACGTGCGCGCGCTGCTGGACCCGGCCATCACCTTCGTGACGGCGCGCGACGCCGGCGGCGCCCTCCTCGGCTGCGGCGCCCTCAAGGAGCTCGACGCCGGCCACGGCGAGCTGAAGTCCATGCGCACCGCCGCTTCGGCGCGCGGACGCGGGGTCGCGACGGCCGTGCTGCGCCGGCTGCTGGCGATCGCGACGGAGCGCGGGTACGCCCGGGTCAGCCTCGAGACCGGGACCCAGGAGTTCTTCGCCCCCGCCCGCCGGCTGTACGCCCGGCACGGTTTCACCGAGTGCCCGCCGTTCGCCGGGTACGGCCCCGACCCGCACAGCGCGTTCATGACGCTCGCGCTGCCGGTGTCCGCGAGCGCCTGACCGCGGCGGCTGGCGCCCGGGCGCTGCAGCCGGGCGCCGCAGCCGGCTCAGCGCCCCCGACGCAGCGGGAGGGCGACCCGGTCGAGGTCGGCGGCGACGGTCAGCTCGCCGTCGAACACCTCGCGTGCCTCGCGCTCGAACGCCGCCGGCAGCTCGTCGGGCTCCGTGTACCGCTGGGAGAAGTGCGTGAGCACGAGGTGGCGCACGCCGGCCTCCGCCGCGACCTGGGCGGCCTGCCGGCAGGTGAGGTGACCCCAGCGCTTGGCGAGGTCGGCGTCGCGGTCCAGGAACGTCGACTCGACCACGAGCAGGTCGACGCCGTCGGCCAGCCGCCCGACGGCGTCGCACAGCCGGGTGTCCATGACGAACGCCACCGACTGGCCCGGCCGCGGCACGCTCACCGCGTCCCGGTGCACGGTGCGGCCGTCCGCGAGCGCCAGGGAGCCCTCGCGCTGCAGGCGGCCGACCGCGGGCCCGGCGATGCCCAGCGCGGCGAGGGCGGCCGGGTCGAGGGACACGCCGTCGGGCTCCTGCAGCCGGTAGCCGACGGCGTCGACCGTGTGGTCGAGCCGGGCCGACGTCAGCGCCGCGGTGGTGCCGCCCTTCTCCCCCGCCACCCGCGGCACGGGCCCGTCCGCCTCGAGCGGCTGCAGCACCACCCGTTCGTGGTGCCCGAACGCGCTGGCCTCGAGCAGCCGGCTGACCCACGGCAACCCGGAGGCGGGGAACGAGATGGGCACGGTGTGCGGCACCTGGTCGCCGGACAGCCGCTGCACGACGCCGGCGAGGCCGAGCGAGTGGTCGCCGTGCAGGTGGGTCAGCGCGACCCGGGTCAGGTCGGTCGCGGAGACCCCCGCGTGGGTCATCTGCCGCTGGGTGCCCTCGCCCGGGTCGAACAGGATGCCGGAGTCGTCGAAGAGCAGCACGTAGCCGTTGTGGTTGCGGGTGCGGGTCGGGACCATGCTGGCGGTCCCGAGCACCACGAGCTCTCGACGCGACACGCGCTCTCCCTCCTCGGCGGCCGGGCGCACCGCCCGGGACGGCCAGCCTGTCAGAACCCGTCAGAACACGTACGCCTGGGCGTGCTGGAAGATCAGGTTGGTCTCGGTGAGCGCCACGTCGGGGTTGGCGGACAGGTGCTCGACGACGAAGTCGTTGAGCCCGTCGGTGTCCGGCGCGGCCACGTGCACGAAGAAGTCGTGCGCCCCGCCGAGCAGGAAGACGTTGAGCACCCCGGGCAGCCCGGCGAGCTCGTGCAGGAACGACGTCAGGCGCGCCCGGGCGTGCCCCTGCATCCGCACGGCGATGATCGCCTGCAGCGGCCGGCCCACCCGGGCCGGGTCGACGTCGGCGTGGAAGCCGCGGATCACTCCCTTGTCCCGCAGGGCCCGCACCCGGGCCAGGCACGTCGAGGGGGCGACTCCCGCCCGCGCGGCCAGGGCGTTGTTGGGCACGCGCGCGTCCTGCGCGAGCGCGCGCAGGATCCGGTGGTCGACCGCGTCGAGCACCACCGGGGCGTCGGCGCGCGGCTCGAGGCCCGACGGCGGTGCGGGGGCCGGCGACGCGGGCGACCGTCGAACATCGTTCGGTCCGCCAGGACGCGGGGGCGGCGATACGGAAGATCCGTCGACCATGGTCGAAGGCTACAGAATCTTCCACGGAAGTTGCCCGTCCGGCCGAACATCGGCCGCCGCAGCCGCGAGAATGGTGGTGCGGGTCACCCCGCCGGCCCGCTCCCGTCGGGCCCCGCGCCGACCGCGCGGCGCCCGACGGGAGCACCCCCACACGGAGAAGGTGAGCGACGATGCGCATCGGTGTCCCCACGGAGGTCAAGAACCACGAGTACCGCGTGGCCATCACCCCGGCCGGGGTGCACGAGCTGGTGCGCCACGGGCACACGGTGCACGTGCAGGCGGGCGCCGGCGTCGGCTCCGCGATCCCGGACGCCGAGTACACGGACGCGGGCGCCACGATCGAGCCGGACGCCGACGCCGTCTGGGCGGCCGGCGAGCTGGTGCTCAAGGTCAAGGAGCCGGTCGCCGAGGAGTACCACCGCATCCGCCCCGGCCAGGTCGTCTTCGCCTACCTGCACCTGGCGGCCGACAAGGCGCTCACCGAGGAGCTCCTGGCCCGGCGCGTCACGGCCGTCGCCTACGAGACCGTGCAGACGGCCGCCGGGGCGCTGCCGCTGCTGGCGCCCATGTCCGAGGTCGCCGGCCGGCTGGCGCCGCAGGTGGGCGCCGCCACCCTGCTCAAGGCCGCCGGCGGTCGCGGCACGCTGCTCGGCGGCGTGCCCGGCGTCGCGCCGGCGCACGTCGTGGTCGTCGGCGCCGGGACCGCCGGCATGAGCGCCGCCCGCATCGCCGTCGGCATGGGCGCCCAGGTGACGCTGCTCGACAAGAACGTGGACGTGCTGCGCGCCGCCGACCGCGAGCTGTCCGGCCGGGCGCGCACCCTGGCCTCGAACGCCTACACCGTCGAGCGGGCGGTGCTCGAGGCCGACCTGGTCATCGGCGCGGTGCTGGTGCCGGGCGCCAAGGCGCCCGTGCTGGTCTCGGACGAGCTGGTGAGCCGGATGCGGCCCGGCAGCGTGCTCGTCGACATCGCCGTCGACCAGGGCGGCTGCTTCGAGGGCACCCGGCCCACCACGCACGCCGAGCCGACCTACCGGGTGCACGACAGCGTGTTCTACGCCGTGGCCAACATGCCCGGCGCCGTGCCGCACACCTCCACCTACGCACTGACGAACGTCACGCTGCCGTACGCCGTGGCGCTCGCGGACCTGGGGTGGCGCGACGCGCTGCGCGCCGACCCGGCGCTCGCGGCGGGCCTGAACGTGCACGACGGCGCGGTGACGCACCGCGGCGTGGCCGAGGCGCACGGGCTGGAGGCGGCGGACCTGGGCGCCGTGCTCTGAGAGCCCCGGCCCGCCGCGCCCCGGGCCTCAGGACTCCACGCCGCCCTGGGCCAGCAGGTCCGCGAAGCTCGGGGCGGACGCGAACGGGTCGGCCGGGCCGGCGTTCTCGCGGGCGTGCACCCGCTCGGCCAGCTCCCGCCCGGCCCGCTCGATCCGCCGCGGCAGCGGGTTCGCCTCGTCCCCGCCCTGCCCGGCCCAGTCGTCCGTCGCCGCGAACACGGTCGTGGCCAGGACGTCGGTGCGCAGGTAGCTGAACAGCGGCCGCACCGAGTAGTCCAGCGCCAGGGAGTGGCGCGGGGTCCCCCCGGTGGCGCCCAGCAGCACGGGCATGTCGCGCAGGGAGTCCTTGTCGATGATGTCGACGAACGACTTGAACAGCCCCGAGTAGGTCGTGGTGAACAGCGGGGTGACCGCGATGACGCCGTCGGCGGCGACGAGCTGCTCGAGCGCCTCGGCCAGCTCCCCGGTCGGGAAGCCGGTGAGCATGGCGTCGACGATCGCGTGCGCGTGGTCGCGCAGCTCGAGGTTGACGACGGTGACGTCGTCGCCGAGCCGCTCGAGCTCGCGCACCGTCGCGTCCGTCAGGCGGTCGGCCAGCAGGCGGGTGGAGGACGGGTTCGACAGGCCGGCGGAGACGACGACGAGGGTGCGGGCGGTGCTCACGGGCTTTCCTTCGTTCTGTGCGGGGTGCGGGGTGCGGGGTGGCTGGCCGGGTCTCAGAGGCCGAACGACTGGCCGGCGCGGGAGGCGGGCCGGGCGTCCTCGGCGACCGTGCCGGTGTACGGGTCGACGGAGTCGCCCACGTGCGTGGCGGCGGCCTGCCCGGCGGCGCGGGCGGCGGCGACGCGCTCGGCGTGCGTCGGCGGGTTCAGCGGCACGTCGTCGGCGGGGCGCTTGGCCTCCACGATCCTGCGCAGCTCGGGGACGATCTCGCCGGCGAGGATGTCGATCTGCTCCAGCACGGTCTTCAGCGGCAGGCCGGCGTGGTCCACCAGGAACATCTGGCGCTGGTAGTAGCCGACCTCCTCGACGAACGCGCCGTACCGGTCGATGACCTGCTGCGGGGAGCCGACGGTCAGCGGGGTCTCGCGGGTGAAGTCCTCCATCGACGGGCCGTGGCCGTACACCGGCGCGACGTCGAAGAACGGGCGGAACTCGTTCCAGGCGTCCTGGCTGTTCTTGCGGACGAACACCTGCCCGCCCAGGCCCACGATCGCCTGGTCGGCGCGGCCGTGGCCGTAGTGCTCGTAGCGCTCGCGGTAGAACTGCACCATCTGCTTGGTGTGGCTCATCGGCCAGAAGATGTTGTTGTGCAGGAACCCGTCCCCGTAGTACGCGGCCTGCTCGGCGATCTCGGGGCTGCGGATCGAGCCGTGCCACACGAACGGCGGCACGCCGTCCAGCGGGCGCGGGGTCGAGGTGAAGCCCTGCAGCGGGGTGCGGAAGCGGCCCTTCCAGTCCACGACGTCCTCGGTCCACAGCTTGCGCAGCAGCGCGTAGTTCTCGATGGCCAGCGGGATGCCGTTGCGGATGTCCTGGCCGAACCAGGGGTAGACCGGGCCGGTGTTGCCGCGGCCCATCATCAGGTCCATGCGGCCGCCGGAGATCACCTGGAGCATCGCGTACTCCTCGGCCAGGCGGACCGGGTCGTTGGTGGTGATCAGGGTGGTGGCGGTGGACAGGGTGATGTTCGTGGTGACGCCCGCGAGGTAGCCGAGCATCGTGGTGGGGCTGGAGGCGACGAACGGCGGGTTGTGGTGCTCGCCCGTCGCGAAGACGTCGAGGCCCGCCTCGTCCGCGTGCTTGGCGATGGTCAGCATCGCGCGCACGCGCTCGGTGTCGTCCGGGGTGTGGCCCGTGGTCGGGTCCGTGGTCACGTCGCTGACGGAGAAGATTCCGAACTGCACGGTGCTCAGCTCCCTGCTCGGTCCCCCGGCGGCCCGGCCGCCGGGGCTGCCGGCGCGGGCCGGCAACGGTTTTTCCATGCTCTTGCATGGACTTTCGCCTCAACCACGGGGTGGGCGCGAACATTCCCGCCCGCGCTCGCCCTCGTCCCGGCCTGTCCGCCACCACCGTGGCACGTTCTCTGCCAGTCTGGTCCCGTGCGGCGCTCGCGGCGCGCGGCGCACCGGGCGCCCGCGAGGCTCGAATTGCGCAAAACGCCTCGACACGGAACCCTTGACACCGAAACAGACGTCTGCAGTGGCGTGCGTCTCACCGCCCGCCGGAACAATCCGGCCGCGGGCGGACGTTGACCACCTTGGCCCTCCGTCAGCCGGAGGCCTCACCATCCCACCTTCAGGAGGACGACATGCCTGACCGGTCCCTGCGCGGCATGAGCATCGGCGCGAAGAGCATGGAGTCGGACGAGGGTGTGGACTTCGCCCCGCGGTTCCAGGCCTACTACGACTGCCCGAACGGGCACACCATCATCCTGCCCTTCTCCACCGACGCCGAGGTCCCGCCGGTGTGGGAGTGCCGCTGCGGCGCCGAGGCGCTGCTGCGCGACGCCGAGAAGCCCGAGCCGAAGGCCACCAAGCCGCAGCGCACCCACTGGGACATGCTCCTGGAGCGCCGCACGGTCTCCGAGCTCGAGGAGCTGCTCGAGGAGCGCCTGGAGCTGCTGCGCGCCGGCAAGCTGCGCCGCGGCGCCTGAGCCGCACCACCCGAGCCGCACTACCTGATCCGCACCGCGAAGCCACTCTCGCGACCCGATCCACGACGAAGGCCGGCCCCGGCGGGGCCGGCCTTCGTCGTGCCGGGAGAACCGTGCCGGGAGAACCGTGCCGGGAGAACCGTGCCCGGTGCGTCCTGCGGCGCGCCTCAGCGCCGCGCGGGCCGGCGCGCCCCGCCGACCAGGGCGCGCAGCTGCCGCCCGCGGTGCGCCAGCCCCCACGCGGTGGTCTTGGTCAGGGCCTCGGCCACGATGGCCCGGCTCATCTTCGACACGCCGGCCACCCGCTCGACGAACGTGATCGGCACCTCGACCACGTGCCCGCCGGTGCGCACCACGCGCCAGGTCATGTCCACCTGGAAGCAGTAGCCGTGCGACTCCACCGAGGCCAGGTCGATGCGGCGCAGGGTGTCGGCCGGGTAGGCGCGGAACCCGGCGGTCGCGTCCTTGACGCGCATGCCGAGCGCCAGGCGCACGTAGGTGTTGCCGCCGCGCGAGAGCAGCTCGCGGTACCAGGGCCAGTTGACGACGCTGCCGCCGCGCACCCACCGCGAGCCCACGACGAGGTCGGGCCGGTCCGGCTGCGCGGCGCGCGCCAGCAGCCGGGGCAGGTCCACGGCGCGGTGGGAGCCGTCGGCGTCCATCTCCACCAGCACGTCGTAGCCGCGCTCGAGCCCCCAGCCGAACCCGGCGACGTAGGCCGCGCCGAGCCCGCCCTTGCCCTGGCGGTGCAGGACGTGCACGGCCGGGTCGGCCGCGGCGAACGCGTCGGCGACCTCGCCCGTGCCGTCCGGCGAGGCGTCGTCGACCACGAGCACGTCGACGCCCGGCACGTGCTCGCGCAGCGCTGCGAGCGTGGCCGGCAGCGACTCGCGCTCGTCGTAGGTGGGCACGACGACGAGGGTGCGGGGGGCGCTCACGCCGCCGCGTCCGTCCGCGTGGCGTCCGCCCGCCGCCGGCGCGCGTCGCGCACGCCGACGACCAGGCCGGTGGCGGCGAGCAGCGCGCCCGCGGCGCTGACGACCCAGCCGGGCCAGTAGCCGGCGACGACGGCGGGCGTCAGCGTGGTGCGCAGCGGCAGCCGGGCGGCGATCTGGTCGGCGGTGAACAGGCCCGTGCGGGCCACCAGCGTGCCGTCCGGCGCGACGACGCCCGAGACGCCCACGGTGGAGACCTGGACGGCGGCGCGGCCGGTGGTGATGGCCTGCAGGCGGGTCATCGCCAGCTGCTGGGTGGACTCGGCCGTCAGGCCGAAGGACGCGTTGTTCGTGGGGACCACCAGCGCCTGGGCGCCGCGCAGCACGGCGTCGCGCAGGATCTCGTCGTAGGCCACCTCGAAGCAGATGGCCGTGCCGAGCCGGACGGTGCGGCCCAGCCGCTCGGACGGCACGTCGACCACGGGCGGGTTGACCGCCGCGATCATGTCGGTGGACACGCGGTCGACCTGGTCGCTGAACAGCCGCACGAACGACCGCAGGGGGATGTACTCCCCGAACGGCGCGGGGTGCTGCTTGGCGTACCGGTCGATCACCCCGGCGCCGTCCTGCCACAGCAGCAGCACGTTGTAGCGGCCTCCGGTCTCGGGGAACTCCTGGGCGCCGACGAGGACGGGCGCGCCGGCGTCGGCCGAGGCGGCGTCGAGCGCGGCGGCGACGTCGGGGGCCTCCTGCGGGTCGAGGTCGGAGCCGTTCTCGGGCCACAGCACGACGTCGAGCCGCTGGTCGGCCGCGGCGTCCGCCCCGTGGGTCGCGGCGAGCACCGCGGTGCCCGCCAGGTGGTTGTTCAGCACCTCCGCGCGGTTGGCGAAGGACCCCAGGCCCGGCTCGTCCACGTCGCCCTGCACGGCGCCGACCTGCAGCACGCCCGCCTGGGCGGTGGCGGTGCCGGCGTCCACGAAGCGCGACCGGTCCGGGGCCGTCACCGCGGCGGTGACGGGCGGGGACGGCACCGGGGTCGTGGCGTCGTCGTGCGGCAGCGGCAGGCCCTGCGGCCCGACCAGGAGCACGGCCCCGGCAGCCGCGGCGCCGACGGCGCCGACGAGGGCGCGGCGGCGTGCCGCCCCGTCGGGGGTGCGGACCGCCGCGCCCGTGCGGCGCACCAGGACGGCCAGCAGCACGCCGGCGGCGGCGAGCAGGAACGTCACCAGGACCGTGCCGCCGAGCCAGGCGGCGCGCCCGGTGGGCGCCGCGGCGACCGACCAGGCCAGGCGGCCCCACGGGAAGCCGCCGAACGGCCACTCCGAGCGCCACTGCTCCACGGCGGTCCAGACGGCGGCGAAGGCGGCCACGTGGGCGGCGGTGCCGGCGACGCCGCGCGCCCGGCGGATCGCCGGCAGGCGCCGGGCCCAGGTCCACAGCACGCCGAACACACCGACGAAGAGCGCCTCGACCAGGCTCAGCGCGACCCAGGGCACCGTGTCGGTGGCCTCGTTCGCCCACCACAGGTGCGACAGGAAGAACACCGCACCGGTGAGCGATCCCACCAGGAGGTTCCACCCCGCGCCGTCGCGGCGCAGCGCGGCGTGCAGCAGCGCCACGCCCACGACGGCCAGGGGCCACACGCCCGCGTCCGGGAAGGCCGCCCACAGGCACGCGCCGGCGGCCACCGCGAGCAGCAGCGTCACGGGCCGGGCCGCCCAGAACGACGTGTCGTCCGGGGCGGTGCCGGCGGGTCCCGCCGTGCGGGGGGCGCGCCGGTCGTGGGGGTCGGGTCGCAGCACGCGGGAAGCGTACGCGACCTGGCTGGACGTGGGCTCGGACGTGGGCCCGCCCGGGCGGCCCGGCACCGGGCCGGGCGCGCCGCTCACGCGAACGTGTCGAACAGCGGGACCCCGTCGCGGGCGGTGTGCAGGCACACCGGCTCGGGGGCGCCGGGCGCCAGGTCGGGCAGCACCGGCTGGCCGGCGCGGGCCTCCTCGCTCCACGACGACAGGCCGCGCCCGGAGCTCTGCACCACGTACGCGTCGGAGCGCCAGACCGCGAGGTGGGCCGGGGCGCCGACGCGCAGCTCGCCGGCGTGGTCGGCGCCGGCCAGGCGCCAGCCGCCGCGGGTGTGGGCGCGGAACGCGGCGCGGGCGGACAGCCGCTGCGTCTCGTCGGTGTGGGTCAGCGCGGCGCGCACGGCCTGCCACGGGTCCAGCGGCGTCGCCGGGGCGTCGGAGCCGAACGCCAGCGGGATGCCGGCCGACTGCAGGTCGGCGAACGGCGCCATGTTCTCCGCGCGGGGCGCACCGAGCCGGGTCGCGTACAGGCCGTCCGGGCCGCCCCACGCCGCCGCGTGCGCGGGCTGCACGGACAGCGACACCCCGTGCAGCAGCAGCGTGGCCAGGGCGGAGGCGTCGACGAACGGCGCGTGCTCCACCCGGTGGCGCCCCGCGCGCAGGGGCCCGGCGCCCAGGCGCTCGGCGGCGGCCTCGAGCCCGGCCACGAGCTCGTCCATGGCGCGGTCGCCGGCGACGTGGAACCCGGCCTGCACGCCGACGGCGGAGACGGCCGCCAGGTGCGCGGCGACCTGCTCGGCGCTCAGCGCCAGGGTGCCGCGGGGGTCCGGGCCCGCCGCGCTCGCCACGACGTCGGCGTACGGCTGGCGCAGCGCCGCCGTGTGCGCCGCGATCGACCCGTCCACCGCGATGTCGCCGGCGATGCCGCGCAGGAACGGCAGGTCGGCCAGCAGGGCGCGCGCGTCGTCCTCGGACGCGCACAGCTCCCCCCGGTAGGCCACGACGAGCGGCAGGCCGCCGGCGGGGTCGGCGCCCAGGTCCACCAGCTCGCGCAGCCCGGCGCGGGTGTCGGTGTGCGGGGTGCTCATCTCGTGCACCGCGGCGATGCCGAGCCGGGCCGCCCGCTCCAGCGCGCGGCGGTAGGCGCGGGTGCGCCGCTGCGGGGGCAGGTCCTGCGCGACGGCGCGCACGGCGGCCAGGGCCTCCCCCACGACCAGCCCGGAGGCGTCCCAGCCGGGGACGCGCTCCGCCCCCGCCGCGGCGGCCAGCGACGTCGAGACGGCCGCCGCGTGCAGGCCGGCGTGCGCGGCGTAGACGGGCCGCCCGCCGCACGCCGCGTCGAGGTCCTCACGGGTCAGCGGGGCGCGCTCCGGCCAGGCCCGCTCGTCCCAGCCTGCGGCCAGCAGCACCTCGTCGCCGGCCGGGTCCGCGGCCGCCAGGGCCCGCGCGGCGGCCGCCAGCGCGTCCAGGGCGGCGGCCCGCGTGGGTGCCGCGGCCGCGCCCAGGTCCACCGACTCCAGCGCCAGCCCGGTCTCGAGCACGTGCACGTGGGCGTCCACGAACGCCGGCGCCACGAGCGCGCCGTCCAGGTCGATCACCCGGTCGGCCCGGGCCGCCAGCCCGGCCGCCGTGTCCTCCGCGCCGAGCCAGGCGACCACGCCGTCGTCGACGAGCAACGCCTCCGCGAACGGGTCGGCGGACGAGTGGATGACACCGTTGCGGTACAGGGTCGAGGTCACGGGCCGACTCTAGGGCACCCCGGCCGGCTCCCCGCCGGTGAGCAGCGGGTTCTCAGCCGGCGGTCGGCCGGCTCGCACGCCGTCCCCCGCGCTGTGCCGACCGCTGTGCCGACCGCTGTGCCGACCGCTGTGCCGACCGCCGCCTCACACGCTGGAGTAGGCGACGACGCCGCGCAGCACGGCGTCCTGCGCCTTGCGCGCCGCCGACCGCAGCGCCGGGCGGGGCGCGGCCTGCGCGAGCTGGTCGAGCACGTCCACCACCTGCTTGCACCAGCGCACGAAGTCGCCGGCGGCGATGTCAGTGCCCCGCAGCACGGCGTCCAGGCCCTTGCCGGACGCCCAGCGGTGCACCGGGGCGACCAGGCCGAGGTCGATCTCCCCGGTGGCGTCCAGCGCGTGCGTCTCCTCCAGGTCCGTCACCTCCGACCACACCCGCACCGTGGCGTCCAGGGCCTGCGCCAGCCGGCCGTGCGGCCCGCCCGGCACGTACGGGTCCGTGGCCTCCTCGCGGCGCCCGGAGTACACGACCGTGGACACGGCGGCCGCCAGCCCGGCCGGGTCCAGCCCGTCCCACACCCCGCGGCGCAGGCACTCGGCGAGCAGCAGGTCGCTCTCGGCGTACAGCCGCCGCAGCCACCGCCCGTCCGTGGTGACCCGCAGGCCCGCCGCACGCTCGGCAGAGCCCTCCACGCGCTCCAGGTAGCCCAGGGTGAGCAGCACCTCGCACGTGCGGTCGAACGTGCGGGCCACCGACCCGGTCCGGTTCGCGATCCGGGACACCAGCCGGTCGTGCTCGGCCTTGAGCCGGTCCCACCGCTCCGCCCAGCGGGCGTGGTCGTCGCGCTCGGGGCACGCGTGGCACGGGTGCGCCCGCAGCGCGGCCCGCAGGCCCTGCAGCTGCCGGTCGCTCGCGGCGTCGCTGCGGCGGCCGGGCCCGTGGCCGGGGCGCGGCGCTCGCGGCCCGCGGCCCGTGCCGGCGTCGTCGCGGAACGCGCCGAGCGCGTTGCGCATGCTGGACGCCAGGTCGCGCCGCGCGTCCGGGCGCCGGGCGTTGAACGCCTTGGGGATCTTGACCCGGGTGACCACGTCGACGCCGCCGGGGGCGTCGGCGAGCGTGAGCTTCTTGACCTGGCGCTCCTGGGTGAGCACGGTGGGCCGCGGCCCGTCGAACCCGCGCTCGTCCTGGCCCGGGTCCAGCACGACGACGTAGCCGCGCCGCCGTCCGCTGGGCACCTCGACGACGTCGCCGCGCTTGAGCTTCTCGAACGAGGCTACGGCCTCGGCGCGGCGCTTGCCGGAGGCGGCGCGGGACAGCTCCTTCTCCCGCTCGCCGATCTGCCGGCGCAGGTCCATGTACTGGGCGAAGTCGCCCTTGTCGCACGTCATGGCCTGGGCGTACCCGTCGAGCGCCTCGGCGTGCGCCTGGGCCTGCTTGGCCAGGCCGACCACGCCCCGGTCGGCCTGGAACTGGGCGAACGACGTCTCGAGCACCTCGCGGGCGCGGTCGCGCCCCACCTGGGCCACGAGGTTGACGGCCATGTTGTAGGTGGGCCGGAAGCTCGAGCGCAGCGGGTACAGGCGGCGGGAGGCGAGGCCGGCCAGGGCCACGGGGTCCAGGCCGGTGTGGTCGACGACGACGGCGTGCCCCTCGACGTCGATCCCGCGGCGCCCGGCGCGCCCGGTGAGCTGGGTGTACTCCCCCGGCGTGACGGGCTGGTGGGCGCTGCCGTCCCACTTGACGAGCTTCTCCAGCACCACGGAGCGGGCGGGCATGTTGATCCCGAGCGCGAGCGTCTCGGTCGCGAACACGACCTTGACCAGGCCCCGGGCGAACAGCTCCTCGACGGTCTCCTTGAACACCGGCAGCAGGCCGGCGTGGTGCGCGGCGATGCCACGGGCCAGCGCCTGCTGCCAGGTCCAGTAGCCCAGCACGTCGAGGTCCTCGGGCGGGATGGTGGCGGTGCGCTCCTCGACCACCCGCCGGATCTCGGCCTCCTCCTGCGGCGAGGTGAGCCGCAGCCCGGCCTGCAGGCACTGCTGGACGGCGCCCTCGCAGCCGGCGCGGGAGAAGATGAAGTAGATGGCCGGCAGGAGCGCGTCGGCGTCGAGCGCGTCGACGACGGCGAAGCGCGGCGGCGTGCGCCGCTGCGGCGCCAGCCCGGCCGCGCCGGCCCCCCGCCGGGCGCGCGGGGCGACGCCGCG
>NZ_WUWN01000023.1 GCF_009846865.1 Puerhibacterium puerhi
GGACGCCACGCCCGCGCCGCGGCCGTCGGCGCCGCGGCGCCCGGTGCCCGCGCCGGCGACCGACGAGACGGGACGCCGCCTGACGATCGCCGAGCGGCGCGCCGCGGAGCGCAGGGCGGGTGCCGGCGACGACGCCCGCACCGACGAGGACGCGCCGGCCGCCGGCGGCCAGGACGAGGAGAACCACTGATGGCCGGGCTCAACTTCGCCGCGTGGGGCAACGACCTGTACACCGGTCGCCGCTCCTACCCGATCGTGCAGCGCCGCAAGCGCTGGTTCACGGTGATCGCCGCCCTCGCGGTCGCCTCGATCCTGGTGCTGGCCGTCAAGGGCCTCTCGCTCGGGATCGACTTCCGCGGCGGGACCGAGGTCCACGTGACCGACGTGCAGTCCACCGACCAGGGTCCCGCCGTCGAGGCGGTGCACGCGGTCGTGCCGGGCGAGGAGCCGCGCGTCGCGACCGTGGGCAGCAACGCGCTGCGCATCCAGACGGTGCAGCTGTCCGAGGACCAGACGGCCCAGCTCGCCCAGGAGCTCGCCGACGCCTACGGCGTCGACCCGGCGCAGGACGTGTCCAGCTCGTTCGTCGGGCCCACGTGGGGCTCCGGGGTCTCCATGCGCGCCCTGTGGGGCGTCGTGGTCTTCGTCGTGGCCGCCGCCGCCTTCATGGCCGTCTACTTCCGCGCCTGGCGGATGTCCGTCGCCGCGATCGTGGCCATGCTGGCCGACCTGCTGATCTCCGCGGGCGTGTACGCGCTCGTGGGCTGGGAGGTCACGCCGTCGACGATCATCGGCTTCCTGACCATCCTGGGCTTTTCGCTGTACGACAAGATGGTCGTCTTCGACAAGGTGCGCGAGAACACCGACGGCGTGCTCGAGCAGAGCCGCAACACGTACTCCGAGCGGGCCAACCTCGCCGTGAACCAGACGCTGGTGCGCTCGATCAACACCTCGGTCGTCGCGCTGCTGCCGGTGGCGGGCATCCTGTTCGTCGGTGCGCTCCTGCTCGGGGCGGGCACGCTGCGGGACATCTCGCTGTCGCTGTTCGTCGGCATCGCCGTCGGTGCCGCCTCGTCGATCTTCCTCGCGACGCCGCTCGACGTCGCGCTGCGCGAGCGGGAGCCGAAGATCGCCGCGCACACCGCCAAGGTGCTCGAGGCGCGGGCCGGGGCGGTGTCGGACGCCGACGCGGCCCAGCTCGCCGCGGCGGGCGCCGGCTCGGTCCAGCTCACGCCGGGCCAGCACCTCGGGCACGCGGCGCAGCCGCGGCGCAAGCGCTCGCACTGAGCCGCGCGCACGTCCGCGCCGGCACACCAGCCCCGCGCCGCCCGGCGCGCCGAGAGATCTGAGAGACAGCACCACCGCATGACCGACGACATCGCGCTCGTCGCCCTGACCGGCCTCGGGGCCGAGCGGGCGGCGGAGATCCGCGCCCTCATCCGCGACGTGCCGGGCTACCCGCACGAGCCCGTCGTGTTCCGCGACATCACGCCGCTGCTGGCCGACGGGCCGGCGCTGGCCGACGTCATCGAGGCGTTCGCGCGCCTCGTGGAGGCCGACGGCGGCGTGGACGTCGTGGCCGGCATGGAGGCCCGTGGCTTCCTGCTCGGGGCCCCGCTGGCCCTGCGCCTGGGCGTGGGCTTCCTCCCGCTGCGCAAGGCCGGCAAGCTGCCGCCGCCGGTGGAGCGGGCCGACTACGACCTCGAGTACGGCTCGGCGGCGATCGAGCTGCGCAGCGGCACGCTGCGCCCGGGCGCCCGCGTGCTGGTCCTCGACGACGTGCTCGCCACGGGCGGGACGGCCGCGGCGGCCGCCGAGCTCGTCGAGCGCTGCGGCGGCGAGGTCGTCGCCCTGGCGTTCCTGCTCGAGCTGGGCGGCCTGGGCGGCCGCGACCGCCTCGTCGGCCGGAAGGTCGAGACCCTGCTGCGCGTTGACGGGGACAGCGGGTCGTAGACTTGCGACCCACCACCCGTCAACCGGCCGACCGCTGGTGGAAGGAGGCACGCATGAGCGAGGACGCGAAGGTCCAGCGTGCCCCGGGCGCGCTCGGCTCCCCGCCGCCGTCCGGGACGGGTGTCCGCGTGCGCAACCGCCTGGTGCGGCTCGGCGTGCGCACCTCGAGCGTGAGCCCCGCGCTCGAGCCCCTGCTGCAGGCGGTGCGCGCCGCGCACCCCCGCTCGGACCTGTCGGTCATCGAGCGCGCGTACGCGACGGCGGAGCGCGCGCACCGCGGCCAGCAGCGCAAGTCCGGCGACCCGTACATCACCCACCCGGTGGCGGTGGCGACGATCCTCGCCGAGCTGGGCTTCGAGGGCCCGACGCTCGCCGCCGCGCTGCTGCACGACACGGTCGAGGACACCGAGTACGCCCTCGAGCAGCTGCGCACCGAGTACGGCGACGAGATCGCCATGCTGGTCGACGGCGTCACCAAGCTGGACAAGGTGAAGTACGGCGACGCGGCCCAGGCCGAGACCGTCCGCAAGATGGTCGTGGCGATGGCCAAGGACATCCGCGTCCTGGTCATCAAGCTCGCCGACCGGCTGCACAACGCCCGCACCTGGAAGTACGTGCCGAGCTCCTCGGCGGAGCGCAAGGCCCGCGAGACCCTCGAGATCTACGCCCCGCTGGCCCACCGGCTGGGCATGAACACCATCAAGTGGGAGCTCGAGGACCTGTCGTTCCAGGCCCTGTACCCCAAGGTGTACGACGAGATCGTGCACCTCGTGGCCGAGCGCGCCCCTGCGCGCGAGGAGTACCTGTCGGTGGTGCGCGAGCAGATCACCGCCGACCTGCGCAGCTCGAAGATCCGCGCCACGGTCACGGGCCGGCCCAAGCACTACTACTCGATCTACCAGAAGATGATCGTCCGCGGGCACGACTTCGCGGAGATCTACGACCTGGTGGGCACGCGCGTCCTCGTGGACACGGTGCGGGACTGCTACGCGGCGCTCGGCGCCCTGCACGCGCGGTGGAACCCGGTCCCCGGCCGGTTCAAGGACTACATCGCGATGCCGAAGTTCAACATGTACCAGTCGCTGCACACGACGGTCGTGGGGCCCGGCGGCAAGCCGGTCGAGATCCAGATCCGCACGCACGACATGCACCGGCGCGCCGAGTACGGCGTCGCCGCGCACTGGAAGTACAAGGAGTCCGCCCGCTCGGGCCGCCCGGGCGCCGGCGACGACCCGCGCGCCAACGACATGGCCTGGCTGCGCCAGCTCGTCGACTGGCAGCGCGAGACCGCCGACCCGACGGAGTTCCTCGACTCGCTGCGCTACGAGATCGGCGGGGCCGAGGTCTACGTCTTCACGCCCAAGGGTGAGGTCATCGCCCTGCCCTCGGGCGCGACGCCGGTCGACTTCGCCTACTCGGTGCACACCGAGGTCGGCCACCGCACGATGGGCGCCCGCGTCAACGGCCGGCTCGTGCCGCTCGACTCGACGCTGCAGAACGGCGACGTGGTCGACATCCTGACGTCGAAGGCCGAGACGGCGGGCCCCAGCCACGACTGGCTGGCGTTCGTGAAGTCGGCGCGCGCCCGCAACAAGATCCGCCAGTGGTTCACCAAGGAGCGGCGCGAGGAGGCGATCGAGCAGGGCAAGGACGCCATCACCAAGGCGATGCGCAAGCAGAACCTGCCGATCCAGCGCCTGCTGTCGCACGAGGCCCTGGTGGGCCTGGCCACCGAGCTGCGGTACGCGGACGTGTCTGCGCTGTACGCCGCGGTGGGCGAGGGGCACGTGTCGGCCCCGCACGTCGTCGACCTGCTCGTGAAGTCGCTCGGCGGCGCCGAGGGCACCGCGGAGGACACCGCCGAGGTCGCGGTGCCGGGCGCGCCCACCACGGCGCGGCGGCCGCGCACCGGCGACCCGGGTGTGGTGGTCAAGGGCGTCGAGGACGTGTGGGTCAAGCTCGCCAAGTGCTGCACCCCGGTACCGGGCGACGAGATCATCGGCTTCGTCACCCGCGGCGCCGGCGTCAGCGTGCACCGCGCCGACTGCGCCAACGTCGAGGGCCTGCGCGCCCAGCCCGAGCGCATCGTCGACGTCGCCTGGAGCAGCGGCGCGAACGCCACGTTCCTGGTGCAGATCCAGGTCGAGGCGCTCGACCGCTCGCGGCTGCTGTCCGACATCACCCGGGTGCTGTCCGACAACCACGTCAACATCCTGTCGGCGAGCGTCTCGACGACCTCCGACCGGATCGCGATGTCCCGGTACGTGTTCGAGATGGCCGAGCCGGCGCACCTGCAGCAGGTGCTCAGCGCCGTGCGCAAGGTCGACGGCGTGTTCGACGTCTACCGGATCACGGGGGCCAAGGCGGCCGAGGCGCCGCACCTGCCCGCGCCCTGAGCAGCGCGCCGGCGGGCCGACGTCGGGCCCAGGTGGCAGCATCGGCTCCGTGACGCTGCCGATCAGCCCGCCGATCCTGCCGATGCTGGCCAAGTCCGTGCCCGCGGTGCCCGACCAGCCGGACGACGCCGGCGCCGCGGCCGCCTGGGTGTACGAGCCCAAGTGGGACGGCTTCCGCGCGATCGTCTACCGCGACGGCGACGACGTGCGCATCGACTCGCGCAACGCCCGGCCGATGCAGCGCTACTTCCCGGACGTCGTCGAGGCGGTGCGGGCCCAGCTGCCGGACCGCTGCGTCGTCGACGGGGAGATCGTGGTGGCGCGGCCCGGGCCCGACGGCGCCGCCGCGCGCCTCGACTTCGACGCGCTGTCGCAGCGCATCCACCCGGCCGCCTCGCGGGTGCGCCTGCTCGCCGAGACCACCACCGCCAGCCTCGTCGTCTTCGACGTCCTGGCCGTCGGCGACGAGGACCTCACCGACCGCCCGCTGCGCAGGCGCCTGGCGGCGCTCGACGACCTGCGGCTGGACGGGCCGCGGGTCTTCGCCACGCCCCGCTCGACCGACCCCGCCGTGGCGCGCGAGTGGTTCGACGCGTTCGAGGGCGCCGGTCTCGACGGCGTCGTGGCCAAGCCTCTCGACGCGCCCTACCAGCCCGACAAGCGCGCGATGGTGAAGGTCAAGCACGCCCGCACCGCCGACGTCGTGCTCGCCGGCTACCGCCTGCACAAGACCTCGACCGACGCCGAGCCGCGCATCGGGTCGCTGCTGCTCGGCATCCACGACGACGACGGGCGGCTGCAGTTCGTCGGCGTGGCGGCGTCGTTCCCGACCGCCCGGCGCGCCGCGCTGCACGCCGAGCTGCAGCCGCTCGTCGTCGAGCCCGGCACGCCGGAGGCGGCCGACCACCCGTGGTCCGACTGGCAGGACCCGGCGGTGGTCGACGGCACGGCGGGGGAGCGCCGCCCGGGCGCCCAGTCGCGCTGGAGCGCCGGCAAGGACCTGTCGTTCACGATGCTGCGGCCCGAGCGCGTGCTGGAGGTCGGCTACGACCACATGGAGGGCACCCGGTTCCGGCACACCGCCCAGTTCAAGCGCTGGCGACCGGACCGCGAGCCGGCGTCGTGCACCTACGCCCAGCTCGAGGAGCCGGTCGGGTACGACCTGGCCGCGCTCCTGCCCGGGGCGCCCGGGACCGCCTGAGGCCCGCTGCGGTCGCCGGGCCCGGCTGCCCCGCGGCGATGAGTTCGGCGGCGCCGCGCCGTCCCGACCCCATGGGAACTCTCAGGTACGGCATGAGCTGCTCGGTCGACGGCTACGCGGCGGACGCGGACGGCGGCATCGGCTGGACCGCCCCCGGCGACGACGCGCACGCGTTCGTCAACGGCCTGACGAAGGACGTGCGGGTCTTCGTCATGGGGCGGCGGATGTTCGAGACGATGCGGGTGTGGGACACGTGGCCCGCCGGCGAGAGCGCCGTCGAGGACGAGTTCGCCGAGATCTGGCGCGGGGCGGACAAGATCGTGTGCTCCGACTCGTTGACCGCCCTGGACGCGCCCCGCACGACGCTCGAGCCACGGCTCACCACCGCGCGGCTGGCGCAGATCGTCGCCGCGACCGACGGCGTGGTCGAGGTGTCCGGCCCGACGACGGCCGCCGCGGCCCTGCGCGCCGGCATGGTCGACGACCTGCGCCTCTTCGTGGTGCCGCACCTCGTCGGCGGCGGGCTCCGCGTGCTGCCCGAGGCGGCCCGCACCGCGCTGCGGCTGACGGACCAGCGGGTGTTCGCCGACGGCACCGTGTACCTGCGCTACGCGCGCGCCTGAGGGGCGCCGCCGGACGCCCCCCCGGGGCCGCCCCCGGAGCGCCCCGCGGGGTGCCGTCAGGCGTCCTCCTTGGGGCGGTCCCGGTCCCGGCTCGGCTGCACCCGCTTGGGCTCGCCCGGCATCTTGGGGTACTCCGGCGGGTAGGGCAGGTCGCCGAGCCCGTGCTCCTCCTCGTCGCGCCGCGCCAGCTCCAGCGCGGGCTCCAGGTCGCAGTCGAGCGCGGGGTCGCGGTCGGCCCGCAGGGGGGCGAAGAGGTCGCCGCGCTCCGCGAACCGCGCGGGGACGGTGAGCACGTCGAAGTCGTCGGGGTGCACCTGCGCGACCTCGTCCCACTCGAGCGGGGTGGACACGGTGGCGCGGGCGTTGGAGCGCACCGAGTAGGCCGAGGCGATGGTGCGGTCGCGGGCCATCTGGTTGTAGTCCACGAAGATCTTGGCGCCGCGCTCCTCCTTCCACCACCGCGTGGTGACCTGGTCGGGCAGGCGCCGCTCCAGCTCGCGTCCGATCGCGATCGTCGCGCGCCGCGCCTGCTGGAACGACCAGCGGGGCGCCAGCGGCACGAAGACGTGGACGCCGCGGCCGCCGGAGGTCTTGGGATAGCCGGTCAGGCCGAGCTCGCCGAGGAGCTCGCGCAGGTGCGGGGCCACCGCCGCGGCGTCGCGGTAGTCGGTGCCCGGCTGCGGGTCCAGGTCGATGCGCAGCTGGTCGACCTTCTCCGTGCTGTCCGGGCCCGCGCCGCGGCGCACGGGCCACGGGTGGAAGGTCAGCGTGCCGAGGTTCGCCGCCCACGCCACCACCGCCAGCTCCGTGGGGCAGACCTCGTCGGCGGTGCGGCCGCTCGGGAAGGCGATGGTGGCCGTCTCGACGTAGTCCGGGGCGCCCTGCGGCACACGCTTCTGGTAGAACGCGTCGCCGCGGCTGTCGGCGCGGGTGGCCATCACGGCGCCCTCGAACACGCCCTTCGGCCAGCGCTCCAGGGTGGTGGGGCGCTCGAGCAGCGCGCCCAGGATCCCGTCGCCCACGGCGACGAAGTACTCGACGACCTGGAGCTTGGTGATGCCCCGGGCGGGGAAGACGACGCGGTCCGGGCTCGAGACGCGGACGGTGCGTCCGGCGACGTCCAGCTCGACGGCGGGGGCGGCGGTGCGTGCCATGGCTCACACCGTACGGCGCCGGCGGCGGGGGCGCCCCCGCGACACGGCCGTGCCCGCGAGCCCGGCCCGGGGTCAGCCCGGGGCGTCGGCGGCGAGCGCGCGGCGGGCGGCGCCCAGCACCGCGCGGGCCCGCGGCCGGCCCACGACCCGCAGCCGCAGCTCGAGGGCGCGCCCCGCGGCGTCGAGGTCCACGCCGGCCCGCGCGAGCGCCAGGAGGAGGGCGACGGCCTCGCCGTCCGGCAGGTGCAGCGCCACGTCGACGGCGGCGCGGACCGGCGTCTCCACCCGCACCCCGCCGAGGGGCAGGCAGTCACCGGCGATGCCCGGCGCGGACCAGGCGCGGACGCCGGACCACGCCGGCGGGCGGTGCGTGCCGGGGACGTAGGCGAGGTGCAGCACCTCGCCGTCCGCGACGCCGCAGTGCACCCAGGCAGCGGTCGGCCCGGCCACCACCGCGCGCGCCGGCACCGCGAGCGCACGGGCCCGCACCTCGGGCGTCACGGGCGTCCCGGACGGCGCGGCCGCGTCGCCACGGACCCGCACCAGGACGCCGTCGTGCACGAGCGCCTGCCAGGCCGCCGGGCCGCCGACGTCCCCGGGACGCACCAGGCCACCGCGTGCGGCGGGTGCGGGGGGCAACAGCCTCGACAGCGGCAGCTCGCCGCCCGACGGCGGCACGGGGCGGTGGACGACGACGGCGGGTCCCATGGCCCGGACGCTAGCCGCGTCCGCGCCGTGGGATCCCGCCGTCGTGCGTGCCTGTGGACGACCCGCCGGCGGGCCGCCCTGGGGAGGCGTCAGCCGCGCGTGTCCTCCGCGGCTCGCACCACCTGCTCGAGCCACGCGCGGCGCGCGGCCAGGGCCGTCTCGAGCTCCTCGACCTTGCGCGGGTCGCCCTGCCGGCGCGCCGCCTCGAGGTCCGCCTCGAGCCCGGCGATGGCCGACTCGAGCTGCGCGGCGGCGCCCTCGGCGCGGGCGCGCGTCTCGGGGTTGGTGCGCTGCCACTTCGCCTGGTCGGCGTCGCGCACCGCCTGCTCGACGGCGCGCAGGCGGCCCTCGACCCGCTGCACGTCGGCGCGGGGCACCTTGCCCGCCTGCTCCCAGCGCTCCTGGATGTCGCGCAGGCGGCGCTTGGCGTCGTCGAGGTCGCGGACCGGCACGAGCGCCTCGGCCTCGGCGAGCAGCGCCTCCTTGACCTCGAGGTTGGCGCGGAACTCGGCGTCGAGCGCCGCGTTCTGCGCGTCGCGCGCGGCGAAGAACGTGTCCTGGGCGGCCCGGAAGCGGGCCCACAGGGCGTCGTCGTCCTTGCGCGCGGCGCGGCCGGCGGCCTTCCAGCGCGTCATGAGGTCGCGGTACGCGGCCGAGGTGGCGCCCCAGTCGGTGCTGCTCGACAGCGCCTCGGCCTCGGCGACCAGCTGCTCCTTGGCGGCCTTGGCCGAGGCGTTGCGCTGCTCGAGGTCGGCGAAGTAGTGGCGCCGCTCGCGGTCGAACGCCGTGCGGGCGTGGCTGAAGCGCTTCCAGAGCGCCTCCTCCGTGGGCCGGTCGATGCGCGGCCCGGAGCGCTGCGCCTCCTTCCAGCGGTCCAGCAGGTGGCGCAGCTCCTCGCCGGCCGGGCGCCACTGCATGCGCTGCGGGTCGGTCGCGGCGATCTTCTCCGCGGCCTCGACGATCTCCGTGCGCGCGGCGACGGCCTCGGCCTTGGCGGCGGCGCGGGCCTGCTCGAGGGCGGCGCGGCGCTCGGCGGCGCGCGCCGAGAGCTGCTCGACCCGGGCGCGCAGCGAGTCCAGGTCGCCGACCGCGGCGGGCTCGGCGGTCTCCTCGCGCAGCTTGGCGAGGGTGGAGTCGATCTCCTTGACGGACAGGTCGGCGCTGTCCAGGCGCGTCTCGAACAGCGCGACCTTGGCCACGAGGTCGAGGTAGCGGCGCACGTACAGGCTCATCGCCTCGGACGCCGAGACCCCGGGGAACTGGCCGACGGAGCGCTCGCCGGCCGCCTCGCGCACGTAGACCGTGCCCTCGTCGTCGACGCGGCCGAACTGCTCGGCCGCCTCGACG
Source organism: Puerhibacterium puerhi (assembly GCF_009846865.1). Taxonomy (GTDB): domain Bacteria; phylum Actinomycetota; class Actinomycetes; order Actinomycetales; family Cellulomonadaceae; genus Puerhibacterium; species Puerhibacterium puerhi. Next base: position 9,383 of record NZ_WUWN01000023.1, read on the forward strand.
GCGGCGGCGTCCAGCGCCGGCGGCACCGGTGCGGCGGGAGCCGAGGCCACGGGCGCCGCGGGGGCGTCCGGGGTCGCCGGCCGGCGCAGGGCCGAGGGCTTGGGCAGGGCCGACGGCTTGGGCGCGGACGGCCTGGGCGCCGTCTTCGGCGTCGGGCGCTGCGCAGGCGCCTCCGCGGCCGGCTCCTGGGCCGACGCCTCCGCGTCCGTGGGCTCGTCGGCCGGCGCCTCGACGGCCGGCTCCTGGGCCGGCGCGGCGTCGGCGTCCGCCGACTCCGACGCGTCGGCGGCGGCCTGCGCCTCGCCCGGCGTGGCCTCGGGCTCGGCCGCCGCGGCGCCGGGGGCGTCGGCCGCGGGGGTGGTCTCGGGGGCAGGAGTCTCGGCCGTCTGCGGCTCGTCGGCCTGGACGTCCTGGGGGCCGTTCGAGCCTGCGGTGCTCTCGCTCACTGGGTCTCAACTCCTTCGATGGTGACGGGGGCGGCAGGCGGCCCGTCGGCCAGCCCGCCTGCCACGCCCGCGTCAGCGACTGCCTGGACGACGTCCAGGCCGGACGTGATGCGTCCGAACACGGTGTACCCGCCCGCAGCGTCGGACGGGATGGTGGAATCCTGGTACACCAGGAAGAACTGCGAGCCCATCGAGGACCCGTCGCCGCCCACGCGCGCCATGGCGAGGGTGCCCGCCGGGTACACGTCGTCGGCGGGGGCGTTCTCGATCGGGCCGAACGAGTAGCCGGGCCCACCGCTCCCGGTCCCCGTCGGGTCGCCGCACTGCAGCACGTAGATGCCGTCGGTGGTGAGGCGGTGGCAGGAGGTGTCGTCGAAGTAGCCCTGCCGGGCCAGCGAGACGAAGCTGGCCACGGCCTGCGGCGCCTTCGCGCCGTCGAGCTCGAGGGTCACCTGGGACTCCTCGTCGCCCGCGCAGAGGTCGACGGTGGCCGTCCAGGTGCGGTCCTCGGCCGCCGACGGGTCGGGCAGCGAGAAGCCCTCGCGCGCCTCGGTGGACCCGGTGGCGCAGGCGGCCGAGGTCGCCGCCGGGCTCGCCGCGGGGGACTGGGCGGCGGAGTCGTCCGCCGTCGCGCTGCGGTTGCCCGCGAGCCCGACGACGAGCAGCGTGCCGACGAGCGCCAGGACTGCCACGCCCGCGACGACCGCCGCGACACGCTGGCGGCGTGCCCGGGCGCGCGCCCGGCGCTCCTCCCACTTGGCCTGCCGCTTGCGCGCGTAGTCGCGCTCGCGCTTGGTGGCCGCCACGTCGCTCCTCCCCAGCCCTTCGTCCCGCGCGCCAGGTGTCGGCGCACGCTGCTGCCGCACGCGCGCGAACGCGTGCGGAGGACAGTCTAGGCACCGCGGCCTGCGGCGTCCCGGCCCGTCCCGCCGGGCGTGCCGCGCGGCCCCGGGCGTGCCGGTGCCCGACGGCGCAGTAGCGTGCCCGCCATGGAGATCCACGTCGTCGTCGCGCCCGTCTTCGCCACGAACTGCTGCGTGGTCGTCGCCGGCGGCGACTGCGTCGTCGTCGACGCCGGCGCGGGGGTCGCTGCGCAGGTCGCGCTGCTGGTCGAGGACCACGGCTGGACGCCGCGGGCGGTGCTCGCCACGCACGGCCACGTGGACCACACCTGGGACGCCGCCGCGCTGTGCGACCGCTACGACGTGCCGCTGCGCATCCACCAGGCCGACGCCTACCGGCTCGCCGACCCCTTCGGCACCCTCGGGCTCGGACCGGCCGGCGGGGTGAGCGGCGCGCTGCGCCAGGCCGTCGCGGCGCTGGGCCTGGCGCCCGAGGACTACCGCGCGCCGGCCGCCGTCGTGCCGTTCGGCGACGCGGGCGACGACGGCGCCGGCACCCTCGAGGCCGGCGCCGTGCGGCTGCAGGTGCGGCACGCGCCCGGGCACACGCAGGGCGCGACGCTGTTCCTCACGCCGGACGCGGTGCTGGCCGGCGACGTGCTCTTCGCCGGCTCGGTGGGCCGCACCGACCTGCCTGGCGGGGACCCGGCGGCCATGCGGGCGACGCTGCGCGAGGTGGTCGCGCTCCTGGACCCGGGCCTCGCCGTGGTGCCCGGGCACGGGCCGACGACGACCGTGGGCCAGGAGCTGGCGACCAACCCGTTCCTGGGCTGACGCCGGGCCGTCCGCAGGGCGGCGGCGCGCCCCGGGCCGGCCCGGGTCTGGGAAGATGGAGGGCATGGCTCGCATCGCCCCGCTCTCCGGCTTCCCCGAATGGCTCCCCGACGGTCGCGTCGTGGAGCAGCACGTCCTCGACACGCTGCGCCGCACGTTCGAGCTGCACGGGTTCGCCGGCATCGAGACGCGCGCGGTCGAGCCGCTCGAGCAGCTGCTGCGCAAGGGGGAGACCTCCAAGGAGGTCTACGTGCTGCGCCGCCTGCAGGCCGACCCCGAGACCGACGAGGCCGGCGACAAGCAGCTCGGGCTGCACTTCGACCTCACCGTCCCCTTCGCGCGGTACGTGCTGGAGAACGCCGGCCGGCTGGCCTTCCCGTTCAAGCGCTACCAGGTCCAGAAGGTCTGGCGCGGCGAGCGGCCCCAGGACGGCCGCTTCCGCGAGTTCGTCCAGGCGGACATCGACGTCGTGGGCGCCGGCGACCTGCCGTACCACTTCGAGGTCGAGCTGCCGCTGGTGATGGCGGAGGCGCTCGGCGCGCTGCGCGAGATCGGCCTGCCGCCGGTGCGCGTGCTGGTCAACAACCGCAAGGTCGCCGAGGGCTTCTACCGCGGCATCGGCCTGGACGACGTCGAGGGCGTGCTGCGCCACGTGGACAAGCTCGACAAGATCGGCCCGGACGCCGTCGCCGAGCTGCTGCAGGCCGAGCAGGGCGCCACGCCGGAGCAGGCCAAGGCGTGCCTCGAGCTCGCCGCGATCTGTGGCGAGGACGTCGCGGTGGTCGACCGCGTGCGCGAGCTCGCCGCGTCGTACGACGCCGTGACCGAGCTGCTCGAGACCGGGCTGGCGGAGCTGCGCGCGCTGGTGGCCGCGGCCGCCGAGCGGGCGCCGGGCGTCGTCGTCGCCGACCTTAAGATCGCCCGCGGGCTCGACTACTACACCGGGTCCGTGTACGAGACCGTGCTGGTGGGGCACGAGCAGCTCGGCTCGATCTGCTCCGGCGGGCGCTACGACACCCTCGCGTCCGACGGCAAGAACACCTACCCGGGCGTCGGCCTGTCGATCGGCGTCTCCCGCCTCGTCTCGCGGCTGCTGTCGGCCGGGCTGGTGCGGGCCACGCGCGGCGTGCCCAGCGCCGTCGTGGTCGCCGTCGTCGACGAGGAGCACCGCGCCGCCTCCGACGCCGTGGCCACCGCGCTGCGGGCCCGCGGCATCCCCGTCGAGGTGGCCCCGTCCGCGGCGAAGTTCGGCAAGCAGATCAAGTACGCCGACCGCCGCGGCATCCCGTTCGTCTGGTTCCCCGGCGCGGTGGGCGAGGACGGGGTGCGCGGGCCGGACCAGGTCAAGGACATCCGCTCCGGCGAGCAGGCGCCCGCGGACGCGGCGACGTGGGAGCCGCCGGCCGCGGACCTGTGGCCCCGGGTGGTCCCCGCGGAGGCCTGACCCCTCCCGTCGGGCGCGTTGACCCGGGCGTCGAACGCGTGTTCGAATGGCTGCATGCGGTGGGACGGTCAGGCGATCACGGCCGACGACGGCGCGCTGCCCGGGCTCGAGCGGCCGGCGCTGTCGCGCATCGGCCTCATGCGGTCCGTGCGCACGCCCGAGTTCGCCGGCATCACCTTCCACGAGGTGGCGGCCAAGAGCGCGCTGTCGCACGTGCCGGCCGCCTCGCGGATGCCGTTCCGCTGGACGGTCAACCCGTACCGCGGCTGCAGCCATGCCTGCGCCTACTGCGTGGCCCCCACGACCCTCGTGCTCATGGCCGACGGCCGGCAGAAGCCGATCGGCGACCTCGTGGTCGGGGACCGGATCATCGGCACGCGGCGTGACGGCACCTATCGCCGGTACGTCCAGACCGAGGTTCTGGGGCGGTGGAGCACCGTCAAGCGCGCCTTCAGGGTGACCCTTCAGGACGGCACGCAGATCGTGGCCAGCGGCGACCACCGCTTCCTCACCGGGCGCGGCTGGAAGCATGTCGCCCGTGCGGAGCCGGGCGAGGGGCAGCGGCCGTTCCTGACCACGCGCAACGCGCTCATGGGTTTCGGGCTCGGCATGGCGAGCGAGGCGTACGCCCAGCCGACGGCGAGTGCCGACTATCGCCGCGGATACCTGGCCGCGATGATCCGCGGCGACGGCATGCGGATCGACAAGACGTACCGCCGACGCGACACCGGTGCGCCGTACCGAGTCACGATCTTCCGGCTTGCGCTCGCCGACGACGAGGCGCTTGCGCGAGCCCGCGAGCTCCTCGCGGCAGAGGGGATCCCGACGTCCACGCGGCCGTTCAGCCCCGCCTCGGCCACGCGACGTCCGATCACCGCGATCTATACCTCACGGCGGCGAGATCTCGCCGCCATCGATGTGCTGTGCGAGTGGCCGACCGAGGCCAGCTTCGAGTGGAGCCGGGGCTTCCTCGCCGGCATCTTCGACGCAGAAGGCTCCTGCTCCCGGGGGGTGCTGCGGGTGTCGAACGCGGACGAACAGATCCTGAGGCGCACCAGCGCAGCGCTCGATCGGTTCGCCATCCCGAACGTGCGGGAGCGAGCGCGGCCGAACGGCGTGGCAACCATCCGTGTCACCGGCGGCGAGAGCGTCCGCAGGCGGTTCTTCCACCTCGTCGACCCGGCCATCAGCCGCAAGCTCGCCATCACCGGGGCCGCGGTCAAGACCTCGGCCCCGCTCGGCGTGGTGGCCGTGGAGGATCTCGGCTACGAGCAGGAGATGGTGGACATCACCACCGGCACCGGCGACTTCGTGGCCGACGGGGTGATCGCGCACAACTGCTTCGCCCGGCCCACGCACCAGTACCTCGACCTGGACGCCGGCAAGGACTTCGACAGCCAGGTGGTGGTCAAGGTCAACGTCGCCGAGGTGCTGCGCGCCGAGCTGGCCAAGAAGAGCTGGCGGCGCGAGCCCGTGGCGCTGGGCACCAACACCGACCCGTACCAGCGCGCCGAGGGCCGCTACCGGCTCATGCCCGGCATCATCACGGCGCTCGCGGACTCCGGCACGCCGTTCTCGATCCTCACCAAGGGCACGCTGATGCGCCGCGACCTGCCGCTGATCGCGCAGGCGGCCGGGAAGGTCGAGGTGGGCCTCGGCGTCTCGCTCGCCTTCGCCGACGAGGAGCTGCAGCAGCTGGTGGAGCCCGGCACGCCCACGCCGCGCGCCCGCCTCGACCTGATCCGCGCCGTGCGCGCGGCGGGACTGCCGTGCGGCGTGATGGTCGCCCCGGTGCTGCCGTGGCTGACCGACTCGCGCGACCACCTGCGCCGGCTGCTCGACGCGATCGCCGAGGCCGGCGCCACCGGCGTCACGGTGATCCCGCTGCACCTCAAGCCCGGCACCCGCGAGTGGTACCTGCAATGGCTCGAGCGCGACCACCCGCGCCTGGTCGCCGGCTACGGGCGGGTCTTCGGCCGCGGCACCTACTCGATCAAGGCCTACCAGGAGTGGCTGTGGGAGCGGGTCAAGCCGCTGCTCGACGAGCGCGGCTTCGGCTCCTCGGGCCACCGGCGCGGGTCCGGCGCGACCGGGCGGCCGCACGACACGCTGCGGCCGCACGACGACGGCGACTACCCGGCGGGCTCCATCGTCGAGCCTGCCGGCGCGCTGGCCGGGATGCCGGTCGACGGCACGGGCCTGACGGTCGCCGGCGCCGGCCCCGACCAGACGCTGTTCTGAGCCGCGCCGTGGGCTCTGAGCCGGGGCCGGGGCTGGGGGCCGGCGTCAGGCGTCGGCGAGCCGCGCGGGGAAGCCGCCGGTGGCGACCGGTCCCCAGCGCTCGACAGTGATCCGCACGATCGACTTGCCCTGCGTGACCATCGCGGCCCGGTACTCGTCCCAGTCCGGGTGCTCGCCGGCCGCGGCGCGGTAGTACTCCACGAGCGGCTCGACGGACTCGGGGGAGTCGATCACCTCGGCGGTGCCGTCCACCTGCACCCAGGCGTCGTCGAAGTCGTCGCCGAGCGCCAGCAGCGACGCCTCCGGCCGGCGGCGCAGGTTCGCCACCTTGGCGCGCTCGGGGTAGGTGGAGATCACCACGCGGCCCTCGCCGTCGACCGCGAACGTCACCGGGCTCAGCTGCGGGCGCCCGTCGGCGCGGGTCGTGGCGAGCACGCCCTTGCGGCGCTCGCGCAGCGCGGCGAGCAGCCCGTCGCGGTCGACCGTCGTGTTCGTCGCGATCCTGCGCGGCATGGGAAACCCTTCGTCGGGGACGGTGGTGCGACGGATAGACTCGCACAGGCGCACGGGTCCCGTGCCGCCCACCCTCGTCATCCTGGATCCCAAGGAAGGACCTCTCCGTGCTGCGCACCCATACGGCCGGCTCGCTGCGGGCCGAGCACATCGGTCAGACCGTCACCCTCACGGGCTGGGTCGACCGCCGTCGCGATCACGGGGGAGTGGCCTTCATCGACCTGCGCGACGCCTCGGGCATCGCCCAGGTCGTCATCCGCGACGAGTCGGTGGCCCACCCGCTGCGCGCCGAGTTCGTGCTGCAGGTCACCGGCGAGGTCGCCCGCCGCCCGGAGGGCAACGCCAACCCCAACCTCGCCACCGGCGAGATCGAGGTCATCGCCAAGGACGTCGTGGTGCTCAACGAGTCCGCGCCGCTGCCGTTCCAGGTCTCCACGGCGCTCGCGGACACCGAGACCATCGGCGAGGAGGCGCGGCTCAAGCACCGCTACCTCGACATGCGCCGCCCGCAGCAGGCCCACGCGCTGCGCCTGCGCGCCAAGGTCAACCAGGCCGCGCGCCGCGTGCTGGACGAGCACGACTTCGTCGAGATCGAGACGCCGACCCTGACCCGCTCGACGCCCGAGGGCGCGCGCGACTTCCTGGTGCCCGCGCGCCTGTCGCCCGGCTCCTGGTACGCCCTGCCGCAGTCGCCGCAGCTGTTCAAGCAGCTGCTCATGGTCGGCGGCATGGAGCGCTACTACCAGATCGCCCGCTGCTACCGCGACGAGGACTTCCGCGCCGACCGCCAGCCGGAGTTCACGCAGCTCGACGTCGAGATGAGCTTCGTCGACCAGGACGACGTCATCGCCCTGGCCGAGAAGATCCTCGTGGCGCTGTGGGACCTCATCGGCGTCCAGGTCACCACGCCGATCCCGCGGATGACCTACGCCGAGGCGATGCGCCTGTACGGCACCGACAAGCCGGACCTGCGCTTCGGCAACCCGCTGGTCGAGCTCACCGAGTACTTCGCGCAGACGCCGTTCCGCGTGTTCCAGGCCGAGTACGTCGGCGCCGTCGTGATGCCCGGCGGCGCCGGCCAGCCGCGCCGGCAGTTCGACGCCTGGCAGGAGTGGGCCAAGCAGCGCGGCGCCAAGGGCCTGGCCTACGTGACGTTCGCCGAGGACGGCACGCTCGGCGGCCCGGTGGCCAAGAACCTGTCCGAAGCCGAGCGCGAGGGCCTGGCCGCCGCGACCGGCGCGCAGCCCGGCGACGCGGTGTTCTTCGCCGCCGGCCGGACCTCCGAGGCCCGGGCGCTGCTCGGCGCGGCGCGGCTGGAGATCGCCCGGCGCACCGGCCAGATCGACGAGGACGCCTGGGCGTTCGTGTGGGTCGTGGACGCGCCGCTGTTCAAGCCGGCGGGCGAGGACGACGACGTCGACCTGGGCCACTCGGCGTGGACGGCCGTGCACCACGCGTTCACCTCGCCCACGCCCGAGTGGGTCGAGAAGTTCGAGCAGGACCCGGGCAACGCGCTGGCGTACGCCTACGACATCGTCTGCAACGGCAACGAGATCGGCGGCGGGTCCATCCGTATCCACCGCCGGGACGTGCAGGAGCGCGTCTTCGACGTCATGGGCATCGGCCACGACGAGGCCCAGGAGAAGTTCGGCTTCCTGCTCGACGCGTTCCAGTTCGGCGCCCCGCCGCACGGCGGCATCGCGTTCGGCTGGGACCGCATCGTCGCGCTGCTGACGAAGTCGCCGTCCATCCGCGACGTGATCGCCTTCCCGAAGTCCGGCGGCGGGTTCGACCCGCTCACCGAGGCGCCCGCCCCGATCACCCCGGAGCAGCGCAAGGAGGCCGGCGTCGACGCGGTGCCCGGCGAGTGAGCCTGGACGCCTCGCTGCTCGAGCGGGTGGCCCTGCCCGGTGTCGCGCTGCCGGCGCGCTGGGCGGGGCACCCCGTCGTCGTGGCGGAGAACGCCCGCAGCGGCTGGGACGTCACCCACGTGTGGTCCGACGACGACGCGCTGCTCGTGCGGCTGCGCTGGCGGGAGCGGACCGACGGCGACCGGCCGTTCGCCGTGGAGGCCGGTGACGACGCGCAGGCGGCGAGCCTGCTGTCCGTCGGGTCGTCCGACGGCGCGGCGCGGCTGCTGCTGCGCGCCGCGGCGGACCTCGCCCGGGAGGGCACGGACCTGGCCTCGGCGAGCCGGTCGTCGGTGCCGCGCGGCACCCGGGCGACCCTCGCCGCGATGGCGGTGGCCGACCCGACGCTCGTGGTGCCCGCGCCGTTCGACGTCCCGACGGACGGGGCCTGGGACTGGATGGGCACCACCTCGGCCCCGCCGGCGCAGCCCGGCGAGGAGCGCGTCGAGGAGCTCGTGGGCGCGGCCGGCCTCGCCGAGGCGCGGGCGGCGCGCGAGCGCGCGAACCCGCACGGCGAGCTGGCGGTGGAGGAGCCGCGCTCGCGCTGGTGGGGCTGGCGGGACGACGACGGCGTGCTGCGCGGGGTGGTCGGCGCCAGCCGGCGCGTGCCGGGCCAGCCGTGGGTGCTCGGCTCGATCGGCACCGACCCCGCCTGGCGCGGCCGCGGCATCGCCGCGGCGACGACCGCCGTCGCCACCCGCGCCGGGCTCGCCGAGGTCCCGATGGTCACGCTCGGCCTGTACGCGCACAACCACACCGCCCGGCGCCTGTACGCGCGCCTGGGGTACGAGCTCGCGCAGGAGTTCGAGAGCCACCGCTGACGGCGGCCGCCCGGCGTCCCGGCCGCCGCGCTCGCGCGCGGCGGTCGGTACGCTCCGGCCATGGCCACGGTGATCACCTTCGACGGGCACACGCCCGACATCCACCCCACCGCGTGGGTCGCCCCGACGGCGACCGTGATCGGCCGGGTGCGGATCGGCCCGCGCGCCAGCGTCTTCTACGGGGCGGTGCTGCGCGGCGACATGGACGAGATCGTGCTCGGCGAGGGCAGCAACCTGCAGGACAACTGCGTGGTGCACACCGACACCGGCGTCCCGACGCACATCGGCGCCGGGGTCGGGATCGGCCACGGGGCCGTCGTGCACGGCGCCACCGTGGAGGACGGGTGCCTCATCGGGATGGGCGCCACCCTGCTCAACGACGCGGTCGTGCGCACCGGGGCGTTCGTCGCGGCCGGCGCCCTGGTGCGGGAGGGCCAGGAGATCCCGGCGCACCACCTGGCCGTCGGCGTGCCGGCGACGGTGCGCGGCGAGCTCGACGCGGCGGGCCGCGAGCGGGTGCGGCGCAACGCGCTGCAGTACCAGGAGCTGGCCGAGCGGCACCGCAAGGCGGTCGGCTGACCGCGCCGGTCGCGGCCGGTCGCGGCCGGTCGCGGCCGGTCAGCGCGGGACGGCGACGTCGCCGACCGACAGCCCCAGCACCACCACGCACAGCACGGCGACGCCGAGGCTCAGGGCGAACGGCGCGCGGCTGCGCGGGCGCAACACCGCGCACGCCCCGGCGGCGAGGGCGAGCACGGCGGCCAGGGCGCCCGCGACCCAGGCGCCGGCGTCCGGTGGGCCGGCCGGCCCGGCCACGACGACCGCGGTGGCCGCGACCAGCAGGGCCGGCGCGAGGACGCCCGACGCGCGCCGGCCGAGCCGGTGCGGCAGGCCGCGCACGCCCGTGGCGGCGTCGTCGTCCAGGTCCGGCAGCGTGTTGACCACGTGGGCACCGACGGCGAGCAGGGCGACGGCGAGCACCACCCAGCCGGCCGGCACCCGGTCGCCCGGCGCGGCGAGCACCACGAAGGTGGCCATGAGGCTGAACGAGACGGCGTAGGGCACCCACGACCACGCGGTGGCCTTGAGCCCGGCGTTGTACGCCCAGGCCCCGGCGACGGCGACCACGTGCACCAGCCCGGGCACCAGGCCCGTCGCCAGCGACAGCACGACGCAGGCGGCCAGCGCCGCCAGCGCGCACGCGCGCAGCGTCGGTGCCGTGACGAGGCCCGCGACGACCGGCTTGTCGGCGCGGCCGACGGCGCGGTCGCGCTCGGCGTCGATCCAGTCGTTCGACCAGCCGATCGACAGCTGGCCCGTGCCGACGGCGGCCGTGACCAGCACGGTCGTGGGGACGCCGGACCCGAGCGCGGCGGCGAGCAGCGCGGCCAGGCCGGTCACGACGGCCGCCGGAGCGGCGTGCGTGGCGCGCACCAGCCCGAGCAGCAGACGGCCGGTGGCGGGCGGGCTGGTCATGCGCTGCACCGTAGCCCGGCGGGCAGGCGGGCGCCCGCCCGCGCGAACTGCGCCGGTTCGGGTGACCATGCACCCATGTCGCGCATCGTGGCCGTCGAACCGGTCCTCCCGGAGCACCAGTACTCCCAGGAGGAGATCTCCGCAGTCGTCGGGCCGCTCGTCGCGCCCGACCCCGCACGCGCCCCGCTGCTGCGGCGCCTGCACACCAACGCCGGCGTCGAGCGCCGGCACCTGGCCCTGCCCCTCGAGCGGTACGCCGACGTCCACTCCATGGGAGCCTCCAACGCGGTGTTCCTGCACGAGGGCGTCGACCTCGCCGAGCAGGCCGCGCGCCGGGCGCTGGCCAGCGCCGGCATCGACCCGCACGAGGTCGACCACGTCTTCACGACGTCGGTCACCGGCGTCGCGGCGCCGTCGCTCGACGTGCTGCTCGCCGACCGGCTCGGGCTGCGCACCGACGTGCGCCGCACGCCGTCGTTCGGGCTCGGCTGCGCCGGCGGCGCCGCGGGGCTCGCGCGCGTCCACGACCACCTGCTGGGCCGCCCGCGGGACGTGTCGCTCCTGGTCTCGGTCGAGCTGTGCTCGCTGACGCTGCAGCACGGTGACGACTCCACCGCCAACCTCGTGGCCTCCGGGCTGTTCGGTGACGGCGCCGCGGCCGTCGTCGTCGTGGGGGACGAGCACCCCCTCGCCCGCCCGGTCCACCGCGGCGACGCCGTCGGGCAGCCCGTGGGCCGCACCGCCACCGTGCTCGACAGCCGGTCGCGGCTCTACCCGGGCACCGTCGACGCGCTCGGGTGGGACGTGCGCGACAGCGGGTTCGGCATCGTGCTGTCGTCCGAGCTGCCCGAGCTGCTGCGCGCCCACCTGCTCGCCGACGTCAAGGGGCTGCTGGCCGACCACGGCCTGGCGCCGGCCGACGTGCCCACCTGGGTGGTGCACGCGGGCGGGCCGAAGGTGATCGACGCCGTGCGCGACGCCCTGTCCCTCGCCGAGGAGGACCTGTGGGCCAGCCGCGCCAGCCTCACGGACGCGGGCAACCTCTCCTCGGCCTCGGTGCTCGACGTGCTCGCCCGCACCCTGCGCGCGGGCGACGCGCCGGCCGGGTCGCCCGCCGTGCTCATGGCGTTCGGCCCCGGGGTGGCCACCGAGATGGTGCTGCTGCGCCTCGAGGGCCGCGCCTGCTGCGACGCGGCGGCGTCGGCAGTGTCGGCGGCGTCGGCCGACACGCCGGCGGACCTGCCGGCCGCGGTCCCGGCCGGCGCCGGATCGCCCGCCGCGGGGCGCTGACGTGCTCGGGCTGTACGTGGCGCTGGTGGGCGCGACGGCGCTCGAGCGCCTCGCGGAGCTGGTGGTGTCCGCGCGCAACGCCCGGTGGTCGTTCGCGCGCGGCGGCGTGGAGTCCGGCCGCGGGCACTTCCCGGCGATGGTCGCGCTGCACACGGGCCTGCTGGTGGCGTGCGTGGCGGAGGCGGCGCTCGCCGACCGGCCGTTCCTGCCGTGGCTGGGCTGGCCGATGGTCGTGCTCGTGCTGGCGAGCCAGGGCCTGCGCTGGTGGTGCATCGCGACGCTCGGCCCGCGCTGGAACACCCGGGTCATCGTGGTGCCGGACCTGCCGCTCGTGGACCGCGGGCCGTACCGGTGGCTGCGCCACCCCAACTACGTGGCCGTGGTGGTCGAGGGGTTCGCCCTGCCGCTGGTGCACACCTGCTGGGTGACCGCCCTGGCGTTCACCGTGTTCAACGCCGTGCTCCTGCTGCGCTTCCGGATCCCGGCGGAGGAGCGGGCACTCGCGCTCGCGGCCGGCGGCGCGGCGGGCGCCCGGTGACCGGAGCGCCGCCGTGCGCCGCGGGACGACCCCGGCGATGAGCCCGACGAGCCCGACGAGCCCGATGACGAGCCCGACGACGAGCCCGGCCGTGCGCCCCGGCGTCGACGTCGACGTGCTCGTGGTGGGCGCCGGGCCGGTCGGCCTCGCCGCCGCCGTGCGCGCCCGCGAGGCCGGGCTCGACGTGCTGGTCGTCGACCGGCGCGGCGGCACCCTCGACAAGGCCTGCGGGGAGGGTCTGCTGCCCGGCGCGCTCGGGGCCGTGCGCCGGCTCGGCGTCGACCCGGCCGGGCACCCGCTGGCGGGCATCAGCTATCGCAGCCCCGGCCGGCACGCCGACCACCGGTTCGCCGCCGGCCCCGGCCGCGGCGTGCGCCGGACCACGCTGCACGCCGCCCTGCGCGAGCGCGCGCTCGACGCCGGCGTCCGGCTGGAGCAGGCGAGCCTCCAGGGGCTGCGGCAGGATGCCCGCGGCGTCGCGGTCGACCTGGCGCTGGCAGGCGGCGACGCCACCACGCTGCGCGCGGCGTGGCTGCTGGGTTGCGACGGGCTGCACTCGACGGTGCGCCGCCTCGCGCGGCTCGAGGCCGACGGCGGCGCCCGGCCCGGCGGCCGCGCGCCCGGCGCCGGCGCGCCCCGGTACGGGCTGCGCCAGCACTTCCGGGTCGCGCCCTGGGGCGACCTGGTCGAGGTGCACTGGGCGCCGCGCGCCGAGGCGTACGTCACCCCCGTGGCGCCCGACGTCGTCGGGGTCGCGCTGCTCGGCCCGCGCGCCGCCACGCCCGGGGCGGGCGGCCCGGACGGCTTCCGGGCGCTGCTGCGGTCCGACTTCCCCGAGCTCGCCGGGCGGCTGGGGGACGCGCCGGCGGCGGGGCCGGTGCGCGGCGCCGGCCCGCTGCGCCAGCGCTCTCGCGCCCGGGCCGCCGGCCGCGTGCGGCTGGTCGGCGACGCCTCCGGCTACGTCGACGCGCTGACCGGCGAGGGGGTGCGGGTCGGGCTCGCCCAGGCGGACGCCGTCGTGCGCCACCTGGACGACCCGGCGGCGTACGAGCGGGCGTGGCGCGCCGCCACGCGCGACTACCGGCGCCTGACGAGCGGGCTGCTCGCCTGGGCGGGCAGCCCGGCGCGCGGCGCCATCGTGCCGGCGGCCGGCGCGGCGCCGTGGCTGTTCGGTGCGGTGGTGGAGCGGCTCGCCCGCTGAGGCGCCGGGCCCTCAGGCCTCGGCGTCCACCCACTCCAGCACGAGGTCGGCGTCGGCCCGAGTGGTCGCGATGAGCTGGGCGTTGGCCTGGTCGGTGCCCAGGGCCCAGTCGCGCGCCTCCTGCGGCGACCTGCCGTAGGCGGCGTGCCGGGCCACGAGGCGGTCCAGGCGCAGCTCCTCGGGCGGCTCGAGGTACCAGACCTCGCGCATCCGCGCGCGGGCCCGGGGCCAGGCGCCCGTGCGCGCGAGCAGGTAGTTGCCCTCGGTGACGACGAGCGGGACGTCGGCGGCCACCGCGACGCCGGCGGCCACCGGCTCCTCGATCTCCCGGCGGAACACCGGCGCGTACACCGGGGCGTCGCCGGGCCGCTGGGCGGCGATCCGCTCGAGCAGGGTGGCGTAGCCCGCGTCGTCGAACGTGTCGATCGCCCCCTTGCGGTCGCGCCGGCCGAGGTCCTCGAGGACGGCGTTGGACAGGTGGAAGCCGTCCATGCCGACGACGACGGCGCGCTCCGGGCCCAGGGCGTCGGCGAGCGCGTGCGCGAGGGTGGACTTGCCGGCGCCGGGGGCGCCGACGAGGCCGAGCACGGTCCGCCCGCCGGCGGCCGCGAGCCGGGCGGCGCGCTCGACGAGCTCGGCGGTCGTCAGCCGCGCCGCGGCGGGCGGTGTCGTGGGCGGTGTCGTCACGGGGCAGATCGTCGCAGGTCCGGCCGGGCCGGTCGGGTCAGGCGACGCCACGCCGCTCCTCCTCGGTGGGCTCGAGGGCGCCGGTCATGAGCGCGACGACCTCGGCCATGGTGCGCTGCGACGGCCGCACCACCGCGGCCCGCCGGCCGGTGCGGTGGACGTGGATGCGGTCGGCGACCTCGAAGACGTGCGGCATGTCGTGGCTGATCAGCACCACGGGGATGCCGCGCGAGCGGATCTCCTTGATGAGCTCGATGACCGTGCCGGACTCGCGCACGCCGAGGGCGGCGGTGGGCTCGTCCATGATGATCACCTTCTTGCCGAACGCGGCGGCCCGGGCCACGGCCACGCCCTGGCGCTGGCCGCCCGACAGGTTCTCGACCGGCTGGGTCACCGACTTGATCCGGATGCTCATCGAGTCGAACAGCTCCTCGGCACGCCGGCGCATCGCCCGCTTGTCGGTCATCCGCAGCACCGACCCGAGCGGTCCGGGACGCCGCAGCTCACGGCCCATGAACAGGTTCGCGGCGATGTCGAGGGCGGGAGCCAGGGCCAGGTCCTGGAACACGGTCTCGATGCCGTGCGCCTGGGCGTCGCGGGCAGTGTGGAACGTCGCGGGTCGGCCGTCGACGCGGATCTCGCCGGCGTCGGGCACCACGACCCCGGACAGCGCCTTGATGAGAGTGGACTTGCCGGCGCCGTTGTCGCCGATGACCGCGAGCACCTCGCCGGGTAGCAGCTCGAAGTCCGCGCCGTCCATCGCCACGACCGAGCCGTAGCGCTTGACGAGGCCGCTCGCGGCGAGCACCGGAGCGCGCCCGTCGCTGGCGGCGGTGCCGGCGGGTGCCGCGCCGGGCTCCGGGGCGGGTGTCGTGGTGGTCATGTCTGGGCCCTTCGTCGCGAGACCTGGTCGAGGGCGACGGCGGCGATGACCAGCGCGCCGGTCGCGATGTTCTGGTACAGGTTGTCGACGCCGGCCTGGGTCAGGCCGTTGCGCAGCACGGCCACGATGAGCGTGCCGACGAGGGTGCCCATCACCGAGCCGCGCCCGCCGAACAGGCTGGTGCCGCCGATGACGACGGCCGTGATCGTCTCCAGGTTCGCGTTCTGGTAGGCGTTGGGGTCAGCGTTGGGGATGCGCCCGAGGGCGGCCCACGCCGCCAGGACGGCGATGAGGCCGGCGGTGAGGTAGACCAGCACCAGCACCCGGCCGGAGCGGATGCCGGTCAGGCGGGCGGCCTCCGGCGCGCCGCCGAGGGCGTACAGGTGGCGCCCGGCCGCGGTCTGAGTCAGGACGAACCAGGCGACGAGGTACAGGGCCAGCATGGCCAGCACGCCGGTGGAGATGACCAGCCCCCCGAGCTGCACCTTGGTGCCGAACCAGGTGAGCAGGCCGGGTTCCACCGGGTAGGTCGCCGAGCCCGCGTAGAGCTGGGTGGCGGCGAACACGGCGGTGAACATGCCCAGGGTGACGATGAAGGGTGGCAGGTGCAGCCCGGCCACCAGCACGCCGTTGAGCAGCCCGATCAGCGCCAGCACCGCCACGGTCACCAGGAGTCCGACCGCCGCGCCCTCCGTGCCGCCCACCTTGGCCAGCACGATCGTGCCGAGGACCGCCACGGCGCCGACGGACAGGTCGATCCCGGCGGTGAGGATGACGAGCGTCTGCGCCACGGCGAGGATGCCGATGACGGCGGACTGCTGCAGCACCAGGGCGAGGTTGCCCGGCCGCAGGAACGTGTCGGTGACGAGGCTGAAGACGACGACCGCGACCACGAGCGCGACGAGCGGGCCCACCAGCGGGTTGCGCAGCAGGTGGTCCCAGCTCGTCGCGACCGGGGTGCGGGCGCGGGTGGCCGACTCCACGTCAGCCCCAGCAGTTCTCGAGGCCCCAGGCGGTGTCCTGAGACTCCAGGCCCTCGACCGGCTTGTCCGTGATGAGCTGCGAGCCGGTGTCCGTGAAGCCGCTCGGCTTGGTGCCGTCCTGGGCGTACTGCACGACCGCTGCCACGCCGTCGGCGGCCATCTTGTCGGGGAACTGCATGACCGTGGCGCCGATCTCGCCGTCCTTGACCGCCTGGACCCCGTCGCACGAGCCGTCGATCGACCCGATGACCACCTTGTCGGCGGCCCCGGCGTCGGACAGCGCCTGGTAGGCGCCTCGGGCGGCGGGTTCGTTGATGGTGTAGACGGAGTTGATCTCCGTGTTGCGGCTGTAGAGGTTCTCCATGGCCGTCTGGGCCTTGGTCTGGTCGCCGTTGGTGTTCTCCATGCCGGCGATCTCGGGGGAGTTCTCGCTCAGCCCCATGCCCTCGAGGAAGCCCTCGTGCCGGAAGGTGTCCACGGTGCCGCCCGGCGTGCCGTCGAGCATGGCCAGCACCGGGGCCGTGTCGCCGAGGGCGCCCTTGACCCAGGCGCCCTGCAGCCGGCCCGCCTCCCGGTTGTCGGTCGCGAACGTCGCGTCGACGGCGTCCTCGGGGTCGGTGGCCGTGTCGAGCGCGATGACCAGCACGCCCTGGGCCCGGGCGTCGGCGATGGCCTGCAGGATGCCGGTCGAGGAGTTCGGCGTGATGAGGATGCCGTCGACGCCCTGCGTCACGAGGTTCTCGATGGCCGCGACCTGGCCCTCGTTGTCGCCGTCGAACTCGCCGGCCAGCGCGACGAGCCGGGCCCCATTCTCCTCGGCAGCCTCCTGTGCGGCCTCCCGCATCCGCACGAAGAACGGGTTGGAGTCGGTCTTGGTGACCAGGCCGACGGTGACGTCCGACGTGCCGCCGGTGGCCTCGTCGCCGGTCTCGCCACCGCCCCCGGTGTCCCCGCCGCCGCAGGCGGCCAGGGCGGCGGCTGTGCCGAGGGCGGCGAGCCCGGCGACGGCGGTGCGGACGGTCCGGCGCCGGCGCCCGCGGCGGGGTCCCGGCCGCGCAGCGGCGGTGGTGAGCGACGAGAGCATGGCGAACTCCTTCGTCCGGGTGGTCGCGCGTCGTTGCGTGACCTCGATCACAGTAGGATCGCCGCAAGCGCTTGCGCAAGCGCTTGCGCGTAGTGGCGCCCCAGCGGCGCTGGCGCCGCGGTGCGGAGAGGGAGGCGTGCGATGGCGACGATGGGCGACGTCGCCCGTGCGGCGGGCGTGTCCGTGTCGACCGTGTCCCACGTCCTCAACGGGACTCGGGTGGTGGCGCCCGACACGCGCGCCCGGGTGGAAGCGGCGGTGGCAGGCCTGGCGTACCGCCGCAACGGCCTGGCGCGCTCGCTGGCGCGGCGCGAGACCCGCACGGTCGGCGTCGCCGTGTCGGCGCTGACCAACCCGTACTTCGGCCCGCTGGTGTCCGCGCTCAACGGCGAGCTGGAGCGGCGCGGGTACACGGTGCTGGTGGGGGACACGGGCGACGAGCCCGCGCACGAGGCGGCCGTGGTCGAGCGGATGCTCGACCAGCGCGTCGCCGGGCTGCTCCTGGCGCCGACCGCGGCGGCCGGCGGCGGCGTCGTGCCGCAGGTGCAGGCGCAGGGGGTGCCGGTGGTCCTCGTCGACCGGCACACCGACGCGGCGTGCGACCAGGTGGTGCCGCTCAACCGGGAGCCGGTGGAGCACCTCGTCGAGCACCTCGCGGACCGGCGGCACACCCGCGTGGCGGCCGTCGCGGGCCTGCCCGGCCTCGACACCACGGCCGAGCGCCTCGAGGGCTACCGCGCCGTGGTGGCCCGCCGCGGCCTCGACTACGACCCGGCGCTGGTGCTGCCCGGGCGCTCGCGGGCCGACGACGCGCAGCGCGCCGTCGCCCGGGCGTTCGCCGGGCCGGACCGGCCGACCGCCGTCGTGGTGCTCAACAACGCCATGACGATCGGCACGCTGCGCGCACTGCGCGACCTCGGCCTGGCGGTGCCGGACGACGTCGCGCTGGTCTGCTACGACGACTTCGAGTGGGCCGACCTGTTCCGCCCGCGCCTGACCGCGGTGCGCCAGGATCTCGACGGCATGGCACGGCGCGCCGTCGAGCTGCTGCTGGGACGGATGACCGGGGACGCCCACCCCCCGGTGCTCGAGCGGGTCGCGCCGTCGCTGCGGCACCGCGAGTCGTGCGGGTGCGGCCCGGGCGCGCACGACCCGGGGTGGCCCGCGGTGGTGGAGGCGGCGGACAGGGGTGTCCCCGCCGCTCCGTAGGCTGGGGCCATGGACCTGTTCGACGCCGTCACCACGGGGCAGCACGGCACGCCGGTGGTGGAGCGGGCCGGGTCCGGCGCGCCGCTCGCCGTGCGCATGCGCCCCGCGTCGCTGGACGAGGTGTCCGGGCAGTCGCACCTGCTGCAGCCCGGCTCGCCGCTGCGCCGGCTCGTGGAGCCCGCCGACGAGGCCGCGCGCCGTGCGGCGCCCGGCTCGGTGATCCTGTGGGGCCCGCCGGGCACCGGCAAGACGACGCTCGCCTACCTGGTCGCCACCGTCTCGGGCCGCCGGTTCGTCGAGCTGTCCGCCGTCACCGCCGGCGTGAAGGACGTGCGGCAGGTGGTCGACGACGCGCGTCGGCGGCTGGCCACGAGCGGTGAGGAGACGGTGCTCTTCATCGACGAGGTGCACCGGTTCTCCAAGTCGCAGCAGGACGCGCTGCTGCCCAGCGTGGAGAACCGGTGGGTCACGCTGGTGGCGGCCACCACGGAGAACCCGTCGTTCTCGGTCAACTCCCCGCTGCTGTCCCGCTCGCTGCTGCTCACCCTGCGGCCGCTGACCGGTGAGCACGTGCGCGAGCTGGTGCGCCGCGCGGTGGCCGACGAGCGCGGCCTGGGCGGCTCCGTCGAGCTCGCGCCCGAGGCCGAGGACCAGCTCGTGCGGATGGCCGGGGGCGACGCACGCAAGGCGCTGACCGTGCTGGAGGCCGCGGCGGGCACCGCGCTGTCCGAGGCAGCGCCGGACGCCGTGGCCGCCGGCGAGCCCGTCGTCGTCGGGCTCGAGACGGTGGAGCGCGCCGTCGACGTCGCCGCGGTGCGCTACGACCGCGACGGCGACCAGCACTACGACGTCGTCAGCGCGTTCATCAAGTCCATCCGCGGCTCCGACGTCGACGCGGCGCTGCACTACCTGGCGCGCATGGTCGCCGCGGGGGAGGACCCCCGGTTCATCGCCCGGCGCCTCGTCATCTCGGCGGCCGAGGACATCGGCATGGCCGACCCGTCCGCCCTGCAGACCGCCGTCGCCGCGGCGCAGGCGGTCCAGCTCATCGGCATGCCCGAGGGCCGCATCGTGCTGGCCGAGGCGGTGGTCCACCTCGCGACCGCGCCGAAGTCCAACGCCGCGTACGCCGGCATCGGCGCGGCGCTGGAGGACGTGCGCGCCGGCCGCATCGGCGTCGTGCCGGCGCACCTGCGCGACGCCCACTACGCGGGCGCCGAGCGCCTGGGGCACGGCAAGGGCTACCAGTACGCGCACGACGCCCCGCACGCGATCGCCCCGCAGCAGTACCTGCCCGACGAGCTGGTGGGCCGGCGGTACTACACGCCGAGCGACCGCGGCTACGAGCGGCAGGTGGCCGAGCGGCTGGAGCGGGTGCGCGAGATCCTCGGCCGGGCGCGCCCACCGAGATAGTCGCTCCGTGGTGGTCGCTCCGTCCGCCGCCGTGGTCGGGGCGTCCGCCGAGGTCGTGGGCCGGAAGGACGCGGCGGGTGCGGTAGCATGGTCAGGTTGCCGTTCGCGGCGACTCCCTGGGACCTCGGCCCCGCGGGCACGCTCCGAGCCGGAGCAGCGCCCCTACGGCTGGTCCCGCACCCGACGAGACTCCTCGCCTCGGGTGTGACCTCATCCATCCGACAGGACAGGAAGCACAGTGACCTCTGTGACCCGTTCGCGCCGCCAGGTCCGCCTGAGCCGCGCCCTGGGCCTCGCGCTCACGCCGAAGGCCGTCAAGCACTTCGAGAAGCGCCCCTACCCGCCGGGCGAGCACGGCCGCGCCCGCCGCCGCACCGAGTCCGACTACGCGGTGCGTCTGCGCGAGAAGCAGCGTCTGCGCGCCCAGTACGCGCTGCGCGAGAAGCAGCTCGTCAAGGTCTACGAGACCGCCCGCAAGCACCCGGGCCTGACCGGTGAGGTCATGGTCGAGGACCTCGAGACCCGTCTCGACGCCCTCGTGCTGCGCGCCGGCTTCGGCCGCACGATCCTGCAGGCCCGCCAGGCCGTGACCCACCGTCACATCCTGGTCGACGGCAAGATCGTGGACCGTCCGTCGTTCCGCGTGAAGCCGGGCCAGACCATCCAGGTCAAGCCGAAGTCCCAGGCCACGACGCCGTTCCAGGTCGCCGCCGCCGGCGCCCACCGCGACGTCCTGCCGGCCGTCCCGGGCTACCTGGACGTCAACCTCGAGAAGCTGCAGGCGACGCTCACCCGCCGCCCGACCCGCGCCGAGGTCCCCGTGACCTGCGACGTGCAGCTGGTCGTCGAGTTCTACGCCCGCTGACGCGGCGCGCGCGGCACGCCCGCGCGAGCACCTGACGGACGCCCCGTCGCCCTGCCTCCGGCAGCGTGCGGCGGGGCGTCCGCGCACGTCCGGGACGTGCCCGCAGGGCCGGCCCGGCGGCCGGTGTCGGATAGGGTGACCTGCGCACGCCGACGGCGTGCGCCCCCCGCAGGGCCGGCGCGGCCGTCGCCGTGGCCCTGCAGGTCCGTGCGAGGAAGGGAACCGGAATGACCGTGGGAGACGTGGCCGGGCTCATCGCCGCCATCGCCTTCGTGCTGCTCGTCGGCGCCCTGGCCGTGCCGCTGGTCAAGCTGGGCCGGGTCCTGGACGAGGCGACGCGCTCGATCCGCGAGGTCACGGAGCACTCCGTGCCGATCCTCGACGAGGCGGCCACGACCGTCGCGGGCGCCAACACGCAGCTGGGCAAGGTGGACACGATCACGACGTCGGCCGCCCAGGTGAGCGAGAACGTCTCCGCGCTCTCCGGCCTGTACGCCGCGACGCTGGGCCGTCCGCTGGTGAAGGTGGCGGCGTTCTCCTACGGCGTGCGCCAGGCCTTCGCCGGCGCGGCCCGCAAGGCCACCGACCGGGGCGGCCGCTGATGCGCCGCCTGTTCTGGGTCGGGGTCGGCGTCGCCGTCACGGTCGTCGTCTACCGCCGCGGCCGTCGCCTGGTGCGCCAGTACGTGCCCGCGAGCCTCGCCGAGCGTGCCGAGCACGCCGCCTCCGCGGCGGGCCGCCGCGCCGGCGACGCCGCGCAGGAGTTCCGCGCGCGCTTCACCGAGGCGCGCGCCGCCCGCGAGGCCGAGCTGCTCGAGGCGCTCCTGGCCGAGGGGCAGGCCGATCCGGCCGAGACCCGTGCCCGCCGAGCTACCGGCGCCCGCGGCGCCACGGCCGCGGGCGGTCCGGACGACGACGAGGACGAGCTCGGCTACTCCTTCTGAGCAGCCCTGAGCAGCCCTGAGCAGCCCCTGAGCCGCTCGGCGTCGGCCCGGCAGGTGGCAGACCCGCCCGGCCCGTGCCGTCGGGCGGGGGCGCCGTCGTCGGACCGGACCCACAGACCCCTCGCCTCGCGGGAGGCACACCGCGAGCACCACCCGTTCGGAGCAGCGCGCCGTGCGCGCGAGAATGTCTCTGGCACCACCCCTCACCCGTGAAGGACACCATGCGCACCGCCGACATCCGCCAGCGTTGGCTCGACTACTTCGGCTCCAAGGGGCACCACCTGGCCCCCAGCGTGCCGCTGGTCTCGCCCGACCCCTCGATCCTGTTCACCATCGCGGGCATGGTGCCGTTCATCCCCTACATCCTGGGCACCGAGCCGGCGCCGTGGCCGCGCGTGGCCAGCGTCCAGAAGTGCATCCGCACCAACGACATCGAGAACGTCGGGCGCACCACGCGCCACGGCACGTTCTTCCAGATGAACGGCAACTTCTCGTTCGGCGACTACTTCAAGCGCGAGGCCATCGACTTCGCCTGGGAGCTGCTGACCACCGAGCAGTCGAAGGGCGGCTACGGGTTCGACGGCGACCGCATGTGGGTCACGATCTGGGAGCAGGACGCCGAGGCGTACGACGCGCTGACCAAGGGCGTCGGCCTGGACCCCAAGCACATCGTGCGCCTGCCGCGCGAGGAGAACTTCTGGGACACCGGCCAGCCCGGCCCGGCCGGCCCGTGCGCCGAGTGGCACTACGACCGCGGCCCGGCCTACGGCCCCGAGGCCGAGGGCGGCAACGTCGACCCGGGCGGCGACCGCTACCTCGAGGTGTGGAACCTGGTGTTCGACCAGTTCATCCGCGGGGAGGGGCAGGGCAAGGACTACCCGCTGCTGGGCGAGCTCGAGCACAAGAGCATCGACACCGGCGCCGGCCTGGAGCGCATCGCCTACCTGCTGCAGGGCAAGGAGAACCTCTACGAGATCGACGAGGTCTTCCCCGTCATCGCGGCCGTCGAGGAGCTGTCCGGCAAGCGCTACGGGGCCGACCCCGAGGACGACGTGCGCATGCGCGTGGTCGCCGACCACGTCCGCTCGGCGCTCATGGTCATCGGCGACGGGGTGCGCCCGTCCAACGAGGGCCGCGGCTACGTGCTGCGCCGCCTGCTGCGCCGCGCCGTGCGCGCGGTGCGCCTGCTCGGGTACGACGCCGAGGCGCTGCCCGTGCTGCTGCCGGTCTCCAAGGACGCGATGAAGGCCTCCTACCCGGAGCTGGAGACCGACTTCGCCCGGATCAGCGACGTGGCCTACGGCGAGGAGGACGCGTTCCGCCGCACGCTCGCGCAGGGCACCACGATCCTGGACACCGCCGTGTCGAAGGCGAAGGCCGCCGCGGGGACCGGGGCGGCCACGCTGTCGGGCTCCGAGGCCTTCCAGCTGCACGACACCTACGGCTTCCCGATCGACCTGACGCTCGAGATGGCGGCCGAGCAGGGCGTCCAGGTGGACGAGAAGGCCTTCCGCGAGCTCATGGCCGAGCAGAAGCAGCGCGCCCGCGCCGACGCGCTCGCCAAGAAGACCGGTCACGCCGACCTGCGCGCCTACGAGACGATCGCCGGCGAGCTGGCCGCGCCGGTCGAGTTCCTCGGCTACTCCCAGCAGGAGGCCGCGGTCACCGTGGCGGGCCTGCTCGTCGACGGCGTGCCCGCGCCGGCCGCGACGGCGCCCGCCGACGTCGAGGTCGTGCTCGACCGCACGCCGTTCTACGCGGAGGCCGGCGGGCAGCTCGCCGACCAGGGCACGATCGTGCTCGACGGCGGCGCGACCATCGAGGTCGACGACGTGCAGCGGCCGATCAAGGGCCTCAACGTGCACCGCGGCCGCCTCGTGGAGGGCACCGTGGCGCTCGGCGACCCCGGCACCGCCACGATCGACGTCGAGCGCCGCGTGGCGATCAGCCGCGCGCACTCCGCGACGCACATGATCCACAAGGCGCTGCACGAGCTCGTGGGCCCGGACCGTACGCAGGCGGGCTCGGAGAACGCGCCCAGCCGCGTGCGCTTCGACTTCCGCTCGCCGTCGGCGGTGCCCGCCTCGGCGCTGCAGGAGATCGAGGAGCGCGTCAACGTGCGCCTCGCCGAGAACCTCGACGTCACCGACCAGCTCATGCCGCTGGACCAGGCGCGCGAGCTGGGCGCCATGGCCCTGTTCGGCGAGAAGTACGGCGACATCGTGCGCGTCGTCTCCATCGGCGGCGACTGGTCGCGCGAGCTGTGCGGCGGCACGCACGTCAAGGCGTCCGGCGAGATCGGCCGCGTCGCGCTGCTGGGCGAGTCGTCCATCGGCTCGGGCGTGCGCCGCGTCGACGCGCTGGTCGGCGACGGGGCCTACGGCTTCCAGGCCAAGGAGCACGCGCTGGTCGGTCAGCTCACCGGGATGCTGGGGGCGCGTCCCGAGGAGCTGGGCGAGCGCGTCGGCTCGCTGCTGGCGCGCCTGAAGGAGACGGAGAAGGAGCTCGCCGCGCTGCGCCAGGCGAGGCTGCTGTCCGCCGCCGGCACGCTCGCGGCGGAGGCGCCGCGCGTCGGTGCCGTGCGCGTCGTCACGCACGACGCCGGTGAGGTCGCCTCGGCCGACGACCTGCGGGCGCTGGCGCTGGACGTGCGCGGCCGCCTCGGCGACGCCGACCCGGCGCTGGTCGCGGTCGGCGGCGTGTCGAACGGCCGCCCGCTGGTCGTCGTCGCGACGAACGCGCCGGCGCGCGAGGCGGGCCTGCGCGCGGGCGACTTCGTCAAGGCTGCCGCCGGTGTGCTCGGTGGCGGCGGCGGCGGCAAGCCGGACCTCGCCCAGGGTGGCGGCTCCGACGCGACGGCCCTGCCGGCCGCGCTGTCCGGCGTCGTCGACGGCGTCCGCGACGGGATCGTCGGCTGACCGCCGTGACCCGGCCGTTCGGACCCGAGGCGGGCACCGCGGGCGTCGCCCGTGGGGCCCGCCTCGGCGTGGACGTCGGCAAGGCGCGCATCGGCCTGGCCGCCTCGGACCCCGACGGTCTCGTCGCCACCCCGGTGGAGACGGTGCCGCGGGTGCTCGGGGGCGAGGGGAGGACGGCGGACGTCGCGCGCATCGCCGCCGAGGTCGACGAGCGGCTCGCCGCGGTGGTCTACGTCGGGCTGCCGCGGCACCTGTCGGGGGCGGAGGGGGCCGCCACGCAGGACGCCCGAGGGTTCGCCGCGCGGCTCGCCGCCGCGGTCGCGCCCGTGCCGGTGCGCGTCGTCGACGAGCGGATGAGCACCGTCGCCGCGCACGCGCAGCTGCGCGCCGCCGGGCGCAAGACCAAGAGCCACCGCCCGGTGATCGACCAGGCGGCGGCCGTTATCATTCTGCAATCTGCACTCGACGTGGAGCGGGCAGCGGGGACACGCGCCGGCGAGCTCGTCGAGGCACCCACCCCCTGACGCAGGACTGACGAACAGGACCTCCCGCGTGACCGACCTCTTCGAGCCCCCCGCCCTCCAGCAGCCCGTGCCGAGCAGGCGCTCGGCCGCGCGGCAGCGGGCCGCGGCGAAGCGCCGGCGGCGCCGTCGCCGCCGGACCGCGCTCGTCGTCGTGGCGTGCCTCCTCGTGGTCGGCGCCGTCGGCTACGTCACCTGGGGCAACGTCTCGGGCCTGCTGAGCAACCCGTTCTCGCGCGAGGCGGAGGACTTCCCCGGGCCGGGCGACCAGGCGGTGGAGGTCGAGATCCCGGCCGGCGCCACCGGCGCTGAGATGGGCCAGGTGCTCAAGGACGCCGGCGTGGTCGCGTCCGTGGAGGCGTTCAAGCAGGCGTTCGGCGAGAACCCGCAGGCGGCCGGCATCCAGCCGGGCGTCTACCAGCTGCTGACCGAGATGAAGGCGTCGGACGCCGTCGCCGCGCTCGCCAAGAACGAGAAGCTCGAGACCCGGGTGACGATCCCGGAGGGCTTCACGGCCGAGCAGGTGCTCGAGCGCATCGCGTCGGTGACCACGATCTCGCGCGCCGACCTCGACGCGGCCGTGGCCGACCCCACGTCGATCGGGCTGCCCGCCGAGGCCGACGGCACGGTGGAGGGCTGGCTGTCGCCGGCCACGTACACGGTGCAGCCGGACGACACGGCGCAGACCCTGCTGAGCCAGATGGTCGCGCGCACGGTCTCGGAGCTCGACGAGCTCGGCGTCGCCGCCGAGGACCGCCACGAGGTGCTCACCGAGGCCTCGATCGTCGAGCGCGAGGCGCCGGACGACTACCGGGGCCAGGTCGCGCGCGTCATCGACAACCGCCTCGAGCGCGGCGAGCCGCTCGGCATGGACGCCATCGACGCCTACGGCCTGCGCAAGCCGGCGAGCGAGATCACCCGCGACGAGTTCAACGACCCCGACCTGCCGTACGCCTCCCGGGTGCACCAGGGGCTGCCCCCGACGCCGATCGGCAACCCGGGCCGCGCGTCGATCGAGGCGGTCGTGCACCCGCCGGCCGGCGACTGGCTCTGGTACGTGACGGTCAACCTCGACACGGGCGAGACGAAGTTCACCGACAACTACGACGAGTTCCAGCAGCTCAAGCAGGAGTACCAGGAGTGGCAGGAGAACCAGGGGTGAGCGAGCCCGGCGCCCCCGCGGCCGGCGGCGCGCCCGGCCGGCGCGCCGCCGTGCTCGGGCACCCGATCGCCCACTCGCTGTCGCCCGTGCTGCACGCGGCGGCCTACGCGGCCCTCGGCCTGGACGGGTGGCGGTACACGGCGATCGACACCCCCACGGAGGAGCTCGCCGGGGTGCTGCGCGAGCTGGACCTCGGCTGGGCCGGCCTGAGCCTCACCATGCCGCTCAAGCAGGCGGTGATCCCCCTGCTGGACGAGGTCGACGACGTCGCCCGCGCCACGGGGGCGGTCAACACGGTCACCGTGCGCCCCGCCGCGTGCGGCGTCGTGCTGGCCGGCACCAACACCGACGTGCACGGGCTCGTCGCCGCGCTGCGCGAAGGGCTGGGCGAGCGGCCCGTGGGCGAGGCCGTCGTCGTCGGGGCCGGGGCCACCGCGGCGTCCACGCTGGCCGCGCTGCGCGACCTCGGCTGTGCCGGCCCGCACGTGCTGGTCCGCTCGCTGGGCCGCACCGCCGGGCTGCAGGAGGCGGCCGAGCGCCTCGGCGTCGAGCCGCGATTCGCGCTGCTCGACCCGGAGGGCTCCCAGGAGGTGCTGCGCGCCGCGGACGTCGTCGTGTCCACCGCCCCCGCGCACGCTGCCGACGGGCTGGCCGAGGCGCTCGACGCCCGCGGGCGCGGGCCGGCCGGGAGCGTTGGCGGCGTCCTGCTGGACGTGGTGTACGACCCGCGCCCCACCGCCCTGTCGCAGGCGTGGGAGCGGGCCGGCGGCGTCGTCGTCGGCGGGGAGCGGATGCTGCTGCACCAGGCGGCCGAGCAGGTGCGGCTCATGACCGGGCGGCGCGCGCCGCTGGCGGCGATGGACGCCGCGCTGCGCGCGGAGCTCGCCCCGGCCGTCTGACCGGCTGAGACGGTCGCCCGGGGTGCGGTACACCCGTGGGAGAATCGGCGCATGCTGCGCTGGTTGACGTCGGGGGAGTCGCACGGTCCGTCGCTCGTGGGGGTGCTGGAGGGGCTGCCGGCCGGGGTCGAGCTGGTGACCGCCGACATCCAGGCGGCGCTCGCCCGCCGACGCCTCGGGTACGGCCGCGGCGCCCGTCAGAAGTTCGAGCAGGACGAGGTGCGCGTGCTCGCCGGGCTGCGCCACGGCGTCACCCAGGGCGGCCCGCTGACCATCGAGATCGGCAACTCCGAGTGGCCCAAGTGGGTCGACGTGATGGCTCCCGACCCGGTGCCCGCCGAGGCGCTGCTCGTCGACGCCGGCACGGGCGACGCGCGCGAGGTCGCCCGCAACCGGCCGCTGACCCGCCCGCGCCCGGGCCACGCCGACCTGATCGGCATGCGCAAGTACGGCTTCGCCGACGCCCGTCCCGTCCTGGAGCGCGCCAGCGCCCGCGAGACCGCCACCCGCGTCGCCCTCGGCACCGCCGCCGCGCGCTTCCTCGAGCAGGCGCTGGGCGTGCGGCTGGTGTCCCACGTCGTCGCGATCGGGCCGGTGGACGTGCCGGACGGCGCGCCCGTGCCGACGCCGGACGACGTGGCGCGCCTGGACGCCGACCCGGTGCGCTGCTTCGACGCCGCGACGTCTGCGGCGATGGTGGCCGAGATCGACGAGTGCCACAAGGACGGCGACACCCTCGGCGGCGTCGTCGAGGTGCTCGCCTACGGGGTGCCCTCCGGGCTGGGCACGTACGCGCACGGCGACCGCCGCCTCGACGCGCGGCTCGCGGCGGCGCTCATGGGCATCCAGGCCATCAAGGGCGTCGAGGTCGGCGACGGCTTCCGCACCGCGCGCCGGCGCGGGTCCGAGGCGCACGACGAGATCGTGCGCGGCGAGGACGGGCGCCTGCACCGGCTGTCGAACCGGGCCGGCGGCGTCGAGGGCGGCATGAGCAACGGCGAGGTGCTGCGCGTGCGCGCCGCCATGAAGCCCATCTCGACCGTCCCGCGCGCCCTGCGCACCGTCGACGTGGCCACCGGCGAGCCGGTCACGGCGCACCACCAGCGCTCGGACGTGTGCGCCGTGCCGCCGGCCGCGGTCGTTGCGGAGGCGATGGTCGCGCTCGTGCTCGCCGACGCCGCCGTGGAGAAGTTCGGCGGCGACTCGGTGGCCGAGGTGCGCCGCAACGCTCAGGCCTACCTCGAGGCTATGCCGGAGCTGCTGCGGTGACCGACCGGACGGCGGACGCCGGCGAGGTGCGCCCGGTGCTCGTGCTCGTCGGGCCGCCCGGCAGCGGCAAGTCGACGGTCGGCGAGACGCTCGCCGCGCGCCGCGGCGTGGCGTTCCGGGACACCGACCACGACGTCGAGGCGACGGCCGGCAAGCCGATCTCGGACATCTTCGTCGACGACGGCGAGCCGGCGTTCCGCGCCCTGGAGCGCGAGGCGGTCGCCGCCGCGCTCGGCGCGCACGACGGCGTGCTGGCGCTCGGCGGCGGCGCCGTCCTCGACCCCGCCACGCAGGAGCGGCTCGCCGCCTACGCCGCCGCGGGCGGCGCCGTCGTCTTCCTCGACGTCTCGCTCGCACACGCCGCGCCGCGGGTGGGCCTCAACCGGTCGCGCCCGCTGCTGCTCGGCAACCCGCGGGCGCAGTGGCAGGCCCTCATGGAGGCCCGCCGCCCCGTCTACGAGCGGGTCGCGACCGTCCGGGTGCTCACCGACGGGCTCACGCCCGCGCAGGTGGCCGACCGGGTCGAGCAGGCCCGCGACCCCTCAGCCGTCCCACCCACCACCTCCGAGGAGCCCTCCGCATGACGTCCCCCGCCCGCGTCACCGTGCACGGCGACAAGCCCTACG
The DNA here is from genome assembly GCF_009846865.1 of Puerhibacterium puerhi. Classification (GTDB taxonomy): domain Bacteria; phylum Actinomycetota; class Actinomycetes; order Actinomycetales; family Cellulomonadaceae; genus Puerhibacterium; species Puerhibacterium puerhi. The sequence continues at coordinate 38,401 of NZ_WUWN01000023.1, forward strand.
ACGTCGTCATCGGCCGGCACCTGCTCGGCGAGCTGCCCGGCCTGCTCGGGCGCGGCGTGCGCCGTGTGCTGGTGATGCACCCGGCGTCGCTGGAAGCGACCGGTGAGGCGGTGCGCGAGGACCTCGTCGCGCAGGGCTACGAGGCGTTCGCCGTCGAGCTGCCCGACGCCGAGGAGCAGAAGACCGCCCAGGTGGCGGCGTTCTGCTGGCAGGTGCTCGGCCAGGCGGACTTCACGCGCTCGGACGCCATCGTCTCCGTGGGCGGCGGCGCCACCACCGACCTCGCCGGGTTCGTGGCGGCCACCTGGCTGCGCGGCATCAAGGTCGTGCACCTGCCCACGACGCTGCTGGCCATGGTCGACGCCGCGGTGGGCGGCAAGACCGGCATCAACACCGCCGAGGGCAAGAACCTCGTGGGCGCGTTCCACCCGCCGGCCGGCGTGCTGTGCGACCTGGCGGCGCTGGAGTCGCTGGACCGCTGGGACCTGGTCGCGGGCCTGGCCGAGGTGGTCAAGACGGGCTTCATCGCGGACCCGCGCATCCTCGAGCTCGTGGAGGAGCACGCGGACGCGCTGCGCGAGTGGGGCACCCGCCCGACCGCCGACGAGACCTGGGCGGTGCTCGCCGAGCTCGTCGAGCGGTCGGTGGCCGTCAAGGCGCGCGTGGTGGGGGAGGACCTCACCGAGCAGGGCCTGCGGGAGATCCTCAACTACGGCCACACGCTCGGGCACGCCATCGAGCTCGCCGAGCGCTACCAGTGGCGCCACGGCGCGGCGGTCGCCGTCGGCATGGTGTTCGCCGCCGAGCTCGCGCGGCTCGGCGGGCGCCTGCCGGACGAGGTCGTGGACCGGCACCGGGCCATCCTCACCTCGCTGGGGCTGCCCGTCACCTACCGCGGGGACCGCTGGGAGCAGCTGCTCGGCGCGATGCGCCGGGACAAGAAGACCCGCGGCGACCTGCTGCGGTTCGTGGTGCTCGAGGACGTCGCCAAGCCGACCCGGCTCGAGGGGCCGGACCCCGCGCTGCTGGCCGCCGCGTACGCCGAGATCTCCAAGGAGCCGCCGACGGGACGCCCGGGCGTGCCGGTGCAGCTGGGCGTCTGACGGCCGCCGCGCCCGCCGGCGCCCGTGGCGGCCGTGGCCGCTCGGTGCCGGCCGCGGCGGCCGGCCGCCGGCTCAGGCCCACAGGCCGCGGGCCGTCAGGACGTCGCGCAGCAGGTCGGCGCGGTCGGTGACGATCCCGTCGACGCCGAGGTCGAGCAGGCGGTGCATGGTCGCCGGGTCGTTGACCGTCCACACGTGCACGTGCCGGCCGGCGGCGTGGGCCGCGGCCACGGTGCGGGCGTCGACGACGGTCAGCCCCCGCTGCTCGACCGGCACCTGCAGGGCGTCGACCCGGCGCAGCGCTGCGCGCGCGATCGCCGGGACGCGCAGGCGCGCCCCGGCGAGGAACCCCGCGACCTCGGTGGTGCCCGCGCTGGTGGCGACGGGGCGCGACAGCCGGGCGAGCGTGGCCCGGCGCCGGGCGGCGGAGAAGCTGGTGACGCAGACCCGGTCGTGGGCGCCCGTGCGCTCGATCGCCTCGGCGGTGGGAGCGACCCCGGAGTCCGCCTTGACGTCGACGTTGACCCGCAGGTGCGGCCAGGTGCCGAGCAGGTCCTCGAGCCGCGGGACGGGTTCCACCCCGCCGATGCGCGCGCGGCGCACCACGTCCCACGGCAGCTGGGCCACGAGGCCGCGCGCGTCGGTGGTGCGGTCGAGCGCGGCGTCGTGCAGGGCGACGGCCACGCCGTCGGCCGTGCCGTGCGCGTCCGTCTCGACGTACCGGTAGCCGAGGTCGACGGCGGCCTGGAACGCGGTCAGGGAGTTCTCCAGGCCCGAGTCGACGCCGCCGGGCCGGGCGAAGCCGCGATGAGCCAGCGCGGCGACGCCGGGCCGCCCGTCCGGCAGGCGGGTGTCGAGGTACGGGTGCGTCACGCGGCGGCCCCGCCGCGGGCCTGCGCCGCCTCGTGGCCCGCCGGCCGGGGGAGGCGGGCGTCGAGCCACTGCAGCACGCCCGCGAGGTAGGCCCGGCGCGGCGCGTCTGCGGACAGGCTCAGGTCGTGCACGCCGCCGCGCACGCGCAGCAGCGTCACGTCCTTGCCCAGCCGTGGCGCCGCGGCGACGATCTGGCCGACGTCGAGCACGGTGTCCTGGGCGTCGAGGTGCGGGTTGTCGGCGGCGTCCGGCCCGGAGGCCGCGGAGACGGCGACGAGCACCGGGCCGGAGATCGCGAGCCCCTGGGCCACGCGCGCCTGGGCCCGGCGTACCGCGCGCATCCAGCCCACGCGTACGGGCAGGCCCTCGGGCCGCTTGAGGCGCGGGTCGAACGCCCACCGGCCGCCGTTGTCGGCCAGCAGGTGGGTGGCGTACCAGGAGGGCTCGCGCTTCAGCGGCGCCAGCGGGCTCAGCGGGGCGAGGGTGTCGACCACCTTGGTGCCGACCCCGCGCGTGAGCGGGGAGCCGGGCAGGTCGAGGAACGGGGCGTCCAGGACGAGCGCGTCGGGACCGGCCGCCGCGCCGGTGGCACGGCGGTGGGCGTGCGCCCACAGGCTCGCGGTGAGCCCGCCGGTGGAGTGGGCGTGGACGACCAGGGGGAGGTCGGGGTGCTCGGCGCGGACCGCGCGGGCCGCCTGCGCGACGTCGGTGGCCTGCTCCTGCAGGTCGCTCACGTAGTGCGGCACCTGGCCCGCGCGCCAGGACCGGCCGGCGCCGCGCAGGTCGACGGCGTAGAACGCGTACCCGGCGTCGGCGAACGCCCGCGCCAGGTGGTCCTGGAAGAAGTAGTCGTTGTACCCGTGGACGTGCAGGACTGCTGCACGCGGCGCGCTGCTGTTCGTCATCGTTCCCATCGGCGCAGGTCGGGCGAGCTCCAGGACGTCGTCGACGCACGAGGCGCCCGACGCGCACTCAACGTACCGCAGCGCTGGACGAGGGTCCGGTCGGGATGCGCCGGTCTCCGCCGGCGGTCCTGAGACCTGAGCGGGGGGTGAAGAGCCATCCCCGCCCTTGGCGTCACGGCGGCGTCGTGGTGGTCTCGTCGTGGTGGTCTCGTCGTGGCCGGAGCGTGCGGCCGGTGAGAGACGCAGGCAAGCCCGGGACCGAGGGGGAAGCTCGTGGCCGATGACACCGACCCGACCGACGCGGTGCGGGCGATGCAGATCACGTTCGGCAGCGTGACGGTGCTGTCGGTCGTCGGCCTGCTGGTGGCCCCCGGCGTCGGGTCGACACCGGTCTTCCTGGCGGGCTTCTTCGCGCTGTTCTCGGCGTGCACTCTCCAGCGCGCGCTCCGCCGTGGCGTCGAGCGGGGCCTGGTCCCCAGGCGGGCCGTCGTCCCGGCGCTGGTCGTCGACCTCGCGGCCTCCGCCCTGCTCGGCTACCTCGCCGGGACGCTGGTCCAGGGCTGGCTCCTCGGGTGACGTGCCACGTCGTCCGCGCGCCCGGTGCGACGACGACCGGTGGCCCGGTGCATCCTGGGAGGACCGCGCCGCCCAGGTCGGGGCCGAGGGCGCGAGCTCGGAGGGACGAGGCGATGCACTACGTGACCCGCGCGGACGAGCGCAGCGTCGAGCTGCGCGGCGTCGCCGCCGGGCCCCGTCCCGCCGACGTCGTCGGCGGCCTCGTCGCGGGCATGGCGTCCGGGCAGCCGCGGATCGTCACGGGCATCGTCATGGGGCCGGTGGCGGTGGCCGTCGAGCGACGCGACGCGGCGCCCGGTGACGTCGCCGACGGCTGGCAGGACGTCGTGGAGATCAGCGCCCGGGCCGTCGAGGACGTCGTCGTGGCCGCGGGGACGTACGACGCCGCGCCGGCGGCACGGTTCGCGATCAACCCGCCGGGGGCCGACTGGTTCCGGCTGCGGGTGCACGCCCGCGGCCGCGACCTGGAGTACGACCTGGTGGCGACAGGGCCGCGCGAGGAGTACCTGCTCGTCGCCTGGCCCGCGCCGGCCGCTCCGCCGACGGTGCTGAGCGTCGGCTCGTCCGTCGCCCAGCGGCTCGAGGCCGGCCAGGCACGGTCCGGTCCCCGGGCCGCGCGGCGGCCGCCGCGAGCCCTTGCCGCCCCCCACTGGCACGAGAGCGCCGTCGACGCCGCGCGGCGGGCGCAGGCGCAGGCGAACCTGCTCCGGGTCGGCCGCGAGCAGCGCGAGCAGCGCGAGCAGCGCGAGCGGCGGGAGCGGCGGGAGCGCTAGCCGCCGGCGGCGTCCGACGCGCCGGGCTCCTGTCCCGGGGTGGCGACGAGCACGACGTTGTCCCGGTAGTGGTGAGCGGCACGGTCGAAGACGCCGCCGCAGGTGATCAGGACGAGCCGCGGGGGCCCGTCGGAGGCGAAGAGGTCGCGCGGCAGGCCGTCGGCCTTGGGGTAGGACCGGCGCTCCACGACGCGGTAGGTGACCGTGGTGCCGTCGGTCGTGGTGACGTCGACGACGGTGCCCACCGGGGCCTCGACCAGGCGGAGCATCGGGCCGGTCCCGGCGTCCGCGGCGTCGACGTGGGCGGCGACGACGGTCGCGCCGGCGGCCGCACCGGGCACGGCGCCGGCGGACCACCAGCCCAGCACGTCCGGGTCCGGCGGGATCTCGAGCGCGCCGTCCGGCGCGAGGCCGACGGGGACGACCTCCGCGCGGACGTCGACGTCGGGCGCGCTCAGGCGCGCCGGCCCCGCCACCGCCGGTGCCGCTGGCCTCGCCGCCGGGCGCACCTCGGCGCCCGCAGCGGACGGGTCCCGTGGCGCGCGGGGCGGGGTGGGCGCGACCGGGGCGACGGCGGTGGGGCCGGCCACGGCGACGTCCGGGACGGACAGTGCGGGCGCTCTCGCCAGCAGGCCCGTCCCCACCGCGACGCACCCCGCCCCGGCCGCGGCGAGGACCAGGGCCGCCGCAACGGGGACCGGGCGCCGGTGCCTGCGGCCCCGGTCCGGCCTCACGCGCGACGCCGGAGCAGGACGACGCCCGCGAGCACCACCGCGGCCAGGCCTGCGCCGACGAGGGCGACGGCGAGCACCGGGGAGGCGGACGCCGCCTGCCCGCCCGTGCCGGCGGGAACCCCGGTGGGCACGCCGAGGTCCTGGGCGGTGGCCAGCAGCGCGTCGAGGTGCTCCTGCACCACGGGCGCGGCAGCGCTCGCCAGGTCCTTCACCGACTGCTCGCTGCCCTGGGCCAGCTCCTCCTCGCCGGCCGCGATCGTCGCGCGGTGCGAGGCGATCTGGGACTCGACCCATGCGGTGTCGAACGCCTCCCCGGACTGGGCCTTCACGGAGGCGAGGGTCTGCTGCTGCTCCTCGGTCGGCTCGGAGGGCAGCGTGACGCCGAGCTGTTCGGCGGCGGCGGTCAGGTCGGCGTCGAGCTTCGTGTGGTCGTCGACGAGCATCTGACCGTGCTGGCGCACGACGTCGGTCGTCGCCTGCTGCAAGGCTGCCTGCCCCGCGGCGATCTCGGCGAGGTTGCCCTGGTGCGCGACGACCATCCACTCCTGGTCCTGCTCCGAGGGGGCGGCCGTGGCCGGGCCGACGGCGAGCAGCAGCGCACCGGCTGCTGCGGCGAGAACGGCGAGGGTGCGACGGAGAGCGGACATGGGGGCTCCTCGGTCGGAGGGACGGGCCCGGGGCCTCGGACCCGTCCTGCCATCGTGGGAGCCGCCGGTCCCCGTACGCACCTTCGGGCCGCGCTCGCCGCCGTGGGCTCAGGCCAGGTCGGCCTTGCGCAGCAGGCCGTGCACGCCAACGGTGCGGTCGACGACCTGCGAGACGACGAAGTCGGCCGCCGCGGACAGGTACGCGTACGCGACCGTCCGGTCGACGCCGTGGTCGTGCTCGAGGAAGTCGAGGGCGTTGACGACCGCGCGGCGCATGGCCACGTCCAGGTCGCTCGACTGGCCGTCCACCGACCCGTCCGGGTCGGAGAGCCCGATCGGGATCCACGCCTCGTCCGTCTCGGCGAACGGGTAGGAGTACGCCACCGACGGCGCGTCGCCGGAGCCCGGCTTGCACACCGTCAGCCGGAAGGTCCCGCGCAGCGACCCCTCCATCGCCGTGAGAGCCACCTCGCCGTCGCCCATCGCCATGTGCGGGTCGCCCACGTAGAACAGGGCGCCCTCGGCGGCGACCGGCAGGTAGAACGCCGAGCCGGTGCCGAGCTGGGAGATGTCGATGTTGCCGCCGCCGAGGGTGGGCGGGATCGAGTTCGCCTCCGGGGCGGTCAGGCCGGTGCTCTCCGCCCGGGCGACGCCCATGGTGCCGAAGAAGGTGCGCAGCGGGAAGCGCAGGCGCGACCGGCCGGAGCCGATGACCGCGTGGTCGCCCTGGATCCGGGCGAACACCGAGACGTTGCCGTAGTCGGTCGGGATGCCGGTGGCGCGCCCGTCGGTGGCGACGGGCGGCATGACCTCGTCGAGCCCGATGCCCGCCGGCGCGCCGCCGCCCGCCGCGCGGGCCAGGGCGCCCTTGCCGTGCCGGGAGGAGATGACGCCGTACGGCACGCGCGGCGTCGTCTCGAGCGTCTCGATCTTCAGCACGTCGCCCGGCTCGGCGCCCTCGACGAGCACCGGCCCGGTGATGACGTGCGGGCCGTCGACGTCGAAGCTGCGCTCGTGCCGGGAGTAGCCCGCCGCGATCGCGACGGCGTCGTCGAGCACCTCGCGGCGCCCGACGCCCTGCTGGCCGAACCACGCGACGGGGTCGCGGCCCTGGTCCTCCAGGATGCCCTCGTGGGAGACGGCGTCGATGGTGACCGTGCCGCCCGAGCGGACACGGGCCACCGGGGTGGCGTGCACCGAGGGCACGTAGCCCCACAGCACCTCGTCCACCTCCGAGCCGAGGTAGACGTCGCCGGCGATGCGCCCCGTGCCGGGCTGCAGGACCCCCGTGTACCGGCCGGCCCTGCCGGCGCCCCCGGTGAGGCCCGACGACGTCGCGCTCGCGGCGGTCGCGGTCGCGGCGGTGGCGCTCGCGGCGGTGCCGGTGGCGAGCGCCGCGCCGGCGCCGGCGCCCAGCGCGGCGCGCAGGAAGGTGCGGCGGCCGAGCCCCTCGACGAGGGTCCGGGCGATCTGGTGCTGCGGGGAGGTCGTCATGGTGCTCCTTCTGCCGGGCCGGCTGCCGTGCCGGGTGCCGCGACAGTAGGGACGCCGTGTTTCGCCCGTGTTCTGATGACATGTCCGGTTTGCAACGTGGGGCCGTCGGCCCGGGATGCGGCGCGGGCGAGCGCGCCTAGAGTGACAAGGAGACCGACAGCGCGCGTCGGCCCGAACCAGTAGTGCCTGCTCATCGCCGAGGGGGTCGACCCCGAGGAGGAAGTGCGATGGGCTGCGAGCACGTCTGGGAGCTCTGCGACGGCACGGCGCGCTGCTGGGTGTGCCACGCCCAGCGGTGCCGCCACCGAGCGTTCGGCGGCCAGTGCCTCGAGCGCCGCCGGCACGGCGGCTCCCACATCTTCCCCGGGGGGCTGTGCCTGCCCGCCACCGCCGGGGACGGCTGACCGCCGGCCCGCCACCGCCGCCGGCCGGGCGAGCGGACGACCGGACGACCGGCGCCCGGCCCCCCTGGTGACGGTCGGGCTCAGACCGCCGGCGGGGTGACCGGCGGCGCGACGCCCGTGCGGACCACCCGGGTGCGCGCCGCCGGCCCGACGTCGCCGACCGCCGTCCCGTCCAGCCAGCTGCGCACCGCGTGCGCGAGCTCCGCCGGGTGGCTGAAGTTCATGGCGTGCGGCGCCCCGAGCACGACGACGACCGACAGGTGCTCGGGCCCGAGAGCGGCGAGCTCGCGGACGCGGTAGGGCGGCGGCATCAGCGGGTCGCGGGACCCGACGACGGCAAGGGTCGGCACCGGCGTGCGCAGCAGCCGCTCGAGCGACGGGAAGCGGACCAGCTGGCGGAACGCGGCCAGGGCCGCCACCGGGCCGTAGTGCAGGTAGTCCGGCACCTGGTACCGGGCGATGCGGGGGTCCTCCCGCACGGCGTCCCGGGCGAGCTGGACCAGGGCGCGCGCGAACGGCTGGTTGTGCGCGCCGCCGGCGGGCGAGGCGACCACGACGCCGACGAACCGGTCGGGCGAGAGGTGCGCCGCCTCCAGGCTCACCGGCCCGCCCATCGAGTTGCCGACCAGCACGACGCGGTCGAGGCCGAGCGTGTCCAGCGTGCCGAGCAGGGCGTCGGCGAGGTGCGGGATGGACAGGGGCGGCCGCGGGCCGGGGCTCGCCCCGTGCCCGGGCAGGTCGGGGACGTACGCCGTCGCCCGGTCCGCCAGCGCCGCCGCCGTCGGCAGGAGGTACCGGCCGGACACGGCGAACCCGTGCACGTGCACCAGCGGGACCGCCCCCGCGACGGGCGGGCTGACCCGCACGGTGACCGGGCTGCCGGCCACGTCCACCTCGCGCACCACCCAGTCCACGGCGGTCATGGCGCCGATCGTCCCAGCCGACGCCCGTCGGCGAAGCACCCGGCGCGGGTGAGTCACGGTCGCGGTCTCGACCTCGCTCAGCCCCCCGGCGTGCCGGCCCGCGCGACGAGCGCGAGCGCGGCCAGCGCCGCCGACGCCCGGTCGCGCGCCGCGCCGGCCAGGGCGTCGAAGGGCTGCGGGTCCTCGCCGGCGGCGACGGCGTCGTCGCGCAGCTCGGCCAGGACCTGGCGCAGCACGACCGCGTCGTGGTGCGTGCCGAGCGCGTCGTGCACGGCCTCGTGACGCGCGGCGGCGCTCGCGGCGGCGTCGGCGGCTGCCCCGTCGCCCTGGGCGGCCACCTCGGCGACGTACCGGGCGCGCCTGGCCGCCTTGCGGACCCGGTGCAGGGCGTCGTCCAGCGCGGGCCCGGCGGCGGATGCGGCCCGGCGGGCCCGGCGGGCCACGCGGCGCTCGGCCTTCGCCAGGCGGCGCGGCAGCTCGTCCTCCCACGCGCGGTCGGCCTTGGCCGACAGGGGCGGCTCGGCGGCGACGTGCTCGAGGTCGGCCCGCAGCCGCAGGTGCTCGGGGGTGGCGAGGTGCTCGACGACGGCGTCGCGCGCGGAGGCCAGGCGCGGGCCGAGCGTGTCGCGGGCCCGCGCACGCGCGGCGTCCGCGCCGAGCTCCTCCAGCGCCGCGAGCTGCACCTCGAGGTCGCGGACGTCGCCCAGCCGGCGGCTCCACGCGCGCAGGCGGCCCGGCAGGTCGGCGGACGTGTCGCCGTCGAGCAGCCGCGGCAGGTCGGTCAGCGCGGTACGCAGCCGGCGGGCCGCGACGCGCGTGTCGTGGACGCACTCGGGGCCGCCCGCGACGACGTCGGCCTCTGCCGCGGCGAGGGCCGCGGCCTGGGCGCGCAGGTACGTCGCGAGGAGGGTGCCCGCCGTCGTGCGCATGCCGACGTCGTACCACGGCGGGCACCGGCGCTCCACCGCGCGGGGTGTCAGCGCGGGGTGTCAGCGCGCCAGCAGCGCGCGCAGCGCGGCCTCCACCTCGCCGGGAGCCGTCTCGGCCATGAAGTGGCCGGCGCGCGTGGTGCGGTGCTCCAGGTCCGCCGCCCACGGGCGCCACAGCTGCGCGGCGTCGTAGCCGAGCACCGCGCCCCAGTCCTGCTGGACCACGGTGACCGGCATCGCCAGGCGCCGTCCGGCGTCGCGGTCGGCGCGGTCGTGCTCGAGGTCGATCCCGGCCGAGGCCCGGTAGTCGGCGACGATCGACGGCACCGCCTCGCGGCACGCGCGCAGGTAGGCGGCCCGGACCTCGGCGTCGAACGGCGCGGGAGCTCCCGGGACGGTCCAGGCGTCGAGGAAGAAGGCGAAGAAGCTGTCGGCGGCGCCCGCGATCATCGCCTCCGGCAGCCCCGGCGGCTGGGCCATGAGGTACAGGTGGAACGCGACTGCCGCGTCCGCGCCGTGCAGCACGTCCCACATGTCCGGGGTCGGCAGCACGTCCAGCAGCGCCACGTGGGAGACGCGGTCGGCGTGGTCGAGGCCGGCGCGCATCGCCACGTGCGCCCCGCGGTCGTGGCCGGCGACGGCGAAGCGTTCGAAGCCGAGGGCCGCGGCGAGCGCCACGACGTCGGCGGCCATCGTGCGCTTGGAGTAGGTGTCCGGGCCGGACGCGGCCGGCTTGTCGCTCGCCCCGTAGCCGCGCAGGTCGGGCACGATCACGGTGTGGTCGGCCGCCAGGGCCGGGGCCACCCGCCGCCAGCACAGGTGGGTCTGCGGGAAGCCGTGCAGCAGGACGACGGGGTCGCCCGCGCCGCCGACGGCCGCGTGCAGCGCGACGCCGTCGGCCACCTGCACGCGGCGGGACGTGAAGCCGGGGATCTCGAGGGTCATGGTTCCTCCTTGAGGGGACGTGGCCGGACGGGGCGCGGAGGCGACGGGCGTCGCGGGACACCATCCGGGCGCCCCTAGGCTGGGCCGCGTCGATGAGCAGTCGATGAGCAGTCGACGAGCAGCGGACGAGCGACGCCGGCAGGGCGTCGAGGAGCGACGGAGGTGCGGTGGTCAGGGTCGGCGTCCTGGGGCCCGTGGCCGCGTGGTCCGACGACGGCGCCCCGGCGCCGCTGCGCGGCCCGCGCCACCGCGAGGTCCTGGGCCGGCTCGTGGCGGCCCGCGGCCGGACGGTCGCGGCGGCGACGCTCGTCGAGGACCTGTGGGGCGCAGGCTCGCGCCGCCTCGAGGGCGGCAGCGCGCCGGCGGACGGTCTCGCCGCGGTGCGCACGTTCGTCGCGGCGCTGCGGCGGGCGCTCGAGCCCGGCCGTGCGCCGCGCGCTGCGGCCCGGCTCCTGGTCACCGACGGCCCCGGCTACGCCCTGCGCCTGCCCGACGACGCGGTGGACGCCCGGCGGCTCGAGGCGGCCCTCGCCGGCGCCCGCGGCGCCGCGCCGGGGATCGCGCTCGAGCGGGTCGACGACGCGCTGGCGCTGTGGCGCGGCTCCCCGTACGCCGGGATCGACGCGGCCTGGGCGCGGGCCGAGCGGGCCCGCCTGACCGAGCTGCGCCTGGTCGCCGTCGAGCGCCGGGCCGCGGCTCTGGTCGCGCTGGGCCGGGGCGCCGAGGCCGTCGCGGACCTCGACGGCCACGTCGCAGCGCACCCCTGGCGCGAGGAGGGCTGGCGGCTCCTGGCCCTGGCGCTGTACCGCTCGGCCCGGCAGGCGGACGCGCTCGCCGTGCTGCGGCGGGCACGCGCCGCGCTCGCCGACGCGCTGGGCGTCGACCCCGGCCCCGAGCTGGCCCGGCTGGAGACCCGGCTGCTGCGCCACGAGGTCGGCGCCGGGCCGGCCGACGTCTGGGACGAGGTGGCCGGCGCCTACGCGCACGGCCCGGGGACCCGCGCGCGCCTGGAGGCGTCGGCCGACCTGCTGCGCACCCTGGCGGTCGCCGGCGAGCTGGCCCAGGCGCGGGGCGGGCGCGTCGCCGTCGTGCACGCCGCCGAGCAGCTCGGCGACCCCGAGCTCACCGCGCGCGTGCTGACCGCCTACGACGTCCCGGGCACCTGGAGCCGGTCCGACGACCCCGCCCAGGCCGCCGCGGTCGCGGCCGCCGCGGAGCGCACGCTGGCCGCGCTGCCCGACGCCGCCCCGCTGCCGCTGCGGGCGCGCCTGCACGCCGTCGTCGCGACCGAGACGCGCGGGCTGCGCGGCGACC
>NZ_WUWN01000024.1 GCF_009846865.1 Puerhibacterium puerhi
CGGGGGCCGCCGGCCGCCAGCGAGCGCGCCTGGGCCGCCTGGCGCTCCGCGGCCCGGCGCTCGGCAGCCCGGCGCTCGTCGGCCCGGCGCGCGGACACGGCCGCGAGCCGGCCCAGCACCAGCACGACGCCCAGCAGCGCCGTGGGCACCAGGGCGGCCCACCAGACGAGCAGCGCCGCCGCGACGGCGGCCCACGCGGCTGCGGTGGCGACGAGCAGGACGAGCGTCAGGACGAGCCGCCGGCGCGCCCGGCGGGCGCGCTCCTCCAAGACCGCCAGGCGGGACTCGCGGCTGTCCTGCATCGAGTGCTCCCCTCGTCGGGTGTCCGTCGTGCTGGTGGTGCCCGTCGTGCTGGTGGTGCCCGTCGTGCGCCGGCCGCCGGCGCCGCTGCCGGGGGTGGGCCGGTCGTCGGGCGCGGCGGTGCGCTCCAGCAGGCGCGCGCGGACGCCCCCGTGGCCGGGCGCCAGGAGCGGCACGGTCGAACGGGGCTCGAGCGGCCCCTCCGTCACGGGCCCGGCGGCCACCGCCAGCACCCGCAGCCCGCCGGAGAACCTGTCCTCCACGCGGGCCTCGACCAGCTGCTGACGGTGCCGGGCCTTGCGCGGCACCCAGTAACCCAGCCACAGGACGAACAGCGCGAGCGCTGCGAGACCTGCTGCCGACGATTCCACGCCACGACGTTAGGGGAGCCGGAGCCGCCGCGCGTGGAGTACTCGCGGCGTGTCCGTCAAGCCGACCGTCGCGAAGGCGTGTCGGCGGAGGTCAGACGGCGTCGCGGGTGCGCTGCCAGCGCCCGAGCAGCCCGCCCGGCACGTCCTCCGTGGTCAGCGCGAACGTCCGGTGGTCGCGCCACTCCCCCTGGATGTGCAGGTAGCGACGCCGCAGGCCCTCGTCGCGGAAGCCGAGCTTCTCGACCACGCGCAGGCTGCGCTCGTTCTCGGGGCGGATGTTCACCTCGATGCGGTGCAGGCCCAGCACCGCGAAGCAGTAGTCGGTGGCCATCGCGACGGCGGTGGGGATGACGCCGCGGCCGGCCACGTCCCGCGAGACCCAGTAGCCGATCGACGCCGAGCACAGCGAGCCGTAGGCGATCGAGGAGACCGTCAGCTGGCCCACCAGCGCCCCGTCGAGCTCGACCGCGAACGGCAGCGTCGTGCCGGCGCGCGCCTGCTGGGTCAGGGTGCGCACGTACTCGCCGAACGTCGCGGCCGGCTCCGCGTGGTAGCCGGGCGACGTCGCCTCCCAGGGTTCCAGCCACGCCCGGTTCTCCTGGCGGAGCCGCAGCCACGCGTGGGCGTCCCGGCGTCGCAGCGGCCGCAGCACCACCGACCCGCGCGGGGAGTCGTCCCGCAGGGTCACCGGCCACGACCTGCTCACCGTCGCCCACTCCTTCATCAGTCCCTGCGCCACCCGAGCCTCCCGCGCTGCCGGGCACGGCAGCCCGGCGTTCGGGACGGACACTGACACAATGTGCCCATGCGTCGCGACTCCAACAGCCCCGCACGGAACCAGCCGTATCCCGTGATGCCGGGCATGGAGCCCGCCGACGCCAAGGAAGAGCTGCGCCGCGCCATCCGTGCCCAGCGTCTGGCACGTCCGCCCCGCCTGCGCGCCGAGGCCGCCGTCGCGCTCGCCGAGGCCCTCGCGGAGATGCCGGAGGTGCGCGACGCCCGCTGCGTGGCCACGTACGCGGCGCGCCCCGCCGAGCCCGGCACCGACGTGCTGCTCGAGCAGCTCGCCGCCCGCGGCACCCGCGTGCTGCTGCCCGTGCTGGGCGCCGGCCTGGCCCGCGACTGGGCCGAGTACCACGGCCCCGACGACTTGCGCGAGCGCGCCCCCGGCCGCCCGCCGGAGCCGAGCGGCCCGACCCTGGGGGCCGAGGCGATCCTGGACGCCGACGTCGTCGTCGCCCCCGCGCTCGCCGTCGACACCGGCGGCGTGCGGCTGGGCCAGGGCGGCGGCTGGTACGACCGCGTGCTCAAGCAGGCCCGGCCCGGCGTGCCCGTCGTCGCGATGGTCTTCCCCGAGGAGGTCTACGACGTCGTGCAGCGGCCGCTGCCGGCCGAGGAGCACGACATGCCCGTGCACGCCGTCGTCACCCCGGAGGGCTGGCAGCGGCTGTTCTGAGCCCCGCCGGTCAGGGGCCGTCCGCCGTCACGGCCGCATCGTCAGCTCGTCGACGGCGGCCGCGCGCACGGCCTCGGGGGTGAACGGGAAGGGGAACGTCTCGCCCGCCGCCCACGCCTCGAGCTGGTCGTCGTAGTGCTTCGACGCCGGGTGCCCGGACGAACCCGTCGCGGTGACCCACGTGGAGGCGTCGAGGTCGCCCATGTCCACGACCATCCGCATCGAGGGGCCCGTCGTGACGGCGAAGCTGCCCGTCCCCGCGTCCCAGCCGGTCGCGTTCACCACCGACGACGTGCCGGACATCTTCACCGGCGACGGGTTGAACAGCGCGCGCACCGGTGCCGGCACCGAGTCGCCGCCGAGCACCGGGTGCTTCAGGCGCAGCGTGTGCAGGTCGCCCCAGCGCCAGTCCGAGGGGTCCTTGCTCAGCTCGACGGTCAGGTCGCGGCGGGCGCTCACCAGCGCCTGGGTGAGGATCTCGTCGCGCGACTCCACCACGTTGAGCGTGGAGCGGTCGTCCCAGAACCGGTCGTCCGGGCGCTCGAGCATGTCGCGCACGACCACGAGCCACCGGGAGCCGCCGTCGGGCCGCATCTCCTCGGGCAGGTCGTCCCAGAACGCGCTCTGCAGCAGGTTGCGCCACACCGCGGCGAAGTAGGCGGCGGCCGGCGAGTCGGCGTCCATGTGGCCGTCCCAGTCGGCCAGCAGCTCCTGCCCGGCGGCGTCGTAGTCGTCGTCGATGTCGACGGCGAGCAGCGCCGGCAGCAGCACCTGGGCGTAGGCGCTCCAGTCGTCCTGCTGGACGGCGCCCATGTCCTCGACGGTCAGCTTGCGGCCGGCGTCGATCTGCTGCTGCAGCAGGGTGCCGATGCGCTCCGAGCGGAAGCCGTAGTCCCAGTCGGAGGCGAGGAACGGGCCGGTGCCGTCGGGCAGCACCGCCTGGTTCGCCGCGACGATGACGCCGCCGGCGGGGTCCAGCGCGCTCGGCATCTGGTCGGCGGGCACCCAGCCCTGCCAGTCGTACGCCGGGTCGCGCCCGTCGCGCGGCCACGAGCCGTCGCTCGGCACCGGGCTGCCCGCGACCTCGGCGCGCACGGGCACGCGGCCCGGGGCCTGGTAGCCGATGTGGCCGTCGGCGGTGGCGAACACGATGCTCTGCGCCGGCACCTCGAACAGCTCCGCCGCGGCGCGGACGTCGTCGGCCGAGCGGGCGGTGTCGAAGGCGAAGACGGCGTCGGCGGTGCGGCCCGGCTGCAGGGCCGTCCACGCCAGCGAGACGGCGTAGGTGCCCAGCTCCGTGCCGGACGTCGTCGGCGACCCCGTGACCGCGTCGAGGTCCTCGAGCACGTCGGAGACGATCGGCCCGTGCGCCGTGCTGCGCACGGTGATGTCGATCGGCGTCGAGCCCGCCACGCGGATGGTCTCCGTGCGGACGTCGAGCGGCTGCCAGTCGTCGCCGCGCTGGTAGGTGTCGTCCCGCACCCGCTCGATGAAGAAGTCGGTGACGTCGGCGCCCATGTTGGTCAGGCCCCACGCCAGGTCGCCGTTGTGCCCGATGATCACGCCCGGGAAGCCGGCGAAGGAGAAGCCCGCGACGTCGAACGGGCAGGCGTCGTCCACGGTCTCGCAGTGCAGGCCGACCTGCGCCCACACGTTCGGCTGCGACAGCGCCAGGTGCGGGTCGTTCGCCAGCATCGGCTTGCCCGAGGCGGTGTGCTCCCCCGACACGACCCAGGAGTTGGAGCCCGTGCCCTCGCCCCGGCCGACGAGCGTCGGGACGGCGTCGAGGGCGTCGCGCGCCGAGGCCAGGGCGTGGCCGAGCACGGCGCCGCCGCGCGGCATCGGGGCGTCCGACGCGGCCTCGGTCACCACGGCGCCAGCGGCGGGCGCGGCGTCGGACGCGGCCGGGGCCGCCTGCGCGTCGCCGGTCGCGCCGTCGCCACCGCCGTCGCCGGTCGCGCCGTCGTCGGCGGTGGAGAGGTCGGCGGGCTGGAGGATGGTGCCGTTGCCGCCCTCGGCGTACGACGGGAAGAGCTCGTCGACCGCCCGCACGTCGCCCACGGTGGAGTAGGCCAGGGCGCGGTCGAGCTCCGCGTCGTAGTTCCCGCGCAGGTCCCAGGCCATCGCCTTGAGCCACGCGAGCGAGTCCACCGGGTCCCACGGCTCCGGCTTCTCGATGCGGGTGGTCATCCCGAGCACCGTGTACTCCACGGCGAGCTCGTCGGTGCTGCGGCTGTCGAGGTAGGCGTTGACGCCGTCGGCGTACGCCTGCAGGTACGCCCGGGTCTCCGGCGTCAGCATCTCGAGCTCCTGCTGCGCCACGCGGCGCCAGCCGAAGGTGCGGATCACCTTGTCGGCCTGGATCGCCGCGGGCACGTCGCCCACGAGCTCGGCGAGCCGGCCCGCCGTCACGTGGCGGCGGTAGTCCATCTCGAAGAACCGGTCCTGGGCCTGGACGTAGCCCTGCGCCCGGAAGAGGTCCTCGGGCTTGCCGGCGGTGATCTGCGGCACGCCGCGGGCGTCCCGCTGGACGGTCACCTCGCCGTCGAGCCCGTCCATCTGCACCGCGGCGTCCACGTCGGGCAGCGGCTTGCGCACCGTCACGGTGCCGAACGCCACCGCCGCCACGAGCACGACCGCGACCAAGGCCGCGACTCCCACGAGCACGCGGCGGAGCCGAGAACCACGGCGCCTGGGCACCGGCGTCTCCTCGACCGTCTCGTCGGACGTGGCTGCGGGCGGCGGGGTGACGGACACGCAGGAGAGGCTACCCCGGGCTTTTCACCCGCCCTCGACGGACCGGGCCGGGGGCGCGGGCCGGGGGCGCGGGCCGGCTGGGCACGCGTGGCAACACCCCGGTGCGGTGCACGCCACGCGCTGCGGCGGGAATGTTGCGGCCCTGCGTATCATTGGCACTCGGTAAGCACGAGTGCCAGCAGCGGCCCGGTGACCGCGCGCACCCGTCCCCACGGTCCCTTGAGGAGAGCCACGTGCCCACCTACGCCTACCGGTGCGCCGACTGCGGCCACGCCTTCGACATCCACCAGTCGTTCAGCGACGACGCCCTCACCGTGTGCCCCGAGTGCGGCGGCACGCTGCGCAAGCAGTACGGCACGGTGGGCGTGACGTTCAAGGGCTCCGGCTTCTACCGCACCGACTCCCGCGGGTCGTCGACCTCGTCGTCCAGCTCCTCGTCGTCGTCGAGCTCGTCGTCGTCGAGCTCGTCGTCGAGCTCGTCGTCGTCCGGCTCGTCGAGCGCCAAGACCGCGTCCTGACGCACCGGGCCTGAGGGCGGAGCGCGTCCTCGGGCACGGCCGGCCGGCGCGACTGCGGTGCCGCGCAGCGGCCGGTGCGCCGGCACGGCACGGCGCTGAGTCCGCCCCCGGCGCGCCCCGCCCACGCGTCGTCCACAGCCCGGCCGAGCACCGTGCCCGGCGCGCGCGGAGGGGCCCTAGCGTCCCGGGCATGAGCCCGCTGCGCCTCGGAACCCGCCGCCCGCCCGCCCCCGACCTCGCCGCGCCGGCGGCGCGCAGCCGCGCGCGCCGGCGGGCGCTGGCGTGGCTGTGGCGGTCCCGGTTCGTGCTGGCCGCCGCCTGCTGCGGCCTGGCGGTCACGGCAGCCGTGCACGCGCTGCGGCCACCGGCGCCGCCCACCGTCGACGTCGTCGTGCCCGTGCGGACGCTCGCGCCCGGGCAGGCCGTGTCCGACGACGACGTCGCCGTGCGCGCCCTGCCGGTGGAGGCGGTGCCCGAGGACGCGCTCGACGACCTCGGGGCCGCCGTGGGGCGCACGCCCGCGGTGGCGCTCCCCGCCGGGCTGCCGCTGACCCGCGAGCTCGTCGCGGGCGGCGAGGTCGTGGCGCAGGCCCCGGCCGGCGCCGTCGTGGTGCCCGTAGTGCTCGACGGCACCGCGGCCGACCTGCTGCGGCCCGGCGACCGGGTCGACCTCGTGACGACCGCCGCGCCCGACCCCGACTCCCCCGACGCCGCCTATCTCGCGCGCGGGGCGCTGGTGCTGCCGTCGGCAGGTCGCCAGCGGGACGAGCCGTCCGGCGGCGGGCTGCTCGGGGGCGGCGCGGCCGCCGGCACCACCGACGCCACGCTGCTCGCCGTCAGCCCCGAGGAGGCGCCGGCCGTCTCCGCGGCGTCCGGCTCGGGCACGGTGGGCGCGGTGCTCGTGCCCTGAGGGGGCGCCGCCCGCCGCTGCCGCCCGGGCGCCGCTCGCGCGAGACGTCCCGAGCGTCCCCTTGCGTTCCCCCGCGAGCCCCGCGAGCATCGACCCCGACGTCGGGCCGGCGCCGTCCGCACCGGCCCACCGCCCGACCCGGCCTCAGGGGGACACGCATGCTCAAGGGATTCAAGGACTTCATCCTGCGCGGGAACGTCCTGGACCTCGCCGTCGGCATCATCATCGGCGGCGCGTTCACCGCGATCGTCACCGGACTGGTCGATGGCATCCTCAACCCGCTCATCGCCGCGCTCTTCGGCCAGCCGGACATCTCCACGGTCGGGACGTTCCCGATCAACGGTGCGACGTTCAGCATCGGCCTGGTGCTCCAGGCCGTGCTCAACTTCCTGCTCGTGGCCGCCGCGCTGTACTTCTGCGTCGTCGCGCCGGTGAACGCCCTGCAGCGCCGCCGCAAGAGCGGCGACGAGCCCGAGCCCAAGGCACCGGCCGAGGACGTGCTGCTGCTCCAGGAGATCCGCGACCTGCTCGCGGCCTCGACCGGCGCCAGCACACCGAACCACCCGAACGGCGGCCCGCGCGTCTGACGAGCGCCCAGTTCGTGGGTAGGGAGCCCGCCGGCCGATCTGCGGATCGGCCGGCGTGTTCCGTACCCACGACCTGGAGGTGGGCTCAGCGGCGGCCCCAGTGCGGCGGCACGTCGCGCAGCAGCCGCTCGTCGTTCTCGCCGTGGCTGCCCCGCTCGTCGGCGGGCAGCCCGAGCACCGACTCGCGCTCGGTGCCCTGCCGCACGACGCGGCGGTGCCGGCGTCGGCGGGGCTGGGCGTCGTCCGCGGCTGCGGGGTCCGCCCCGGTCCCGTCAGCGGTGGGCTCGTCGGGCCGGGAGGTCGCACGGTCGGTCACCCGACCATTGTCCGCCACCGCCGGCCCGGGTCAGGCGGGCCGGTCACCCGACCCCGCGTCGCCCCACGCCGCGTCGCCCGACGCCGAGTCAGTGCCGTCGGCCGGGCGCGGCTCGTCCGTCAGCGCGTCGGGCACGTCGCCGGGCAGCGCGTCCTCGGAGCGGACGTCGGCGAACGGCACGCCCTCCGGCAGCACCTCGCCGGGCTCGTCCTCGGGCTCGTCCTCCTCCGGCAGCACGGGCACCACGATCTCGCGCGGCGCCACGACGCCGCCGACGGTGCCGATCCGCGCGTCGCGGACCCGCTGCACCAGCCGGCGCACGCGGTCGGCCTCGCCGTCGGGGTCGAGGAACGCGGCGGCCGACCACACCTGGGTGACCACCCAGCCGAGGCGCTCGAGCCGCTCGGCGAGCTGGCGGTCGCGCACGCGCACCGACGGCTCCGCCACGTACGCGGCGTCGTCGGTCAGCACGGCGACGAGCAGCTCGTTGGGCAGGTCCGGGTGCCCGACGACGAGCGGGATGCGGTCGCCGTCCGGCAGGCCGTAGTTGGTCTCGACCAGGTAGCCGAGCCGCCAGAGCCGCTCCCCGAGATCGACGAGCAGCCGGTCCGGGGCGCTCGAGACGTCCACGCCGTTGCCCAGCTGCACCTGGTCGGCCACGTCGGCGCGGCGCTGCGCGAACGCCAGCACGTCGGCGAGCAGGCGCGGGCCGGCGCCGCGCAGGCGCTCGGGGTCGAGGTCGGCGGCCGAGAAGCAGGTCACCACGCGCAGCCGCCGGCGGGCGGCGCCGAGGGTGCCGAGCAGCATCGCCTGGCCGCCGGGCTCCCCCAGCACGCCGAACCGGTGCAGCACGCGCCCGTGCGGCGTGCGGCCGAACCCGAGGGTCAGCACGATCGCGTCGCGCGACAGGCCGGCCACGCCGGTGATGTCCGCGACCACGACCGGCTCCGGGCGGGAGCCGGAGAAGAACGGGGCCAGGGCCGGGTTGGCGCGCACCTCGGCGAGCAGCGCCTGGCGGATGCGGTCGGCGTGCACCTCGGTGACGGTGACGATGCCGAGCGTCTCCTCGGGCCGGGTCAGCGCGTGCTCGATGGCGATCTCGACGACGCGGTCCACCTCGGCCTGGGTGGACTCGACGGTGCCGGAGACCGGGTCGGGCATGCCGGAGCCGTGGACCAGGTCGAAGTGCACGAGCGCCTCGGCGCGCGGCAGCGGGGCCGGGCGCACCAGGTCGGCGTAGCCGTGCTCGGCCAGCAGGCGGGTCAGCTCGTGGTCGCGGCGCGACTCACGCGGCAGGAGCGTCACGCGCGGCAGCAGGCGGGCCAGCTCGTGCACGGCAGTGCCGGACGCCGAGCGGACGTCGCCGACCACCACGACCTGCACGCCGCGGGCCAGCGCCGGGACCACCGACTCGAGCGCCACGTGCTGCACGGCGTCGAGCACCACGAGGTCCACGCTCCGCTCGGCCGGCAGCAGGTGCGGCACCAGCGTCGGCGTCGAGACCATGACGGGGCGCAGGCGCCGCAGCACCTCGCCGTGCCGCACGGCGAGGTCGCGCAGCGACGTCAGGCGGCCCTCGATGAGCTCGGTGAACAGCGCCTCGGCGTCGTCGCGGTGCTCGCGCATCGCGGTGCCCAGGTGGGCGCGCACGGCGGCGCGCACCGGCGCCGACAGCGCCGCGACGTGCCGCCGGTCGAGCTCGCGGAACCGCCGCGCCAGGGCGTCGAGACCCGCGCCGTCCTGCCCGGCCAGGGCCGGGTCGGCGGCGAGGATCTGCTCGAACACCGACGACCACCACGCCAGCTCCAGCTCGGCCTCGACCAGCGGGGGCGGCGTGCGCCGCGCCGCGAGGTCCTCGATGAGCGGGCCGATGCCGGCGGCCTCGGCGCGGCGCAGCGCGGCCGTGCGCTCCGGCAGGCTCTCGAGCGCGTCGGCGTCCTCGGCCAGCCGCTCGAGCCGCTCGGCGAGGACGTCGAGGTCGAGCGCCGTCAGCCCCCCGCCCAGCGGCGTGGTGCCCAGCACCGGCTCCAGCCCGTCGAGGTCGATGCGCACCGCCTCGTGGGTGTCCTCGATGGACGACAGCCCCTCGGGCAGCACCGGCCACCCGCCGCGCTGGGAGTGCTCGGCCCAGATGTCGCGCTGCTGCTGCACCTGCACCAGCGCGGCGTGCAGGTCGGGCACGCGCACGCCCGGGCGCACCATGTCCTTGGCCCGCTTGTGCAGCCGCCGGCGGGTGAACCAGCCCATCTCGACGCCGTTCTCGGTGCGCCACTTCCGGCTCGCCGTGGCCTGCACGAGGTCGGCGGCGGTGCGCTCGAACACCATCGGGTGGAACACGTCGAGGGTGCCGCGCATCCCGCCGAGCATCCGCAGCTGCTCGCCGAAGGCGTCCACCGTCGTGGGCGTGGTCAGCCCGGTCACCTCGGTGACGTAGGCGATCTGCCGGCGCAGCTGCGGCAGCGTCGTGTCCTTGAGCCGCTGCACCCGCACGAGCGCCTCGCGGGCGTCGTCGTCGGTGAGCAGGTGCGCCCCGTACCAGGGGGTGGACGTGGCGCGGATCGTGAACGCGCCCAGCTCCGCGGCACGGCGCAGGTCGGCGGCCGCCGCGCGGCGGGCGTCGGCGTCGAGCCGCAGCGCGGTGTCGGCGTGCAGGCGCACGGTGGTCGACGGCGCGGGGCGCTCGGCGGTGAGCCGCGCGAGCGCCTGCAGCGCGTCGTAGGCGGAGACGTTCCACGGGGAACGCGGCTGGTGCAGCGCCGAGATGTAGCCGGCGAGCTGCGCGCGGGCGCCGATGAGCGCGTCGCGGATGCGCGTGGCCGCCTCGTCGTCGACGTGCTCGGGCTCGCTGGCCATGGCCGCCAGCAGGCGCCGGGCCACGTCCTCGCGCCACGTGGGGTGCGGCGGCACGTCGACCAGCAGGCCGTCGAGGTCGAGCGAGCCGAGGCGCGCGGCGAGCGCGTCGGCGGCGCGGCGGTGGCCCGTCACGTACAGCACGGAGCGACCGGCGGCCGCGGCCTCGGCGACGATCGCCGCGACGGTGCCGGCGACGTCGGCCCCCACCGGGGCGTCGACGTACAGGTGGCTGCCCGTGGCCAGCGCGTCGACCACGTGGCGCTGCAGCGGGTCGAGGTCGCCGACGCCGCGCTCGTACGCCGGGTCCGGGTCGCCGGGGGCCGGGGCGGGCACCTCGAGGGCGGCGATCGCGTCGGCCGCGGCGTCGACACCGGCCAGCGCCGCGACCACCTCGTGGCGCACGAGCGTGGGGGCGAGCGCGTCGAGGTCCTCGACGAGCGCCTGGCCCGGGTGGACGAACGTGCCGACGAGCACGCGCTGCTCGAGCTGGAAGCCCTCGAGCACGGCCTCCCCCAGCGCCGCGATGCGCTCCAGCACCGGCGACGGCTCGAACCCGCCGAGCGTGAACGTCGCCTGCGACAGGGAGGCGGCGTCGAGCAGGGCGCCGTGCCGGCGCAGCGTGCGGGCCACGACGGGGTTGATCTCGGCCGTCGCGTCGAGCGTGAGGTCGAAGTCGTCCTCGTCGCCGCGCCGGGTCAGGGTCACCGGGCGCAGCAGCACCGGGGCGTGCACGGTGCGCCGCGGCGCGTCGCCGGCCGGGGCGACGTCGCCGCCCGCCCCGGCGGCCGGCCCGGCGGCCGGCCCGAACAGGGCCAGGGCGTCGGCCGCCGTGGCCGCGTCGTCGGACGGCGCCGCGTGCCGCGGGCCGCCCATGGTCACCACGGGCAGCGACTGGGTGAACGGCGCGGCGTCCTCGACCTCGGGGCGGCTGCCGGCGACGCGGGCGAGCGCCGCGACGTCGCCGCGCGGGTGCTCCGACGCCGCGCCGTCGGCCGGCTCGGTCCAGGTCGCGACGCCGATGGCCAGGTAGGTGGGCGCGACGCCGAAGCGCTGGGCGTGCTCGGCGGAGCGGGCGGCGACGGCGCGGGCGCGCCGGCGCGCGGCGGGCAGCGCGGCGCCCTCGCGCACGAGGTTCGACAGGCGGGTGGGGCGGCCGGCGAAGAGCTGGGCGACGCCCGAGGGGTGCGCGGCGGTGAGGTCGATGATCGCCTCGCCGAGGAGGCCGACGTCGGCGAGCGTGGAGTCACCGACCTGCTCGACGAGGCCGGCGCGCCAGCGGCGCACGGCGTCGGTCACCAGCTCCTCGGGGGCCGGCGGGGTGACGAGGCGCGGGCGCTCGGGCGCGTCGTCGGGACCGCTCGGGGCCGACGACACGGCCGACTGCTCGACCGCGTGCTCGGCAGAGGTGCGTCGGACGGCGTTCACGCCCGCCACGCTAAGCGCGCCGCGCGCCGCTGCGGCGACGGCACGCCGAGAGCGCGTCAAGCCCGGGATCGTGCGGGTGCCGCGGCGCCCGGGGCGCCGACCGCACCGCCGAACCGACCCCGGACAGCGCGATGCCCTCCGGCAGGGGGTCCGAAGGGCATCGCGGCCGGGTGGTGACCCGGCGAACGACAGGCGCACCGCGCAGGGGGCGGGCGATGCGCGTCTGTCACGAGAGAGTGTGACCCTCCCGACCCCCCGAGTCAACCACAACTCGGACATGCGTCCAAACGCGTTCGAGACGTCCGCGGGGGCGCCGCGGGAGGACGCCGCGCGGGGTCGCGCGCTACCCGCCCGCGCTGCGCGCCGCGCCGCCGGCGCGACGGGCCGCGGTGGCCGCACGGACCTCGCGCGTGGCCTCGCGGTAGGCCGGCGCGGCCCGCGCGAAGTAGTCGAACAGCACCTCCTGCTGCTGCGGGGTGTAGGTCGCCAGCACCTGCGCGATCCGGCGACGCGCCGGCGCGACGACCTCGTCGACGCCCGCGAGCGCGTCGGTGACCACGTGCACGAGCACCTTGCGGCGGTCGGCCGGGTCGGCGGCGCGCCGCACGAGCCCCGCGCGCTCGAGGCGGTCGACCAGCCGGGTCGTGGCGCCGGTGGTCAGGCCCGTGCGGGCGGACAGCTCGCCCGCCGTCATCGGCCCCTCGAGGTCCAGCGCGCTCAGGGCGTACCACTCCGAGGCGCCCAGCCCGGCGGCCTCCGCGCCCGCCATCCCGTGCAGGCCCACGGCGTCGAGGTACCGCCGGAAGACCCCGTGGCGGTCCTGCTGCGCCGCCGCCGGCGGCTCCCCTGCCGGCTCGCTCGTCGGCTCTCCCGGCGACCGCCCCACCGACTCCCTTGCCATCCCCGGCACCCCTCCCTAGTATCTGCGTGCGTGCAGATGTTGCACTGCTGCACCTTCTTGCTCAGCATAACGACCGGAGGGGATCATGCGGGATCACGACGACCGGACGGCAGTCCTCGGCGTCATCGACCGGCTCGTGGAGGCCTGGGGCCGCCACGACGCCGACGCCTACGGCGCCTGCTTCACCGCGGACGCCACCTACGTCACCTACGTGGGCACGTGCTACCAGGGGCGCGACGAGATCGCGGAGAGCCACCGGACCCTGTGGGCGAGGTTCCTGGCCGGCACGCGGCTCGCGGACGAGGTGCGCGACGTCCGCTTCCCGGCCCCCGGCACGGCGGTGGTCACCGGGAGCGGCGACACGTACAAGGGCCGCCGTCCCGACCGGCTGCACAAGGTGCAGACGTACGTGCTGGTGCGGGAGGCCGACGGCGAGTGGCGGATCGCCGCGTTCCAGAACACCAGGCGCCGCCCGCTCCTGGAGGCCGTCTCCTTCCGGAGCGCCCCCGGCCTCGTCCCGGCCGAGCGCCGGCCGCTCGCGGTCCGCTGAGGCCCGGTCAGGCGCTGTGCGCCGGCACCACCGACCGGCCGTCCGCGCGCGTCGACCGGCCTCGCCGTAGCGTGGCCGGATGTTCGAGGGCTTCGAGACCGAGCACGTCGACACCGGCGAGGCGTCGATCTTCGTGCGCCACGGCGGCAGCGCCGGCCCCCCGGTGCTGCTGCTGCACGGCCACCCCCGCACGTCGGCCACCTGGCACCGCGTGGCGCCGCTGCTCGTCGAGCGCGGCTTCACCGTCGTGTGCCCCGACCTGCGCGGCTACGGGCGCTCGCGCGGCCCCGCGCCGGCCGCCGACCACGCGCCGCACTCCAAGCGCGCCGTGGCGGGCGACATGGTGCGGGTCATGCAGCACCTGGGCCACGACCGCTTCCTGCTGGCCGGGCACGACCGCGGCGGGGCCGTGGCGCTGCGCCTCGCGCTCGACCACCCCGACGCCGTCCTGCGGGCCGCGTTCCTGGACGCGCTGCCGGTCTCGGAGCACCTGGCCCGCATCACCCCGGAGTTCGCCACGGCGTGGTGGCACTGGTTCTTCTACGCCCAGCCCGAGGTGCCCGAGCGGGTCATCACCGCCGACCCCGACGCCTGGTACCACGGCGACCCGGCGGTCATGGGAGCCGAGAACCACGCCGAGTGGCGCGCGGCGGTGCACGACCCCGACGTCGTGCGGGCGATGCTCGAGGACTACCGCGCCGGGCTGACCGTCGACCGCCGCGACGAGGAGGCCGACCGCGCGGCCGGCCGGCACGTGCGGTGCCCGACCCTGGTGCTGTGGTCGACGCGGGACGACCTCGAGCAGCTCTACGGCGACCCGGTGGCGGTGTGGCGCGCGTGGGCGCCGGACGTCACCGGCCACGGCATCGACTCCGGCCACCACGTCGCCGAGGAGGCGCCCGAGGCGCTCGCCGCGGACCTGGCCGACTTCCTCGCCGAGCCGCGGCCCTGAGCCACGGCCCGCCGGGGCGGTCCGCGCCGGATTGTCCGTGACGTGCGCGCCCGCCCGCGCCACACTGCGCCCATGGCCTCCCCCACCGAGCTGCTCGCGGCGTACGACGACCAGCTGCGCACCGCCGCCGAGACGTACGACGCCGTCGCGGTGACGCGGCACGGCCCGCTGCACCTGGCGACCTTCCGCGGCGGGCGCGGCTTCGTCACCTACCGCGACCTCGCCGGCGCCGACGCCGCCGGCGTCCGCGACCTCGTCGCCGCGGCGCGCGAGCACTTCGCCGCCGACCCCGCGGTCACGCGGGCGGAGTGGAAGACCCGCGGGCACGACCACGCGCCGGGCCTGCACGACGCGCTCGTCGAGCACGGCTTCGAGCCCGACGAGCCGGAGTCGGTGATGGTCGGCGAGGCGAGCGCCCTCGCCGTCGACGTGCCCCTGCCGGACGGCGTCACGTTGCGGCGGGTGACCGCCGAGGCCGACGTGCGCGCGGCATGCGCGATGCAGGACGAGGTCTTCGGCGGGCCGCCGCGCCCGGAGATGGCGGACGACGTGCTGCGCCGGCTGGCCGCCGGCGACGGCACGGAGCTGTGGGTGGCCGAGGCGCAGGGTCGGGTGTTGACGGCCGGCCGGCTGGAGCCGGTGCCCGGCACGCAGTTCGCCGGGATCTGGGGCGGCGCCTCGCGACCGGAGTGGCGCGGGCGCGGCACCTACCGGGCCCTGACCGCCGCGCGCGCCCGCTCCGCCCTGCGTCAGGGCCGCACGCTGATCCACAGCGACTCCACCGAGTACTCGCGCCCGATCCTCGAGCGCTCCGGGCTGGTGAAGGTCTCCACCACGACGCCGTACCTCTGGCGCCGCGGCTGATCCGCACCGTGGCTGAGCGGCACGGCTGAGCGGCACGGCGGCCGCTCAGCGGGCGGCGTCGTCCGCGGGCTCGGCGGCGTGGCCCGTCGGCGGCGTCTCGTCGTCGGCGTCGGCGTGCGCGATGTGCGCGAGCTGGCGCCACACGAGCGCGAGCGTGACACCGGCGCCCACGAACGCGAACCAGAACGGGGCCGTCAGGCCCCAGTGCTCGGCGATCACGCCGCCGAGGGCCTGGCCGGCCACCAGGCCGCCGAACAGGCACATCAGGTAGACGGCGCTGACGCGACCCTGGAACCGCTGGGGCACCGCGCGCTGGCGCACGGTGTTCGACACGGTGCCCCACACGAACGCGTACGCGCCGAACTCGGCCATGATCACGATCGCCAGCCAGCCCGTGGTGGTCAGCGCCAGGGCGAGGTGGGTCACGACCTCCAGCAGCAGGCAGACCCGCATCACGGTGGCCAGGGAGAAGCGGCGCTCGATCCGCCCGTACAGCGCGGTGCCGACGATGCCGCCGACGGCCGACGCCGTCGTCAGCAGGCCGTAGCCCACCTCGCTCATGCCGAGGTGGTCGCGCGACCACAGCACGAGCACCGACCAGGCGGCCGCCCACGTCACGTTGAACACGAGGATGACCAGCGCGAGCGTGCGCACGGGCGCGTGGCCCGCGATCCACCGCAGGCCCTCGGCGACGTCCCGGCGCACGTGGGTGTGCTCGGCGGGCGCTCTGCGCGCCAGGCCCGGGGCGCCGTCGGGCGCCGGCGACGCCGCGATCCGCGCGACCAGCACCACGGCCAGCGCGATGCACACCAGCTGGGCGACGAACGGCCAGGCGGCGCCGGCGGCGAACAGGAACGCGCCGAGCGGCGGGCCGACCAGCTGGTTGACCGTCAGCTGGCCGGCCTGGACGCGGTGGTTGCCGACGCCGAGGTCCTGCTTGCGCACGAGCGCGGGCAGCAGCGTGGAGGTGGTGGTGTCGGCGAAGACCTCCGCGACACCGTGCAGCAGCATCGCGACGAGCACGACCGTGACGTCGACGTGGCCGGTGACGATGGTGACGGCGAGCGCGGCCACGACGGCGGCGCGCGCGGTGTTGGCGGCCATGACGACGCGGCGGCGGTCCAGACGGTCGGCGAGCGCGCCGGCCCACAGGCCGAACACCAGCCACGGCAGGCGCTGCAGCAGCGCCGCGAGCGCCACGAGGAACGCCGAGTCGGTCTGGGAGGCCACCAGCAGCGGCCCCGCCGCGAGCGCGATGCCGTCGCCGAGGTTGCTGACCCAGGAGGACGCGAGCAGCCAGCGGAACGGCCGCCCCAGGCGGGCCGGGACGAGGACCTCCGCCAGTGCGCTCACGAGCACGAGAGCCTACGGCGGAGCGGGCGCGGGATCACGCGGTTTCGGTCAGCGGCAGGCGCTCGTGCAGCAGCGCGCGGTCCTCGGCGGCGACGTCGGAGTCGGGCGAGGGCAGGCCGAACAGGTGCGCGACGGCGCCGGCCCGCGCGGCGAACGGGTCGCGCTCCAGGTCACGCAGGTACTCCTCGGTGAAGGCCCCGCTGCGCGCGACGCCGTAGGCCTCCTCCTGCAGCTGGTCGACCCGGTCGAGCGCGGCAGGCCCGGCGTGCGGGGCGGCGCGGAACGTCGGCAGCACGGTGGCGGTGACCTGGGCGACCGGGTAGGCCGGCGCGGACAGGTCCGGGGCGGTGCGCCGGCGCACGTCCGCCTCGGTCAGGTACCGCAGCGTCGCGCCGCCGCCCGGCCGGTCGGGGTCGGTGCGCGAGTCGCCCAGGGTGGTGTGGAAGACCTGCAGCAGCCCGTCGGCGGGCAGCGGGCGGCGGCGCAGCACCCCGGCGAGCTCCTCGTGGTGCCGGGCCCCCGACGCGAGGTTGCCGAGGTCGACCTGCAGGAGGAGCACGGCGTCCTCGGGCACCGCCCGGGCGCCCGGGGTGCGCGTGGGCGCGCCGCCGATGCGGGACAGGTCGCGCAGGTCCTCGTCCTCGGGCCGGACCTCCTCGGCCTCGTACGGGTCGGCCTCGTGGTCCGCCTCGGCGAGGTAGACCGCCGGCTCGATCTCCAGCTCGTCGGCGACGTCCCTCACCCGCGGGTCGGCGCGCAGCGCCGCGACGTCGCCGCCGTGCTCGAGGACCGCCCCGGTGAGCACCTCGTGCAGCGCGACGAGCTCGGCCGGGTCGGTGGCGCGTGCGACGCGCTCGCGCAGGGCGGCCAGGAGGTCCGGGTCGGCGTGCACCGTGGCCAGCGCCGCGGTCGACTCGTCCGCCAGGGCGTTCCACCGCACCGCCGGCACCTCGTGGATGCGGGGCGCCAGCTCGACGATCCGGTCCCGGAGCGCGAGGTACCGCTGCCAGGCGGGATGGGTCAGGTGGCGCACGGGGTCACCGTCCGGTCCGGCGCGGGGTGCGACCGCCCGCGCGGCGCCGCTCGGCCTGCGCGACGAGCCGCGCCATGTGCGCCTCGTCGTCCACGTGCCGGCGGTGGCGCGGGTCCTTCGGGTGGCGGGACAGCACCTCGCCGTACAGCCGGTCCAGCTCCTCGGCGCGCTCCTGCCCGCCCGCGTCGGCGGCGAGCTCCAGGGAGGCGGCGTAGGCGAGGACGTGCGCGCGCTCCTCCAGCTGCGGCTCCAGCTCCACGACGGTGGCGGCCACGTGGACCGCGTGCGGCGACGCCGGCGCCACGGTGCGCGACTCCCGGTCCAGCAGCGCGCCCAGCCGGCCGCGCCGGGCCCGGGCGGCGGAGCCGCGCACGACCCCGCGGACCACGGCCGCGAGGACGCCGCCGCCGACCAGCCCCACCACCAGCGAGCCGAACGGCCTGCCGGTCAGCAGGAGCAGCACCAGGACGCCCACCGCCATCCCGACCGGGTACCACCACCGCCCGGCGCGCTCGATCGCCCGGAGCACCGCCGGGCGGCTGCGCTCGGCGTCCGCCATCCCCGCGCCGATGCGCTCGACGGCGGCTCGCGCCTGCTCGTGCGTCGCGTCCGGGCTGCGGACGAACGCGAAGCCCTCCTGGTGCCCCTCCAGCACCCACGGGAGGCGGACGCGGCCGCTGTCCGCGGTCATCCGCTACTCCCCGGTCGCGCCGTCGATCAGCTCGCGCGCGACGTCGAGGTGCCCCGCGTGCCGGGCGTACTCCTGCAGCACGTGGAACCCGATCCACGCGAGCGTCGGCGTCGGCTCGGCGGTGAACCGCCCGCCGACGCGCCCGCGCGCGTCGAGCGGCGTCGACGTCAGGATGGCGCGGGTGCGCTCGCCGCCCGCGCGCAGCCGCCCGAGCAGGTCGTCCAGCCGGACGTCGTCGGGCACGTGCCAGCGGCCGCCGTCGACGCCGTCGGCGTGGTCGCCCCACGGGTCGGGCACCGGCTCGGCGAGGAAGCCCCAGACGAACCACCGCCGCTCCATGTGCACCAGGTGGGCGAGCATCTCCAGCGGCGTCCAGCCGGACGGCAGCGCGGTGCGCCGCAGCCGGTCGTCGGTCAGGCCGCGGAGCTTCCGCTCGACGACGCCGCGGTAGTAGTCCAGGTAGGCGACGAGCTGCACGCCCGGGTCGGCGGAGTCGACCTGGGGCTCGACGTCGGAGACTGCCATGGCGCGACCCTAGCGCCGGCCTCCCGGCGGACGGCGCCGCCCCCGCCGTCATACCGCGGGATGACGGCGCCGCCCGCGGGAATCCGCTCCGGGGGCGACGCGCCGCCCGGGCCCCGGCTGGGAGGTTGGGGGCATGACACCGATCCTGAGCGCCCGGGGCCTGACCATGCAGTACCCCGGCAGCCCCGCGCCCGCCCTCGACCACGTCAGCCTGGACATCGTGCCGGGCGAGTCGGTGGCGATCATGGGCGCCTCCGGCTCGGGCAAGACGACGCTCCTGCACTGCCTCGCCGGCATCCTGCGTCCCACGTCGGGCGCGGTGACGTTCGCCGCGGCGGGCGGGCCGGTGCAGGTGGAGCAGCTCGACGACGGCGGGCGCGCCCGGCTGCGCCGCGAGGAGCTCGGCTTCGTGTTCCAGCAGGGGCTGCTGCTGAACGAGCTGACCGCGCTGGAGAACGTCGCCGTCGCGCGGATGCTCGGCGGCGTCGCGCGCCGGCAGGCCGAGGCCGAGGCCGCCCAGTGGCTCGCCCACCTGGGCCTGGCCGGCATGGAGCACCGGCGCCTCGGCGAGCTGTCCGGCGGGCAGGCGCAGCGCGTCGCGATCGCCCGCGCCCAGGTCACCGGTGCCCGGCTGCTGTTCGCCGACGAGCCCACCGGCGCGCTGGACTCCACGACGTCGGCGGAGGTCCTCGGCCTGCTGCTGGGCGCCGTCCAGCAGGGCCGCACCCTGGTGGTGGTGACCCACGACCCCGAGGTGGCGCGCCGCTGCGCCCGCACCGTGGTGCTGCGCGACGGGCGCGTCGTGGCCGACTCCGGGCGCCCGGGCCCGCGCGACGTCGCACCGCGGCCGACGACGGCGCCCGCCGCCCCGGCGGACGCGCGGGCCGCCGCGATCGCCCAGCACCCCGCCGGGGGCGCCCGATGAGCGCCGCCGCCACCGCGGTCCGGCTGGCCGGGCTGTTCGCGCGGCGCCGCGGCGACGACCGGCTCGCCGCGGCGCTGCCGCTGGTGTCCTTCACGCTGGTCACCGCGCTGCTGCTGCTCGTGGCGGGCGGCGCGCAGGCGTTCTTCCGCTGGGACGACGACCTCGCCGTCACCTACCAGGTCCTCGCCGTCGTCGCCCTCGTGCTGCTGCTGGTGCCGCTGGCCACCGTGGGCGCCTCGGCCGCACGGCTCGCCGCGCGGCGCCGCGACGAGCGGCTCGCCTCGCTGCGCCTGCTGGGCGCCACCGCCGGCACCGTCACGCTGCTGACCGTGCTGGAGGCCGCCGTCACGGCCCTCGCCGGCGCCGTCCTCGGCACCGCCCTGTACGCGGCGACCGCGCCGCTGGTGGGGCTGCTGCACTTCCGCGGCGCGGCGCTCGGCGCGCAGGTCTGGCTGCCGTGGGCGTGGGTGCCGGCGGCGGTGGGCGCCGTCGCGCTGCTCGGCGCGCTGAGCGCCGTGGCGGGCCTGCGCTCCGTGGTCGTCACGCCGCTGGGCGTGCGCACGCGGCAGAAGGCCGGCGGCGCCCACTGGGCGCGCGCGGCGGTCGCCCTCGGCGTCGTCGTGGTGGGCGCGGTGGCCATGGGGCAGCTCGGCCTGTTCGCCGAGGCGGGCGGCATCGTGGCGATGATCGTCGTGATGGCCGTGGTGTTCGGCGGCGCGCTGCTCGCCCTCGACACCGTGGGGCCGTGGTTCGTGCGGGTGCGCGCCCGCCGCGCCCACCGCAGGGCCGGCAGCGTGGCGCGCCTGCTGGCCGCGCGGATGGTCCTGGAGGACCCCAAGGCGGCGTGGCGCCAGGTCAGCGGCGTGGCGATGACCAGCTTCGTCGGCGTCTTCGGCGCGGCGGGCCTGGCGATCTCCAGCCTCGGCGACCCCGGCACGCTCGACGGCGACGAGCGCTGGCTGCTGCAGGACGTCTCCACCGGCGTGCTCGTCACCGTCGCCGCGTCGTTCCTCATGGTCGCCTGCTCCGTGGGCATCAACCAGGCCGCCGCCACGCTCGACCGGGCGCCGGTGCACGTGTCGCTCGACCGCCTGGGCGTGCCCCGCGCGGTGATGGCCGAGGCGTCGCGTCGCTCGGTGATGTCCCCGCTGTGGGTGGTGGCCGGCGGCTCGGCCGCGTGCGCCGTCGTGCTGCTGCTGCCGGTGCTGGGCTACGCCGTCTTCGCGCAGCCGACGGCGGTCCTGACCGCGGCGGCGGTGTTCGCCGCCGGGTTCCTCGTGGTCCGCGGCGCCGCCGCGGTCGCGGCGGGGCTCGTGCCCGGGATCCTGGCCCGGCCCGAGCGGGCGCTGTGAACGACGCCGTCCGGGACGCCGTGAGCGACGCCGGCCCGTGAGAGAATAGAACGGACCCGAGACCTCCCCGCCGACGCCGGCGGGGAGGTTTTCTCGTATGACCACTCCTGCGCGCCCCGCGCACCCCACCGCCCCCGTCCCCGCCGTCGTGCGCCCGGCGACCCCCGACGACCACGAGGCCCTGACCCACCTGTGGCAGCTGTTCCGCCACGATCTGTCCGCCGTCACCGGCGCGCTGCCGGACGGGCGCGGCCGCTTCCGCGACGAGCGGCTGCGCGCCGCGCTCGACGGCGCCCCGGGCTGGCGGGCGCACGTGCTGCGGCTCGGCGACGCGCCCGCGGGCTTCGCGCTGGTGCGCGGGCTCGACGGCGGCACACGGGTGCTGAGCGCGTTCTTCGTCGTCGCCGCGGCCCGGCGCCGCGGCGTCGGGCTCGCCGCCGCGAGCGCCGTGCTGGCGGCCCACCCGGGGCCCTGGGAGGTGGCGTTCCAGGACGCCAACGCGCCGGCCGTCGCGTTCTGGCGGCGCGTGGCGACGACGGCGGCGGGCGCGGCGTGGAGCGAGGAGCGGCGGCCGGTGCCCGGGCGCCCGGACCTGCCGCCGGACGTGTGGATCCACATCCCGGCGTGACCGGACGGCGCCGCGCCGGCGCACCGTCGGCGCGGCGCCGTAGCCTGCCCGCATGGGGACAGGGACGTCGACCACTGCCGCCTCCGCCGTCGGGCACGCCGAGGTGCTGCCCGCGCTCGGGCGGTTCGACGACTTCGCCGAGGTGGTGGGGGTCAAGAAGCCCGGGGGCCGGGGGTGCTGGTGCATGGCGTACCGCGACTCGCGCGTGCCCGTCGAGGAGCGCCCCGACTACATGCGCGACCAGTGCGCCACCGCGCCGGGCCCCGGCGTGCTCGCCTACCTCGACGGGGTGCCGGTGGGCTGGTGCTCGGTCGCGCCGCGCAGCACCTACCGCCGGCTGATGCACTCCCGGACGATCCCCTTCGTCGACGAGCGCGACGCCTGGTCGGCGGTGTGCTTCGTGGTCCGCGGCGGCTACCGCAGGCGGGGACTCATGCACGTGCTGCTCGAGGGCGCCGTCGCGCACGCCGCCGCCCACGGCGCGGCGGTGGTCGAGGGCTACCCGGTCGAGGTGGACGAGGACGGGCGGGTCGACGTCGTCTCCGGGTACGTGGGCACCACCCGGCTGTTCGAGGCGCACGGCTTCGTCCGCGCCGCCCCCACGACCGGCCACAGCGGCGGACGCCGCCGCTGGGTGATGCGCCGCGAGCTCGGCTGAGCCGCCGTCCGCGCGCCCGGGTTCAGCAGACCCGCACAGTGCGCTGTGCACAGCAGGCGCGCAAAAACTGGGCAGACTGCCTCTTGAGTGACCCCGGGCACGTTCCTACCGTTGCCGCGTCCTGGCACGGGAACGGAAGGAACCCCCATGGCACGTGCAGCAGAGTCCGACGACTTCGCCCTGTCCCGCGTCCTCCCGGGCGTGCAACGGCACTGGTTCGCCATCGCCGTCCAGCGCTTCGGGCAGGTCTCGGCCCTGTCGCAGTTCCTCATGGGGGCGACGCTCGGCTACGGCATGACCTTCGGCAACGCCGTCCTGGCGTTCCTGTTCGGCTCGATCATCCTCGAGGTGATCATGTGCGTGGTCGGCATCATCGGCCAGCGCGAGGGCCTCAACACGGCGCTGCTGGCCCGCTGGACCGGCTTCGGCGAGGTCGGCGCCTCCCTCGTGGGCCTGGCCATCGGCATCAGCCTCATCGGCTGGTTCGGCATCCAGAGCGCGATCTCGGCCGAGTCGCTCGACGCGCTCATGCCGGGCGTGCTGCCCATGTGGGTGTGGTGCCTGATCTTCGGCCTCGTGGTCACCGCCATCGTGGCGTTCGGCTTCGGCGGCATGCAGTGGCTGGCCAACATCACGGTGCCGCTGTTCCTCGTGCTGGTCGGCTGGTCGATCGTCACCGAGCTGAGCCGGCACTCCCTGACCGAGCTCGTGACCTCCCCGCCGCCCGGCCCCGAGCTGAGCCTCGGCGCGGGCACGGGCATCGTGGCCGGCGGCCTCATCGTCGGCGCGATCATCACCTCGGACATGACGCGCTTCAACCGCTCGGGCCGCGACGTCGTCAAGCAGACGGTGGTCGGCGTGACGCTGGGCGAGTTCGTCATCGGCCTGGCCGGCGTGCTGCTGGCGCACGCCGCCGGCTCGGACAACGTCGTCGCCATCATCACCTCGTCGATCGGCGTCGTCGGCCTGCTCATCGTGCTCACCGGCACCCTGAAGATCAACGACTGGAACCTCTACTCCTCGAGCCTGGGCCTGGTGAACTTCGTGTCCACCACGTTCGGCAGGGCGCTGTCGCGCACGATGACGACGATCGTGCTCGGCGTGGTCGGCTCCGTGCTGGCCGCCGCGGGCATCCTCGGCCGGTTCAGCGACTTCCTCACCGTGCTGGGCGTCGCCTTCCCGCCGGTCGCGGGGATCATGGTCGCCGAGTACTTCGTCGTGAAGCGCTGGCGCCGCGACCTCGACGCCACGCGCGCCGCCGCCACGCTGCCCGCCACGGCCCCGCGCGTCGTGCCGGCCACGCTGGTGATCTGGCTCGTGTCGTCGCTGGTGGGCTACTTCGTCCACGTCGGCATCCCGTCGATCAACTCGCTGGTGCTCGCGATCGTGCTGTACGCGGTCGCCGGCCGGCTGGGCTGGGTGCGCGGCGTCGGCGAGGCCGCCACCGTCACCACCGAGGCCGAGCCCGTCGCCGCCGCCCGCTGACCGCCCCCGCTCGACCGCGGCGCCCGCGCGCCGCGCGCACCACCCCACGAAGGAGAACCATGCACATCGGAATCGACGTCGGCGGGACCAACACGGACGCGGCGCTGATGGAGGGCACCACCGTGCTCGCCGGCGTCAAGCAGTCCACCAGCCCCGACGTCACGAGCGGCATCGTCGCGGCGGTGCAGGACCTGCGCCGCCAGCACCCGTTCGCCGGCGGTCAGGTCTCCGCGGTGATGATCGGCACCACGCACTTCATCAACGCCCTGGTCGAGGCGCGCCGCCTCGCCCCGACCGCCGCGCTGCGCCTCGGCCTGCCCGCCACGCGGGCGCTGCCGCCGCTGGTCGACTGGCCCGAGCACCTGCGCACCGCCATCAGCGCGCGCAGCTACCTGGCCCACGGCGGCTACGAGTTCGACGGCCGGCCCATCTCGCCGCTCGACCCCGAGGAGCTGCGCCGGCACGCGGGCGACATGGCCTCCCACGGCATCCGCTCCGTGGCCGTCTCGTCGGTGTTCAGCCCGGTCAACCACGACCTCGAGCTGCAGGCCGCGGAGATCCTGCGCGCCGAGCTGGGCGACGACGTCGCCATCTCGCTGTCGCACGAGATCGGCCGCATCGGCCTGCTGGAGCGCGAGAACGCCACGGTCATCAACGCCGCGCTGCGCGAGCTGGCCACCGAGATCGTCGACGGCCTCGCTGCCGCCGTGCGCGCCCAGGGCATCGAGGCGCCGATCTACCTCAGCCAGAACGACGGCACGCTGATGGACGACGAGTACGTGCGCCGCTACCCCGTCGCGACGTTCGCCTCCGGCCCCACCAACTCGATGCGCGGCGCCGCCGCCACCAGCGGCCTGGACACCTGCGCCGTCATCGACGTGGGCGGCACGACGGCGGACATCGGCCTGCTGGTCAACGGCTTCCCGCGCGAGGCCACCACCGAGGTGACCGTGGCCGGGGTGCGCACCAACTTCCGCATGCCCGACGTGCTGTCGCTGGGCATCGGCGGCGGCTCGATCGTCGACGAGGCCACCGCCGAGGTGGGCCCCCGGTCGGTGGGCTACCGGCTGACCACCGAGGCGCTGGTGTTCGGCGGCTCCACGCTGACCGCCACCGACATCGCCGTGGCCGCCGGCCGCGCCGACATCGGCGACCGCGACCGCGTCGCGCACCTCGACCCGGCGTTCGTCGACGCCGTGCTCAAGCGCGTCGCCCAGCGCGTGGAGGACGCCATCGACCAGATGCGCACGTCCGCCGCGCACATCCCCGTCGTCGCCGTCGGCGGCGGCTCGGTGCTGCTGCCCGACGAGCTCGGCGAGTTCGGGCAGGTGCACCGCCCGGCCAACTACGCCGTCGCCAACGCCATCGGCGCCTCGATCGCCCAGGTGGGCGGCGAGATCGACAAGATCTACGCGATCGCGCCGGGCACCCGCGAGCAGGTGCTGGCCGACGTGCGCCAGGAGGCGGTCGACAAGACCGTCGCCGCCGGCGCCGTGCCGGCCTCGGTGAGCGTCGTCGACTTCGACGAGGTGCCCATCCCCTACCTGCCCGGCAACGCCACCCGCATCCGGGTCAAGGCCGTGGGCGACCTGAGCATGGAGGCGTGAGATGAGCTGGACCATCGACACCGCCGACCTGCACCGCCTCTCGCGCGGCGCTGCCGTGTACGGCACCGGCGGCGGGGGCGACCCGTACGTCGGCGCGCTGCTCGCCGCCGGCGCGATCGCCGAGCACGGCCCGGTCACCGTCGTGACCCAGGACGAGCTGCCCGACGACGCCGTGGTGATCACCGTCGCGATGATGGGCGCGCCCACCGTGATGGTGGAGAAGCTGCCCAACCTCGACGAGGTGGTGGGCTCCGTGCGGGCCCTCGAGGCCGTGCTCGGCCGCGCCGTCACCCACGTGACCTGCGCCGAGGTGGGCGGCGTGAACTCGACCATCCCGGTCGCGGCCGCCGCGGCGCTGGGCCTGCCGCTGCTGGACGCCGACGGCATGGGCCGGGCGTTCCCCGAGCTGCAGATGGTGCTGCCCACGCTGTACGGCATCACCGCCTCGCCGCTGGCCTTCGCCGACGACAAGGGCAACACCGGCGTGCTGACCACGGTGGACAACACCTGGACCGAGCGCATCGCCCGCGTCGCCTGCGTCGAGATGGGCTGCTCGGTGATGATCGCCGGGTTCGCCATGACGGGCGTCCAGGCGCGCGAGTCGCTCGTGCAGGGCTCGCTGCGGGCCTGCGTCGAGCTCGGCGCGGCCGTGGACGCCGCCCGGGCCGAGCACGTCGACCCCGTCACCCGGGTCGCCGAGGTGCTCGGCGGGCGCGAGGTGTTCGCCGGCAAGGTGGTGGACGTCGAGCGCGCGACCACGACGGGCTTCGCCCGCGGCCGCGCCCGGATCGACGGCGCCGCCGGCACGCTCACCCTGGAGTTCCAGAACGAGCACCTGCTCGCCCGCGCGGGGGACGACGTCGTCGTCACGACGCCGGACCTGATCATGGTGCTCGAGCACGACAGCGGCGAGGCCATCACCACCGAGGGCCTGCGGTACGGCCAGCGCGTGCGCGTGGTCGCCGCGCCGGCGGACCCCCGCTGGCACTCGGCCGAGGCCCTCGCGATGGTCGGCCCCGGCTACTTCGGCTACGACGTGCCGGCCCGCCGGTACGACGGGCAGGTCTCGGACGGCGCGGGGGTGGCGGCATGAGCTGGGAGCTGCGCGGCGAGCACCTCGCCGACCTGGCGCGCGGCGCCACCCTGCTGGGCACCGGCGGCGGCGGCGACCCGTACATCGGGCGCCGGCTCGTCGAGCGGGTGCTCGGCGACGGCGCCATCACGATCCTCGACCCGGACGAGATCGCCGACGACCTGTTCGTCGTCCCCACCGCGCAGATGGGCGCGCCCACGGTGATGGTGGAGAAGATCCCCGCCGGCACCGAGCCGACGCTCGCGCTGCGCACCCTGGAGAAGCACCTGGGCCGCACCGCTGACGCCACGATGCCGATCGAGTGCGGCGGCATCAACTCGATGATCCCGCTGGTGGTCGCCGCCGAGACGGGCCTGCCCGTGGTCGACGCCGACGGCATGGGCCGGGCCTTCCCCGAGCTGTCCATGGAGACGTTCGCCGTCTACGGCGTGCACGGCTCCCCGCTGGCGCTGGCCGGCGAGCGCGGCGAGACCGTCGTCATCGACACCGGCGACGACGACCGGCAGATGGAGTGGCTCGCCCGCGCGGTGACCATCCGCCTGGGCGGCGTCGGGCACATCGCCGAGTACGCGATGTCCGGCGCGGACGTGCGCCGCACGGCAGTGCCGCGCACCCTGTCGATGGCGCTGCGCCTCGGCACCGCCATCCGGCAGGCGCGCGAGACGAAGCGCTCGCCGTTCGAGGCGATCGCCGAGACCCTGTCCACCACGCTGTACTCGCACGTGCGCGAGCTGTTCGTGGGCAAGGTGCGCGACGTCGAGCGACGCACCACCGACGGGTTCGCCAAGGGCGCCGCGCGCGTCGCGGCGGCCGACGGCGGCAGCGAGCTGGAGCTGCGGTTCCAGAACGAGAACCTCACCGCGCACGTCGACGGGCGGCTCGTGGCGATCGTGCCGGACCTGATCTGCGTGCTGGACGCCGAGACGGCCGAGCCGATCACCACCGAGGGCCTGCGGTACGGCCAGCGGGTGCGCGTCATCGGCATCTCGACGCCGGACATGATGCGCACGCCCGAGGCGCTGGCCGCGTTCGGCCCGGGCGCGTTCGGCATCGACGAGGAGTTCGTCCCGGTGGAGCAGGCGCTGCCTGCTGAGACGCCTGTGGAGGGTGCCGCCACCGCCTCCGTAGGCTGACCGCCATGCCCCGCACCCTCGCCAGCCACGACGTGCCGGCGCTGGCGGCGGGGGCAGCGCTCCTGGGCGCGGGCGGGGGCGGCGCGACCACCGTCCTGGAGCTGATGCTCCGGGGCACGCCGCACCCCCCGCGCCCGCTGCACGCCGTCGGCGAGCTCGACCCGGCGACGCCGTGCCTGGCCGTGGCGGTCATGGGCTCGACGATGCTGTTCACCGAGCGCCTGCCCGCGCTCGACCCGTTCGCCGAGCCCGTCGCCGCGCTCGAGCGCTGGCTCGGCACGCCCGTGCCGGCGGTCTGCTGGGCTGAGGTCGGCGGGATGAACGGGCTGACGCCGCTGGCCCTGCCGCCGCGGCGGCGCCTGGTCGACGCCGACCTCATGGGCCGCGCCCTGCCGGACCTCGACCAGTTCTCCCTGCTCGTCGACGACGTGCCCGGCGTGGTGTTCGCGTGCACCACGGGCGCCGGCGGCGTCGTCCTGCTGGACGGCTCGCGCCCCGCCGACGTCGAGCAGATCCTGCGCACCGCCACCACGACCGCCGGCGGCTGGGCCGGGATCGTCGTGGGCGGCTTCACCGTCGGCGACCTCGCCCGGCACGCGATCGTCGGGTCCGTCTCCCGGGCGCTCGACGCGGGCCGCGGCTTCCTCGCCGCCCGGCACGGCGACCCCCGCGAGCTCGCCCGCGCGATCGGCGGCGAGCTGGTGGGCGAGGCGCGCGTGCTCGGCGCGGCGCCGCTGGCCGACGACCCCCGCGTCACGACGGTGGACCTCGTCGCGCCCGACGGGCCGGTGTACCGGCTGGTCACCCGCACCGAGCACCTGGCGCTGAGCCGCGACGGGCGGACGGTGGTCGCCGCGCCGACCGTGATCGTCGTCGTGGACGCCGTGACGCGGGAGATCGTGCCGGTCGAGGGCGTCCGCCGCGGTCGCAGCGTGCTGCTGTACGCGGTACCCGCGCCGGCGTGGTGGCGCGAGCCGCGGCGGTACGCCCGCGCGTCGCCGTCGGCCTACGGGCTGGCGGGGCTGGACGTGCCG
Organism: Puerhibacterium puerhi; assembly: GCF_009846865.1. Classification (GTDB taxonomy): domain Bacteria; phylum Actinomycetota; class Actinomycetes; order Actinomycetales; family Cellulomonadaceae; genus Puerhibacterium; species Puerhibacterium puerhi. Next base: position 28,278 of record NZ_WUWN01000024.1, read on the forward strand.
GTGCCCGCCACCGTCCCCGCCGGCCCTGCCGGCCCTGCCGGCCCTGCCGAACCTGCCGCCGACCGACCGGAGGCACCGTGAGCACCACCCTCTCGCTGGCCGGCCTGCTGGCCGCACCGCGCACCGGCGGGGTGCGCCTCGTCGCGGGCCGCGAGGCCGAGTGGCGCGACGTCGTCGTCGAGACCGCCGAGGCGGACCTGCCCGACCACGCGGACGGCGCGCTCGCCGTGCTGACGTCCCCCGCCCCGCCCACGCCGTGGCAGACCGACGCCCTGCTGCGGCGGGTGCGCGACCGCGGCTTCACCGGCCTGGCGCTGCCCGAGCCCGCGCGCGAGGTGAGCGCCGACCTGGCCCAGCGGCTCGGCCTCGTGGTGCTCGCCGCCGGGCGGCCCACCCAGCTCGCGCGGGCCTGCTGGGAGCTGCTCGCCCAGCGCGACGCGCTCACGCTGTCGCTGGTGCGCCGCGTGGCGCAGACCATCGAGTACCACGCGGAGGACCTTCGCGACCTGCTGCGGGACCTGGCCGCGAACCTCGGCCACGCCGTGGCGCTCGTCGACCGTGACGAGGTGCTGCTCGAGGTCGGCCACCCGCTGCCGCCGCGGCTGCACGCCGCCGTCGACTTCTCCGGCTGGGCGCACACGGTGCGCACCGACGACGGCGCCGCCGCGTCGGTGCGCGTCGACAGCCCGACGCGCGGCGGGCTGCGCCTGGTGCTGCACGACCGGGTGCTCACCGACGCCCAGCTCGCGGCGCTGACCACGGTGGCCGAGGTGGCCATGCCGATGGTCGCGGCGCGCATCCTCATCGACGAGGTGGTGGCGCTCAGCGACGTGTCGCGCTCGTCCGGGCTGCTCGGCGACTTCCTCGAGCAGCGCGGGGTGCCCGACCCCGAGGTGGCCCGCCGCATGCGCGAGCGCGGCTGGCGCACCATCGGCTACCACGTGGGCTTCCGCATGGTGGCCCGGCACCGCGCCGAGCCCGTGGACCTGGCGCAGTACGTCAGCCGCCGCCTCGGGGCCATCCCGGTCGACTCGCACGTGACCACCCGCGGCCGCGGCGTCACCGGCTGGCTCAGCTACACCGAGGCGCCGAGCGCCGCGACGCTGGCCGACCACATCGCGCGGCTGCGCCGGCTGCACACCGACGCCCAGTCGCAGTACTCGATCGCCACCGGCGTCGGCACGCTGCGCGAGGGCGGCCCGGGGCTGTCCGCGACGCTCGGCGAGGCGGCCGACGCCGCGCGGCTGGCCACCACCCGCGCGTCCACGGGCTGGTTCCTGCACATCGACCGGCTCGGGCTGGAGCAGCTGCTGCTGGCCTGGACGGGCAACGACACGTTCGCCCCGGCCGCGCGGTCGCTGCTGGAGCCGCTGAGCCCCACCGACCTGCGCACGCTGTCGGCCTACCTCGACCACGAGTCGCAGGTGGCCGCGACGGCGACGGCGCTGGGGGTGCACCGCAACACCGTGACCACCCGCATGCAGCGCATCCAGGAGGAGCTCGGCGTCGACCTCACCGACCCCGACGCCCGCCTCGCCGTGCACCTCGCGTGCCGCACGGTGGTGCCGCCGTCGGACGCCTGACCCTCCCTGCCGTACGGTGGCCGGGTGACCGTCACCGTGCTCACCGGCGCCGGCATCTCCACGGGCTCCGGCATCCCGGACTTCCGCGGGCCGGACGGCGTGTGGACCCGCCACCCGGAGGCGGCGCGCCTGCTGGAGATCGACGCCTACCTCGCCGAGCCGGACGTGCGCGCGGCGGGCTGGCGCTGGTGGGCGGCGCACCCGGGGTGGCACGCGCGCCCGACGGCGGCGCACCGGGCGCTCGTGGAGCTCGCCGACGCCGGGGTGCTCGAGGCGGTGCTGACGCAGAACTTCGACGGGCTGCACCAGGCGGCCGGCTCGGCGCCCGACGACGTGGTGGAGCTGCACGGGTCCGCGGCGACGACGTCGTGCACCCGGTGCGACTGGAGCGGCCCGACGGCGGACGTGCTCGCGCGCGTCCCCGCCGAGCCGGACCCGCGCTGCCCGCGCTGCGGCGGGGTGCTCAAGCCGGACGTCGTGTACTTCGGCGAGGTGCTGCCGCAGGCCGCGCTGGACCGCGCCTTCCGGGCGGCGGAGGCCTGCTCGGTGTTCGTGGCCGTCGGCACGTCGCTCACCGTGCACCCGGTGGCGACGCTGCCGCTCGTGGCGCTGGACCACGGCGCCGACCTCGTCGTCGTCAACGCGGAGCCGACGCCGTACGACCGGCTGGCCGACCGGGTGCTGCGCGAGCCGATCGACGAGGCGGTCCCGGCGCTGGTCGAGGAGCTGCTGGCGGGCTGAGCGCCGCCGTGCCGGTCTCGGCGCACGAGACGAGGCCGGCGGTGGCGAGCGTGGAGTGGCGAGGCGTGCACGATGTGGTCACGATTCAGCGGGACCGGCGGCGAGGAGAGGGTGGATGGCGCAGGACGGCACGCAGCTTCCGCCCCTGCCGACGGTCGCCGCCGGCGACGTCTCCGAGTTCGCGGTGCAGGCGGCGCAGATCGGCACGTTCGACTGGGACTTCCGCACGGGCCTGCTGCACTGGGACCGGCGGCTGCTCGAGATGTTCGGGTACGACGACGGCGCGTTCGACGGCACGATCGAGAGCTTCCTGCGCCGCGTGCACCCGGACGACGTCGCCCGCGTCGCGGACGCCCTGCAGCGCGCGCGGGACACCTGCGGCGAGTACGCCCCGGAGTTCCGCAGCCTCCTGCCGGACGGCACGTCGCGCTGGATCTGGGCGCGCGGCCGCGCGATCCCGGGCGAGGACGGCCGCGCGGTCCGGCTCATCGGCGCTGCCTACGACGCCACCGCGACGCAGGAGAGCCAGGCCCGGGTCGAGCGGGTGCTCGAGGCCATGCCGTCGGCGTTCTTCTTCCTCGACCACGCCTGGCGCTTCACCTACGTCAACGCCGAGGCCGAGCGCATCCTGGCGAGCACGCGCGACCGGCTCGTCGGCGGCACGGTGTGGGACCTGTTCCCCGCGGCGCTCGGGTCGGACTTCGAGCGGCACTACCGCCGCGCCATGGACACCGGGGAGCCGGTGCGGTTCGAGGAGTACTACCCCGCCCCGCTCGACCGCTGGTACGAGGTGCGGGCGTGGCCCAGCCCCGACGGCCTGTCGGTGTACTTCCTCGACATCACCGACCGGCGCCAGGACCAGGACCGCCTCGCCCAGGCCGCGCAGCGCGCCGACCTGGCCTCGCGGGTGAGCGAGGAGCTGACCGAGACCCTCGACGTCGAGCACGCGGTGGCCCGGCTCGCCCAGCTCGTGGTGCCGTCCCTCGCCGACTGGTGCCTGGTCGGCCTCGTGGAGGAGGACGACGGCACGCCGCACGGCAGGCGGCTGCACGACATCACGTCGTGGCGGATCGACGAGCACGCCCGGCACATGCACGAGATCGGCGCCTGGCACGTCGACGAGCGCCTGCGCTCCCTGGTCGAGCGGTTCGCGACCGTCCGCCTGGACCACCTGAAGGGCGAGTCGTACCTGCAGCGCGCGATGGCGTCCGGCGCCCCCGTGACGGTCGACCGCCCCGCCTCCCGGTCGCTGCAGTCCGTGCTGCAGCCCGGCGAGGCCCACGACCTGGTCGCCCGCCTCGCCCCGGAGACCGGCACGGTGCTGCCGCTGCGGGCGCGCGGGCGCACCGTGGGCGCGCTGAGCCTGTTCCGCGGCGCCGGCCGCGAACCGCTGACGGCCGAGGAGCTGGTCACCGCCCAGGACGTCGCGCGCCGGGCCGCCCTGGCCCTGGACAACGCCCGGCTGTACCGCGAGCAGCGGCACGTGGCGGAGGGGTTCCAGCGGTCGCTGCTGTCGGCCCCCGTCCAGCCCGAGCACCTGCAGATCGCCGTGCGCTACCACCCCGCCGCGCAGGTGGCGCAGGTGGGCGGCGACTGGTACGACGCGTTCGCCCAGCCCGACGGCGGCACCGTCGTCGTCATCGGCGACGTCGTGGGCCACGACCTGGCCGCCGCCGTCACCATGAGCCACGTGCGCTCGGCGCTGCGCAGCATCGCCGTGACCACCGGCGCCGGCCCCGCCCGCCTGCTGACGCAGGTCGACCGGGCCCTGCGGACGCTGCGGTCGGACGCGATCGCCACCGCCGTCGTGGCGCGGCTCGAGCCGATGCCGGACGGCGGCACGCGGCTGCGCTGGTCGAGCGCCGGGCACCCCCCGCCGATGCTGGTCGAGGCGGGCGGCGGCGCCGTCACGCCGCTGGTCGCGAGCCGGCCCGACGCGCTGCTGGGGATCATGCCGGACAGCGAGCGCCACGAGGGCTCCGTGGCGCTCGTCCCCGGCTCCACCGTCGTGCTCTACACCGACGGGCTCGTCGAGCGCCGCGACCAGCACCTGCGCACGGGCATGGACCGGCTGGCGCAGGCCCTCGGCGACCTCGCCGGGCTGGAGCTCGACGAGCTGTGCGACGAGGTCGTGGCGCGGATGGTGCCGGAGCACCCGGCCGACGACGTCGCGCTGGTGGCGGTGCGGCTGCGGGCGTAGCCGGTTGCGGCGCAGCCCGCGGCGTGGGGACCATCCCGGATGACGCGCGACTCCCGCGACCACGACATCGTGGTCTTCGGCACCAGCGGATTCGTCGGGCGGCTGGTCGCCGCGCACCTGGCCGAGCACGCGCCGGACGACGCCTGCATCGCCCTCGCGGGGCGGTCGCGGGAGAAGGTCGAGCGGGCGCGCGCCGAGCTGCCTGCGCGGGGGCGCGGGTGGCCGCTGCTGGTGGCGGACGCGTCCGACCCGGCGTCGCTCGCGGCGATGACGAGCTCCGCGCGCGTCGTCGTCAGCGCCGTGGGGCCGTACCTGCGCCGCGGGCTGCCGGTGGTGGAGGCCTGCGCACGGGCGGGGACGCACTACGCGGACCTCACCGGCGAGGTGCCGTTCGTCCGCCAGGCGATCGACCGGTACGACGCGGTCGCGCGGGCGTCCGGGGCGCGGCTGGTGCACTGCTGCGGGTACGACTCGGTCCCGTCCGACCTGGCCGTGCTGACCCTGCACCGGCGCGTCGAGGCCGCCGGTGCCGGCCCGCTCGGCCGCGTGCTGGCCGTGGCCTCGGCGCGCGGCGGCGTGAGCGGCGGGACGGTCGCGTCGATGCGCGGCGTCGTCGAGCTCGGCGCGGGCGACCCGTCGGTGCGGCGGCTGCTCGCCGACCCCTTCGCGCTCAGCCCGGACCGCGCTGCTGAGCCGGACGTGTCCCAGCCGTCGGACTTCCTGGGTCCGAGCCTTCTCGTCGACGGCCGGTGGACCGCGCCCTTCCCGATGGCGTCGGTCAACACCCGCGTGGTGCGGCGGTCCAACGCGCTGCAGGGCTGGGCCTACGGGCGGGGGCTGCGGTACGGGGAGGTCGTGGGGGTGGGCCGCGGGGTCGGCGGGGCGCTCGGGGCGTTCGGGCTCACCGCCGGGATGGGCGTCGCGGCGGCGGCGTTCGCCGTGCCGCCCGCTCGGGCGCTGCTGGACCGGGTGCTGCCCGACGCCGGGAGCGGGCCCGACGAGGAGGCGCGCCGTGCCGGGTGGTTCCGGACGGAGCTTCGGGCCGTGACGGCAGCCGGGGAGCGCTACGAGGCCGTCGCGGCGGGGTCGGGCGACCCGGGGTACGCGGCGACCGCCATGATGCTCGGGGAGTCGGCGCTCGCGCTGGCGTTCGACGAGGAGCGGCTGCCGGACAGAGCGGGGTCGCTGACGCCGGCCACCGGGATCGGGGACGTGCTGGTCGAGCGGCTGCGGGCTGCGGGCCACACGTACGAGGCGGCGCCGCGCTGATCCGTTGGCACCCCGCGGTGGCGGGATGAGCGGGACGAGACGGCGATGAGGTGCGCCTGAAAGGATTCGAACCTTCGACACCCGCTTTAGGAGAGCGGTGCTCTATCCACTGAGCTACAGGCGCTCGGGCCGCCCACGAGCAGGCGACCTGCTCCGCCGTCGGGCAGCACCCGGCGACGGACCGCCCACAGCCTAGCGCCCTGCCGGCTCCGCGGGTGAGCCGAGAGCCTGCTCCCGCCCGCGCGACGTCGGCACGTCGTCGCCAGCTCGGCAGCTCGTCGCGAGATCGGCAGCTCAAGGTGCCGACCTGACGACGACCTGCCGAGCTCACGCGTCAGGAGTGGAGGGGGCACCGCCACAGGCTCGGGCGCAGCGCGACGTCACACCCACGCGGCGGGGTTGGCCAGCACCTCGCGCAGCACCTCGCGCGCCCCGCCCACGGTCGCGGCGTGCGGCCCGGCCGCAGCTCGCCGCACCGCCACCGGCGAGAACGGCGCGGCCAGCGCCGTCGTCTGCACCGTGTCGGCCACGACGCCGCCGAGCCAGTCGTACAGCGCCGTGTAGGCACCGCCGAGCACCACGGTCTCCACGTCCACGAGGTTCACGAACGCCGCGAGCGCCTGCCCCAGCGCGCGCGCGCCGCGCTCCACCGCGGCCACAGCAGAAGCGTCACCAGCACGCAGCGCCGACACCAGCGCCTCCACCGGCGCGTCGGCGGCCAGCCCCGACTCGCGCAGCAGCACCTCCTTGCCGGCGTACTGCTCCAGGCAGCCGTGGTTGCCGCACGAGCAGCGCGGCCCGGCCGGGTCGACGACGACGTGGCCGATCTCGCCGTTCCAGCCCCGCTCCCCCAGGAACAGCCGGCGGTCGACGACGATGCCGGCGCCGATGCCGACGTCGGCGGAGACGTAGAGGAACGACGGCGGCACGTCGCCGGCGAGCTCGGCGGCGGCGGCGAGCTTGGCCTCGTTGGCCACCTCGACCGGCAGCGGCTCGCCGTCGCGGGTGCGCAGCCCGAGCGGCGGCACGGGGTCGATCGAGGACCAGCCGAGGTTGGGTGCCACCTGCAGCAGGCCGGTGCGGGCGTCGACCAGGCCGGGCAGCGCCAGCCGCGCCCCGGCCACGCGCATGCCCGCGCCCTCGGCGTCGTCGAGCACCTTGCGCGCGAGCGCGCCGAGCCGCGGCAGCACGACGTCGGGGTCGCTGTCGTGGAACGAGCCCGGCTCCACGCGCTGCTCGACCACCTGCCCGGCGAGGTCCAGCACGGTGACGCCGAGGTAGTCGACGTTCACCTCGAGCCCGAGCCCGACGACGGTGCGCGCCGCCGGTTGCAGCGGCACCGCGGGGCGGCCGGCGCGCTGGGCGGCGACGGGCGGCAGCTCGGCCACGAGCCCGCCGGCCACCAGCCGGTCCACCAGCGTCGACACGGTGGCCCGCGCCAGCCCGGTCGCGGCGGCCACGTCGGCGCGCGAGAGTGGCTCGGGCGCGTCGAACACCGCGCGGGCGACGAGCCGGAGGTTGCGCTCGCGCAGCGTGTGCTGACGCGCGGCGGCCCCGCGGGCGGTCGTCGTCGGCTCGGCGGTCATGGCTTGACTGTAGCCGAGCGCCGGGTAATAGTTCAGCCATCCAACAAATGGCCGCGCCGGAGCGGCACGGCCACGACGACTCGACGAGGAGACCACCGTGAGCGACATCAAGTACTCGTTCGGCCTGTGGACCGTGGGCTGGCCCGCGAACGACCCGTTCGGCACCGCGACCCGTCCGGACCTGGACCCCGCCGAGTCGATCCGCAAGCTCGCCGAGCTGGGCGCGTGGGGCTTCACGTACCACGACAACGACGTGTTCCCCTTCGGCGCCGACGAGTCGGTGCGCCAGAAGAACATCGACGCGGTGAAGAAGGCGGCCGAGGAGTCCGGCCTCGTCTGCGAGATGGTCACCACCAACACCTTCACCCACCCGGTGTTCAAGGACGGCGCGTTCACCTCGAACAACCGCGACGTGCGCCGCTTCGGCCTCAAGAAGGTGCTGCGCAGCGTCGACAACGCCGCCGAGATGGGCGCCTCCACGTTCGTCATGTGGGGCGGCCGCGAGGGCACGGAGTACGACAACTCCAAGGACCTCATCTCGGCGCACGCCCGCTACGCCGAGGGCATCGACACCGTCGCCGCCTACATCAAGGAGAAGGGCTACGACCTGCGCATCGGCCTCGAGCCGAAGCCGAACGAGCCCCGCGGCGACATCTTCCTGCCGACGATCGGCCACGCCATCGCGCTGATCAACACGCTCGACAACGGCGACATCGTGGGCCTCAACCCGGAGACGGGCCACGAGCAGATGGCCGGCCTCAACTACACGCACGGCATCGCGCTGGCGCTGTACTGCGGCAAGCTCTTCCACATCGACCTCAACGGCCAGCACGGCCCGAAGTACGACCAGGACCTGGTGTTCGGCCACGGCGACCTGCTCTCGGCCTTCTTCACGGTCGACCTGCTCGAGAACGGCGCCCCCAACGGCGGCCCGCGCTACGAGGGCCCGCGCCACTTCGACTACAAGCCGTCGCGCACCGAGTACCTCGACGGCGTGTGGGAGTCGGCCAAGGCCAACATGGAGACCTACGACATGCTCGCGGCCAAGGCCAAGGCCTACCGCGAGGACCCGGAGGTCCAGGCCGCGTTCGAGCACGCCGGCATCTTCGAGCTCGGCCAGTCGACGCTGGCCGAGGGCGAGTCGTTCGACGCGTTCCTGGCCGACTCCTCGGTGGACGCCGACTTCGACATCGACGCCGCCGCCGAGCGCGACTACGGCCTGGTGCGCCTGCACCAGCTCGCGCTCAAGCACCTCATCGGCTGAGCCGAAGCAGTCCCCTGCCGGTGGGCGGGGTCCCGTGGCCGCGTTGCTCGCGTGGCCGCCGGGGCCCCGCCCACGACGGCGTTCCCCCTCCCTCGTCGTCCGGGCCCCGCCCCGCCCCCTCCGAAGGAAGCAACGATGCCCCTCGTCGCCGGCGTGGACTCCTCCACGCAGTCCTGCAAGATCGTCGTCCGCGACGCCGACACCGGACGGCTGGTCCGCAGCGGCTCCGCGAAGCACCCCGACGGCACCGAGGTCGACCCGCAGCACTGGTGGGACGCGTTCGGCGAGGCGGCCCGCGCCGCCGGCGGCCTGGACGACGTGGCCGCGATCGCCGTCGGCGGCCAGCAGCACGGGCTGGTGGCGCTCGACGCCGAGGGCCGCGTCGTCCGCCCGGCGCTGCTGTGGAACGACACCCGCTCGGCCGGCTCGGCCGAGGACCTGATCCGCGAGCTCGGCGACGGCGACCGCGAGGCCGGCGCCCAGCGCTGGGCCGACGCCGTCGGGTCGGTGCTCGTGGCATCCCTGACCGTCACCAAGCTGCGCTGGGTGCGCGACAACGAGCCGGAGAACGCCGCGCGCATCGCCGCCGTGGCGCTCCCACACGACTGGCTGAGCTGGCGCATCGCCGGCTACGGCCCCGCCGGCGACCCGAGCGCGCCGCTCGGCCCGCAGCTCGACAAGCTCTTCACCGACCGCTCCGACGCGTCCGGCACCGGGTACTACGACGCCGACGCCGCGGCGTCCGACGGCGGCGCGGCTGGCGCGGACGGCGCGGACGGCGCGGACGAGGGCGTCGGCGCCTACCGCCGCGACCTGCTGCGCCTCGCGCTGGGCCGCGACGACGTCGTGCTGCCGCGCGTCCTCGCGCCGACCGAGGCCGGCGGCGTCGCGCACGCGTCGGTCGCGGGCGCCGACGTCGAGGGCGGCGCTCTCATCGGCCCGGGCGCCGGCGACAACGCCGGGGCGTCGCTGGGCCTGGGCATGCGCCCGGGCGACATCGCCATCTCCATCGGTACCTCCGGCGTGGTGTCCGCCGTCGCGCCGACCCGCACCGCCGACGGCTCCGGCGCCATCAACGGGTTCGCCGACGCCACCGGCAACTCGCTGATGCTCGCGGTGACCCTCAACGCCGCCCGCGTGCTCGACGCCGCCCGCACCGTGCTCGACGTCGAGTTCGACGAGCTGGCCCGCCTCGCGCTGGCCGCCCCGCCCGGGGCCGACGGCCTCGTGCTCGTGCCCTACCTCGAGGGCGAGCGCACCCCCAACCGCCCGGACGCCACCGGCACGCTGCACGGGATCCGCCTGAAGACCTCGACCCGCGAGCACCTGGCCCGCGCCTACGTCGAGGGCATGCTCTGCGGCCTGGCCGACGGGCTCGACGCGCTGCGCGCGCTGGACGTGCCGATCGAGCGGGTCATGCTCATCGGCGGCGCGGCGCAGTCGCCGGCCGTGCAGCAGATCGCGCCGCAGGTGTTCGGCGTCTCCATCGCCGTGCCGGAGCCCGGCGAGTACGTGGCCGACGGCGCCGCCCGCCAGGCCGCGTGGGTGCTCGCCGCCGCGCGCGCCGGCGAGGCCGTCGATGCGCCGGAGTGGTCGACGACGGTCGCCACCACGCTCGACGCCGACCCGCAGCCGGAGATCCGCGAGCAGTACGCGGCGGTGCGCGACCTCGTCTGACGCGGCTCGCCACCGCCCAACGACGCCGAGATAGAGAGGCCCCCTCGCGAGATAGAGAGGGCGTCCGCCGAGACCTGAGTTGTGGTTGCCTCCGAGGCCTCGGAGGCAACCACAACTCAGGTCTCGGCGTTCACGGACCGGCGACCTCGGCGCGGGGCCGACTACTTCGGGACAAGGCTCTCTACCTCGGGCGGAGAGCTCTCTATCTCGGCGCTCGGGCTCTCTATCTCGGCGCGCGGGGTCTCTATCTCGGCGTCAGGGGCGGGCGTAGGTGCGGAACCGGTAGCGCGGCCCGAACGACGACGTCTGCCACTCGCCGTCGTCGGCCAGCTCCCACTGCTCCGGGTCGAGCGCCGGGGCGTACGCGTCGCCCTCGACCTCGAGGTCCACCTCGGTGACCACGCAGCGGTCGGCGCGGCCGAGCGCCTGGGCGTAGACCTGCCCGCCGCCGATCACCCAGACGTCCTCGCCGCCGGGGGCGTCCTCGGCGGCCGCCAGCGCCTCCTCGAGCGAGGTCACGACCACCAGCCGCGGCCCGGCGGGCGCCAGCACCCGCACGGTCGCGTCGGGGTCCGCGGGCGCCGGCGGCCGGACCGGCTCGACGACGGGCCGCGAGCCGCGCGTGACCACCACGTTGGTTCGCCCGGGCAGGGGCCTGTTCTTCGCCGGCAGGGACTCCCACGTCAGCCGCCCCATCACCACGGGGTGCCCGGACGTCGTGCGCTTGAAGTGCGCGAAGTCCTCCGGCACACGCCACGGGATGGCGCCGCCCGCGCCGATCACGGCACGCCCCTCGGCGTCGTGCGCCTGGGCCCAGATCAGTCCGATCACGCGCGTCAGACCGCCACCGGCGCCTTGATGGCGGGGTGGTGCTGGTAGCCAACCACCTGCACGTCCTCGTAGGCGTAGTCGAGGATGGAGCCGCGCGGGGCGAGCTCGAGGCGGGGGTAGGGGTAGGCGTCGCGGGAGAGCTGCTCGCGCACCTGCTCGAGGTGGTTGTCGTAGACGTGGCAGTCGCCGCCGGTCCAGACGAACTCGCCGACCTCGAGGCCGGTCTGCTGCGCCACCATGTGCGTCAGGAGCGCGTACGAGGCGATGTTGAACGGCACCCCGAGGAACATGTCCGCCGAGCGCTGGTAGAGCTGGCAGCTGAGCCTGCCGTCGGCCACGTAGAACTGGAACAGCAGGTGGCACGGCGGCAGCGCCATGTTGGAGATCTCCGCGACGTTCCACGCGCTGACGATCAGCCGGCGCGAGTCGGGGTTGGTGCGGATCTGCTCGATCACCTGCTGGATCTGGTCGATGTGCCGGCCGTCCGGCGTGGGCCACGAGCGCCACTGCACGCCGTAGACCGGGCCGAGCTCGCCGTCGGCGGAGGCCCACTCGTCCCAGATCGAGACGCCGTGCTCCTGCAGCCAACGCACGTTGGAGTCGCCGCGCAGGAACCACAGCAGCTCGTACACCACGGACTTCAGGTGCACGCGCTTGGTCGTGATCAGCGGGAAGCCCTGTGACAGGTCGTAGCGGATCTGCCGGCCGAACACGCTGGTGGTGCCGGTGCCCGTGCGGTCCGACTTGTGCGTGCCGTTCTCCAGCACGTCGCGCAGCAGGTCCTCGTACGGCGTGGCGACGGCGGCCGTGCCGCCCGTCGCGAGGGTGGCAGGGACCGGGGCCTCGCGCAGCGCGTCGCTCATGGCCGCCAGTGTAGGCGCGGCGTCCGACGGCGCCGGTGGCCGCCGCGGGCCCGCGGCGGCGGACCTCACCCGCCGAGGGGTTCCTGCCCGGCGGGTGGGCCGATAGCGTCGGGGCCGAGCGCCCCGGTGCTCACTGAGGTCCTTCAGCGGAGAAGGGCCGCGGACGAAGGAGACAGGCGTTGAAGTTCGTGACCGCACCCCTGCTCATCAAGGTGGGCGCCATCCTGCTCGCGGTGGGGCTCCTCGTGGGCTGGTTCATCCCCAACTTCCTCATCGGTGACTACCCGCTGTGGGTCAGCCGGGAACCCGGCCTCGAGCTGATCGCCACCCTGCTGAGCATCGTGGCCACCGTCGCCACCACGGTGGGCGCACCGCTGCTCGCGGCCGGGCTCGGAGCCGCAGCGGTCATCTCCGCGACCAAGGGGACGATCCCCACGGCCGAGGCTGACGACTAGAGGGCCCGCGCCCGACGGCGGCCGGCGCAGGACGGCCGGCGCACGGCGGCCCGCGCAGGGCGGCCGGTGCGCGGCGGCCGACGTCGGGCGGTCAGCCCACGTCGCCGGGCGCGCCCTGGCGCTCGTGGCGCATCGCACGCAGCTCCCGGCCGCGACGCCGCCAGCCCCGCCACAGCAGCAGCAGCGCGACGCCCAGCGCCGCGCCGATCAGCGCGCCCCAGCCGGTGCCGCCGCCGAACCCGGGCGCGTCGGCGTGGAGCACCAGCCTGGCGGCCCGCGCCGACGGGTTCGGGCCCACCGCCACCCACAGCGTGAGCCAGTTGGGCGCCGCGAGCAGCAGCCCGAGCCCGGTGAGCAGCACGGGCGGCTCCCAGCCGTCCCAGGGCCGGATCGTCTGGCCGATGACGATCACCGGCAGGAACGTGAAGACGGTGCCGAAGAACAGGCCCCACCAGGCGCCGAGGGAGAACTCGCCGTGCACGAGGTCGCCGACGGTCCCGGCCCACCAGCCCGGCAGGTAGCGCGCCAGCAGCCAGAACACCACCAGCACGATCGCGGCGACCAGGAACCACAGCACCGCCCTGCGCGCGACAGCACGCCAGTCGCGGGCCGGCGCGGGCTCGGCGGCCGCGGACGACCCCCCGCCCGTCACCGGGCCGCCCGCCGGGCCGCCCGCCGAGCCCCCGCCCGTCTCCGGGCCGCCCGCCCGGCCCGCGCCCGCGCCCCGTCGCTCGTCACCACCAGCAGTCATGCTGTTGATGGTGGCAGCGGTGCCCCGCCCCCGCGCGTCGACGCCAGGCGCTGCGTCCGGGGTGGCACCCGGTTAGTGTTTCGGCGTGACCGCTGGACCGACGCCGACCGGCGCCCCGACCGACGCTCGGGAGCGCACCGCGGTCATCGTCGAGGACGACTCGGACATCCGCGACCTGCTCGACACCGTGCTCACGCAGGCGGGCTTCACGACGGTGACCGCCGCGACGGGGCACGAGGGCGTCGAGGCCGTGCGGCGGACGGACCCGCTGGTCACCACGCTCGACGTGAGCCTGCCGGACATCGACGGCTTCGAGGTGTGCCGCCGCATCCGCGCGGTCTCCGACACGTACGTCGTGATGCTCACGGCACGCACCGACGAGGACGACGCCCGTGCCGGGCTCGACGCCGGCGCCGACGACTACCAGACCAAGCCGTTCCGGCCGCGCGAGCTGCGCGCCCGGATCGAGGCGCTGCTGCAGCGGCCTCGCTAGCCGATCCCGGTCAGCCGGTCGCGCCCCGCGCGTCCTCGCTGCGCGCCTCCTCGCCGACCTCGCCACCCAGGCCCGAGCGCGCCGTGCGCACGAGCGCCTCGACGTCGCGGGCGGGGCCCACGGCCAGCGCGGACCCGACGTCGAGCCCGACGGTGTCGCCATCCAGGCGCAGCGGGTGGTCGAGCAGGGCGCGGCGCAGCCCGCGCAGCCAGCCCGCGCCGTCGGCGTCCGCCGGCAGCACGACCACCATCTCGTCGCCCCGGGACGCGTCGGTGGCGGCAGCGCCTCCGGTCGGCAGCAGGTCCAGCACGACGTCGGCCAGGTGCCGGCGGGCGTCCTCGCGCCCGCCCCGGCCGAACGCGTCGCGCAGCGCACCGGCGTCGCGCAGCCGCAGCGCCAGCACCTGCACGCGGCCCGCTCCCTCGCGCGCCGCGACCGTGCGCAGCAGGTACGGCAGCGTCCGCGTGCCCAGCACGGGGTCGTAGCGCACCGACGCCACCTCGGCGATCTCGCGGGTGCGCAGCGCCATCATCGCGAACGCCCCCACGAGAATGAGCAGCAGGTTGATGAGGGTCGTCGAGGACGTGGGCAGGTACCGCGCGAAGAGCTCCGACTCCGGCCCGCCGGCGGCGAACGCCACCGCGCGCGTGGCGTAGTAGGCCCCCGCCACCGCGCACGTCAGCCCCAGCGCCACCGCCTCCGGGGAACGGCGGGCACCGTGCGACCGGCCGACGAGCTCGACCGCGGCGAGGATCCCCCAGACCGCGATCGCCAGCAGGTAGACCAGGCCACCGGCCCACGGGCCGCCGTCGGGCCCCTCGACGAGCACCGCGAGCGCGGCGACGCCCGCACTCGCGACGACGACCCACAGCAGCGGGCGGCGCGCCTCGCGGGCGCGTGCGCCCGCCCAGATCGCGCCGAGCGCGAGCACGAACGAGGCGTTGCCCAGCGCCACCGCCCACCACAGCGCCGGCGACGCGTCGCTCGCCAGGTAGGCGAACGTGGTGACGATCGCCGCGAGGTAGGGCAGCGTCCAGCAGCGGTCGACGACGTCGGGACGGCCGCGCCGCCAGACGTTGAGCACGTACAGCGCGCCGACCACGAGCTGGACGGTCGGCGAGATCACGAGCAGCGTCGTCTCGTCCAGCCCCGTCACGCGCCCACCCCCGTCGTGCCCGTACCTGCCGCGTCCGTGCCCTCCGCGTCCGTGCCCTCCGCGTCCGTGCCCGCCGCATCCGTGCCCGCGTCGCGGGTCGTCGTCGGCTCGACGGCCGCCGCCCCGGCGAGCGGCAGGTGGACGCGCACCGTGGTGCCGCGGCCAGGAACGCTCTCGAGGTCGATGGTGCCGCCGTGCGCCTCGACGACCTGGCGGCAGATGTGCAGGCCCAGCCCGGTGCCGTGCCGCGAGCCGTGCCGGACGGCGCGGGCGCGGTAGAAGCGGGTGAAGACCTGCTCGACGTCCTCCGGCGCGATGCCGACGCCCTCGTCGCGCACCAGCAGCACCACGTCGCCGTCGCCGCTGCGCCCGGAGCCGGCGCGCAGCAGGACCTCGACGGTCCCGCCCGCGTCGGAGTACTTCACGGCGTTGTCCAGCACGTTGTCCACCACCTGGCGCAGGGCCACGGCGTCGCCGAGCACCGGCGCGGCGCCGGCCGGCGGCGTCCACCCCACGCGCAGCCCGGCCGCCCCGGCCACCGGGCAGATCGCGGCGACCGCCTCGTCGACGACGGCGGCGAGGTCCACGGCGGTGCGCGTGAGCGCCAGGTCGCCGCCGCGCGCCGCGGCGGCGGTGAGCAGGTCACCGACGAGCGTCAGGAGCCGGTCGGCGTTGCGCGCGGCGACGTCGACGTGCCTGGCCACCGCCGGGGGCACGTCCGGGGCGTCGCCGGCGAGCTCCAGGTGGCCGACGATCGAGGTCAGCGGCGTGCGCAGCTCGTGCGACGCGGCGGCGACGAAGTCCTCCTTGAGCTCCAGCGCCGTGAGCTGCTCGGTGAGGTTCTCGAAGGTCACGACGGCGAGGCGGCCGCCGGTGTGCGGGTCGGCGTGGTCGAGCTGCACCACCGACGCGCGCAGGGCCATGCGCCCCACCGGCAGGTCGAACCAGCCCACCTCGCTGTCGAGCTCCTCGCCGCGGACGGCGCGGTGCAGCGGCCCGTCCTCGACCGCCACACCCTCGGGGGCGACCGACCGGTCCGGCGGGAGGTCGTCGATGCGCAGGCCGGGGCGCAGGATGCCGTGCGTGACCTCGGTGACGAGCCGGTTGACGAGCACCAGCCGCCCCTCGGCGTCGATCACGAGGATGCCGGCGCCCGCGGTGCCGAGCACGGCCTCGAGGAGGCGGCGCTCCGAGCCGAGCTCGGCGGCCGCGCGGCGCAGCACCTCGCCCTGCCGCCGCATGAGCAGGGTGCGGGCGTCCGAGCGGCGCTGGATCCCGCCCACGGACAGGGCCACGGCCGCCAGCACCACGGGCACCAGGGCGACCCGCGCGACCTGCGTCTGCGTCACGGCCGCGCCGGTGAGCGCCGTCGGCAGCCACGTCACCACGAACGCGCTCGCGACCGCGAGGCCGACGCCCAGGGTCCCCTGCCGCTGGGCGAGCCAGAGCACCGGGAAGACCGCCAGGAGGGACACCGGCGCGTCGCTCGCGACGAACAGCGCGGTGGCGAGCAGGTCGAGCAGCGGCACGACCAGCTCGGCGCGCCGGCCGAGGCGCTGCCACGGGACCAGGAGCGTGAGCGCCAGGGCGACCACCAGCACGACGACGCCGGCCACGTACGCGGCGCCGACCACCATCGCGTGGTCGTAGACGGTGAGCCCGACCGTCGCCAGGCCCGCGGTCGCGACGAACGGCAGGTGCACGAGGAACACCGCGGAGCGCCGGTCGGTCACCTCCTCCCGGCGCGGCTCCCCTGCCTCCGCCACCATGGCGCGAACTGTATCCCGGGGGCACGGCGCCACGGAGCCGCCGTGCGGCGACCGGACCGCGCCGCCACGGTGCCCCGGACGGGCGCGATCAGTCCTCCGGCAGCGCCGCGACCGCGTCGATCTCCACCAGCACCCCCGGACGCGCCGGGCTCACGGCCACCACCGTCACGGCCGTGCGGTGGTCGCCCCAGATCGACCGCGTCGCGGCATACCCCTCGGCGGGGTCGTACCCCGCGGCGAGGTAGACGTTCAGCTTGACCACGTGCTCGGGTCCGGCGCCGGCCGCCGCGAGCACGGCGAGCAGGTTGCGCAGCGCCTGCTGCGTCTGGTCGACGATGCCCTCGAGCAGCTCGCCGTCGCGGTCGATGCCGTTCTGGCCGCCGACGTACAGGGTCCGCCCGGCCGGGGCGATCATCCCCTGCGCGAAGGCCGGGCTGCGGAAGAGCTGGGGCGGGTCCACGGGGGTGGGCAGGCGGGCGGGCAGAGCGGTCATGGCGTTCCTCCTCGAGCGGCCAGGTCCCCCTGCTGGCAGTCTGCCGCGCGCCGCGGGCACGCGCCGGGCCGGCCGCGGGCGGGCGAGGACCGGCGAGCGTCGGCGTTGCCCGGCCGCCCGGGCCGGGAGACCGGTCATCCCCCCGACGCTCGCCGCTACGCTGCCGGCGTGCCCCGCCCCGCCCCCGACGACGCCTCCGTCCGCGCTCGCCTGGTCCGCCAGCTCACCCGGGGCGGCGACGCCAGGCTGGAGATCGTCTCCGGCGACACCGTCCGGATCGACGCGTTCCCCGGGCTCGTCGACGCTCCCGTGCGGTGGGAGCTCTCCGACGCGGAGCTCGAGGCGTACGTCGCCGCGCTCGACGTCGACGACCTCGACGCGCTGTGGCCCCGGCGCCCCCGCGAGTGGCAGGCCTTCGCGCTGCTGTCGGTGCACCTCGAGGAGGTCCTGGCCACCGCGGAGGGGCCCCTCGACGTCGTGCGGCTCGTCGACGGAGCCCTCTCCGCCGGGTGAGCCGTCCGCCCTGCCCGCCGGCCCGGCCGCGGGCGGGCGGGGACCGGCCCGCGGCCGCAGCAGGACTCAGGCGGCGAGCAGGCCCGCGGCGTCGCGCCCCTCGTCGCGCCGGTCGTCGCCGTCCAGGTCGACCGGCTCGATCAGCGAGCGGTACACCCGCTCGTACCCCTCGGCCATGACGGCGAGGTCGAACCGCCGCTCCGCGTGCCGCCGGCACGCCCACGGGTCGAGGTCCTCGGCGGCGTCGATCGCCTCGGCGAGCCGGCGCGCGTCGGCGTCGGGCGCCACGACGACGCCGGTCTCGCCGTCGGCCACCACCTCGGGCACGCTGCCGCGCCGGGTGGCCACGACCGGCGTGCCGCAGGCCATGGCCTCGACCATGACCATGCCGAACGGCTCCTCCCACTGGATGGGGAAGACGAGCGAGCGGGCGCCGGAGAACAGCTCCCGCTTCGTCACGGCGTCGGCCTCGCCCACGTACTGCGCGTCGGCGCCGAGGCGGGGCCGGACCTCCGCGTCGAAGTAGGCGTGCTCCCCCGGCTCGTTCAGCTTGCCCGCCAGGAGGATCGGCCGCCCGGCCTCGCGCGCCGCGTCGATCGCCAGGTGCGGCGCCTTGTCCGGGCTGAACCGGCCGACCCACAGGACGTAGTCGTCCTTGTCGGCCCGCATCGGGAAGGACGCGACGTCGATCGCGTTGTGCACCGTGCCGCACCAGTTGATGCGCGGGTTGAGGCGACGCTGGGCGTCGGAGATCGCGACCACGGACACGGTGCGCCCGAGCAGCTCGTGGTACCAGCCGTTCTCGCCGGTCACGGGCCCGTGCATGGTGACGACGGTCGGCACGTCCCGGCCCGTGGCCAGCAGCGGCCCGCACAGCGTGTTGTCGTGCACGACGTCGACGCCGGCATCCGCCAGGACCTGGCGGGCGTAGGCCGCCGCCACGGCCTCCGGCACCGGCTCGCCGAGCCGGGCGGTCGGCGGCGTCGGGTAGACGGCGTGGAACTCCTCCGCGGCGGTGCCGTTGCCCCCCGCCCCCACCAGCACGACGTCGTGCCCGCGCTCCACGAGCTTGTCGACCAGCCCGGCGACGACCGCCTCGGTGCCGCCGTAGCCGGCCGGCGGGAGGGAGAACCACGGCGGGGCGACCATCCCGATGCGCAGCGGGGCATCGGTGCGGGCGGGAGCCTCGGCGCGGGCCGAGGACGCCGACGGGAACCTGGACGACATGCAACCTCCCTACGGTGCGCGAAGGTCTGCCGCGGCGGCCGAGGGCCGCTCGTCGATCTGCGGCGGACGCAGGGCTCCATCTCGAGGTGAGAGCAACCTGCAAATCGAGTTATAGGTTAGATAGCCCTGGAGTGCAATGGCGGCATCGTCGCAGCGATGCCCCGACGCAGCCACGACCTCACGGAGGTGCAGATGACGACGACGCAGCCCCTCGAGCCCGCGGCGACCGGCCCCGCCACCAAGGCCCCGGTGCCGAGCACCGTCGCACCGGTGACGCGGCCCACCGTGACCCTCGTCGAGGGCTCCTCCTTCTGCGTGTCCGGCCTGGACGGCGACGTCGACCCCGGCGCGACGCACGGGCTGTTCGTCCGGGACACCCGCATCGTGTCCGCCTGGCGGCTGCTCGTGGACGGCACCCCCGTCGACTCCCTGTCGGTCATCGGCTCCGAGCCCTTCGAGGCGACGTTCGTCGGGCGCGGGCCGGCCCGCGACGGCAACCCTGACGCCACCCTCGTGGTCGAGCGCCACCGCCTCGTGGCGCAGGGCATGCGCGAGGACGTCACGATCCGCAACCACGGCCTGGAGGCCGCGGCGCTCGACGTGGAGCTGGTCGTCGAGTGCGACTTCGCCGACCTGTTCGAGGTCAAGGACGGGCGGCGGCGCGCCCGCCGCGACGTCGGCCACCGCGCCGTCGGCAGCGACCTCGTCTACTGGCTCGACGGGGCCCGGTCCCGCGGCGTGCGCATCAGCGCCCCCGCCGCCGTCGCGGCGCCCGGCCGCCTGCGCTGGTCCGTCGTCGTGCCGCCGGGCGAGGCGTGGACGACGACGGTGGAGGTGGTCGCGAGCGTCGAGGGCCACGAGATCCCCACGTCCTTCCCGGCGGGTGCGCCGGTGGACGCCAGCGGCCCCGTGCGACGGATGCGCGGGTGGCGCGCCGCGAACCCCGAGATCCGCGTGGACGACCCGGCGCTGGCCGAGGCCATCGCCCGCAGCCAGGAGGACCTGGGCGCGCTGCGCATCGTCGACCCCGAGCACCCGGAGGACGACGTCGTCGCCGCCGGCGCGCCGTGGTTCATGGCCCTGTTCGGCCGCGACTCGCTGCTGACGAGCTGGATGGCGCTGCCCTTCGCCCCGGACCTGGCGCTCGGCACGCTGCGCACGCTGGCGCGGCTGCAGGGCACGCGCGACGACGCCCGCTCCGAGGAGCAGCCCGGCAAGATCCTGCACGAGGTGCGCCTCGGCGCCGACCTGTCCCTGGCGCTCGGCGGCCAGAGCGTCTACTACGGCTCGGTCGACGCCACACCGCTGTTCGTCATGCTCGTGGGCCAGGCCGCGCGCTGGGGCGCGCCGCGCTCGGAGATCGAGCCGCTCCTGCCCGCCGTCGACGCCGCGCTGCGGTGGATCACCGAGCACGGCGACCCGGACGGCGACGGCCTGGTGGAGTACGTGCGCCGCACCGACCGCGGCCTGGTCAACCAGGGCTGGAAGGACTCCGGCGACGCCATGGTGCACGCCGACGGCACCCTGGCGCAGGCGCCGATCGCGCTCGCCGAGGTCCAGGGGTACGTCTACGCGGCGTGCCGCGCGCGGGCCTACCTGGCCGAGCGCCTCGGCCGGCCCGAGGAGGCGCCGCGGTGGCTGGAGCGCGCCGCCGAGGTCAAGCGGCGCTTCCACGAGGCGTTCTGGGTGCCGGAGCTCGGGTTCTACGCGATGGCCCTCGACCGGGACAAGCGACCGCTCGCCGTCGTCTCCTCCAACGTCGGCCACTGCCTGTGGACGGGCGTCGTCGACGACGCCGTGGCGGGCCAGGTCGTGGAGCGGCTGGTGTCGCCGGAGATGTTCACCGGGTTCGGGGTCCGCACCCTGAGCGCGGCGGCGCGCGGCTACAACCCCGTCAGCTACCACCGCGGCTCGGTGTGGCCGCACGACTCGGTGCTCGCGGCCGCGGGCATGGCGGCGTACGGCTACCGCGGCGAGGCCACCCGGGTCACCGACGGCCTGGTGGACGCCGCGCGCGCCTTCGGCGGCCGGCTGCCGGAGCTGTTCTGCGGGTTCGACCGGCGGGACAAGCCCGTGCCGGTGCCGTACCCGACGTCGTGCTCGCCGCAGGCCTGGGCGGCGGCCGTGCCGTTCGAGGTGCTGCGCATCACGCTCGACCTGCAGCCCGACGCCGCGGGCGGGGTGCGGGCGGGCCGGCCCGAGGGACGCGTCGGTACGGTACGTATCGACAACCTCGCGGTGGGCGACGACCGGGTCTCCGTGACCGCCGGTGAGGACCGGGTGGACGTGGGCCGAGACTGAAGGAGCGGGTGCGGTGAGCGACGACGCGGCGCGTCGACCGGGGCCCGGCGGCGGCACCGGCGACGAGAGCGTGCGCTCGCCCGGCGCCGCGGACGGCCCGGCGGCCGGCTCGGCGTCGGACCGGACCACCGACCGGATCCGGTCGGACGAGCCCTTCTACACGATCGGCCAGGTCGCGGCACTGCTCGACGTCCCGGCCGCTCAGCTGCGGCGGCTGGACGCGCTGGAGATCGTCCAGCCCGACCGCTCGCAGGGCAACCAGCGGCGGTACTCGGCCGACGAGATCGAGCGGCTGCGCGAGGTCATCCAGCTCGGCGAGGAGGGCGTGACGCTGCCGGGCGTCCGCAAGATCCTCGAGCTGCGCCGGCAGGTCGGCGAG